>CP006914.1 GCA_000503835.1 candidate division WWE3 bacterium RAAC2_WWE3_1 | reverse complement strand
AAATTTTTACGGCGCATCGGTGGTGAACTTAATAGTGCACACACCAATAAAAAAACCGACCTCAACATAGAGACCGGTTTCGCTACTTGCTCCGCACGTTACAAGCGACCAATTTACGCAACGTGTTTCCTTGCATTCTCGAACTAAATAAATTTAAGTTTTCAAACCCCGTTATATTTTATCTATATAACCTTAAAACAAAATGAAAGCAACAAAAAAAGCACACCTGGGGTGTGCGTTCAGTAACCTAATATTTTGCTGTAATTTTCTTTGTTTTTGAAGGCCATTTTTGCCTTAACGGGCAGACAACAAACCCTTTCGAGTTATTTCTAATAACCTTTTACTTTAAAACAATCTATCTGTCAAACAAAAATATAGCTATTTATTATAGGACAGTTCGAAATCGATTCCGGTTTCCGTACGATGCGGCGTTTATATTGCAACTGCGCTATTTATTAACGTTGACCCGTCCGCCTATAAAATAGGCTGTGTAAACCTCTTTGTCGCCTATGTAGATTCTTTCCGTCTGAGTAAATTCCTCGATATCTCCTGTGCAAGAATTTGTGTATACCAAATTGTCCTCGGAAAAACACTCCGGACCTCTGTGAACACAAGTTCCTGTCGGTCCCACCTTTAAAGCTTTTCTCAGAAAATCGTAAACATCGGAAAAATTAATCCCATCAGCGACCTTTCCCCAGTAAACGCAACGGAAAACATCTTTATCTCCGTACCAAAGTGTTTCGTTTCCGGAGTACGGCTCCCCACCGTAAAACTCGTCTTCATACTTCCACTCTCCGTCCTGTCTTGTTAAAACCTTGCCGTTCTTTTTATTATCTTCGTACTTAACATTAGCGTCGGCATACCCCATCTCGTTAAATTTTCGTAAAATATCTTGAATTTCTTCTGAAGTTCTGAGCTTCATAACTTAATAAGAAGGAAACATCTTCCCCGAGTTGTTTTCCTTCATGTACCTTTCCGGGTCGAAATTTATACCAAAAACCTTAGCCAAAATGAATCTGGCTATGTATGCATTTCCAAGTTGATTTGGATGTATATAGTCCGTCTGTCCCGGTTTTATGCCTACAGCTTCATTGCCTCCGGATTCGAAAGTAAAAAATCTGCTTAAATCCAAGTCTCTGAATTCTTCAAACAAATTGATATATAAAACATTGCCTGTTGGAAAAATATCTTTAGCCGCGTCGATGTATTTCATAAAAGAGACATTGTGAGGTGTGTTATCGGCGGGAATGTCAGTACAATAAACCACGTCCCCGACCATAGACGAGACTCTATCCAAAACTTTTTTCAAATTTTCAACATGTTCCTCAACGGAAATACCAAGATCCATATCGTTTACCGTCCCCATCACAATAACCATATCAGGTTCGTACGCCAACACACCAGAATCCAGTAAATTAAGCCAGTCTTTCGTTGTGGAACCGTCAAAACCTGAATTTATACACCTTATTCCCCATGAAGAAAGTTTCCAGTCCTCCAGCTTAGCTGACATCTCTTCCTTTAATACATACTCAACAATTTCCCGCCAATTAGGATGAACCCATTCAGCCGATGTTATAGAGTCACCGAGGAATACAACTCTATATGAATCGTTTTCTTTGAGTGCGTTAGTCATTTTTTCTAAGTACATTCTTTAAATTCTCCCTAGCTTCCGCGCCAATTCCTCGGCTTCCGTGACCATCGAATCCAACTCTTCCAAACCCTTCATCCAAAACCCTTTGTCGGCAATGTTTATTCCCAGCTCCTCAAAAGATTCGCGGGGCGACACCGAGGTTCCCATGCTCAAAAACTTTTTGACCTTTTGAACAAAACTCAAATCGTCCCCCACCATATTTTTTAAGGATTTTGAAATCATCACTCCCGAAGCGTAAGAGTAAACGTAAAAGTAACTGCGGATGTGGCTCCAGTAAACCCACCAGTTCTCGGCACCCGGCGACATCTCAACGGCTTCTCCCATATAAGCCCCCATATGCTTAATAAAAAGTTCGCCGATTCTTTTCAAAGGTAAAAATCCTTCACTCCTATATATAGTGTGCAAATCCTTTTCAAAGTTGTAGCAGGCCACCTGTCTCTGAATCGAAGAAACGTCACCGTTTAGTCTTTCCATCAAAATCTCGAGGCGCCTTGCATCGTCGACTCCGTTCTCAATTTCGTCCAAAACGAAGTCTTCCATAAACGTGCTCGCTACCTCGGCAGTACAAGTATACGTTCCGCAGTTCAAAGCATTTTGTTCTTTTTTCATCAATTCAAAGTTGATTGCGTGCCCCATCTCATGAGCCAAAGTTGTAACGTCGTTCAGTCTTCCCGTGTGGTTAAGCATCACAAACACCGGAAGTTCTTTTTCCATGTGCACACAGAAAGCTCCCGAATCTTTTCCTTTTTTAGGAAAGACGTCAATCTTTCCCTCTATCAAAAAATCGGTAAGGATACTGCCGAACTCCGCATCGAGCCCGTTAAACACTTTGGAAACTAACTCTGCTGTCGAGTCAAAATCATATTTTCCGTTTGTAGAACCGTAATCAACATTTCTCTCGTGGTACTGGAGTTTTTCCACGCCAAGCAGCCGGGCTTTTAATTTGTAAAATCTTTGCGAAATATCGAACCTCGAGGTTACCGCTTCTATCAAGCTGTCCACTACCTCTGTTTCTATGTCGTCGGCAAAATGCCTGGAAGCGTCAGGACGGGTAAATCCCCTCAATTCGTCCGATACCTTTTTGTTATGCAAAACGGAATTAAGCTCATACTCGGCGGCAGGGGCGTGTTTAGAAAAAATATCGTTCAAAGCCAACGCGGCTGAATCCCTGACCTTTTTATTTATACTATTTATACCCTCAAGAATCTGAGAAAAATTAGCTTCTTTTTCTTCACCACTCTCATGCAAGACTTTTCTTTCTTCTCTGGATAGAAAATCCGAAATCATGTCGACCCAGTTACCCTGAGCGGTTTTAGAAGTGAGGTTCAGAATTTTTTCCTCGGGTTCGGTTAGCAGATACTTAGCAGAATCGAATAATCTTTGTAATAGGTGTTTATATTTGAAAAGTCCGGGAAAGTTCAAAAAAGTCTCCTGTTTATCGACCGGTATCCTTGATATTCCCTGTGTAAAGAATTCAAGTTCGTTTTCAATTAAAGTTCCGAGATCGTCGATTTTGCTTAATTCGGCTTTTATCTCGGTGTTTTGCTGATCCAGCTGGTACTTTAACCAGTAGTAGTAACCGGGCTTACCTGAAACACCTATAGTAGCCGCAATACTTTCATATTCGTCCAACGCTTGTTCCAGTGTTCCGGGATCTTCCAAATATTCGGTTTTTGCCTTCCATTTAGCTGAAAAGTCCAAGTTGCACCTTTTTATCTCCTCCAGCTCCAAGGATAGAGCTTTTTTATCGTGGTTACGGTATAAAAGACCGAAATCCCACTCTTTTTTCATCTCTAAACCCGGCATCATATTATTGCATTATAGCACCTGTCAAACACGCACAATTTGTTGAACTAACAACGTAACCTAGAGTTCAACTCATTTGACACCCCCCTGTATTTGTGTTAAATATATACCGTTCAAAGAACTTCTCCCCCTCAAGTACATGATGGGGAACTTTTTTTTGAGGTCTTCCTGAAAAAGGAAATAGAAGCATATGGATAAAAAAGACGTGATTTATGTTACAAAAGAAGGTTTAGAAAAACTAAAGGCTGAATTGGCTGAGTTGAGTGGTGCCAAAAGAACGGAAGTCGCCAGAAGAATAAAGGAAGCCCGGGAAATGGGTGATATTTCCGAAAACTCTGAGTACGACGCAGCCAAGCAGGAACAGTCCTATATAGAAGGAAGAATTTCCGAACTTGAAGAGTTTATTAAAAACGCTCAGATTTCAAAGGACAACGGTAAAAAAGACATAATAGGCGTCGGTGCAAAAGTAAAGATCCAAGTAGACAGCGAAGAAATTGAATACCACATCGTAGGAGCTCCCGAGGCAAATCCTCTCGAAAAGAAAATATCTCATGAATCACCTTTAGGTTCCGCGCTGGTCGGAAAAAGGGTCGGAGATAAAATAGAGGTAGAGGCTCCTATGGGAAAGCTCATCTACACCATTCTTAAGATTGATTATTAAAGCCGTTTCTGATTGAATAAGTTAATGGCAACCTTATCAGAGCTTAGACAAGTACGAATAGAAAAGTTGGAAAAACTTAAAAGTCTCGGTGTAGATCCTTATCCCCCAACATCTTACAAATCACACTCAAATAATGTTTTCCACGAATCCTTCGAAAAACTTGAAGGTACTGAGGTAGTTGCATCCGGAAGAATTGTCTCGATTAGAAAACATGGGAAACTTGCCTTCATTGACCTTAAGGATGCCACCGGAAAAATACAACTATATATAAAGGAGGACGCCCTTCTTGAGCCGAATCACCAAAAGAGCGGTGTCGGATTCGAGGAGCTTAATCTTCTCGATTCGGGCGATTTTGCCGAAGGTAAAGGCATTTTGACCAAGACTCAAAGAGGTGAAATCTCCGTAGAAGTTTCTTCGATAAGAATACTCACAAAATCACTCAGACCCCTTCCTGACATGTGGGACGGGTTAAAGGACAAAGAGACCAGACTTCGAAGACGTTACATAGATACAAATTTAAACCCGGACGTTTACCAAAGATTTATAAGAAGATCGAAATTCTGGGAAGCCCACCGTGATTTTTTCAGAAAGGAAAAGTTTATGGAAATGAACATACCTGTCTTGGAAATGACGCCGGGCGGTGCCGACGCCAACCCTTTCGTTACACACATGGACGTTCTGGACCAGGATTTTTATTTAAGAATTTCCCAGGAACTCTATTTAAAACGCTTAATAGGCGGCGGTTATGAAAAAGTTTACGAGATAGGTCCACGCTTCAGAAACGAAGGAATTTCCGACGAACATTTACCTGAACATATCGCCATGGAGTTTTACTGGGCATACGCCGACTGGAACGACGGAATGAAATTTATTAAAAATCTTTTCCGTTATGTTGCGGAAGAAGTCTACGGAACCCAGAAGTTTGAAATCAAAGGATTCAACGTTGATTTTGAAAAAGAGTGGGAAATAATCGATTATTCAGAAATCTTTAAAGAAAAGTTCAATCTCGATATATTTAACTCGGGTTTCAACGACGTCAAAAAAATCCTTGAAAAAAAGCACATAAAAATAGACAAAAACATGAACTTCGGACGCGGTGTGGACAGCCTCTGGAAAACCATCAGAAAAGACATCCGGGGACCCGCTTTTGTTGTAAATGAGCCAAAATTCCTGTCTCCTCTGGCCAAAGCCAACCCGTCTAACCCCAAATATGCGATGAGATTTCACCCGATTGTTGCCGGCGGCGAACTTGGAAACGGATTTTCCGAACTAAATGACCCCGTCGATCAATATGAAAGATTTAAAGAACAACAGTCACTTAGAGACAGCGGAGACGCCGAAGCTCAATTTTTAGACATTGATTTTGTTGAGATGCTTGAATACGGAATGCCCCCGACACTAGGCTACGGACATTCGGAAAGAGTGTTCTGGTTTTTAGAAAATGTTTCCGCAAGAGAAGGAGTACCCTTTCCCCAACTAAGACACGAGATTGATTCGGTTACAAAAGGTATCTACGGGCTCGAGTAAATCGTATGGCCAAGAAACTACTAACTAAAGATTCGGCGTTGGAACTTCTCCGCGAAAAAATGAAAAATGAGAACTTGAGAAGGCACTGCTATGCGGTCGGAAAGGTTTTGGCACAATTTCACGATTATTTCTCCTTCCCCACCGGGCTAACCAAAAACCAATGGGAAATTGCAGGTATACTTCACGACGCAGACTGGGAAGTTACAAAAGACAACCCGGCCAGGCATACCATAGAACTTTTAGAATGGCTCGAAGAATACGAAGTTGAACCCGAGCTTATAGAAGTTTTCCGTTCACACAACTCAAAGACCACTAAATTGCGCGAGCCTGAAACCAAACTGGAGTGGACTTTAGAGTGCTGCGATGAGCTTACAGGCTTTATTGTCGCAGTCGCACTTGTAATGCCCGAAAGAAAATTAGAACAGGTTAGTGTTGAATCAATTTTAAAAAAATTCAGACAAAAAGAGTTTGCCAGACAAGTTGACCGAGGACAAATTTCTCAATGTGAAGAAAAGTTAGGAATAAGTTTAAATGATTTTGTGTCACGTACACTCGACGCTATGAAAAATAATTCCGAACTGCTCGGTCTCTAAAATTTTCCTTACAAACAAAAAAGAAAGTGGCCCCTTTTCGTGGAACCACTTTCGAAAAGAAATTTTCGTTAATTGAGGGCAGTTTCTCCCTCCTTGAAGAAGATTACTTCCTACCGGAAGCCTATTACTTCCTCTTGGTTGCTTTCTTCGCTTTTCTCTTAACGGTTTTCTTTGCTTTCTTTACTACTTTCTTTGCAGCTTTTCTTGCTTTTTTCTTTACTGGCATCAAAGATCACCTCCTAAAAAATGAGAACACACTTCAGAGTGTGTTCTAAAGAAATTAATTATTGGACAGAAATAAATTTATTTCTATGCATTACACTTTAATTACATATTTATTTGGGGTGTTTGTCAACATTTTCAATGACAATTCATGAAGTGATATCATTTACATAACATGGAAAAAATAAACAATCCGGAATTTGAAAATCTTAGCATCCGGCAAAAGGAAGAAATAATTCTTCACAAAAAAAGAAATTTTATTAAGAAGGTCGCCGTTGCTTTAGTGGCGCTCTCCATACTAATAGCTTTGACGGTGTTTGGCATAAAATTACGCAAGGAATTGATACAGGACAGGGTACGCTTTGTTTCCAACTCCCCTGCTGAAGCACCGGTAATAATCACACCGGAGGAAACTACAGAAACTGAAAAGGAGTATTCGAACACAACTTTACAAATTTCTTTCCGATATCCGGTCGGATTAAAACTAACCGAATCATTCGACACTGAAAAAGGGGAAGGAAAAGTTGAGGTGCTTTATTCAAAAGATAACAATCCTGAATTTCTTGAAGGATACAAAGTGACCATCACCGTCTTCTCTACTAAGGTTAGGGATCTGAATCAATTTGCCTCGACCAGATTGGAAGCAATGAAACTCAACTGCCCGGAGACAGCTACACACTCTCCGATTAAAGAAGAAAAGATGGGTGAGTACGGTTCCCTTAATTTCCAGATTGACTACTGCGAAGGTTATTTTAGAAACTACTACATAAGCTTCGGCGAAAAATTCTTTGAGATTTCAAGATTCTACAAAGGAGATATAGGGTTTAGACAGCAGTACGAAATCGCCACGGAAGAAATAATTAAGACCATCACTCTGCTCCCCCAAAGATTCGATGTTTCAGAATTCCTCAAATCGGTATCGGACACGGAAAGCAGAATAACGTTTGAGTACCCGTCGCATCTTGTGAACAACTGCGCGGTGCCTATGCCCACGGACACGCAATACCGCGTGATACTTTCCATGTGCGAAGAAACAGCGAAAGAAGCCGGGATAATAATAGCGGTCATTCCATTGAGAAAAGAAGTTACGTTCGAA
The DNA here is from genome assembly GCA_000503835.1 of candidate division WWE3 bacterium RAAC2_WWE3_1. Lineage (GTDB taxonomy): Bacteria > Patescibacteriota > WWE3 > UBA101185 > UBA10185 > UBA8498. Next base: position 870,553 of record CP006914.1, on the reverse strand, counting down.
AGTATCACACAAACGGAGATAGATAAAATGTCCGATGACTTTTTCGCGGCAAAAGGCTACCCGGTACAGGGAAACATCGAACGGTTTGAATTTAATGGGGAAACGGCCGTTAAGGTCACAGGATATAGCTGGAAGGATGCTTATTATATATTTGTTAATTCCGAAGGAGCCCGTGGAACAGACTTGGTGCTGATAGGCGTAAAAGAAGGCAGCGCAGACTTTAAAACAACGATAGAAAACATACTTAATTCCATCAAGTTCAGGCAGTGAAATTAAGAAATTACGATAAAAATCAATCAAATTCTTATTGCCTGGGCGTTTATCCGACCATCGAATTGTTTAAATACAAACCCGAAAGTATCATCGAGGTTTTTATAAACCCGAAGGGACAAAACAACCTCGGTGTAAAAGAAATCATCAAACTGGCCGGCAAACATAATGTGAGAGTTGAGGAAGGGCAAAAAGTTCTGATGAGACTTTCCGGAAAAGAGAATGTTTACGCAGGTGCCCGTTTTTCTAAATACACCGCACCGTTGGCTGACAGCAAACCCCACGTCGTCCTGGTAAATCCTGAGAATATGGGTAATTTGGGCACACTCATCAGGACTATGCACGCATTTGGGTATAAAAACCTTGCGCTCACCCGTCCCGCCGTAGACATTTTTGATCCCAAAGTCATAAGGGCATCTATGGGAAGTGTTTTTGCCATAAACTTCGAATACTTCGATAAGCTGACTGATTACGCTACAAAATATGGCAGGGAGCTCTATTTGTTCACACCAAAAGGAAACATCACACTGGAGGAGCTCACACAAAAGAGACTGTCCTCTCCTGAAAAAAGTTCTCTGGTCTTCGGAAGCGAATCCTCGGGTTTCTCGGCAAAAGAACTAACGCTTGGGGAAACCGTAAAAATAAACTTCTCTAAAGATATCGACTCGTTGAACCTTAGCATCGCTGCAGGAATTGTCCTACACAGCTTTAAACTTATATAACCTTCGTACGGGCAAATTACGTGATAAAATTCCCTTTATGAATGTTGAAGAAAAAGTAGATCGCCTAAGGGAGCGGTTAACTGAACAGCGCAAAAAACTGGAAGAGGCTTCGTTTGAAAAAGGTATGGCCGCCGAAGAAAACAAAGACCTGCGGGAGAATTTTGCATATGACTACTGGGTCTCACAGGAACAACTTATTACGGCCAGGATTTTCGCTACATTAAAAGAAATAGAGCACCTGACCAAAAAACCTGGAACAAAAATTGTTAAAAAGGCTAAGGCTCAACCCGTCGAGCGCGTAAGAGATCTTCCGAAAAAGAAGTGGCTATAAAGAACTAACCCCCGTTGTCTTGACACAAAATACCCGCCGTACGAATATTAACTCATGATAAATAAAATTTTTGACTGGGTAAAAAGAAACAAACTTCTCACTCTCGTCGTATTTGTTGCGGGATGGCTGCTAATTAATTCGATTCCAAGAACTTTACTTACTAAAAGCTCGATCACTTATATGGACGAAAGTTTCGCCGTCGATTCCTACGGGGGCGCTCCGGCGGTGGGGTTGAGCAGAGGTTCCTACCCATACATGCCGGAACCGGCTCCTCAGCCCGATGTCAAGAATAGAAAAGTTGTAATTAACTCAAATTTCTCTCTTTTGGTAAAAGACGTGACCGGTGTTGTTGAAATGATAAAAGAAAAGACACTTTCGATGGCCGGCTATATGGTAAATACCAACATCAGCAGAACAGAGTTCGGAGAAAACGCCACACTTCAAATAAGAGTGCCCTCGGGAAAAGTCGAGGAAATGTCAAAATATCTACGAAGCGTCGCGGTTAAGGTTGTTTCCGAGAACGTAGACGGCCAAGATATCACAGACCAGTACATAGATATTGAAAGACGTCTGGGCGATCTGGAATCACAAAGGGCGCGAATGTTGGCAATACTTGATAAAGCCACAACAGTAGAAGAGATGCTTAATGTACAACAGGCTTTGGACCAGATACAAAACCAAATAGATTCATATAAAGGTCAGTTGCAGTATATGGATGGGACAACCAAGACCAGTAAATTAACCATCTATATATCGACCGACGAGCTTGGACTTCCCTACACCCCCGCACGGTCGTGGAGGCCTGAAGTTATATTCAGACAGGCGGTCAGATCGATGTTGGGAACGTTGCAGAACATGGGCTCGTTTGTTATATGGCTTGGAGTGTATCTGCCGATGATTTTAGGGGCGGTCGGGGTAATTCTTCTTATCAAAAGAATCTTCCGCAAACGACCCTCTTCCAACTAATAGATGGAAGGAACTACCGAAACAATACAACCGATTCAAAAAAACGAAAGTTTTTTTGATACTCACCAGAATCCCCTGGATTTGAAGGAACTAAGAAAAGCGTACAAAGAATTAGCCGAAGAAACCGGAAACGTAGAAATTCCCGATGACGAGATAATCAAAAGAGCGGCCGAAAATAAACTTACGTTGCTTTACCCAATGGGATACCGCCCAAACCTTTTTGATAAGGAAATAGCCAGAATGAGAACCCAGCTCGAAATTGCACACAAGAATCGGGAAGAAGAAAAACGGAAAAAAGAAGAAGAGATTAGCACTCCAGAACCTCCCGCACCATCGACAGGGTATACACCTAAAAGACCGGTTACCAACTGGATGCAGGAATGGGAAAACAACCGTTCCTGAGGCCGGGCGAAACAACAAAATTATAGATTAGTCCCATTTATTTGAGATGCTGGAATTTCATTTCCTACAATAGTTTTAGTAAAAACAATTCTTCGCGTCGCTACATTGGTAACCATGGGTTAAAATAGGGAAATGATCTTAACCATACTGACGCCGCTATTCTTTACCCTGTGGCTAGTATCCATTTGTATCTTCATAATACTGGTAGAGCTTAGCAATCTTCCTATAGCACCGGAAAATATCGGTAACTACATCGGTTTAACGATTGTGTCGGGGATTTTTTTCTTTATATCCGGTGCGATACTTTCCCTGATACGAAAAGATAAAATCCTTATCTCCGACGATACATACACTAAATTTGCCTTATCCTTCGGTGCCTTATTTGTAATACTTTTATCGGTTAGCTACTATTTTTATAGAAGCTGGGGATTGAAAAATTACGAAAGCAAGCGCAACGTGGTTTCTTTGAAAGATAGTCCGGAATATAAAGCCGTCGAAGAAAAACCTGAGGTGCAAAAACACGGATATCAACCCGGGCCTACTATCAATAGCGTCAGCCAAAGCTACTTCGTAGAAGGAAGTACCCGTGAAGAGTTGTGCAATTCGGTGGAAAAGTGGCAGGAAAACCAAGGGCTAGAGCGTACCCTGGCCCATATAAATTACAACCTTGAAAATTTTTACTACACAATTTATACAGATAGGGGCTGGACTATCGGTAATTTTACTGTGACAGCGAACGCGGTGATAACAGTTCCTCAATGGAGATCCAGTGCCGGTGCCTCCGATGGAACAAAGAGCGATTGGAGAGCCTTTAAAAATGCGGTCGCATCTCATGAAAGAGAACACCAGGATATCCTGGTAGAACATGCCAATAAATTGGTAGATAGATACAATAACCTTGGTTACTACCAAACGGAAGCGGCACTAAAGACAGCGATTGATAACACCTATGGAGCAGTAATGACCGAGATGGATAAGGCACAGGAGGTGTTTGACGATAAGCACGGTGAAAGTGATTCCTATAGTTATTTATGTAGATGAAGGTTTACATTTTGTACATAAATGTGGGGTATGACGACCCTACGGGGAATTTTGACCTCGTCAAAGCGATTGCTCCGTTTCATTACGCAATGGTCGAACCCTACAAAGTAATGTTTCTTCACTTCCCCTGAGAACACAAAAAAGCGTCTACCACAAAGTGGTACCCGCTTTTCTGGTGACCCCACGGGGAATTTTGACTCCGTCAAAGCAATTCCACTCGCTTCGCTCGCAGAATTGTCGAATACAACTAAAGTTAGTGCGTTCCCGAGCGAGAATCACACGAACAGAACCTTCACCTCGCGTTGCTCGATGAAGAACCTGTTCATGGTGACCCCACGGGGAATCGAACCCCGATTTACGGAATGAGAATCCGCCGTCCTAGCCGTTAGACGATGGGGCCAAGGTGTCCGGTCGAGCAATGCCCGGCATAAATCCCACAAATTCTACCAATAAATATGCTTTTTGACTAACACCTTGCATAAAACCGTCCTTTCCAATCGTGTATAATAAGTTTACTAACATGCCCGGAGATTTTAAAAAATTAATACCGATACTTGTAGTGCTTGTATTCGCTTTTGCCGGAAGTTACTTTGCTTTTCTGCAGTACAATCCCGAAATTCAAAACGGCGGGGGAGATGTAAAAGGCGCAAAGATCTCACAGGAATCGGAACTCCCCATGCCCATAAGTTCTGAGAAAATTTCCTCAAGTAGAACTCTTAATTCACAACAAACAACTTTTCAAACAAAAAAATCTCCCGAGGAAGTTATGATGTTCTACCAAAATGTTTTCAGCGATAAAAATTGGACGCCCGAATCGGATAAAAGAGAGGGCGGTATTTTTGTGACAACGTACAATGATCAGGATCTTCTGGCTACCGTAACTATTACGAGACAGCCTGACGATGAGTACACTACTGTCAGTTTGAAGATGTCGCGGCGTTAAACTAACCGGTTAAACTACTCTTTCGTCCCAACCAGATACACCGCACGCCACGGCTGGTACCTGCCCTCAAAATTGTCCACAAACAATTCTTTACCCTCCCTGGTAACGGTTCTGGAATAGGTCACCTTTGCTCCCCACGCGGGAAAATCAACTTGTTTTGTAACACCCTTAGCTAACGTCGGATCATCCTGGTATAAAGCCGGAGGAGGAGGGGTCTGGCCGGTCACAACCGGTTCGGTAATGGTAACTACTCTTCCGTCCGGTGTCCCGAAAATTTGGAATTTCAAAGAATAATTTGCAGGATCAACTACAGCCTGCACCAAAACATAATGCCCGGTGTCATTTTTAAATCTGAAATCCCACGAAGGCTGGTATATTGCGGCGTCAAACCCCACCGGCTGATCCTGCTCGTAGTAACTGACCCTATAAGCGTGGGGGTATCTCATAACAATGGGTAACCCGGAATTTAAAACTGCCCTGAATAAGGTCGTCGAAGTTTGGCAGACTCCGCCTCCCGAACCCAAAACTGTCCTTCCATCTTTAATAATGTAAGCTACGTCGTATCCTGTTGCCGCACTAATATCACCTATGGAATTATTCATTGAGTAGGTGGCTCCCGGCGCGACCAACACCCCGCTTGTTCTTTCGGCCGCTAAAGTTAAATTATGAATCCTCCCTGCCGCAGAACCCTTATAAGTTGAACTGCCCTCTCCCAATAATTCCAAGATTCCGTATTTTTCTTTGTCGGGAGGACCTGAAACCAAAACTTTAGAAATTTCGACCGTCTGTTTTGAATTGAAATAAGCTTCCCGGAAAGCGGCGATAAAATTTCCTTTGTCTATCTCGCTACCCTCTTTAATTATTTTAAAACCGGTCACCCTCTTGCCTTCCATACTCGTAACCTGTCCACGGGGCAATTGATTTACTTCCTGCTCTAGTTCTTCCACGAACGCCTCCAGCCGGGGTTCCGACAGCTCGATCTCTACATTGTTTTTTTCTTTGTCGCGCTGGAAAATTAGATACCCCAAAAGTTGCTCCGATGTTAATTTCCATGTCCTATCCCCATCTTTAACCGTAATCTCGTTGTTTATTATTTTTTCTGCCTGCGGCAGTAAAGCCTCAACTTCCGCAGCCGTTATCCTGGGAACTATTTTTTTACCCGGGAGCTCTTTGTCTCCGAAATCCAGAGCGTCAAAGGCTCTCACAACGGTTGCATGTAAAGCGTCATCCAGAACTTTCTTCCCCTCGCTTTCAGGAATAACAACCAGCTTTCCATTTTCCATTTTCACCGACGAATTTTGGGCAATAACGTTAAAAAGACTTTTAGCTTCGGATAACACGCTGATTAGTTTTTCATCGCTGTGATCGTGATAGGCAGGGATGTTAAGATTTTTGACCAGTCCCGCTATTTTATCTTTAGTATCGCGAATAAAATTCCCGGTACGCCCTATTTCGAAAGCTCTCAAAGCAGTACCTTCCCAATCATACGTAAGATCAATATCTTCCGCACTGACTCCATATTCTTTTCCGTCATACTTGAGCACTACTTTCTTATCCAAAGTTTTTTCACGGGCCGTCAGCGTACTTTGGGCTTGGGACAAAGTTTTTCCGCCGAGAGGAACATCTCCAACCGTTACACCGGGAATAACCCTTTTCGCATAATAAACATGGTATAGGGTCGCCAAAAGCAACAAAAAATATATAAAAAAAAGGAGTTTCCTGGACACGTTCGAAAAGGCCAGGTTTTTAACTTTTTGCAGGAGTGTTGACATTTGCAGGTGAATTAAATCCGTTCAACAAAGTGAACTTGGACTTTCCGATCAAAAATTTTTCGGGGGCCTCGCACATGTCCGTTATCTGGTCAGCGATCCCGAATAATCTGCTTGAACCTGTCTTGCTGAAGGCAATTACTTCGGTTCTGACACCCTGACTTCTCGCGTATTCCAAAAGGTCGGTGTAATCTCCGTCACCTGAAACCAAAACCATAGCGTCAATTTTAGGAATTAGTCTCACGGCATCCATGCACAAACCGACGTCCCAATCGCCCTTTTTTGAACCTCCGAAAAATATCTGAAGTTCCTTTTCGCGTACTTCGTAACCTATTTTGTGGAGAGCTTCGAAAAACTCTCTTTCAGCACCGACATCGGCCCTTATTACATAAGTAAAGGCTCTGACCAGACGTCTGGGTCCGACGGCCAGGTTCAATACCCTACTGAAATCGACCTTAGCACCGTACAGATTCTTGGCCGAATAGTACATGTTCTGAACGTCCACGAATACGGCAACCCTTTGTTCCTTGTGTTGAGTACTTATCATGGCTTGATTTTATCGCATTATGGTCTATGCGACAATGAAATGATTTTCAAATGGGATTGAAAGCATAATTTTTGGCGTCTAGTGGTAGTGGGATATAATGGCAGTAATGGTTTGGAACAAAGGATTCACGAAATTCACACATCCGAGTGTCAAAAAAATTTCCGAGACGATGAAAATGAAAAAGATAGACAACTTTAAAAGTTAGCGTAACGCCAAAAGGCAAGAGAATGAAAGGAAAGGTTTTTACAACAAACCAAAAAGGTCTCGAGAACTGGCTGAACTAGTTGGGTTCACGCTCGGCGATGGAAACATAAGTAATTTTCCCCGTACACAGCGGCTGATTTTAACCTGTAATAGAAATAATCCCGGTTTAATTACGCGGTATAAAGAGTTAGTTACGTTGTTTCTCGGTAAACCGCCCAGAGTATACCCAGTTAAAGGAACTAATGCAGTCAGGATTGATCTCTATAGGAAAGACATCTCAGAACGCCTCAGGGTACCTGCAGGTAGCAAGAAAGGGCTTGAAAACCTGATTCCCGGGTGGGTTGAGAAAAGAAATTCATATATCATCTCTATGTTACGGGGTCTGTACGAGGCCGAAGGATCACTAACTATAAGCAAAAGGTCCTATACTTACAACTTTCAGTTCTCTAACAGGAATAAGTGCCTGTTGGACTACGTCTATGATAAACTAACCTGCCTGGGATACCATCCTGAAAGAAGAACCTACTATATTAGACTTAGAAGGAAAAATGAGGTAGAAAGATTCAGAAAACTGATAGAATATAGGGTGTACTAAAGCTCTATTGCCGGATCCGCTAACGGTAGGCGACCGCGCTCTGAACGCGGTAATCCTGGTTCGAATCCAGGTCCGGCAGCCAACTTGGATTGATCTAAAACAAATACCTCATTTAGCTTGATACATTCTGCTTTTTTCTGTGTTCCAGAAACCAATTCTTGGTAGGTAGGCTCAGTATCAAAAAGTACCCCAAAATAGGAGGCTCTGGCAACAGGATCAGGGCTATCTATCAACAAATATTCAAGGTGTTCCAGAAAATATTTTATGTACGCCATGACCATGCGGATATCGGTGGGTTCTTCTTTGATGGTTTTCTCTTTTTCGGCTAGTAATCCGGCGATTTGCTGGTCGATATTTACCAGGTCCGCCTCGACGTATTTAATCGCCACTTCCGAGGTAAGAAACCTGATCTTATCGGCTGTCAGTTTCGCTTGAGCCTGAAGCTCACTAATCCGAGTATTGATGTCCACTTTGTCTTTCTGCGATTCCGTTTCCCGTTTCTCCCATCTTTCAACTACGGCTTTAACCAATGCCTCGGTGTAACCGGGGGCAATCTTGATGTTTCGGACAAATTTTTCCACCGTATCATCAAAATCTTTTTTCGGTACCCGGAAATAATGACCTCGTTTGTTGCAGTGATAAGCCGGGTAGTATTTGCCCAACCGGCCTTTCGAGGCGCTTCCGAATAATGGCTTGTTGCAGCAAGGGCACATGACTACCCGCTTATAGGGGAAATCGGGGTTCCTTACACCTTTCTTTATCTGATATCTGGCTTGGACATTACGTTCAATCTTGATCTCCCCGTCTTCTTCGATGATGGCAATTTTTCCCCGGTTAGCCTTATTAAACATTTCAATGGGGACCAAACCCTCAAATTTACCTTTATGGGGGCTGTCTTTGGTCCAGTTGACCAGGTTGATACCGGCATATAAGGGATTTTTTAAGTAACTCCAGAGCCCCTTAATATTCAGTGGCTTGCCGCCTTTTTCCTTGATGATCTTGGTCCGGTCATGATGGTCCCGGAAATACATCACTCTGGATCTGAAGCCGAGGTTATTGACCTCTTCCACGATCTGATGGTCGCTCAGGGTTCCCCGGCATCTCAAGTCAAACATTTTGATGATCCATGTGGATTCAACCGGATGGGGCTTTAATATCGTCCGTTTCCCGTTCGGAGTTTCAATCTTGTCATTCATGAATCCCATCGGTGCTTTACGGACCCAGTAACCCATCCGGGAATAGCGGATTTCCGCTCCGATCATCCGGCTCATGATATCGCGCATCTCATCCTTGGCCCGTTCCGCTTCCAGCATCTCGGCCTTTTTAGTGGGTGAATACACGCTCCACTTGAACGACACTCCCAAATGCTCCAGGGTATTTACCTGCTGCTGTCCGATGACACCGTAAATATCGATGAGTTTCACCCCGTTGGCTTCCAGTTGCATTTTCAGCTCTTCATAGAAAAACGATCCTCCACGGGTGAACCGGTCAATGGACTTGATGATGAATACCTGGATATTGTTTTTGGTGCTCTTGCAGTAGTCGATAGCCTCCTGCACCGGCTGCTCGTCTTTTGAGGCTGATTCGAGGAAGATAAAGAACTTCTTTATGTGGATATTATGAGCCTCGGCATATCGCTCGATCTGTTCTTTTTGAGCTTCCGGGGAATCTCCCTGCACACCCTGCTTAACGGACGAGACCCGGATGGCTGCAACTGCATTTTCCATGAAAGTTTGCGTTTCCTGATTCATTTCTGTCTCACTTTCTTCAGTATTGGTGAACCATTCCGTTGATCCTCAATAATGCGGTCGATGATCAAGTCAGCCAGAAATTGGATACGTTCTGCGGGGGATAAATGTAACGTTGTTGGGTTTGATGAAGAATTTACTATACCTGGGCATTTTCGTCGTTCCATACCTTATACCTCTTAAACAATCACTATCTTCATAAAGATAATATACTATCTCTAAAGGACTAATGTCAAGAGCAATATTAGCTTCAATCCAGTTGAAAAATGGGAAGCACGTCTTTACATCTAAGTTCTTATGGAGTATATATAGTAATGTTATGTAGTAATGGATAGAGAGGTTAATATGGACAGTGAATTTAACAAGGAAGTGTATAAATCTACTCCAGAGGTCATTAATGTAAGTCAAGCTGCAGCACTACTGGGAGTGCACATCAATACAATTCGACGCTGGGCTAATGATGGATATATAAGCTCAGAGCGATTTGGTAAACGACGTGATCGACGATTCAATAAGGATAAGTTGTTGAGGGATGTCTTGAACATTAAGGTTATTGATGGCAAAAAAGAAGCATACTCAAAATATTACGATTATCTTAAGGACTTATGGAAACGCGCTATTCAGAAAAACGCTGTTCAATCTGTCTACACTGCACTACAAGTGTCCGGAGTACATTATGGTCATTGGGATCCCACGATTGAAATACAAGATTTTTTCAACGATTTTAACCAGCTACTTAGTGAAGCTTCAAAAAAACATGAAGAGAAAAGAGTCTATCGCATTGGATTGATTATGTACTGTCACGCGTTAGAAATGTCTTTCCCGCTAAGTACACTTGCTAATCTTTTGCTTATTGTCGGCGGAAAAGATTATCGAATAGACCCCTTTTTCGAGCTATGGAAACGGAAAAAAGGTACCATTTTTGACGCACGACCCCCCTCGCTAAAAGAAAAGATAAGAGTAATAAAAAAGTTAGCCGAAGAGGCGGGAGAGAGCAAGCTAGCCGCTTTTATTGATGAGTATTTTAACGATAAAGTTAGAAATGCGTTTTATCACTCAGATTATTGCTTAACCGACGAAGAATTTCGGTTTTCAGATGGGGGTATAGCTACATCACTACCATTAGCCAAAATTGACAGCATAATAATGTGTAGTTTTGCCTTCTATGAGGCCTTTTTTCATACGCATTCATGGGCAAAGAAATTTATTGGAGCTGCAAAGAAATATCATAAATGGCCAAACTATGAAGTCTTTGAGATTTTAAAAAACGATCAAGATGAATTGTGCGGATTTAAGGTTCATTTTTCCAATGGTCAAACAGCGAAATTTTTAAGACAACCGGAGAAAGTAGAAGCCGTAAATCTTATGTTTGAACATGATGGATCTGTTAATTATTTCGTTGGCAGCATTGACCAGTTAACCAAACAATGGTTAGTTGACGGAAAACCATACGAAGAATCATGATCCGCCGGATAATTTACTTCTTCTCTGGTATTTGATATATTTTGATATATAAGTAGTTGTCCTGCCCTTTATATGGCATTATTGGCAGGAAAATTAACCAAACGTACACTTCGACTTCAGACTGTTCGGTCATGCGGAGGATTGTCATGACCGCCACGGACACCCAGTTACTCCAATTACTTCATCAGTTGCAAAATCACGAGTTATCCAACATTCACACTTTACTGCTTGGTATCTCCATGTCTTTGCCCGGATCTGACGATCAAAAACTAGCAACGTACCATTGGCTAACCTCATTACCATTACCTGAGATAACGCCGACCACAATGGTGTTGGTTGTCACTCTAGGGCCAACAGCCGTGGTTCTTTCCTTACTCATTCTGATTATCTTGATCATCTGGACTGTCAGAAATATCGTACCGTTTGTGTTGTCCCGACTTGTCAAACCTGATCACCAGAAGAAAATCCTTCAGTTAACCTTTCCGGCAGATACCAGCAAGTCGGCCTTTGCCACTGAGCAGCTATATACGCTCCTTCATACGCTATCGAGGCAACTTAGTTTTTGGGATAGTGTGGTGCAACGGAAAAACGAGTTTTCACTGGAAATCGTCTCCACGAAAAAGGAAGGTATACGTTATCTCTTAGCGGCTCATCCCAAGTTTATCGATATCATCAGCCGCAACTTGCTGTCGTACTTGCCCGGAATCAAAGTGGCAGAAACTGAAGATTACCTAAACGGCTATTTTGAGACAGATGGCCTTACCCAATCGGTAGTGATAACTGAACTGAAGCTATCCAGTCATTTAGCCTTGCCATTAACAGACCAAAAAGCGCTAACGGAAAACGATACGATCTCATACCTTACCGGTAACATGACTAAGTTGACTCCTGGAGAACTGATCGCCTGCCAAATTGTCATCAGCCCGGTCATGGCAAATATTCACCACAACCTCATCTCAGAACTTAAAAAGCTGAGAAGCCGAATTTATAAAGGCCAGCCATTAACCGAAGCTGTTCAGAAGAACGCATTTCAAAAACTGGTATCTCTTCCCGGCCTATCGATTATCTGGTTGCTGGTAATAGGCATTTGGAAGATTGCCTCATTTGCCTTCATGTTTATCTTCAGTATGGTCATCGGGTTCTTTGATACCAGCGGGAAATCCGTACCCTTTCTGATGGCCCCAACGATAAACATTCCCCAGAATATCCTTAATCCGTATGAGAAAGAGCTTTCCCAAATCATCAAATCTAAGATCGATCAGCCATTATTTGAAACCTCGATCCGGATTCTGGTTTCATTAAAAGATGTGAAAGACGCTCACAACCGGATTAATGGAATTCTGGCTTCCTTTGGTCAGCTCGCCAGTCCCTACCAAACCTTTACTACGAAGCAGCCGCTCTTCCCATTCAAAAGTAATACCCTTGATACTTTTAAACTCCGCCACCTGTCTTATGGATCCCCGTTAAATCCAAACCCGATACTGTCAACATCGGAAATGTCGGATATTTACCACTTTCCCTATACCTACACCACCAAAACCGAGGATATGGTCAAAGTGCATAGTCGGGAGCTGCCAGCGCCGCTGTCGGTTAAGAACAATGCTTACTTTGATGTGGTCTTTGGGAAAAACACGTTTGGGAATACCGAGAACCCCATTGGTCTTACCGATGACGACCGGTCCCGCCATGTCTATATCATCGGTCAAACCGGATCGGGAAAATCCACCATCATGTACCACATGCTTAAGGATGATATCCAAAAAGGCAGGGGCATTGCCCTCATTGACCCCCATGGCGATCTGGCTGAGGATCTACTTTCAACCGTCCCGGTGGACCGGATTAACGATTGCATCTACCTAAACCCGTTTGATCTCCGGTATCCGGTGGGGATTAATTTACTCGAACTAACTCCCGGTCTTGAAGATGACGAGCTGGAACAGGAGAAAGAGCTTGTTTGTGAAAGCGTTATCTCTGTTTTTCGGAGAGTGTTTACCAAAGACGAGAACACCGATGCGCACCGGATAGAATATATTTTGCGAAACACCATCTACACCGCCTTTACTATCGAAAACGCCACCATATTCACCGTCTACGACCTCTTAAATGACCCCAAATACCAAAAAAGCATCACCAAGAACCTGGAAGACGAAAATTTACGAAATTTCTGGAAAAACGAGTTTGGCCGGGCGGGTAACTTCCAGATAATAAAAATGGTTTCCGGGGTGACGGCGAAGGTAGGTCGCTTCCTCTTCTCACCCACAGCCAAACGGATATTGGAGCAGCCAAAATCAACCATTAACTTTGACGATATCTTGCGGTCCAGCAAAGTGCTTCTCTGCAACCTGGCTGAGGGTAAGCTCGGGGAAGATACCTCCCAACTATTAGGCACAACAGTGATCGCCAAACTACAACAAGCAGCCATGCGCCGGGCACGCACTAAGAAGAGCGAACGCACACCTTTTTATCTGTTTATTGACGAGTTCCAGAATTTCGCCACTTCATCGTTTACCAAGCTATTGTCCGGTGGCCGGAAATTCGGTTTGCGGCTCACCATTGCCGAACAATCGACTTCTCAGCAGGAAGACCGGAACGTGGTAAACGTCATTTTGGCCAATACCGGCACCGTCATCTGCTTTAGGACTGCCAGTCCCATCGATGAACAATTGATGCTGTCTCAATTTTCTCCCTACGTTGAAAAGGGCGACATCGTTAACCTGCCCCGCTATAAGTTCTATATGAAGCTATCCGCTGTTGAACCTGAAGAACCGTTTTCCGGCGAGACATTGGCTATCGTGATCGAGCCAAATGTTGAGAAGGTTGACCGGATCATCGAAGCTTCACGGAAAAACTACGCCATTACGTATAAAAAACCAATAAGTAACGGTCACAAAACAAATTCAAAGCCAATGCGTAAGGCAAAAACTATAGCTTCTGCCGATGACGTGGGAACCTTGCTATGAGTGTAAGCGTGTTTACACTGATTCTGATGTTAATCATGGCTAGTTTACTAAATATCACTACATCTATATTCCTTATATCTAAGGAAGAGAAACGGATTAGCGCGTTACTGTTATCTAATCTATGACTTCACGACATACAGAAATTTTACGATTCTTATATCAATTCCGGTTTTTATCCAGAAATCAACTTCAAACCTTACTTAACCACAAACACTATAACCGCATTATTGTCTGGCTAAATGAATTGACCGAAAACGGGTATATCAGACGTTACTACGATAAGAAAAGAGTAACCGTACCGGCTATCTATTCGCTTGGGAATAAAGGCAGGAAATACTTAAAACAGAACGCCAAGACTGAAAGAGTGAAACCGGAGCTACTCGACCGAATTTGGCGGGAACTAACACTATCAAACCAATTCCGTCATCATTGCCTACAAGTGGCCGATATATATTTATCTTTGGTTAAATTGACTCAAAGCACCAAGGCAACGCTGCATTTTTATACCAGAACTGACCTATCCGGCCTTAAATATTTGATCTTACCTTATCCCGATGCCTATTTTTCCATCGAAGAAACGAATGGACGTAAAAAATGCTATTTTCTGGATATCTTCGATGAATTACCAGCTCGGATGGTACTAAGAAAGCGTGTCCGCCAGTATTTCGAATACTTCAACAATGGCTACTGGCAGGATCATAATGACAATCCCTTCCCTGCGATTATTTTGTTTTGTCCGGACAACCGCTCAAGTCATTACCTGAATACTTTCATCCAAAAGCAGCTAAATGACGAGCCAGAGTTAGAATTCTATCTTACGACCAGGGAACAACTTCAGAAAATGGGTTTTTGTCGTGAAGCGCTCCAAAAAGTATTACCCAAAGAGCCCTAAGAGCCGCTTAGGTAGCGGCTCTTCCTTCCAAGAGTACCGAAAGTACATCCTCTACGGTACTTAGGGTTCTGGTGATTGCAGTTAAGGGATCTTGGGCGTAATGCTTAATATAGTGCCAGGCGTTCCCAGAATGGTCCCTGAAGCCATAGAAGTCCATTAGGACGGTCGCGCATAATTCGGCGGTGACTTCCTGGTCAACCTGTTGGCCGCCTTTTAAGCCACTGGATAGCCGGGCGTGAATCGCGTGGGTCAGTTCATGGAAAAATACGCTTGGGTCCTGGGCACCGATACGTATCTTAGTGCCGTTAGTATCAGAATCTCCCAAACGATCCGAAGGCACCGGTACATAATCGACGCTTATACCAAACTTTCGGGCTACATCCACAAGCGGCGGTAAGTGTCTGGGCTGATACTGAGGCAATATGGTGTTACCTTCTGTATCCGAAGCCGCAAACACCGGGAAAGTAGAAAAGCCGATACAGGCGATATAGTCCTTTTTTTCGCCGTCTTCCTCTTTGGTTTTCTTTACGGTTAAAGGGCGGACGATATACACGGCTTTGCTTCCATGCTTCACGCTTCTTCCCAACTGCTGCCACTGCATATAGCCTCGACAGTCAAGCTCCTGGGCTTGAATGAACGCTAGGACTTTATTTGACAGGCTCCAAAACCGCGCCGGGGCTCTGGGATCCAACTGGATCCGGGCAACCTGGCTAATTGCCGAAATATCACCCTTTTGAAATTTTGCTATCACCCTCTCCAGGCTTGCTTTAGCCTTCTCGCTCAGTTTCATATTCTGCCTTTCTGCTGCCTCTTTTTATAATTTTGATTCAGGAGGCTGCCTGCCTCCTGATACTTGTGCAACAAAAAGCAGGGTGAATTTTGCAAGGGCAAGCGAAGCGCAGTTTATTGGAGGCGAAGCCGGAAACCCTTGTAAAAGAGGGGTAAGATCCCTTGTTTAGTCTATTTTTATCTGTTTTGGTAAAATACGGTTGAGATGAGACGGTTACGTAAAAATTGTAAATTATTACTTGATAAGTCAAGAGATTCAGCGACTCAAGCTGTTTCTGCGTTTAATGACCCTAGAAGTGTGTTCAGAACTGGGAATTTTGCTGTGTTAATGTGTATTGCTTGGACTTCCTTATTACACAGTTATTTTGAAAAAAGAAAAGAAAAATATTATTACAAGCAGGACAATGGCCGTTATGTAAAGATTGATGATGAATATAAGGCATGGGAATTATCAGAATGTGTAAAACATGTTTTTTCAGAAAACGATCCTGTTAGAAAAAATATTGAGCTTTTTGTTAAACTTAGAAATCAAATTGAACATAGAAATCTCCCAGGTATTGATACTGAATTAATCGGAGAATGCCAAGCATTTGTTTTAAACTTTGAAGAATTTCTCACACGAGAATATGGTCAAACAGCTTCATTGATCGATACTATGTTCATGCCTATTCAAATATCTCCTAGTAGACACCCATTACCAAAAACAAAAAGTGAGGAAAAAGTAATTGGTTTTATAAGACAATACAGAAATTTATTAACTGCAGACGTACTTAATTCCCAACAATTTTCATTTAAAGCCTTCCTTATCCCAAAAATTGGGAATCATAGGTCGTCATCAGACGTAGCCATAGAGTTTGTCAAGTTCGATCCAAACAACCCAGAAGAAATGGCAAAATACGAAAAAGCAATCATTGGAATAAAAGAGAAATTAGTTCCAGTTGCAAACCAAAACTTATATAGACCGAGTGCTGTACTAGCGGAATTGGAGAAAAGGGGTACTCGTAGGTCATTAACTTGGCACACAAGGAATTGGCAAAGGTTTAACGTTCGACCCATTACAAATGCCGCTAATAAAACACCGACAAAATCAGAATTTTGTGTGTATGACAAAGCTCATGGAGATTACTTGTACACGGATGCCTGGATTGATCTATTGGCAAAACAAAAATAGGATAGGACTTCTTCTTTATTAATGGATGAAAAGATAACCGTAACTAGTTACGGCATGAAAAAGTAGTTGTATTCATCGTAGGGAAAATGACCAGTCGGTTTATTCAGTAGCACGTCAGCCAGATCCCAAGCTGTCATATCCTCGGATATCCTGTATTCCGCGTTCTGGTCAATGGTACCGTTATTACCTACTTTGATGGCTTTGTCATTGGGCGTCGTGTCTTTCGTGTGTTCTAGGGCGTACCGGAAGGCTTTTTCATCCCGGATAAAGCCGTAATAATACAAGTTTCCGACTAATCCGTCGAGCGTAACATTAGTATTGATCCGAAGGTCAACTGTTCCGTCTACGCCTGGCTTTTTACGGATAGATGCTGCCTCTTCCGTAGGCATGTTGAGACGTTCCACAAAATAATCTTCAACTTTCTTCGCTGATTCCCAATCCCTACCTGGAGCTTTGAAATTATCGTCGTTTGGTTTGGAAAAATAGAAAAATGCTGCAGCTAGAAGCAGAAGCGCACTACTAATAACAATAATCTTGCCCATATTGTCATTATAGACCGGTTACGTTAAGTCTGAAGCCTGGCTACTAGCTTGCCTTCCGGCGTTGCCAGGAATCCTGCTATAAGTTTTTGGCCTTCTTCGCTCTCGAACGGGACAAACTCAAGCGCCTTCCCAAAAATGGCTTTCCGGAACTCTTTCAACCGAAAATCGACGGTATGGCCTTTGTAGACTGGTAACTTGTTCATGGTTAACTCCTTTTAATACAACTTATAAGAGAACACAATACATACAGAGTGGTTTAGTCTCCGTATGTATTGGTAAACGTTTACAGTTTGGCTTTGGGCATTACCTGGCTGATTGGCTGCTCATCAAAATACAGGTCCCTTTCGATCCCTAAGCCAAACATGCCCCGGTAATTTTCCAGCTCATCCAGGGAGAATGAACCCCACTCATCGTTCCAATCGCCAAAGATAGAGACGTACCCGAAAAACATCTTGTCTGTCGGGTCATACTCGGTGGCATACCAGGTCCCGGCCCCGGTTGGATTGAAGAACTTGGCAATAACGATAGGATCCTTTTTGTCTTCCTGCCTTCCAACCTTTTCAAACCTCTGTAATAGGGCTTTGGTTAACAGTTGCATTGTGTTTCACCTCCTTTGTTCGCTGCTCCCCGGATAATTAATTTTTGGGAAGCATGCGCATGCTTCCCATACCTGGTGAAACCAAAGCGGGGTGAAGTTTTGCAAGGGCAAGCGTAGCGCAGTTTATTGGAGGCGAAGCCGGAAACCCTTGCAAAATGAGGGGCAAGGCCCCTTTTATCAAGAGTTGAAAATAATGCTTAGTAGAACTACAATTTGTAGTAACTATGAAGACTAAACCTTTGAGCGAGCTCGAGCAGGAAGTTATGGATGTTGTCTGGGCATTGGGAAAATGTACCATCCGCGAAGTGGTGGATGAGACGAACAAAACAAAAAATCTTGCTTATACGACAATCGCCACGATTTTAGAACGGTTGCACGAGAAGGGGTTAGTAAATAAAGATACTTCTGCATTCACCGTTGTTTTTGTTCCAAAGCAGACTAAAGAGGAATTCAGCCGGAAGATGGCCAGGACATTGTTAGACAGATTCTTCGGGACGTTCGGGGACGCTGCGCTCGCTTCTTTTGCTCAATCTATTGACCGTTTACCGAAGGAGAAGAAAGAGTATTTCCTCAAGATTTTACACGAATATGATAAAAACAAAAACGAATAAATTTCTATGGATCTTTGCCGGAATTTTTATAGTACTCGCAACGCTCTCATATAATGCCTGCGCCAAATACATCCCTTTTTTTCTCCATAACACGGTTTATTATTGCCGGCAGGTTATCCAGTCCGTTACACCCCAGGCAATTCAGTTAAACATGAAGCAATTTACTCTGTGGGGTCTTAGTGCTCTGGCTTTGTATATTGTGATAAAAGTCTTTCTGACAGCCTGGCGGATAATTCAGCAACAAAAAGAGCTGGAACAAAAGTTGACGGATAACAGTGCCATTCTTCCGATAATAAATAAACTCAATCTGCAACATAAGGTTTGTGTTATTAAAGACAAACGGATGGGCGCATTTTGTTTTGGGATTTCTAAACCTAAAATATATATCTCTACCCGGATGATTTCCCTGGCAACATCATTTGAGATCGAGGCCGTGCTTCGGCACGAAAAATATCACTTGGAAAACAATGATACTTTAGTGATGCTTTTTGCGGTTTTTACTGAATCTCTCTTTCCGTTTTTCCCGCTCGTTTCCGACTTTATTGCTTTCTATCATACACACCGGGAAATAGAGGCTGATAAAAGTGCCATCATGGGGGCAGAGAAAGGACGGGATCACCTCAGATCCATTCTGACTAAGTTACTAAATGAGGATTTGTATCCGAGTTACGCTACCGCACCAGGTTTTATTGATACCCACACACTCGAAATGCGCATCAACACCATTATTCAAAAAACTTCTTTAACACCCCGACTTTCAGTTAAAAATGTCCTCATCAGTGCATTGTCCGTAATGATCCTAGGTAGTTTAGCCATGGCTCCAGTACAGGCCATTGAATACCATCAGTCCGGTCAGGATGCGGTAATGGCCTGTTTTAGTTCAGGCAGTTGTTCCAATGCGTGTCAGCAGAACGTTTCTTCAGAAAGTACATCTTCACGCCTCTATAGTCCTGCCGTATTCACTTCAGTTTCCTATTGACAAGTGGCATAACACTTTACTACACTTTGTAGTAATATTAGTTTACAATAAATCACTATGACCGAAGAAAAAAATTCATCTCCACTCAAAAATATACTTTCCGGTAATTTTAATATTGCTCTGGTACTTATTCTCATAGTTGCTTCTTTCGTTATCGGATCTTTGTATACCAAGGTTAAGTATCTTGAAAAGGGCGCTGCGGTGGCTGGAACAACCACGACAGGTACGAATCAGGCTGCCGGTGCTCCGGCTGCTGCAGGCGCACCCCAACCCCAGGTTGCCGCTAAGAAACCGGAAGTAACCAACGCCGACTGGTATCGGGGTAATAAAAATGCCAAGGTAGTAATGGTAGAGTATTCGGATTTAGAATGTCCGTTCTGTATTAAATTTCACCCCACTATGCAGCAAGTTATGAAGGAATACGGGGATAAAGTGAAATGGGTATATCGTCATTATCCGCTGTCTTTCCATGCCAACGCTCAAAAAGAAGCTGAAGCAGCTGAATGTGCTGGTAAACTTGGCGGAAACGAGTCGTTCTGGAAATATGCA
Source organism: candidate division WWE3 bacterium RAAC2_WWE3_1 (assembly GCA_000503835.1). Lineage (GTDB taxonomy): Bacteria > Patescibacteriota > WWE3 > UBA101185 > UBA10185 > UBA8498. The sequence goes on along the minus strand of CP006914.1, from coordinate 850,460 downwards.
GACGCGATATTCTCCCGTACATCAGGAAACGGCACAGGGTTTGCACTGGATAAATTAGTGCCTCTGGCAAAAGAGTTGGGCTTAAACGAATCATCGTTTAAACAATGTCTGGACTCCGGTGAGATGGCACAGAAGGTTAAAGATCAGATGGCTAAAGGGTCAGAAGAAGGAGTAACTGGCACGCCGGGTACAATTATTATTGACGCCAAAGGTAATACCCAGCTCGTTCCCGGTGCTCTGCCTTTCGAGAAGGTCAAGCCGATGATTGACAAAGCCCTGCAGTCATAAATGGCTAAACCGGAATATGAGCTATGGATATTATTTCTATCTTTATCACAGGATTATTCGCCGGCGGGCTTACCTGTCTGGCTGTTCAGGGAGGACTTCTTGCCACCTCAGTGGCCCAACAGGAAGAGAATAAACTTGAAGAGGAAGCCAGGCGGTTTGGTCACCTTCTGCCGATAGTTTCATTTCTGGCCGCACGGCTGATTGCATACACTCTGCTTGGATTGCTGTTAGGCTCCCTTGGATCAGTGTTCCAGCTTTCACTTTCTGCCCGCATTTTTCTTCAGTTTGCTGCGGTTGTGTTTATGGTCGGCACTGCGCTGAATTTACTTCAGGTTCACCCGGTATTTCGTTATTTTGTCATTCAGCCCCCGAAGTTTCTCACCCGATTGGTACGCAATCAATCAAAGAGTAAAGCTGTTTTTGGTCCGGCACTGCTCGGAGCCATGACGGTGCTCATTCCCTGTGGGGCCACTCAGGCAATGATGGCGTATGCCATCTCAACCGGATCCGCGCTTGCCGGAGCCACAACCATGTTTGTCTTTATGCTGGGTACGTCTCCTTTATTCTTCCTGCTTGGTTACGCTGCCCGAAAACTTGGCGGTTCTTTAAGCGGAACGTTTAATCGGATTGCGGCCGGAGCAATTATTCTGGTCGCCGTTTACAATTTTAATGGGGCATTAGCACTTAGCGGTAGCAGTTTCACCCTGGACGGCATTTTAACGGGCATTAACTGCACCATCAGTTTCTGTGATGAAGGAAGAGTGGCCGGTGCTACCACCATGGCGGTTAAGGAAGCGACAATTTTTATTACCAGAAACGGTTACAGTACGGATCCGGGAATTGTAAATATCAAGGCCGGCTCAAAGGTAAAGTTTACGGTTGTCAACCAGGGTGGCGGCGGCTGTGCTCAGTCGCTTACGATTCCTAAACTGGGACTGCAAAGAGTTGTGCCGATCGGCCAGTCTGACACAATTGAATTTACCGCTCCCACAACTCCCGGTCCGCTTGCTTTTATGTGCAGTATGGGCATGTTTAAAGGAAACATTAACGTAATCTGATAAAAATGATGAAAACGGTAACATTAAAAATTGTCGGCATGCATTGCACCAGTTGTGCCATGAATATTGACTTTGAGCTGGAGGACTTAAAGGGTGTCAGGGAAGCCAGCACAAATTACGCTAAGCAAAAAACGGTTGTCACTTTCGATCCGAATGTGGTTAACCTGGGAAAGATTATTGAAGTTATAAAGTCACTGGAATATGAGGTGAAAGTCGCCTCATAAATAAAGGGTTTAAAAATTACTACAAAACATAGTAAAATAACAAAATATGTTTAAGGACAAATTTGTATTAGGAATAATGATCGTTACGGTTGTCGTTTTGGTGGGCGGTGTATTTTTCGCCAGCAAAATGGGCTCTTCATCATCCTCCACCACGAATAATTCCACACCCGTTTCCGATGAACAGAAAAAATTACTTGAAGTAGTGTCAGATGACTATATTAAAGGGAACAAAGAAGCTTCAGTAACCCTGGTTGAATATCTGGATTTTGAATGCGAAGCCTGCGGTGCATATTATCCCCTGGTAAAACAACTGGCAGAAGAATTCAAAACCGAGGTTCGTTTTGTCAATCGCTATTTCCCGCTCCCCGGACACAAAAATGGTCTGCCGGCTGCCCTTGCTGTTGAGGCCGCTGCCAGACAGGGCAAGTACTGGGAGATGCATGACAAGTTATTTGAAGAACAAAAAAAATGGGGCGAAAAACCAGCCGCTGACCCAAAGATTTTCGAAGAATATGCAAGACAACTTGGGCTTAATATGGATCAATTTAAAAAGGATGTGGCCTCAAAAGAAGTAAAAGACAGGGTTGAACGGGATAAAAACTCGGGTACCAGACTGGGCGTTTCCGGTACACCGTCCTTTTTTCTCAATGGCGACAAAATTCCCAATCCCAAAACTCCGGAGGATTTCAAAACCTTTATCAATGCGGCTATTCTTAAAGCTCCAAAACCCTCCGGTCAATCAACGGGTGAAAAAGTTCATGAACACGCAGACCTTGCTTTATATGTGAATGGGAAAAAGGTGCTGCTTCAGGATCGTCCGGAATATTTTGAAAAAGACCCCGATATTCACTCGCATAAAGATACTGAAGAAGTAATCCATAAACATAAAACCGGCGTTACCCTGGGTCAGCTTATTGACTCCTGGAAGGCAAACCTGCCATCCGGGGTGAGCTGGTACGTAAACGGAAAAAAACAAACCGGTAATTGGAGAGGGTATGAGTTTAAGGACCTGGACAGAATTGTTATGAGTTTTAGTACTACGACTGTTGAAGTCTCTGACAAACAGTTGTCAGAAGTCACAGACAGAGCATGTATTTACTCTGAAAAATGCCCTGAGCGGGGCAAACCGCCGACTGAAAATTGTGTCGGAGGATTAGGAACAGATTGTGATTAAAAACATATGATTACATTGACAAAATTATCAAAACGGTTTGACAGACAGTTTGTCGTCAGCGATGTCAATCTAAAAATTAACCAGGGAGAAATCATCGGACTTCTTGGCCCGAATGGCGCAGGCAAAACAACCACCTTACGGATGATTGCCGGAGTACTGCCTCCGTCAAAGGGTACTGTCGTTATTGATGAGACAAATATCGAAACAGACGGTATTGTCAAAAAACGGATCGGTTTTTTGCCTGAAAATAATCCGCTGTACGAAGAACTGACAGTAGAGGAATACCTATCATTTTGGTCGGACATGAAGGAGATTCCTAAAAGTGAACGGCAGGAAGCAATTGATTTTGTGGTTGACCGCTGCGGAATTTCAGAGGTGTATTACCGTCCGATCTCTGAGCTTTCCAAAGGATACCGCCAACGGGTCGGGCTTTCTCAGGCAATTCTGACGAAACCCGATATTCTGATTTTGGATGAACCTACCGAAGGGCTGGATCCCAATCAGCGCCAGGATATAGCCGCACTCATTCGGGATTTAGGAAAAGAACGCACCGTTATTATTTCTTCCCATGTTTTAAGTGAGCTGGCTAAAATCGTAAACCGGATGGTTATTATCCATAAAGGCGCTATTGTTGCTGATGAAACACCGGATAATTTGCGCCGCCTGGGCAGCTCATCTCAAACCGTTGAAATAGAAGTTAAGGGAAACCATGTTTTATCGACTCTAAAAAAGGTTGACGGAGTTATTGATGTTCATGAAATCAAAAAGGATTATTTCGTGGTCGAAATTGAAAAGAAGCTGGACATCCGGGAAAAGCTTTATAAATTGGCCGTTAAAAATAAATGGACGCTTTTGACCCTCGTGGCCAAAGAGCGGGCTATTGAAGATGTCTTTAGCCAGTTAACCAGTAATTAAAGTTATGAAACTAAATCTGATTAAAAGAATTGCCAAAAAAGAATTTCTCGGTTACATCAACAGCGCTTTGGCGTACACGGTGATCGTACCGTTTTTGCTGCTTTCGATATTTATTTATACCCGTACCGCCTTAGTCGGAGGCGAGGCAAGTCTGCGGCCCTACTTTGAACTTTTGCCCTGGTTTTTACTGCTTTTAGCTCCGGCCCTCTCAATGAAACTTCTGACGGATGAGCACCGCTCCGAGACGCTGGAGCTTTTGTTTGCCCACCCGATCTCGGAACTGGAAATTGTCCTGGGGAAATTCTTCGGCGCGCTTTCTTTTTATGTCATCATACTACTGACAACGATGGGTTTACCTCTGACCCTGGTTGCATACTCCCGACCTGATATTGGGCAGATTGCCGGACAGTATATCGGGGCGCTTTTTATCGGAGCTACATTTTTATCCATCGGCATTGCTGCCTCTGCTTACGTTAAAAACGCCATCAGCAGCTTTCTTCTTTCTGCTGCAACCGGGTTTGTACTCATTATTATCGGACTGGACTTTGTCACCCAGATGCTGCCTTTTCCGTTCAGCAGAATTGCGGCGGAGTTGTCAGTATTAACCCATGGAGAAAACATTGCCCGGGGACTTTTAGACATCCGTGATGTCTTTTACTTCCTCACCATCACCGGATTATTTCTGGCTGCTGCCGTTACTAAACTTTCGGAAAGAAAGACAGTTGAAAATCCCGCTGAAAAGAGAAAACTGAATTTTGCATTCGGACTTATCGCAGGCATCGGTATTGTCTCTAATATTTTGTTGTCATCATATCCGATCCGTCTGGATATTACTCAGGCCAGACTTTTCACTTTGTCGATAGGCACCAAGCAGACAATCAGGAACCTGCCGGACATAGTCACTATTACGGTTTACCAATCCCGTGAGTTACCCGCTCAGATCCAGCTGGTCGCCCGCGACATTACTGATCTTCTCAAGGATTATGAGAAATTGAGCCGTAATGTAAAAACCCAGGTGGTTTATCCCGATAATCCCCAGGCAGCTTCAGAAGCCCAGCAGGCAGGAATCAGAGAGATACAGTTTAATAGTGTCGGATCAGGCAAATTCGAAGTTCAGGCGGGGGTTCTGGGAATTGCCGTGCGTTACGGGGACAAAACCGAAAGCATTCCTTTTGTGTCGGATTCTTCGGATCTTGAATATCAGTTAACCCGCAGGATCAGAAAGCTAACAAACGAAAAGGAGCAAACAATTGGTATCATGCAAGGCGGATACTCGCAAAACCAAGTGCTTAATGAGTTCCTTTCTACTCAATACCAGGTAAAGACTATTTCTGAAGGTGATGCGTCAGCTGTCAAAGATCTATCGGCTTTGTTGGTGATAGATGACGGTAGCAGTCAAAACCAAAGTACAGCTTCCGCCACCCTTAAGGAGTATCTCGGTAGCGGCGGAAAAGCTCTGGTGATGATCAGCGGTGTGAATGTCAGCCAGCAGACCCTTTCGGCCCAGGTCAGTACTTCGCCGATGTTAGGGGTACTTAAAGACTATGGTATAACCGTGAATACCGATCTGGTTTATGATTTGCAGCTTTCAGAGACCTTGGCTTTTGGAGGACAGGGTGGACAGCGCTATCTGGCTCAGTACCCGTACTGGTTGCGGGCTCTTCCGGCAGATACCAATTTCTCACCTCTGGCAACGGTTAAGAGTATCAGTTTAGGCTGGCCAAGCTCTGTCACGCTTGAGACAAAAGACGGAGTAACCCAGAAGAAGCTTCTTACGACCGGTCCGAATGCGGGAAAAACAGAAGGGAGTTTCAATATTTCCCCGCAGGCAGTGGGAAGCCTGCGGCCGAATGCTAAGGAAGTGACTCTTGCCGCACTTGCAGAAAAAGGAGACACCCGTCTGGTTGTGATAGGCTCAAACACTCTGGCTGACGATCAGTTCCTGGGGAATAACCGCGACAATGTAGCCTTCCTGTCAAACACCATCGATTATTTAGCTACTGACAAGGATCTGGCGGCAATACCGAGTAAATCTTCCGGACGTGCAGTCTTTGAGTTTAAGTCGCCTACGGATATTTTGTTTGTCCAGTACGGAAACTTACTCATTCCTCCGGTGGTAGTCATCGGGTTTGCCGTTTATTACCTGAGGCGCAGAAAATTACTCACGCAAAGAACCTATGTCAAATAAAAATATAAAATTACTACTGGCAGTTTTTATTGTTTTGATAGGCCTTTTGGTCTTTAAGCAGTATGCGCCTTCTTTATCACAACCTACCTCAGCCTATGTCCAAAAAACAAAAGACATCAGCGCCCAGACCGTTTCTGCAATTGAAATCAGTAATTCCTCCGGATCCGTGCAACTGAAGAAAGAGGGAGACGTCTGGAAAGTAAACGGTAAAAAGGCGGATACCGCTAAAATCAACAGTCTTCTCTCATCCCTGCTTCCCACAACTTCCCCTGAGCTGATTGCTCAGACAGACAAACGTCACAAAGAATTAGAACTGACCGACGACTTGGCCACTAAAATAAAGCTTGATAACAAACTCACTTTGCTTACCGGGAAATCCGCAGCTTCAGGGGTTTATACCCGGTTCGATAGCGATCCTGCCGTTTACCTTCTTAAAAATAATCCATCAGTTACTTCAATTGCTTCCGAGTGGTATGACAAAACTATTCTTGCCTTTGATCAGACCAAAGCCACGAAAATTACTTTCAGAGAAGGAAATTCGATAACCATACTCACTAAAGAAGGAGATAAATGGAAAGGCGGCTCTAAAAATGAAGAAATCGGAAAAGATAAAATGGACCCCATTCTTTCTCAAATTAATAGCCTGACCGCGCAATCTCTTTATGATGTTACAGGTAAAAGTACTTATCCGAAACAGACCAGTCTGGTTTTTACAGTTGAATACGACGGTAAGATGGAAACCCTCGAGTTTTACAAGGGTGCATCCGATTACATGGTGAAACGTGCTTCCGATGGTGAGCAATTTATTGTCAATGAATACAGCATCTCATCTGTTATTTCGGCACCGAAAGAGATTTTATAGGAGGAGGTGGAACTTATGGACGAAAATGTTAATCAAAATAAACAACCGAAACAATCGACGAGTCCTATGATAATTGGTGTCGTAGTGGTCGGTGTTTTGCTTCTGGGCGGAGGGTTTTTATTGTTTTCCAATAAGTCATCCAAATCTCTCCCGCAGCCTGAAGGTAGTTCCCTACGGAATTCACCTACTGCAGCTTCTCCAGGAGAATCGCAGGTTTCCGACACTCCTTCGACAGAAGCGAAAACATATAGCTTGGCTGAAGTTGTCACGCACAATTCAGAAAAAGACTGTTGGATGGCTATCGAAGGGAAAGTGTATAACGTGACTGAGTTCATCCCAAAACATCCGGGTGGTAAGGCAATAGTGCGAGGTTGCGGGAAAGATGCCTCGACGTTGTTTAACGAACGCCCCACCAACAATAAAGGGCCACATCCCGCCCAAGCTAATGAGTTATTAAAAGGTTTCTTTATCGGCGATCTTAAACAAGAATAAACGTTTAGACCTATGAAACCAATTCGCGGTACAATAAAACTATGCTTATTTCAGAGATTTTCAAAGAAACCAAGTTTAAGCGGCTAGCAGCCACTCTCCTTCTCATTATTCCTCTTGAAATCCTGTCACTTTTTTCGGTTCATCTGCCTAAATTTGTCGAGTATCCGTTGTTTGCGGCTATCATTTTCTTTTTCGGCCGTGATGTCATTATCGGTGGCCTGCAAAGCCTGGTCAGACTCAGGTTTTCCAATATCAATCTGCTCATGACCGTGGCTACCTTTGGGGCCGTCTATCTGGGCGAGCTGGAAGAAGCCGTTATTATTATCGTCCTGTTTGCCGTCAGTGAGGCCATGGAAGAGTTTGGTATTGAGAGAAGCCAGAATGCTCTGGAGGAACTAGTTGAAAAAGCTCCTAAAACTGCGTTACTTAAAGGGCAGGATACCAAAACGCCGATAGAGAAAATATCAGTCAACGATATCGTAGTCGTCAAACCCGGGGATTATATTCCCCTGGACGGGGTGGTGGTAAAAGGTGAGTCGCTGGTTGATGAAAGCAGCATCACCGGAGAACCGTTGCCGAAAAACAAATATATGGGGGAACTGGTTTTTGCCGGAACGCTAAACAGCCAGGGGTATCTGGAAATTAAGGTTACCAAAACTTCCAAAGACACTACCCTGGCTAAAATCGTGGATCTGACCTTTCAGGCGGCAGAACGGAAGTCTCAGGCCGCTAAGTTTATAGAAAAATTCGCTTCCTACTATACGCCGGGAGTTTTGGTTGTAGCGGCTTTACTGACGGTTATCCCCGTAGTATTCCTTTCCCAACCGTTTACTCCGTGGTTTGCCCAGAGCCTGACGATTCTTTTAATCGCTTGTCCCTGTGCATTGGTTATCTCCACCCCTATCACAATCTTTTCCGCCATTGGCAACGCCACTAAACGCGGGATCCTCATTAAAGGCGGCCAGTTTTTGGAAGAGATGGGCAGAATTAAGGCTGTTGCTTTTGACAAAACCAGAACGCTCACCAAAGGCGAGCCGGCAGTCTCTGACGTCATTCCCTTAAACGGGTACTCCAAAGGTGAACTTCTGGCCTGTGTGGCCGGAGCTGAAGCTTTCTCCGAACACCCGATTGCCAAAAGCATTGTCGAAAGTTCAAAAAGTTTTCCCGATATCAAAGTCCACGAGTATGCCAACTTTAAGGCAATCTTAGGCAAAGGTATTTCCGGTGAATGTCTGGTCTGTGTTGATAAGCACCACTGTATAGGCACGCTGCAGTTTGTGATGGAGGAGCACAAGGTAGATCAGCGGGCTGTAGATATTGTGGAACGGTTTGAAAAAGAAGGGAAAACCGCCATTATCATAAGCGATGACAAAAAACTCAAAGGCATTTTAGGAATTGTTGATGAGATACGACCGGAAAGTTCTACAGCTGTCAGAGAACTGCATAAATTAAAAGTCAAAACGGCCATCCTTACCGGAGACAACCCGTCAGCTGCCGGCTACGTTGCCAAGGAAGTCGGTATTGATGAAGTCCACGCCAAGCTCTTGCCGGATGAGAAAGTCATTCAATTAAAAAACTTAGTGAATAAACATAAAGATGTGGCCATGGTCGGTGATGGGGTTAATGATGCCCCGTCCCTTTCAACTGCCTCGGTTGGCATTGCCATGGGAGCGATCGGTTCTGAAGTTGCTGTCGAGAATGCCGATATTGCCCTGATGAACAATAACCTCGGACTCATTCCTTTCTTGGTAAAATTAGGCAGAATATCGGGTAGTACGATCCGCATTAATACCGGTGCGGCAATTGCGGTTAAAGCTATTTTCCTGGCACTAGCTTTGGTAGGAAAGAGTAGTTTAGCCTTAGCCATTTTTGCTGATGTTGGGGTGACTGTTCTGGTGGTGGCCAACAGTCTAAGGTTATTTAATTTCGATACCCGAAAGAACTGAATATGGATATAACAAAAATCAGACATGATTTTCCGGTGCTTTCAGAAAACGGCATTTATTTTGACAATGCCTGTCAGAGCTTGCGCCCTCAATCGGTGATAAACGCAGTAACCGAATATTATCAGGAGTATTCTGCCTGTGCCGGAAGAAGCAACCACCATCTGGCTGCTAAGGTTACCCAAAAGTGTGACGAGGCCCGGACGCGGATTGCCAAATTCCTGCACGCCAAACGGAAAGAAGAAATCGTTTTTACCAGAAATACCACCGAAGGAATTAATCTCGTAGCAAATACTTTAAATCTCAAGGAAGGTGACGTAGTTCTTACTTCAGATAAAGAACATAACTCAAACCTTATTCCCTGGCAAATATTGCATAGGAAATCCGGAATTATTCACCGGATTGTGCGGTCGAGGGACGATAATACGTTTGACATGGATGCCTACAAACAGGCGCTAGAAAGCGGCGTAAAACTGGTGAGCTTGGGCATGACATCCAACCTGGACGGTGTGACGATTCCCGCTGCCGAGATTATTAAACTGGCACATCAAGACGGAGCGGTCGTGTTACTTGATGCAGCTCAGGCGATACCGCATCAGGTAATTGATGTCAGGAAACTGGATGTTGATTTTCTGGCTTTTTCCGGTCATAAGATGCTGGGTCCGTCCGGAACGGGTGTCCTCTATGGTAAATATGAACTTCTGGAAAAACTTTCACCATTTTTAGTCGGAGGTGATACTGTTTCTTCATCAACCTATGATTCCTGTGAATTTCTCCCCCCGCCGGAAAAGTTTGAGGCGGGTCTTCAGGATTATGCGGGTATCATAGGTTTGGGAGAAGCAGTTTCGTATCTTGAAAGGATTGGTTTTGCCCAAATTCAGAAACAGGAATATGCACTGAATAGCTACATAACTGAGGAACTGCAGAAAATCCCTAATCTGGTTATTCTTGGCCCTTCTGATCCGAAAGAAAGAAGCGGCATTATTTCCTTCTATATTTCCGGCAAAGACCATCACCAGATCGCCCTGATGCTTGATGCCTCCACAAAAATCATGGTGCGCTCGGGTCAACACTGTGTCCATTCGTGGTTTGCTGACAGAAAGATTCCCGGCTCGGTACGGGCATCCGTTTATTTTTATAACACGCTTGAAGAAGCTGAACTTTTTGTTAAGGAATTACACAAGGTATTAAGTATTCTCTAAACCTATGTTTTGTATTTTAGCGTTTATCGCTTTATCAATTATCAGTATATTTAGCGCCTCTCACCGATGGTTGGCTAAAGAGGCATTTGACTGCGTTTTTAGGCGGATTACACTTCGCCCCTGCACTACCGGGTTTAAAGAAAAGATGAAGGCACAGCTGGTAGGAACACTGCTTTCCCGTTCTGCTATTGCAGCCAGGATAGTCAACAGACATTTTGAGTTGCTTTCGTGGATATTATTTATCACCACAGTCGCCAGCATTTTCTGGACAGGCAAGGGACTCTATAACTATTACATGTACGGCAGCTGCAATGGTCTGAATAAAACCGGCTTCTGTGCCCTGGATCCGAAAGGCGAGAATAATAAAGTTTCCCAAACCGGCGGCAGTTGTGTAGACGGAGCGGGAGATGAAAGTAAGGTTACTCTTACTAGCGTTGATTTAAGTCTTTTCCCCACCGTTGATAAAGGAGTCAAGGATTCGGTGGTATTCATTGGTTGTTATAGCTGCGACTATACCAGAAAAGCATACCCGCTGATCCAAAAACTTATTTCAGAAAATCAGGTCAACTATACCTTTGCCCATTACCCCATCAAAGAAGAAATGCTTTACCTTCTGCCTATCGGCTACTGCGCGTATAACCAGGACCAAAATAAATACTGGCGGTTAAACGATAAACTCTTTGCCAGCTCCAAGGAAGATATTGCCAAAAAGGAATTTGTAGAAAATATTCTTGGAAATCTGGGATATGACGTGTCGGCAATCAATTCCTGCAGCCAGTCTCCCCAAACCCAGGCGGCCGTCGTCGCGCAACGGATCGAACTGGAGAAAACTAATATCTACGGTACCCCATTGGTATTTGTTAATGGCAAAGGTTTAGTTGGACCCAAACCCTATCGGGTCTATGAACGGATACTTAAGGGTTTTAGGTTTTGGTAAACTGCTGATACGTTAACCCCTTGAATTCAAAGGCTTGAATTTTATCTTTGGACTTTTTTTTACCCCGAAGGGACAAAAGCGTATTCAGAAGTCAAACAAAACTAGAAAATTGAATATGTCGGCTTAATAGGTGCTCATCTTCAATACGCTATGTTAAAAAACGGTGAAGCTGTAAACCCCTTAGAAGTAGATTTACCGTCAGGTGAACCAATTGAACAAAGACCGAAGAGAGTGCTAAGCAATTGAAGTAAATATTTCTACTGAAAATACAACAAGTACACCACGCCTAAAATTATTCTGTAATAACCAAAAAAAGCTAAGCCATGTTTGTCTATGATTTTGATAAAGAGCCTAACTGCTATCCAAGCTGATACAAACGAAACAATACTTCCCATCCCTAATAATCCAAATTCATATGTTGAGTAGTTAGACGAGGTCTTTATCAAATCATATCCGGTAGCTGCAAGCATTGTTGGAACTGCTAGAAGAAACGAAAATTCCATGGCTTGTTTTTTGGATAAACCTCGAAGTACTCCACCCGTGATAGTTGCAGCCGCCCTCGACACTCCAGGGATCATGGCTAAAGTTTGTGAAAGTCCAATAATAAAAGCATCTTTACTGGAGATTTCCTCAAGCTTTTCAATCTTTTCTGAGTGGTTCTTTATCTTGCGATCAAAATAAACAAGAAATACTCCACCTGTTATTAGTGTTGCTGAAACGATTGCTGGATTAAATAAATATGTTTTAATAAAGTCATAGAATAGGAACCCAATTATTGTTGCTGGCAGAAATGCGAAGAGAAGAAGCTGATATACCCTAATATTCTTTAAGAACCTTGGTGTGTACATGACAATAATTGCAAAGATTGCTCCCACTTGAATTGCTATCTCAAATGATTTCAGAAAATCAGTATTAGGCAGCTTAAGAATATCGGAGACTAGAATCATGTGACCGGTTGATGAAATCGGTAAAAATTCTGTAACTCCTTCAATAAGTCCAAGCAAAATCGCGCTAAAAATATTCATATATCTACCCTCTTGAAATTATGACACAATTCTCCTACAATTTGTAGTAAAATAATAAGTTATTGATGCTGCCCAGAGAATTCATATTACCTAGCTATGAACCGGAAAGAAAAAACTATTGTCGTCACCATTGTTGCAAACGTTATTCTGGTTCTTCTCAAGTTCTTCCTTGCCTCCTCATCGGGTAGTTTATCCCTTAAAGCCAGTGCCTGGCATTCTGTCGGGGATGTATTTGTTTCTGTCTTTGTACTTTTAGGGCTTTTATCTGCGGCCTGGGAAGCCAGACGGCGGTTGCAGGCAGGAACAATCGAGAATATCGTTGCCCTGATCGTCTCAGGTCTGATGTTTTTCTCCGCGCTGGATATTTTCAGGGAAGTAACCGGTGCTTCGGAAACACCCGATCTACGAAATATCTGGCCCGTGACAATCGGTGCATTTTTAACAATTGCCATTACCTACTTCACTGCACGCTATAAAGAATTCGTTGGTCGGGCAACTGACTCCCTTTCTCTGATTGCCAGCGGGTACCACTCGCGGATGGACCTTTATGCTTCAATGCTTGTCGTCGTAGGTCTGATCGCCGCCGCTGTTGGGTTTCCGGCTTTGGATAAATTGGCCGCGATATTTGTGATTGTTCTGATCGTTACCTCCGGCTGGGAAATTGCCGAGTCAGCCGTTCATGCCCTGCGGACCAAACAGGCATTACCCAATCATATTGAGGGACACCATCACCTAGCCTTTTTGCACAATAAGCGGATGCTTGCATACCTCGGAGGCATTGCTCTTATTTTCATCCTGCTTTCCGGCGTTTATACCGTTCCTATGGGCGAACAGGCTGTAGTACAGAGATTTGGAAAAGTGGCCGGCACTTTTGGCTCAGGAATTCATATTCGTGTGCCTCTTGTCGATTCCATATCACGAGTGAATGTTGACCAAGTTCGCCAAGTCGAAACTGAAGCTTCATTGGTGCTTACGGGAGACACCAACCTCATTAATACAAAATTAACGGTGCAGTATACGATCACTAATCCAGCTAACTATATTTTTAGCACTCAAAATCCTGAAAACTTACTTGCTAAGGAAACAGAAACCGCATTCCGGGCTGCTGTTGCTCAGAAGGGTGTCGATGATTTATTGACGGCCAGTCGAAGTGCCATTCTCGCCGATACTTCAATAAAGACTCAGAGCTTGCTTGAAGAACATAACACTGGCATAAAAGTTGCCAATATACAGCTTCTTTCTGTTACTCCACCCAACGAAGTCGCAGACGCATTCTTGGATGTGGCCAGCGCCAGAGAAGACAAGAATACTTACATGAATGAAGCCCTGGCGTATAAAAACGAGACAGTGGCTGTTGCCCGCGGAGAAGCTACCAAACAGGTAACAGCAGCAGAAGCTGAAAAAGCCAGCAAGATCGCTTTGGCAACCGGCGAATCAGAGCGCTTTAACAAAAAACTCGCGGCATATCAGAATGCACCTCAGGTAACCCGTACCAGACTGTATTTAGAGTCTTTAGAGAAAGTGTTACCAAACATTAAAAAATACATTCTCGATCCACGGGTGGAAACCAATTCCACTGATTTGTGGATTACTAATGGAAAACCTGCTCAACCGTAAGGAGGTGAATTTATGAGAAACAGAACACAATCATCGTTTGTAGACCAGGCAAGAAACAGAATCAGTTGGCAGACGCTGCGTCAGCCGAAAGTGTTAGTTGGTTTAGGAGTCGGAATCCTATTGATTCTCTCGACGTTAGTCGCTTTTCAGGTAGACGCCACGCAGTATGCCATCGTCTCTCAGTTCGGCAGTCCGGTCCGGGCGATTAAAGAGCCGGGGTTGTATGTCAAACTTCCCGATCCTTTGCAAAATCTAATTCGCCTGGATAAGCGCGTTCAGGTGCATAACGTCACCCAAACCGAGTTCCTGACCAAAGACAAGAAGAACGTATTGGTAGAAGCATACGCTACCTGGCAGATAGATGACCCAGTGCAATTTTTCAAAAGTGTCAGAGATGCCCAGGGAGCGTCCTCACGGCTATCGGATATTCTTACGTCCGAACTCGGAGTGGCGCTGTCACAGTATGAGTTGACCAATTTGGTCACTACCGACCAAAGCCAGATGAAGCTGGATGAAATGCTTGCGGGCCTTACCAAGCAAACAGACGAACGGACACGATCCTACGGCTTTAAAGTTGCCGATGTGCGGCTCAAACAGCTTAATTTCCCCGAGTCCAATAGACAAAGTGTATTTCAGCGCATGCGCGCAGAACGTCAGCAGATAGCCAGGCAGTTGCGCTCTGAAGGGACAGAAGAAGCAACAAAGATCAGAGCCGAAGCTGACGCTGAGAAAATCACTCTTTTATCCAAAGCTCAGGAGGAATCAAACAAGATTAAGGGAGAGGGTGAAGCCCAGGCAATCCGTATCTATGCTCAGGCCTTCGGCAAGGATCCGGCGTTTTACCAGTTTCTGCGTACGCTTGAATCATACGACAAGGTCATAAATCAGGGCACAACGCTTATTCTTCCTTCCGATTCAGAACTCTTAAAATATCTCAATCCGTAAACGGATTCAGATGAAGTGCTGAAATCGTGAAGAAGATAAGTAAAAGAAGTGTCGGTATCTTTATATGGAACAAACAAACAACATAAAACAGCTGTTAGCACAGATTACCAAACGCATACTCACGGTTATAGGTATGCTGGTGCGGTTGATTCAGTCGGTCACGGCCAAAATCCGGTCAGCCGACGGATCATCATCCCTGACTGACATCAAACAGGCCTTTGCCCACGTTAATGCCCGCTATATTTCCGGGAATATTGTCAAAATTATTGTGGTTATTTATTTTCTCTCAGGTATTTATATCGTTAAACCCGGAGAAGCTGCGGTAGTTACCCGTTTCGGCAAAGTAGTCAGTCCCAAAGTATCGGAGGGTCTGCATTATCGGCTGCCGTGGCCGGTTGACAAAGAAACCATTGTAAGTGTTTCCGAAGTCAGACGGGAAAGTGTCGGTCTCCTTAGTCCGGAACCGGAGCACCCCAAACATATGGAACAACCCGGGAAGTTGCAGGTGTTAAGCGGTGACACCAATATTATTGATTATGAAGTAATTGTTCAATATCAGGTCAGGGAACCAGCCGCTTACCTTTTTAACATTGACTATGCTCCGTATCAGACAGTCCGTGATGCCGTGCGGGCTGCAGTAACAAAGATCAGCGCTGAAACTGCAGTAGATAATATTCTTACCTCAGAACGTCAGAGTGTTTTGAACCGGCTACAGAAAGAAACACAAACACTTCTGGATTCATATAATAGCGGACTGGCAGTTGTCAGTGTCAACTTTCAAAAGGCTTATCCCCCCGATGAAGTAGCCGATGCCTTCCGTGACGTCTCAAGCGCCAGAGAGGATAAAAGCAAAACCGTCAATGAAGCCGAAGGGTATAAAAATAGCGTCATTCCTGAGGCCCGTGGACAGGCCCAAAAATTGATCACCGAAGCCAGCAGTTCGGCGACTGCGCAGATCAATGAAGCAAGCGGATCAGCGGTGGCATTCAATGAAATTTTGACCCAATACAGAACCAACAGTAGTATTTACGGAGAGCAGGTAACCCGTTTCCGGCTGTATCTGGAGCGGATGGAAAAAATATTTCCCAGAATCGCTACCTATATCGTTAAGCCGGGAGAACGGGTTAATCTAAAATTACTGGAAGGAAATGAAACAAAAGTCAATGTCTTCCCACCACAAACCGAAGGTGGCCGCTAAAGACAAATCCGGTGAGGACTGGGGTCAGGTGTTTGCTGACATCAGACAATCATTGGGTTTTTCCGGAGGCAGCCAAAAACAGAAACCTCTGCCTGAAAAACCGGTGCGGATTCAACACGAGAAAAAGAAACCTGATAAAAAAGGTGCTGAGGTTCCGAAAGAAATTCCACCTCAGGAAATTCCCCCGGTACAAACGATAGAGTCTATTAAGGCCGAAGAGCAGTCACCGGAGAGTAAGCCATCACGATTACCCCTCCCCAAAATTCACTTATCAAAAAAGAAGAAGATTGTTTTGGGCGTAATTATAGTTGCAGCATTTCTTATATTTAGATTTCGTGAAGACATTTTTGCCCCCTGGCCACCAGCCCCTAATGTCGTCGCGGCATATGACGGCGGCAGAATCACGATTGAGGATGTTGAAAAGCATCTGGCGTCTCTCGTTGAGGACAAGGCGACGCAAATGCAGCTTAAGTCTCCCCAAGGGTATGCATTGATCGTTCAGGAAATGATCACCGATGAAATCGTCAAACGCTGGCAGGCTACCCGCAAACCCGATCAGGATAAAGAATTTTCCCATGTGATGAAGCATATTACCGAGGAAATAAACCTGGATGAGCTTCATGCCCAAATGCATAAAGGGCAACTCGGGGTAACCGAGGGAGACATCGGTGCCTACTATGACGCCAACAGAAAGGATTTCGGAGATAAAACGCTGACCGATGTCCGTGAAGAAATAAAAACGAAACTTCAGAGTGAAAAAGAAGATCAGTTTGTCCAAAACTACATTACCGGTCTGAAAAATAAAGCCTCAATTACCCGTGATCCGGCGGTGTTGGTCATTCCTGAACCTGCCGACTGGGAACTGCGTAACTACTATGATGCCAATAAGGATAAATATCTGGTCAAAGCCCAGGCCGTTGTATTTGAAATCCGTATTCCGAAAGGCGCTGATGAAAAGAAGGCTAAAGAAAAAGCCGAACAGACTTTATCGAAAATCCGTTCCGGAAGCGATTTTGGCCAGGTGTATCAGGAAATAACCGGCTCTCCGCTTCCCCAGACCGGAGAAACAAGGATCAAAGGAGAAAACGATCCTGGTTATGAAGAAGCGATTTTCCGGCTAGATCCGCAGCAGATAAGCGATGTTATTGTTGACAAAGATTCATTTGTCATTGCCAAACTTAGTTCCAAACAGCCGGAACGGCAGCAGAGCTTTGAGGAAATCCGCTCACAGGTGCAGACGGCGGTCCTGACCGAGACGGAAAAGAAATATTATACCGACAATGCCGACAGGACACTCTTTACCGTCAACGGCAAACGGTTTACGTTGGGTGAATTCTGGGAAGAATATCAGGAACTGCCGCTTTCGTTTCTATCTTCATACGCCGGTACTGAAGGTAAGCAGGCATTGGTTGAGAAAATTATCGAGCGTTTGCTTTTATACGAAGACAGTCTAAGCCAGGTATCCCAAACTGAAACAAAGGAGCGCAAAGATGAGATGCGCCTGAAAGTCCTGGCTCAGATGCTTGAACAGGAGGAGGTAGATGAGAAAATCAAAGTTGAGGACAAAGATATCCAGGAGTACTACAACCGCAACAAACCGCAATTTATAAAACCTGCCAAGTCAAAGGTTCGTCAGATCGTCATTCGTGCGGGTAGTTCCGATAACGCAACCGACGATGAACACAAAAAGGCCTTCGACAAAGCTAACGAAGCGTACAAAAAGCTCGTCCCCGGACCTCTGAAAAAAGGAGAAGATTTTGCTTCTGTTGCCAAACAATATTCGGAAGATGAAGCCACAAAAGATAAAGGAGGCGAAGTTGCCGAATGGGTGGAAGAGGAAATGGATCTTATGGGAGAAATTGTCAAGCATCAGTACCATGAGCAGGTCCAGGCTATTCCCAAAGGAGAAATCGGCCCACCGTTTGAAGCGAATGGTTATATCTACATCGTCGAAGTTCTGGATCGTTCGGAACCTGAACAGCTTACGTTTGAGCAATCAAAGGAATATATCCGCGAACGGTTAACCGCAGAAAAACACAGCGAGCTTTCCCAGCAACTTTCATCGAAACTTATGAAGGATGCCAAAGTGGTGATTTATACCAGAACATTAAAAAAGATCCCCAAGCCACAGGCAACGTCGGATAATAACGCGGAACCTATTCAAAAGTAATGTCCGATAAGAGAAAATAAGAATATGTATACACTAAAAGAAGAAACTTTTATTAATGCTCCAGCCAAATCAGTTTTCGGCTTTTTGACTCATATTGGCCTGCTTTACAAAACATGGCACCGCAGAGACCACGTTTTCTGCAAAACAATTTCAGGAACAATAATATGATCAAATAAATCAATCTGGTAGTATACTAACCTTATATGCGCTCTGATCAAGATAACAAGTCAGTTCAAGAAATTGCCTCAAAACTCCGGAAAATCAGGCTTAAGAAGGGCATGAAACAGGTGGATGTCGCGGATAAGGCTGGTTTGAATAGTAACTATTACGCCAGGGTTGAGCGAGGTGAAGCGATTCCAACTGTAGTGACTTTGAAGAAAATCCTTACTGCTCTCAAGGTGAAATCATCGGAAGTACTGACGTTTTAAGGTGTTGTTTGCTTAATATTGGTGACCTTTTCGAATCGAACAGGCTCGTAATTAGTTCTTTCCACATCATTAACTAAAATTTTGGCAAATTGAGCTGGCAATGCCCTCGCGCTATAGCTCATCACTCCGTCTTGAAGATTGAAATGTATATGTGGCTGGTTGGTATTTCCGGTGTTTCCACACCGGCCAAGTTTCTGCCCCTGTTTTACAATATCGCCTACTTTTACAACGATAGAATCATGCTTAAAATGGCACAACAAGCTATATTCTCCGTTCATATGGTCAATGATAACCATATTACCTACGCCTATACTCCGATCAAATTGTCCTGGTTCGCAATCAAATGATCCATTCACAACTTGTATAACTTCACCTTCTCCTGGTGCGATAACATCTATCCCAAATACAGTAAAATCTTCAAGTTTTGTCTCCTTGCCAGTCGTTTCTGAGCGAAAGTCGTAGGCATAAAGTTGGTTCTGAGGTCCCGAGCCTGCAGGTCGGAAATGATTGTTAGTTTCGGCGGACCTACCACCATTACTTACCATTAATTTATCATGAAACGGAAGAATTAAATTTGTTTTGGTCTTGTATTCCATTAATTTCTACTCAATTGCTTTTGCTTTTTTAGCTCTTCATAGAGTTTAACTAAAGTTTCAGGATCATAATGTCTCATGGTATGAAAAGTAGCTTGCAAATGCTCGAGGATATCGATAGCCATTTCTGGTGTGGCATGCTTCGGATCTGTACGCTTAAGGATATTTAAGACAGTGTCGATATCTTTTTCGTTGATCTGATATTTTTTGGTTTTTGTACTCATAGAGATAATTATACCTCAAAATCTATACTAATAGATAAACCTCTCTAATTTGAGATAGTCAAACATTTCTTCAGATAAGCTTGTGCTGCTGATGCGTCGCATGATTTCCCGGCTGCACGTTTGGGAAAGGATGTTTAGACTTCCTTCCCATAAGATCGATCTGTCTAAAATGGCTAATTTCCGGTGGTGGTAATCGAGGGTGAGCAGTACTTGTACGCCGATAGTCTCAAAACGCCTGATTGCCTCTTCAGCTTGCTGCTTCATGGTCAAATCATGTTCATCCGGATGGCGGGTAATGACATAGGCCTTGATTTTCCGGTTAATCAGGTCTTCGAATGGCCGTATGAGCGAATACATCCTGTTGGAGGATATGAACGGGCTTTCGATAATGACTTCCCGCTTACAGCGCTTCAGATCCGCTATGAACTGTTTGTAGAAATCCGCCTCGTTATATAGCCGGGATTGGACCAGATCCGGTGATAGGTGGAGCCATTTTTTGGCACAAGAAACTATAAGGTCATTCATAAACCTCTCCTTTCCAATTAAATTTCAGGGGTTTTATAGAGACAGTGCCGTTTTCGTAGGTAAACCCAAGGTTCTTGAGCTTTTCGTAGGTCTTGAGTAAACTAGGGAGGATTTGGTTCCACCTACGGTCAAGTTCGCCAGCCAACATCGACACGCAAGTGACAACGAAGTGTTAAATACTTTTTAATTTCCTGCTAAAGCTAACTTCTGGAAATAAGTATCCGAACTACCAACTCTGTTTGACGAACGCTAAAAATTTTATAACCTAAATTCGGGGTTTAATAACAGTACTTCATTAATAAATTTCTTTATAAACATTTCGTCCTTATTCCAACCATCGGTGTCCGAAACCATTTTGATCACCTCAAAATACATATCGATATTTTTTACTAAAGATTGGCTTAACATATCGATAGTTAATTTCTCTGGTACAGCAGCAATTAATTTTTTCTTAAACGAGTCATCAAAGTCATCAACTTCTCTATGATGTTTAGTCTCAAGATTGTTATAAATACCAAAAAGTTTTATCGTAAGTTCTCTGATTTCCTCTATTTCTTTCGCTGCTCTAAATACACGATTTCTTTTAATGGCAAACGCAGCGTTTTGGGTATGATAATGTAAGTTTTCGGTTGTTTCATTTGACACATCTGAAATAGGTTTCTGTTGTTTAAGCTTTTCTGTAGCTTTCATTTTCTCAAGAACTCTGCTGTTCTTATCATATAAGATATTCCACAACGGTCTTTTAGCTATAAGGTTATCCAGTGCTATGACTCCCACATCAATCTGCAAATAATTTGTGAGTATAAACAATGTTAAGTAGTTGTTATCCCCGTACTGAGTTAGAGAATAATGAAATACATCAAAATTATTTTTTATGACATTATTTATTTGGCTCCATGTTTTGTTTGTTTCCTCGGCAGGCTCTACAACCACAGACAAATCAACGTCCGAGTACTCATCAAAGAATCCTTTTGCACCAGATCCTACTAAAATGACACCTTCAACATTCGGTACTTGAGGAAATAAAATGGATAGTTTATTTAGTACATTTTCACGATCCTCAGGAGTATACATAAAGTTATTCTAGCACTACACAATAAGACCGGGTATTTTTGTTATAGTGAGAATAATATGTTGGTTCTAAACCCTAGTACTCAGCCAAAAAAGAGTTTTTGTTGTCGTAACAACTAAATAATCATACTAAATTTTACATTCTACCTGCCTTGTAGTACTATCCGCATAAATAATAAGAAAAGGAGAATGCTGTGGGAGAGACTAAGAAAATCAAATCTATTTTTGATGTTGATATCGAAGCTGGGAAAGGTGACAAAGAGTTAGAAGCGGTAATAGTTCAACCCAACCCAGACAACAAAAATGCAATATCAGTATTTCTTAAAAAAGTGGGGTGTGACCCACGGAAATACTACGATATAAGTATTTTTGTGTTGGAAAAAGAGTGCGGATTAGCCCGTCTGGTAATTGAAGGAGATAACAGATGCGCATTTATCCGGCTTGAAGGTGACAAGGTACGGTACTACGTTGGAGCCACCCCTGAGACCGTTGCCGGTGTTGTTAAAAATAGGGTGCTGATCTTTCTTGAACGAGGCTTCAGTAAGCTGAAGATTGAAGCAACAGTCGGAAACATTGTATTCACAGCAACGTAGTATTGAATTTTGGGTATTACACCAAAAGGCACACCACAAAATGTGCCTTTTATTTTATTAATAACTAACTCCCGCGCCTCCCTCCGACAACAGGACCTTTCTCTCACGCTACTGTATGTGATAATTTAGTTTTTACTTCTAGACAAATCTATTTAACACCACTACGAGGCATTCCTTAATTGTAATCTAACACATACAGAAGAAGTATGTAGTCAACTTTTCGATAATTAAATTTATTGTAAAATAGTTCCTGACCGACGTGCCTAGCCAATAATTTACCGGATTAAAGTTAAATCACCGTGCAGAATAACCGGTTTTACCGCTTCAATTTCTGTCTTGTAAAACTTAATTTCCGGAACCGGGTTTAATAAGTAAACTTTCTGATTCAATACATGGGCAAAGCCAATCTCCATAAGAGTATTCCCGCCTATATAGTTTTCTATTCCATTTTTATCGTAGTTAGCTACTAAAATTGCATCCCCACCCTGCATTAAGTTCCAGAACTCCCTGATTGCGTCCATATTATTTTTCTGGTGGAGCTTTATAACTTCCTTTTCCTCATCAGTTTTACCAACAAAAGGTTGTGATAGTGTTGTTATATAGGCCTCATGCCCCAGATTTCTTAACTCATCTCTAAGTTCCAGCATTCTTTCTGTATATTGCATACTACCAACAACTCCTATTCGCATATGTTTACTATAATACCCCACACGCACTTTCTACAAAAGTCCCGGCTAAATACAACGGCCAATTCACATAACCCGGAGAGACCGCTTACAGGATAGGACACTTTTGGTACAATCAGCGCATGAAAATATATGATGCGGTATGGGGAAATACAAATCTTCAGGACAAAGATATCACCAAAATAATCAAACATCCGGCCTTGCAGAGAATAAAAAATATCTGGATATCCACATATGGGTACCTTTTTGAACTAAAGAGAAACGCAACACGCTATGACCATAGTATCGGTGTTTATTTACTTTTAAAGAACTTTGGGGCATCAAAAGAAGAACAGGTTGCCGGACTGATCCACGACGTTTCACATACGGCTTTATCGCACGTGTCTACTTACGCATTTCAAGAAAAATACACCGGTACTGAATTTCATGAGTTACAACAACATAAATTTATTGAATCCTCGGGTCTTTCAAAATTACTTATCAAACTGGGATATGACCCGGATCGGCTTTTGCATGATAAAAAGTATTCTTTACTGGAAAATGACCTGCCGGATATTTGTGCTGACAGAATAGACTATGCTCTCAGGGATGGTCTGCATTTACAAATTCTCTCGAGACAACAAGTTGATCGGGTTCTGAAAAGTTTGAAAGTGCACAATAATGAATTTGTATTTTCAGACACCGAAGCGGCATTTATATACTCATTTAACTTCTATCTCTTAAATCTTATGTATTATGGATCACCTGCGGAAGCACATTTCAATAACGATTTCGGAAATTTAGTTAAGTACGCAGTCAGAAATAGAGTGTTGAAAGAAAAGGACTGGTTTAGTGACGATATTGAATTAACAGATAAACTTAAACGTTCAAAAAACAAACGAATACAGAAATGGCTGGCAAAATATAATAACCATATGATTGTGTACGAGGACAGAAAAAATCCTGACGTCATATTTCCAAAGAAAATAAGAATAGTAAATCCGAAAGTACTGGTCGGTAAAAGTGTGAAAAGGTTAACCGAACTGTCCCCGATATACAACAAGCTTATTAGCGATTATCGTGAAAATCACACTAAACACGAACTGCCCGTAAGACTTGACTACAAGCTCTAGTCGTGGGAAGCCAATCTGACCTTCTCAATATTCCCTACACATAGCCATGCGGATGAAATGCCGTATCCCTTTTTGGTTATGCCAAACGCCGGAACATTCTTAACGCCGGTTAGAAATATTAGTATGCAATATCTTTTGTTAATTTCTTTCGCGGCCCAAGATTGAAGTTCGCTTTCGGACGCGTTAGGTGCAATTTGTTTACCATAATCTTTGATAATCCGGTTAACGGTATCTTTATCTAAGTTCTCGTATTGTATTACCTTTGAAACTCTTGCAACTGCGGTAACCGGAGACCCCGACTCTTTAAAGTAAACAAAATCATTTATTTTAATTTTGTTCCAGGGACTAATTTTATTAACATACCATCTTGACTCAATTGTTTTTGTGCCGGCTAGTATGTCTCCCAGCAAGTTATCTCCTTTGGTAATTTTTGCTTTGCGTAGTATTGCGACGTGATCCATACCCTTATTTTACTTTATGTAAATAAGTATAAAAACAGTCAGATACAGAGGAAACAGAAACCGTTAGATAAACCCACCTTGTTAGTACAAACAAGCTATTAGTATCAGGCTGTTACCTAAGCATGGACATCATTCTGCGTCGTTCGTCCTGACCGGCAGAATCGAAGGTATCCAACCCCTCATGAATCGTCATTACCTGTATTAACCCCCGAGCCAGCCTATGAGATATGCCCATGGAATCAGACAACTCCTGCGCGGCCGCGTCGTGATAAGAACCGCGAAGCCGGTCATAAGCCGCTACACCCTCCCCGCCCGAAACCCTGCCCTTGGCAAAGTCTTTTATAAGTGAAAAATAATCTTTTATGTTGTCTTTAAAACTCTCACCGTAATACTCGGGGGTATACATCAATATCATGTCCTGTGTCCTGGCAAACTCTATCAGCGATTTTCTGCAAGTCTCATCGCCTTCGAATACATCCCTTTTGTCAATTTCAGACACCTCCTGTGAAAATTCTTTCCCTTCATAAAACTTCGCATAACTATTTCTGTACGAAGCACTGTCCCTAAAACAGGTCAGATACTCCACAGGATCATTAAAAAGTTGAGGTAGATTCTCTATTGTCTCGGTGTTTCTCATATCCGAAATATTATATCGCATCTAACACCCCACAACATTGACAATCCGAGCATTATATATATAATTGTCTATATATGAGAACCAGATTTCTGGTGATTTTGACAGCTGTATTGGCAATTTTCGTTCTATCCATAATTTATTTAAATAAAAACGCTAAAAGCCAAAATGACGCTGTGGAAATTTCTGACACACGAACTGTCTCCGACAAAATAACAGAAAAGCAAAGTGCAAAACAGGTAGACCCGGCAAATGTCGATCCCTCCCTATTCTTAACAAGTACAAATATTAATAATAAATATTTTAGTCTTCCTGTTGGCAGAAAACTGATATACGAGGGGGATACGGAGGACGGCCTCGAGAGGGTCGAAATAACAATTTCCGGAGACATAAAAGAAATATTGGGGGTAAAAACATTGGTTTACCTAGACAAAGTTTGGCTCGACGACGAACTTGTGGAAGAGACCAAAGATTATTTAGCTCAGGATATTTACGGCAACGTCTGGTATTTCGGCGAGGATGTTAATAATTATGAGGACGGCCGGCTGCTGGATCACGAGGGGGCATGGCTTGCAGGAGTTGACGGGGCTCAACCGGGTATTTGGATAAAAGCTGCTCATGTAGTAGGGGATTCGTACAGACAGGAATATTACAAAGGTAAGGCAGAGGACATGAGGGACGTTTCCACTGTCGGTGAACCGATCCAGATTGCACTCGGTTCCTACAAAGATTGCGTAAAAATGTATGACTGGACTCCCCTTGAACCCGACGCAAAAGAATTCAAACACTACTGCTCGGAAGTAGGTGCAATGGTTCTGGAAACAAAACCGGACACGGGCGAAAGTCTTAAATTGACCGGCATAAATTAAAAAGGACCTGAGTTTGGAAACACAGCTCCTTAGTCGCGGTTTATAAACTCCATCACCAAAGCGTTAAAATCTTTCAATGATTCTTGGCGGGCATTGCGACCTCCGGGAATTTCAAGGAATTGCCAGCCTTTTATTTTTTTGCTCAGCTCTTTTCTCATACTCAGAGGTAACACTTTATCGCCGGTGCCCAAACTATCAAGGTAGGTGTTGTGATGCTATCCGCAGGTTCCGGATAAGGAATTTTGTCATGTCCAATAAATCTTACTTGACCAATATCCGCCGCGTGAGTCTGTTCAAAACAAACCCGGTTCCTACAAATAACAATAAGTAAAGTAAGGTTCCAAAAGAAGCCGGAACATATTTATAAATAAAATCGTGTCTGTACATAATCGGCCAGTGCAGTAAATAAATCTCGTAAGAATATTTACCCAGAATGGTCAACACTTCAGAGTGAACGTCCTTTAATAAAAACGCGGCTATCAGTACCAGCATGGTTACGATACTCGACAGCTGTTCCGCCATAATCCCCTTTCCCACACCCGAATGTACCGCTGTGTAACCAAACACAAAAAGTAATCCGGCCACGATAAGATAACGGACAACCCACGCCGACAAAGGTTTGTGAAACATTTTTAATAAAAATTCCTGAAACCATACCCCCGGCTTCTTCGTGTTTAACCGGGCAAAAGCCATTCCCAGCGGAAATAACAGTATGTGAAGTTTATAAAGCTTTAACAAATCCTTAGTTACCGGTAAAGCAAGTTGGGTCACCAAATATCCCAGCAGAAGCATAACTAAGGCCGAAAACAATGGCTGACTTCTACGGAATACGATTGGAAACATAAGATAGTAAAAAAGAATGAACGTGAAATACCACAATGCGGAATTCATCGAAGTGAAAATGTCGGCAACCGGAAAATATCCTAAGAAACTCTTAATAATAACCGGCATTTCGTAAGTCTTTCCAAGCAAAAAATAGTCTGCGGCCAAGATGATAAGCAACGCAACCCACATAGGAATGAAAATGGTCTTCAACCGTTTCATATAAAATTCTTTCCACGTTTTTTTAACTTTTAGCTCCGAGCTTGTGAGCCCAAACCCCGACGAAAATAGAAAGATGTTAACTCCCACACCGGCCGCTATTGATAGGGGAAATAAGAATCTGTCGTCCGTGGAAAGAAAGTATCCGATATGCGAAAAAAACACCATTAATATGGCCAGCCCTTTCAATTCATCGGTGTGACCATGATCCAATTCATGTGGTTTCGCGTCCTTTCTTATGGACAGCACAACAAAAAAGGCAAAAATTATAATAAATAGGGTCGTTTGAAAAACCGGATCCGGGATGTTAATTCTCATTTATAAATTGACTCCAGAGTAAATACGCTTTACCTGACGGATGAAACAAATCAGAAGAATAGTATCCGGGGACCTGTTTAGAGATTTTATACGTTTTGCCGTACAGATCTACAAGTCTGATACGGCTTTCGTTTCCGGTCACCAGTTCGGAAATTACCTTATTAAATTTTTGTGTCCTTGAGTTTAGTATCCAGCTGTAAGGCGGAAGGATAGCTTTATCTGCTCCTAAGTAAGGCAGATTTATGACTACGATCTTTGCTTCCGTTTTTGATACCAGCTCATTTAAGATTAACGAATAATTTTCTCTAAAATCCTTTTCGGTTCTTTTGTTATGAATGTCATTTACCCCGATCAAAAGTGTGACATAATCAGGTTTTTCACTTATGGTGAAGGGCAGTTGGTCATTTATCACATCCTCCGTGGTACCGCCGGGTAAAGCCAGGTTGACCGCGTTCACTTTTCCGTATGTTTTGGAAAGTTCGGACGCGAAAAGATACACAATAGTTTCTTCCATGCTTTCACTGCCGACACCGGCACTCAGACTGTCCCCCAAAGCTACGTACTTAACCGAACCACCGGCGTCGGGATTATCGAATATCATTAAATTTCCTTTGAACACACTTTGTAAATTCTTTTCTTTCATATTGTTATAAAACCCGGCGTATGATAGATACAAATAGAGAAGAACAAGACCGGCAGGAAATACGAATTTTATAAATCTCATCCTGTCGATTATATAACGGATGGGTGTGCTTCAAAAATGTATAATAAATACAGGTTAATTATTTTTAACGGACGCGCAGTCCAACCGATAAATGAAACTAATAATATCCTTAATCGTAACTTTCGCGGCCGCGGCTCTCGGATCCTATTTCACAACACCGAACATCAGCACCTGGTACGCGAGCCTAAACAAACCCTTTTTTAGTCCTCCCGAATGGATATTTGCCCCGGTGTGGAGCCTTTTATATATTCTTATGGCAATTGCCCTTTATCTGGTCTGGAAAAAAGATTCCCCGCAACAAGACAAAACAAAGGCGATAATACTTTATGCTATACAGTTGAGCCTGAATGCTCTCTGGTCTGTGATCTTCTTTGGAATGAGAGAACCGGGTATAGCTTTAGCTGAGATTGTCGTACTTGAAACGGTAATTATCCTGACCGCCCTGAGCTTTAGAAAAATGTCTAAAGTGGCAGCCCGTTTATTTATTCCCTATATAATATGGGTCGGTTTTGCCGCTATTCTGAATCTAAGCATAGTAGTATTAAATTAAACTATAAACGCATATTTTTGTGCTATACTTTCGCAATGGATAAAAAAGAAAAAACACATAATATCGAAGAGGAAAAAGTTCCGGAAAAGTCGGAGAATATAGAGATTAAGTTGAAAAAGTTAGAGCCGGTTAAATTCAAGGAGGCCGCAGGTTTTATAGGAAGAGAGCTCAAAAAGAACAGGGCACTTGTGCTCGCTCTTGTGGTTCTCGCCCTCGGCGCCCTTTTGTATAACAATAAGTCCCTATTTATAGCTGCGACAGTTCAAGGCAAACCCATATACAGATGGGAAATTGTAAAAGTACTTGAGGCTCAGCTTGGAGAACAGGCCTTGAACAATATGATAGAAAAAAGGCTCGTACAAAATGAGGCCGCCGCAAAAAACATAGTTGTCTCCGAAGATGAAATTAATATCAAAATAGCAACTATACAGGACGGTATTGTGCAGGGCGGACAAACAATGGAACAGTTCCTTGAACAGAACGGAATGACCGAAACTGATTTTAGAGATCAGGTGAGACATATCGCCCTCATAGAGAAATTAATGCAGGACAAAGTTACGGTATCAGAGGAAGAGGTAACACAATACATCGAAGAAAATAAGGAAAACTTTCCTGAAATTACCGATGATGAGCAGGGACGCTCGCTGGTCAGGGAAAGCCTCAAACAGACTAAAATGAGCCAGGAATATTACAACTACATTGCAGAACTAAAAACGACCGGAAATGTTAACGTTCTGATAAATTACTAACTGCTGCCCGTGCAAATTAAAACAGTAAGGACAAAAGAAGAGCTGTCTCCGGTTCTGTTAAGTCCCGAAGAAAAAGGACCGGATTTTGCTTACTGGGTTTTCTCCGGTGTAACCCGGAACAACCGCTGGGAAAACATGACCGTTCTTACACCCGGAACTTACGGACAGGAATTTATAAAGACGTTCGGCCACTATCACAACGACCCCCATGAAGAAACGTACCGCGTAGTGAGCGGTAAAGGGATACTTCTTTTGCAGGAAAAACATTTCGAGGGCGGTTCGTGGACACCTAATAAAGTAGACAGATTTGTCATTGTGAGCATTCTGCCCGGAGATGAGCTCGTAATAACACAGGAGTGGGGACATTGTTTAAGCAACGTAGGCGACGACCCCCTAATTACCATGGACAACTGGACACACGGTCATACCCCCGCCGACTACGAAGAGATTGAAGAACTGCACGGAATGGCTTTCTACCTGGTGAAAAAGGACGGAACAGCGGATATAGAACCTAATCCTAACTATATTGACCACCCAACTCCCGAATTTATGACCGCCGCCGAATTTGCCAAACTAACCAAACAATTCGTATAATAACGCTATGAAAACTAACACTCTCACTAAACTTGCTGTTGTTTCTTTGTTGTTTATCTCCCCTCTTGTATACACCTCCGCCACTCAAAATGTACTTCCGGCCGGCGAGGGAAAAAATCTTCAGAATGAAAGCCTTCCCAAGTTGGACGCCCCGCGGGTTCAGCTAACAAAGGCTGAAAACCAGGAAAGAAGATGCGAGCTCGTGACACAAAGGATTGCGGACAAGATTGCACGCTACAAAAATTTGGAAAAAAGACATCAGGGAATATACCTGGGCCTTGGAAACAAACTTGAAAATCTCGTGAACAGACTAAAAGAAGACGGGTACACCGGAGAAAATATTACCGCCTTGGAAACAGACATGACTAAGCTGGACGAGCTTTCCGAAAAACTAAAAGCCAATTATTCCGATTATCTTGCCAAACTTGAAGAATTAAAATCAGCTTCCTGCGAGGATTCCGACATTAACTTCACACAGGCACTAAAGACCGCCAGAGAAGAACTTGCAGCAACCAGAGAAGTTATACAGGAAATTAAAGACTTCTATCTTACAGAGGTAAAACCCCATATTGCAGCTATGAGAGAACAAATAAAAGAAGAGAAACTTAACCGGGAACAGAACGAAAAACCGGAAAATGAAGCTACGGATACAGAAGAGGAACAGGATTAATTTTAATAAGGAGAAAAAATATGGATGAACAAATTAACACACCAATAGAACAACAACCTCAGGCAGAACCGATGCCCGACTGGAACACACCTAAGCCTGTAGAAGACGAGCTAAACAAATACGGTGCCGGAAAAGGTCTGAAGGTCTTCCTGGTAGTCGGGTTTTTAGTGATATTAGCGGCCATAGGATTATTCGTCTACCAGACGATGGTCAAGGGCAAAACACCCGCGGAACAATTACAGAGAGAACCGATTACGGAAGAAGTAAAGAAAGAACAACCGGTGACGGAAAAAGAAAAGACCTCGGAAG
The DNA here is from genome assembly GCA_000503835.1 of candidate division WWE3 bacterium RAAC2_WWE3_1. Taxonomy (GTDB): domain Bacteria; phylum Patescibacteriota; class WWE3; order UBA101185; family UBA10185; genus UBA8498. Next base: position 820,071 of record CP006914.1, on the reverse strand, counting down.
AGCAGATTGAAGAGATTGATAGTGTCAATATTGAAGAAATGGATCAGCTCATTATCGAAACCAATCTGGACGACCTTAACCTGTAAAATTTTTCGCTACCCATAAAAAATGAACAAGGAAAATAAAAAATTAAATGTGGGGGACGTTGCGGCACAGTTCTCACTGCCCGACCAAAACAGCAATGTCAGAACGTTAAAGGAATTCTCAGACAAGTGGCTGCTTATATACTTTTACCCGAAGGACAACACACCCGGATGTACCACGGAGGCATGCGAAATAAGAGATAACTGGGGGGAGTTCAAGAAAGCCGGAATCGGGGTAGTAGGAATTAGCACAGATTCAGTGGAAAGTCACAAAAAGTTCGGTGGTAAACATTCTTTACCCTTTACAATCCTTTCGGATACAGAAAAAAAGGTTGTGGAAGCGTACGGGGTCTGGGGCATGAAAAGTTTCATGGGAAAAACTTTCATGGGAATCCGCCGCACATCCTTCCTAATCGATCCCCGTGGCAAAATTGCCAAAATTTACGAAAACGTAAAACCGGCAGAGCACGCGAAAGAGGTCCTTCGGGACATACAATCGCTGTTATAGTAAAATGGACGGGTTACGGCAAATTCTGAACAAGTATGGAAAAAGGGGAAACCGTCCAACAACTTAATATTCCCAACCACATAGCAATAATCCCGGATGGAAACCGCAGATGGGCGAAAGAGCACGGGTTGCCCGCGTTTGAAGGCCATAGAAGAGGTTTTGAAGCCGTTAAGAACATCATGCACAAATCCAGGGAACTCGGCGTACACACACTGACCTTCTGGGGATTTTCTACCGAGAACTGGAACCGCTCTGACGAAGAGGTGTCTTACTTAATGAAAATCTTCGAGAGCTATATTTTAGATAATATGAAGGACGCCCATAAATATGGAGTGAGAATCTACCACCTGGGAAGAAAAGACAGAATACCCGAGTCGTTGAGAAAGGGACTTATTCAGGCTGAAGAAGAGACCAAGAACTACTCTAACTACGACCTGAACATGGCTATCGACTACGGCGGTCAGGATGAAATTCTCAGGGTTATCGAAAAAGTATTGAAAGATGTAAAAAGTGGCGGGGTTAAAGCAGAAGAACTCAGAAACGTCACAGGTAAATACGCAAAAAAGTATCCTTTATATGCGCTCAAGAACTATTTTGACACCAAAGAACAACTTTACCCATACCCCGACCTTTTGATAAGAACCTCGGGGGAAAGACGGTTAAGCGGGTTTTTACCGTGGCAAACAGCTTACAGCGAAATATACTTCGCCGACGTACATATGCCTGATTTCGATGAAAAAGAGTTAGTGAAAGCTATAGAGGATTACAATACCAGGGATAGAAGATTTGGTGGAAATACAACAAAAAAGTGACTAGCTGACCCTTCGGAACTTCTTTCTGTGCTTTCTGATCATTTTATTCTTTTGTGCGTCTTTTTTCTTTTTTCTAATGCTCATAACATTGATATTCTCTCATAAAAGGGCGGTTTGGCAATAGGTTTTGCGCGTGCACTCTAACGCTATAGGTTGACTATGTTATTGTCTGATGTTACAATGATGCGAAATAGTCCACTAGAAAGGGAGCTAAAACAATGCGTTCACATGAATTTTTTGTCGAATTGGCAAAAGGTACTTATATCTGGGGCCTGTTCCACGACGTTCCCCAGGAAACAGTTACGAAAATCCACACGATTTTGCGGGAAAGTGTGCGGGCTATTTCAGAAGAAGCAGTTAAGAACCTTCTGGAAGCAAATAACGAAGCCGTAGCCGAAACCAGGCGGCAAATCATGACTGCAGGAAAAATGGCTCTTCTTGAAGATTCGGAAGATGCCTGCAGTTTATTCTCGCTGGCCTACAACGCTTGTAACGGGACTGACAGCGCGGATAAAATTTACAGGAAGTTGAGTGACAACTTCCGGGCAGGGGGCGCTGATAAATTTACAACAAATCGGGCAGATAAGACCGAATACGGCATGCGGATTTCCCGTTTTTGTTTCTTATGCGCCGCTCTTGTGTGGGATTACAGAAGGAACAATGCCCACTAAAGAAGACATAAATTCGTGAAGCAGAGAGTACTAAAAAGAGACAGCGTATAAAAAACCTGTCTCTTCTTTTTTTGTAGCCATTACCCGTTTATAAGTTTTACTGAGAACACTATCCTTTTAACGTTCCCATCTTCATCAGTAATTTCCATCGAGCCGCTCTCTTTGTAGTAGTCAGCCAGCTCCTGACCCAGAATGTCCTTATTCTCTGTAATCTCGGTCTTGAGCTCTTTCATCTGATCGGCCATAGCTTTCATTGTCTGGCTGGAAGCTACCTGAATTTTTTTATCTTTGGAACTTTCCCTAAATTTGGACGCCTCTTCCTGCAATTCCTGGTAAGCAGGGTCGTTTTCGAGTGACTCCTGATAGGCAGCTCTTACGCCATTTAACTCTTCCTGCAAATCCGAAATAATTTTAAGTCTTTTTGTAACTATATCTAAATTCATAAATTCCTCCCGGTAATTAAAAAGAACGCCAAAATATATTATCATATATAGACGTATGAGAATCCATGTACTTTTAAAGCCTGGAGCAAAAGAACCGAAAATTGAACAATCTAACGGAATCTTCAGGATTTCGGTAAAAGCCGTTGCAAAAGAAAATGAGGCTAACAACGAGCTAATCGATACTTTATCCGATTATTTTGGCATTGCGAAAAGCAGGATCAGCATCGTGTCAGGATTTAACTCCCGAAACAAAGTTGTCGAAATCGCGCCGGGAGCCAAATAACTTCTCTACTGTTACCGCTTCCTTTTTTCCGTAACTGCCGTTTTTCGTTCTGACTATTGTGTAAGTAAATCCCAAACAGCCTAATTTGTTACAAATATCCTGAGATAAAGAACGTACATACAAGCCTTTCGACATCTCTACCTCGAATTTGGCTTTGATAACTTTACGGTCGGTGTCCGCAAACTTTTTCCATTGTGAAAGAATGGGCTCCTGCCTGAAGTCTCCTTTGACCGAGTTCAATCTTCTTATGATGTTTTTAATACATTCATTAAGGGACGCCTCGCTGTATTTTTTTAAATTCAGGTTGAAAATCTCCCCTTTTTTCAAAGGTGTGCTTTCCAGAGTCTCGCCGGCATGTGCTATTTCAAAAAGTTTTTTCCCTTTTACTTTTACCGCGGAATACATGGGAACATTTTGAGAGTATGAGCCGACAAAGCTGGGCAGTATATTTTCAATTTCCCTTTTAGAAGGAACGTGGTTATTTTTTCCTGTAGTGAAACCCATCGCGTCATAAGAATCCGTAGACATGCCAAAAATAATTTGAAACTCATAGGTTTTGTGCCAGTGAGCAAATTCATATTTCTTAAGACGGGTGTCCTTCAATAAAATTATTACTACACCTTCCGCCATCGGATCCAGAGTACCCGTATGACTTGAAAGCGCACCATACCGCTCACCCACTATTTGGGAGAGGCGGTTTGTCGACACTCCGACAGGCTGCCAGACGGCTAAAATGTTGTCTTTTGCTTTATGCACGGCCTTATTCTATCATTACCGCATGAAGTCGGTAAAAGGTAATAAGACAATTGATATTTCGGTAGAAGACCTGAGAGAAATGGCCGTTAAATACTCATTTGTTCACCTCGACTTCGGCACCGGAGACGGAAGATTTGTGTATGAATCAGCTCTGCATGATCCGGACACACTGTATATTGGGGTTGATCCGGTAGAAAAGCAGTTGAAGGAGTATTCGGTCAAATCTGTGCGAAAAAAGCTCGGTAACGTCCTCTTTTTGGTGTCCTCCCTGGAAAACTTACCGGTAACCATGACGGAAATTGCTGATAAAGTGAGCATTATTCTTCCCTGGGGGTCGCTTTTGGGTCAGGTAGTGAATCCGACTAAAGAGGCTGTTAACAAGATTACAGCGTTGTTAAAGGCATCCGGTGAATTAGAGTTAATACTTGGGTATTCGCCTGAGCTGGAGCCATCCGAATCGGACAGGCTGGAACTTCCGGAGCTTTCCCGGGAATATATTGAAAATGTCGTCGTACGGGCATTTATAACACTGCCGGGAACAATGAAATTGGATAAGATGGAGCTTTTTCCTAAAGAGAAACTTACGGATATAGGCTCAAGCTGGGCAAAAAAACTGGCTTTTGGCAAGGTACGCCAAATATACAAAATAAAACTAATTAAACCTCTTTGATTTTCCTTTTCCCCTTTTATCGTGTAACATTCGTGTTCAGAAATCAAAAAACAAAAGAAAGGAGAAAAAATGATTGTTATGAATGGGCCGCCTATGCACGGCAAGGCTGCTGAGAACTTTGCACGTTTTGTTCTTTCCGTGGATAAGTTCGCAGTAGTTACCGTTGAAGATAATGGCCGCGTGGTCATTAAGTCGGATCGACAGCCGGACGTCATGGATGCACTGCATCAAATACCGCGTTCGCTGCTTTTTTACGGCGGGCAGAAAGGACGGAAATACCGTGTACGAGTTCTGGGTAGAACTGACAGGTCAGGGCACAAAAAGCGAGGTCCAAAGCACCTACAAAAGGATTGAGCTTTGGGGAGCTGCACCAACCCGCTCAACGAACCTGACCAATCTCCAGTACGCCTTTAAGTCGAGTAAGAACCCAACCCGGCTCTTGGGCGAGTTAAGCAAAGAGGGAGTTATCTTAAATTGGGGTTTCTTTTCCAAAACCCAATTAGCGAAACCGAAAAGGAAACCAATCAATACTCCCGGTACGGACAAAAAAGCCGAAAAGTTCAAAGAATTAAAAAATCGTTTCGGCAAAAAGCTTAGCGGCAAAACTTAAAAAATTTTGCCGCTTTTTCTTTTTCTAAATCCTTTTCCAACCTTAAATGTTGGATTTTTGACCGGAATAATGGTAAATTTTGACTCGTAGGCGTCGGGGTGTGGCGCAGTTGGCTAGCGCGTTCGCATGGGGTGCGAAAGGCCGCAGGTTCGAGTCCTGTCACCCCGACCAGAAAAGAACATCAGTTATTAAGACAAAATACAAGCAAATGAATAATAGTAACGTTAAATGCGAATGGTTAGGAATCGGAAGTGATGTTTGGAAAGAGTCTGAACTTTTTAAAGAAATCACGATAATAAACGAAATATTGAATTCTAAATATAACGGGGTATCTGTATTTTCCGACACGAACAGACCCCATCTAAATATGTATGACCTGGATGTTCCGACAGAAAATATCCCTCAAGTGATTTCGGAGCTTGAAGATTTACTCAAAGACCGGTCCGGTATAAAGACCGTAATTTCTAAACTGGAGTACTTTCCCTTCGGATTATTTTACCTGAAATTGGAAGCTACCCCGGAGCTAAAAACTCTTCATCGTTCTATAGTCGAAAAAGTATCAAAATATAAAGGTAACTGCGTGTGCAAAGATTACCTGAAACCCCGGAGAAAATATAATATAGAACAGAAAGAAATGCTAAAAATTTATGGAAATCCTTTCGTAATAAACCAATATTTTCCGCATATAACTTTAGGGTTTGTTAAGAACAACAACAGCCGGCTGGAGAAGATAAGACTGGAATTATTGGAACATACAAAGACAAAGGCATTCATGATAAATAATATACAAGTAGTAAGAGGGGAAGAAACCGGCTACAAACTTGTTCGGGAAATTAATCTAAAATAACTGCAGACGTTGTCTGTTACAAGGTCGACCAAAAAACCTAAAACAAAATTTCCGTATCAGTCAGTTTACCTTTTATCCTCTCAAGATGATCGCTCTTAACCGGATTGCCCCTCAGATCCAGTGTTTCAAGCTGCGTAAGGTTTAACAGTTCGTTAGGGAATTCGTCTATGTCGTTGTTCGAAAGATCCAGAACTTTTAAATTCCTAAGCTGACCAATTTCGGCCGGAAGGTCCGTCATACCGTTTCCGCTGACATCTATCGATTCAATTTTCGACCAAAGTCTTATTTCCGCGGGTAAAGACTTCATGATATTGTTCTCGGCCTTAAAAACCTTAAGATTTTTCCAGTTTTGTACCTGGGAAGGCATTGAACTAATAGGGTTGCCTGAAAGATCGAGTTCGATGATACCCGAATTGTCGAGCACGCTTTTCGGAACGGCGGTTAAACCTCTATTTGTCAGATCTACTTTATTTCCGATGTTAAGATCTGCTTCCTCCTTTACTATTTCCACTGTTTTCTGCACACCGCTTCCGATATCCTGCGTTGTTATATCTACCGTACGGGGAAATGCGAGATATAGACCCACGAGGATGGCAAGACCTATAATAATTAACGGCAGGGTTTTCTTCATAAACGCATTCTACCCACTTTACCCGCAGATGCAAATTCAAACAGATGTATAATTAATCGGTGAAACTCCCCACGTCATTAACAACTGTAACAAAGTTTTCGAAAATTCTCGCCTTACTATTATTCGTTACACTCCCATTCTTTTGGTTCTATTTTGGTTTTTTGCTAGGAATAGAACAGGGTAAAAATGAAAGTGTTAATTATCCGGCAATAAACAACCTCTATTCCTCTGAACAATTAAGAGACACATATACTTATAGTGGGTACAACTATGCCGAGGTCTGGCGCTCAAGCATGAATGCCCCCATAAGAAACTCGACCGGTTATGCCGGGGTTGTACGAAGAACTGCCGGCGCTACCGAATGGCAGGAATACATAAAGATTATAAGCGAGCCTGATCAGGCGAAAAACAATCCGTATAAATTATGGGTTGGGGACGGTTTATATTTATTGCTGGTTGATCAGTTTGGTGCAGGAAGCGGCGAAGGTACTGCAAAGCTCATAAAAGTAACTCCGGAAAATGATACGTACGACCAGGTAAAATGCTTTTACTACGTCCCCGAAACCCACGGAGATCTCGGTCCTGAAAGGTTTTTGGCCCTCGAAGACTCTTCCAGCAACAACTGCAATAATTACACTCTGGAGTTCCGATAGACACCGGACATTTTAGTCGTCTTTCGCCACGCAAAAACTTCCGACAAACGCCTTTTTCCCAACCGAACCATAAAGTATGGATGGGTATTCTTCGTTAATAATCAAACTGTCCAGATTGTTTTTGACCCGTGGGCGTGTCTTTTTTCTTACCCCGGCAGGTTTGGGGTTTTCCAGCGTTTTTGAAGAAAGAACGCGCCCCAGACTCTCCACCTTTTTTGAAAACGGGTAGGTGCTGTCCAACGTATAATCCTGAATAAAACAGAGGGAGTCAAAACTTCCGCGCCTTGGCTCCAAACCTGTAAAATCCCCGGACTCTCTCACGGTAATATGATTTATGTAAGTGTCGTTAAGATCTATTTGTGTACTCAACCCCGTCTTTTGTCTAAGTTCCCCTAACTGTTCCCACATTAAACTATTCTTCGCCGAAAAATCCCACTGAAGAGCAATTGATATAAACGCGAAAAGAGCGATTGATAAATATACAGAGACTTTATCCAGAGAATAACCCGCGCCCAACCGCCCGAATAAAAATAACAGTAAAAATAAGAAGACCGGGAGAAGATAGCGATCGTACATGTCCGAGGAAAATAATAAGACCGCATAATTTAAAGCGGCTGAGAGTAGCAGAAATATTTCCTGTTTATGCAAACCGACGCGTTTCGCAATATTTTTAATTTTCGGTATCACATAGAACAATATCTTGGAAAGACCAAAACCCCATACAACGGAGAGAAACGTTTTAAAAAAGATGTTATCAAAGAGACTAAAATTAGATCTGAAGTCGGACTTTGCGTAAAGTTCTTCGATGTAGACCACATTGCCCATCGGAAAAAGGTCTGTTGTGAAAAGCAAGTAGGCAACGAGAATAGCCATTAGCATGGCGGTAACTTTTCTCCACAGACCTTTCAACTGCCCTCTTATTCCTAACAAAACCGGAGATAAAAATATTAGCAGATATTGGGGAGCATAAAGTAGGCTTTGCAGACGCCCGGCAATATCAGCAACTTCTAAAAATCTTTTGTTCTCCCCGAACCTTGGCCAAAATAATGCTATTGCTATGGAAAGGAAAAAGAAAAACACAGGCACTATTAATTTCTTGAATTTTTCTTTATTGAACGGAAGGGCGCACAACAGAAGTGCGGGTATAAAAATAAGAATACCGTTCTGGCGGGTCGCAGACGCCAGCATACCGAAAAAAGAACCCGTTATTAAATTCCTGTATGAAGGCACTGTGAAGTAACGGACAAAAAAGTAGGTTGAAGCGGACAGAAAAAACAGAAGGTAGTTGTCTGTCATAAAAGTGAAAGAAGAAACAAAAAACAGAGGATTAAAAAGCAGGGTAAGCGCCCCGGCAATCGCATAGATTTTTCGTGAACCCAATAATAATAAAATTCTATAAACGAAAAAGGCGGTTCCTAATGAAATTAGAAAAGTCAAAACCTGAAGTGAAATATAATCCAAACCGAATATTTTTGACCAAAGCAATCCCAAAAAACCCTGCGCGACAAATGACGGATCGAGTTCGGCGTTTATTTTAAAGATTCCTGACGCAAATGCTTTTACCTGCCAAAAGAAAACCCAATCATCATTTACAGGATAGTTTCCGAACATGACTCTATTATACAAACTGGGTGGGTATTACTGCACGTTTTCCACGGGTGGGGTAACGGAACCTTTCTTCTTGACCAGAAGATACGACACGGTAAGTAAAGATACCATGTCTATGAAGCACAAAATACATACCGGACAAATCACACCTATTCGGAAGATTTCAATATAAATTAAGCGAATACAAAAAAGGGCGCCGAAGATAGCAGTTCCCAACATAAGTTTCTTTTTACCAAGAAAAGCAGCTACCAAAATCACCGTGTAACCGACAAGGCCATATAAAGCCGTAGGAATGCCCAAAGTTTGGGATACTTCTCCGCTAATAACGGCATCGCAGTTGACTTTGGCACTTATCGTACACAGCCTGTATGCGGGCTGTGTCAGGTAGTTTACGAACAAGTACAAGGCCAATCCTATTCCTATTGAGGCCAATAATTTTGCAGTAAATAATAATCTTGATCTGTTCATATTAACGAGCGGGGACTCTTACCCCCACTTATTTAGTGGCCAGTGCGTCGGAAAATGCCCAAAAGACATCATTTCCACCGAGCTTTCCTGCGCAAAGCGCGGCCTCGGATTTGGCTCTGGCTGTAGGATGCAACTGATCCAGCGGGAACTGCCTGTAGATCCAGGCGACCTTGTCTGCGTTATTTTCCAGAAGAGTTTTTAATGTAGGGTGAACCCTTTTGCAGAAAGGACAGTCGTAGTCGGAATACTCGAACAACAACACACGTGCCGATTTATCTCCTCTAACGTAGTCTGCATCATTCAAAGCTACTAAGTTCGCGACTTTTTCAAGTTTGAACTCCTGAGTACCTAATGTTGTGCTTTTCCCCGCAATCAGGTTATCAAGAAAAAGCTGCATCGTGGTGGAATCTACTGCTCCGGGAATGACTGCGGAATTTCCTGTCTGGGTATCGAACATGAATATACCGGGAGTTCCGGATACACCGGCTTTCTGTCCGCCTTTTTCTTCCTCCTCGACCCTTGCTTTCGTTTCACGGTTGTCGACGCAGGTCTTGAAAGCTCCCGAGTCCAAACCAAGGGTGGAAGCCAGTTCCACAGCATTAAAGGCAGCCGCATCCTCACCGGTAGCTTTAGAAGGCGTCCCGGCATTATTCTTACTAGCTTCTTCCAACTTTCCCACTTTTGATGACAGCCCGCCGATATAAAAAGCCGCCCCGACTAACGCCGCAATGAGTACTAATTGAACGATGTTTGAACTTTTAGACTTTTCCATAAATACCTCCTAAAAACAAATTTGTATCTGTCAATGCTACATAAGGAACACAAGGCTTGCAACCTTTAAAACACAACCGGGAATGACCTAGTTTTGCCCGCCTTTTTTGGCGACTTGACGAACAATATAGGTCTTTCTTCCCGAAGATTCGAAGTAGGTTCTCATGCTCAGCTCCCCCATCATACCTGTCATCATCGACTGAACACCTACTATTATCAATAAGACCGACAGGGTAAGCAAAGGTCTATTTCCGATGCTCTCCCCCATTAATTTCAGTATTAAAAGATAAAATGCTCCCAGACCCCCGAGACCGGCTATCAGTGCCCCCGCAAAACCGAACAGTCTGCCGGGCATAGCCTTAAAGGGTTTTGTAGAGAAATAGAGCATAAAGAATAAAGTGACCAAGTCTAGCAAAACTTTAATAGTCCTTTTGTGCCCTTTATAGTAAGACTCGCCGTACTCACGGTCTTTGAACCCGACTTCAAATTCGGTCATTTTGGCTCCGTATACTTTTACGTAGTCGGGGATAAAACGGTGCATTTCTCCGTATAAACGTAGGTTTTCTACCAAAACACGTCTGAATCCTTTCATACCCGAGCCCCTGTCCTGCATAGTCACTCCGGATATTTTTGCGATTATTTTATTAGCCAAACCGCTCTTAGCCTGACGCCCGGCTTTCTCGTCGCCCCATCTTCCCACGCGATGCGTATTTACGAAATCGTAACCTTCGTCCAGATACCGGATAACTTTAGAAATATTTTCCAATGAAATTTCCATATCCGCTGACACCGTTATCACGTAGTCTCCTGTTGAAATATCAAATCCGGCCATATAAGCGGCGCTTTGTCCGAAATTTGCCATTAAATTAACACCGATAACATTGTGGTATTTTTCGGAATAATCTTTGATTACACCCCATGTTCCGTCTTTACTTCCGTCGTTGACGGCAATTATTTCGAAGGTTTCGCCCGACTGCTTTTCAAGTTCCAGCAAACCTTCAATTGTCCTATTTATATTTTTTTCTTCGTTGTAGCAGGGAATAACTAGAGATATAAGTCGATTTTTTTCCATATTTTCTCCTTAAACCAATCCACCTCTTTTTTGAGCCCGACCTGAGGGGTCGTAACCGGATTATAACCTAATATACGCCTCGCTTTATCAATACAGGCGTGGGTTTCCTTTTGATCCCCCGGTCTTTTTGGCTTAATATCCAAAACGGCTTTCTTTCCAAGAACATCTTCTACAATCTTTATACCCTCTCCGGTTGTAATAGCCTGATCGGTGCCCAGGTTAAATATCTCTCCCGCACTTTTCTCGAAATTATCAAGAATGAGTACGAGCCCGTCGATAATATCACCGACATAAGTGTAGCTGCGGAGATGCTCCTGGCTCCCTTCAAAAAGAGGGAATGGCTTGTCGTTAAGAATCGCGTCTATCAATTTAGGATATAGCTTTTCAGGTCTTTCTCTTTCGCCGTAAACGGAGAAAAGTCTTGCTGATGCAGCAGGAAACCCCTTATCTCTAAAGTAGGAGAGAACGAGCTGTTCTGCAGCAAGTTTGGTGACACCGTAATTAGATGTAGGTTTTGGGGCTGTAGTTTCGTCCTCAGTCGCGTGCGCGCCGTATATCGAGGAAGTAGCTATGTTTATAAATTTCTTTGTCCCTGCGGACCTTGCAGCCTCTACCAGGTTATTAGTAGCAATGAAGTTGTTGTTTAAATAATGTTCGAATGGGGTTGTGGATGATATTCCCGGCTGCGCAGCAAGATGAAAAATGGCATCGGCTCCCTGTATAACATCGCTAACATCGTCGGTCACCAAATCTCTTTTTTCAATAGAAATTCCTTTTTCCTCAAGATCCTTGGCGTTCAATTTTTTAAGCTCGGGGTTGTAATAAGTATTAAAACTGTCTATCCCGATAACGTCGTGACCCAAACTTTTTAATCTCTCGGAAAGATGCGACCCTATAAAGCCTGCAGCTCCTGTTACGACAATTTTCATATTGGACAATTATACTCTATTTTGTAACCTGGGGACGAGCAAAAGAGGATGCCGGAGGCAACTCATTTGAGCCTTTCGGGGGCGTAATGTTAGGCTCCGAGCCATATTTAGGCAGGGGCAATTTAACTGCCGGGGTACCTTTGAGAACCCAGTTTAAAGCATTTACGGCAGCGTGACCCATTTTCAAACCGGTATAAGAACCGGGACCCGGGTAAGCCTTAAATGAGGAAATCTGGTCTAACCCGAGGTTGTTTTTTCTCAAAATTTCCGAGAGTGCGTCGGCGGGATCGGCCTCAACGACCAGACTGTCTTTTTTAAACCAGAATAAAAAGGTTTTTTCAAAAAGGGACACCGTAGTTTGTTTTCTTAATCTCGTATCAATGTAAATTTTGAACATGTATTTTCCTTTCGTTTTCAGATAGGATTTCAAAGAAGATTCTGATTGTTTTTTCCGGTAAATACTTCTCGGCTACTTCCGGCCACTCAATAAAGACTACGGAATCGGGTTGGCTCAGATAGTCGTCTATTCCCAAATCTTTAATGTCGGTGGAATCCTGCATTCTGTAAAGATCAAGATGATGAATATATTTTATTTCAGAAGTTGAATTGCCCCCGCTATATATTCTTGAAACAACAAAGGTCGGGCTTTGAACTCTGTCGCTAAATCCCAACGCTTTAGTGACCATCGAGACGAAAGTTGTTTTACCCGCGCCGAGATCTCCATACAACGCCACAATATTTCCGGGCTTTAATTTTGCAGCTATTTCTTCTGCAAATTTTCGAGTTTGTTTCGTATTAGCGGCCACAATTTCCATGAGAATGCGCCTCCGATCAACGCTCCCAAACTATCTACCTGAATATCAAAAAAGCTTGCGTTCCTAAATGGGGTAAAAAGCTGGTGCAGCTCGTCGAATATTCCGAATATCATAGTAAGTACAACCGATAACGCCACTTTTTTTGTAGCGTAGTAGTAAGAAATACAAAGGGCGACAAAAAAGAAAAAGTGTCCGTTTATGTGGTAACTTTCTTTACCCAAACCTACAGCGTCGATATATGGCCCTTTGATGGACGACAAAAGGGTTATTACGGCCATTACTATAATAGCCGGAAGCCATCTTTTGTAGCTTTTCAGGGTTTTTGACACCTCAGTATTCTATCATTTTTGGCGTCCTGAAACCCATAAACCCGCCCAGTGTGAAACAAACCAGGCAAAATACTGCTGCCTTCATATTTTTTCCCTTTTCCCCGGATTTGGCAGATACTACGGTTCCGTAAATTTCGGGCGGGGGTTTTTCACGTAAATGGCGTCCGAAACCCCCGTGTTTTTCCCGGAACCAAGCAAGATTACAAATTCCCCCGGAGTCTATAGTAGAAACTAAATTTCCTGTCCCATCATAAATATCGAACCCCAGCTTAAAATAGGGGCCACTTACAGAATTCACTTTCACATAGTTGAGTTTCGATAACTGAAACCTTCCGGCAAAACCGGGCTCAAGCTTTTCAGCGCTTTCTTCTACAACATCATAAAACTCAAGTATTGAGTGTTCGTTACTAACGGCCGCGCGGTAGTTATCGTCACCGGAAAGATTGAGTTTAAAAATGCCGCCCGGATACACACAACGTCCGGAGTACACCGAAGTGGCTCCAGTTCCATTAATTAATACAAATAACACAAAGATAAGCATCAAAATCTTCACACGGATAATATGCACGAGGAGGAATAAAAAATGTGATAACGTTTTCTAAACAGAATAGATACTAGTCTGATAAACTCACTTTACTTGTAGTTCTGTAAGTGCCAGTACACGGTCATATAATCATCGTCATGGAAAATGAAAACTCCGTTAGCACCATCACCGAGACAATTTTTACAGAAATAGGCATCACCGTCATCAACCGCGTATATTGGAGAACTTGGCGCCCCAACTAAGTCTAGGGCAGGATGCATTTTCCCCCCATTATCTGTATATTTATAGCAATTGTCGCCGTAACTATTTGTAACTTTTACAGAACCAGCTATTGGCCAATCCCAATCACCTTTTCCCACTGTTTTAGTTGACACACCGCAGTCATACCAGGTGACAGTTTTTGATTCCAATTTCTTGAGAGGGTCGACAGTATTGCTGTAATACCAATTCCATCCGTTTATCTCTGACAACGACGAATACCTATAAACTCCAAAATGTAGGTGTTCTCCCGACGAACGTCCGGTGTTGCCTTGTATTCCTATCAATTCTCCCTTTTCTACTTCTCTTGATTCAGTATTAATTAACACTCCGACAGCCCCAAGTATCTGCTCCAACTCACGTTGAGCTTCCCTTAGGAGTTGCTGGTATTTACTTTCGTCGTTCTGGGTAGACTCCAATAATTGTTTTTTTTCCTCTTTCTGAGCGTCCAACTGTCCTTTATAAACATCCAGCGCAGCTTTTTCATTCAACAGCTGGGACTTTAGCTTTTCCTCCTCCTCTTTTTTCTGCTCGAACAGATTTTTCTGCATGTCGTACCTGGTCTTTGTGTCTCCCATTTCTACCAGAAGTTTGTTGTCGTACCTTTCCATTGCTTTGAGATATTCTACTTTTTGAACCATGGTTTCGAGCGTTATCGAACCAAAGAGCACAACCATGGCGTTTTCATCCCGCGATTTATACCGTTCCCGTATCCTTGCCGACAATACATCTTTTTGGTAATCGATGGACTTTTCCAGCTTTACTATACGTGCTTTCAAATCTTCGATGTCCCCTGCTAGTTTTTGGATCTCTTTTTCAGTCTTGGCTATCTTTGCAACGGAGTTTTGGATTTTAAGCTCTGTAAGACCGATCTGGCTGTTCATGTATTCTATTTCATTCGCTAAAGTGTTTGCTCTGCCTTGAAGTTCGTTTATCTTCACCTCATATTTTTCAATTTTTTCTTCCAATTCTTCAACATCATCTGGATTTGCTGTCGTCTGACCCAAAACAGTCATCAAAGGAATCAGAAAAAATATTAAGGGTAAAACCCATAACAACGTTTTTTTACTTAGCATAACTTTAATAATTCAGATATTTTTTGATAGCCGCCGAGCTTCCGAGGTAACCCAGGAGGAAACCTGAAAGAAGCAAGATGAAGGTGAGAATTATTGAGAAAACCCACGGCGCCATAAAAACACCCGGTAAAAAACCAAGGCCCAATCCCTTGGGAAATACATTGGCAAGCGTAATTCCAACCCCAAGCAAAATCATTATCACGGAGGCTATAAAAGATGAGAACAATCCGAAAAACACGCCCTGATGTATAAGAGGTGATTTAACGTAGTCATCAGACGCTCCCACTACTTTCATGATTTCAAACTCTACGCCTTTAGAATTTATGGTTGTTCTCAGAGCAGCAATGACTACGGAATAGGAGATCACGAAAAATATCAGAACCAAAAGTGTGCCAACGATATAAACTACCGTGCTCCAAAATTTGAAACGGGACACCACGTCTTCAAAATATCTAACTTCTTCCACACCATCCAAAAGCTTCAGTTCTTCGGCTAAAGGTTTTAGGTTGGAAATATTTCCAGCGCGGACTTCCAAACTCGCAGGAAGTATGCTAGCCGAGACCGACTCGAGCAACACAGGTTCATCCTTATTTATTTCCCTGAAAATTCGCAGCGCGTCTTCTTTTGAAACATACACCATTTCGGATACTCTTTTATCTTTTGCCAGATTGTCTTTTAAAACGGCAATTTTGTCTTCACCGAAATCATCTTTGAAAAAAACCGTAACCTGGGCTTGATCCTCCAGATACCTTAACGCAGTCTGTGAGAATACTACAATATTTATAAGAAGCCCGAGCAGAACGAAAGTAACGGTCATTATCAGGATATTTGAAACGCTCAGCAACTTCTCCTTCTTTATATTCGACATGAAAATTGACCAACTTTTAGCCACGATATTTTCCCCCCTTCTTATCCGAAATTACCTGACCTCTTTCGATACGGAGCACCCTCTTTTTCATCGCGTTCACAATCTCCTGGTCGTGCGTGGCCATTAAGATCGTGGTACCCAAGGAGTTTATTTTTTCGAGAACCTCGAGCACATCATCCACAGAATCAGGATCTATCATCCCTGTAGGCTCGTCGGCTAATATGACGTCGGGCTCGTGGGCTAATGCGCGGGCAATAGCGACTTTTTGTTTTTCTCCTCCCGAAAGCTGTCTGGGATACTTGAACATTTTGTCTGTTAATCCGACCATGTTCAGAACATTGGGTACGATGCTTCTGATCTCGTCTAAATTTGAGTCGGCAACTTCCAGGGCCACTGCGACATTGTCAAAAACAGTTTTTGAGTCCAGAAGCCTGAAGTCCTGAAAAACAACGCCAATCTTTCTTCTCAGATCGGGTACGGACTCCTTTAAAATATTCAAAATACTCTCACCGTTAAACAGGATGTCTCCGACTTCGGGCATTTCTTCTTTGGTCAGCAATTTAATAATCGTCGACTTACCTGCACCCGAAGGCCCGACTACGAACATAAACTCACCTGGTTCAACTTTGAACGTCACATCATCCAGCACTTTTTTGCCGGGATCATATTCTTTGGAAACGTTGATAAATTCAATTTGCGGCATTAATAATAACCTCCCTGACCATTAAATACTTGGTTCCTGACTTGGTCCTCATCTCATCGCCCCGCACTTTAACATTTAACCCCTCGGCTAAAGCCAGTTTGTCGTCATCGGCCCTGAGTAAAGAAACTTCCTTACCGGAGGCATCTGTCAAAACAAATGATATCTCATCACCGGGGTAGTATTCCGGGTTGGTATAGACTACGCGGCCCTCAAGCACGATTGTAGTGTCTGCCACAGGGGGAGGAAGTACCGTATCCATTGATATTTCACCTTTTTTTAATATGAGGTTGTTAAGATAACCTATGAAAATGCCGATTCCCAGGAAAACTATTGAAAGGGCAACGGTCGCGGTTATGAGCCTGCGCCCTTTCAGGGCTTCGGCGTTATTGTAAATATCTTTGAGCAGTTGCATACAATAAGTAAATTATACAGCTATATTCTAACATCGGGAAAATGTATAAGGAAGCAAAGTATATCACTACTATACCCGGGGACGCCAAGAAGACTGCTTATTTTTTGTGCAAAAATCCGAAAGTTCTTATCCCGATGGAACTTAGGGATAGGTCAGATGTTGTCTACCCCGATCTTTATACTATTTTCCGTCACATCCTCACTACATTAAAAGCAGAGATTGTTTCCTCAAAAATATATAAATTTCAGGACAACACTTTCTACTCATATTTAACTTTAAAGCAGGGAAGAAAATTTACTGATATTAATATACCGCCGATGGTGGCGTTCAAGGTCTGCAAAATGTTCAACATCCCGATTTTCATCAACGAAAAGATAATCAGGGATCTGGGTTTTTGTGTTACAAGAAGAATGATAGAGAATGCCCTTAACAACTCTCCGCAAAATTACTGAAGATATTTCACAGCGTTGGCATTGTGTTGATCCAAGGTTACTGCGTAATAAACGGCGCCTTCCTTATCCGTAAGATAAAAATAATAGGGACTTTCCTTAGCATTCAATACCGCATCCATTGCACTTAAGCCCGGATTGGAAATGGGCAACGGGGGTAATCCGAGGTTTTTTCTGGTGTTGTAAGGGCTGTCCAACTCAAGATCGTCCTGCGTAAGGATTGCAGGCCACCAGTCAAAATTTTCCACGTCCTCAAGCGGAGGAATGCATCTTTCCGGGGCGCCGCAAATATCCTGCCACGCGGCAACGTACTGTGTAGTAGCGTCCACATCCAGCTTCATGTCTTCCCTCCATCTTTTAATAATAATTCCGGCTACAATCGGTCTATCTTCTTCTGTATGAATTTCGCGTTCCAGAATTGAGGCAAAAATAATCACCTGCTCCCGCGTCAAACCTGCTTTTGTCAGTTTGTCTTCGGTCAAAATGTCTTTTGTCTTTTCGGTAAAAGTAGAAGTAAAAATATTCAGGAGCTCCTCTTCCTGTATATCTTTATTTATAGAATATGTATCAGGGAAAAGAAATCCTTCTTTGTCTTTTGCCAGACTTATAAATTCCTGGAAATCTATATTATCCAGATTGTTTGACGCAAGACGCGCGAATTCCTCGGATCTCCATCCCTCGAGAAAAGTGAGTTGAACATCGTTAGTTCCGTGCTGAATGATTTCAACGACTTGTTTCAAATTAGACCCAGCAGGTATTTTATATGTCCCCGCCTGTATCCTGTTTCCGAACTTGCCTGTGTAAACGTAGATGTTAAAAAGAAAATCCGAATTTATCACTCCTTTTTCTAAAAGATCCCGGGCAATATCGGCAACTCCGTCCCCCTTCATAATTTCCACACTTACCTCTTTTCCGGACTGGGAGGGCCTGTTTAAGGCAACCCGGTAGTAGGCTCTTAAAAGAAAGGGCAAAACGATAAGTGCGAAGAATAATCCGGCGAACACAATCCTCTTTTTAGCCACCGGTGTTAATACATGATATTTATTTGGATCAAGTGGCTCGGTCATGGAGTAATGATATCATAGGTCGGGCGTGTTGCTCACAGGACAACAGCTTCGAATACTCAGAAGTTGTCTGTTCGCAACACCTTTATCTGGTACAAAAGGTTATCTCATCACAGAGTGGGCGTGCTGCTCATCGGTAACAACTCCGTGTACGGAGAATGTTACCTCCTCGCACCATACCCTTAGTAGATAGATTTCGCATACGGAAAAGTTGGCCGGTTAATACATTTTTCATACGCTGAAAACATTACCGATAAAAGAAAAGGTGGTAGAATACGGCCACGGGAAGCAGGCGAACCGGGCCTTTTAAGGCCAGGAAAGTCCAGACTGTACAGAGCAGGGGGACGGAGGGCAATCTCCGAAACGCAAGTTCTGGTGTCTTAGCCCGAAAGGGCGAAAGGACGGAGGGCGAGGACGCGCTCCGAGAGCAACAGAGACGAGCCTGTTTCTAAAGCTTTGCCATGAAACAGGGTGAAACGGGCAATCCCACCCCTCAGCAACCCACGAATGTGCCGTTATCAGCCTGCTCGGCGAGGCACGAAGATGGGGCGTAGATAGATGGTTCGCAACCCGCAAGGGCGAACAGAATCTGGCTTATTCGCTTCCCGTATTTGTATTTGTCTTGAGCCTGGCAGTTGGAAACTAGTTGGAACTTTTTATACTATTTAAAACGTTTTGAATTACACTCTGATATACAGGTAGATTTTCAGGTTCGTTTGGAATATGTATAAACCCATTTAGTGCGGAGATGTTATTTCTGTTTAGACAGTCCCTTATAACAAAAGCAGTCATATTGCACCAAGAGTTTCCCATCTTGTCACTAATAACAAAATTAGTGTCCATATCTTCAATTTTGATAAACTCACCAATATCATAATAGTTAGGTGCCTTCTTTATAGCTTTCTCATTTCTGAAGTGATTCGTCGCCTTTTTTTCGATTTTTATTACATTATTTTTACTAGCATAAATTCCCAAACCAATGATGTATTTATAATTAGACTCCTTTATAAGTGACAGAAGTTTATTAGTATTCATTAAACCGATCGCATTTGTTGAGCACTCAACTGAAAGGAAATCAGTACACTTAAGATTTATCATCACCTCGTTGGAGATATTTCTTTTTTTATTGTTACAGAAAGCGTACGTTAAGATATTATTTATACGCGTTATTGTACTACTTTGGAACCGATAGTTTAAAGAAGAGGTGGGGATTTGATACTTTGGCTAGCAGTATTGTACGCTATTTGAACTTATAGCAGCCGAATGGCCGTGATAATATACCCTTATGTCTAGTAAGGTTAATAAAGCCTTGATTATGGCGGGAAGTAGTGGAACCAGATTGGGGATGGGTACAAAATCTCACATTTTGTACAAGGACAGGCTACTTTTAGAATACGTTTTAGATTCCGTTAATCTTGCTGGTATAAAGGACTTAGTGGTTTTTCTTCCAAATAAAGATATCGAAGATACCTTATCAAAAGAAAAGATAACTCGATTAAGATACCTAAAAGAGTCCAATTCAAATATCAGATGGGTTCAATTTCCAAAAGAGTTGGGATTGGGTTTTAGGGGTGCCTTGGATTTAGTTAAGGATCATTTTGGCTCGGAGCCTTTCTATTTGCTATGCGGACACTCACCTCAGTCATCTTCATTTCTTAAAAGAATGGGCGACACGTACACAGATAATTCAATTGTTTTATCCGGGTATAGATACAGATATGAATCCTGTGTTTCGATAGGGAAAGTTGAAAGCAATAAAGTCATAGATTTTAATAACATTGCTGCTGCAGAACCAAGAGATTTTAGGGCGACTGAAAACGAATATATAACACAAATGCCGTATATCATTGATTTTAAATTCTACGAAGATACTATAAAAAAGGACTTGTTTAAAAATAAAATTGAGTTTTATCCAAAAGAGTTTATAAAAGAGGGCGGCACCTGCTATTTATTGGAAAATCCCGTCCAAATTTCTGAGGTAGATTATATGAAGGACTTTAAACTTTTGCTTGAATCTATCGATGCCCTGGTTAGCAATAATTACAAGCTTTGATAAAAATCCATTGAAAAGCTTGGCTGACTTAACTGGACTTAATCCGACCGCCCCAAAACTCTCTTTAGAATTATTGAAATTATCATCGTCGTCGGTACCGCAACAATTGCTCCTACCACACCGAAAAATTCAGATCCAATAAGTAAAGCCAACAAAATAATCAAAGGGCTGAACCCCGACACTTTCTGCATAATCTTCGGGACGAGCAAATTATTTTCCAACTGTTGAATGATTATAAATAAAGCGATGACTCCCACACCTTTTACGGGGGTATCGGAGAATCCAATAATCGCCGCTACCACGGCAGAAAGTACAGGTCCTATCATCGGAACTATTTCCAATAGACCGGCGACCATAGCCAAAGCCAAAGGATACCTAATATCGAGCAACAATAAACCGATAAAACTTGCCACGCCGATGACCAGCATCAAAAGAAGCTGGCCTTTTAACCACTGGCCGACATTTCTTTCTACTTCCAAAAAAGTATCTTCGGCCTCATCTTCTAAACGCTCGGGGAAAAGAGATAGGAAGCGTTTCTTAAGATTCTTCCAGTCTAAAGACATATAGATTGCAATCACAAATATGCTGAATATCGTAGTTGCATTTGAAAATACAGAAATGGTCACAGACAAAAGCTCGGATGAAACGTTGGCGGCCTGGGGTAAAAAGTCTTTTAGCTGAATGCTGAAATCATCGCCCAGATTGAGCCCCTGAGCAATCTGCGAAATTCCCACAATCATTTTCTGGAACTGGGCAATAACCGGAGGCAGTCCCACTGTCCCTACTACAATCATTACCAGTAGTAACAACCCATACGAAATCAAAACAGCAACCCCTTTTTTCAAAGGCTTATTAAAGACCGTGAGTCTCATAAAATAATTTATCACCGACTCCATGGCGATAACTAAAAGAGTGGCGATGGCGAAGATGCCTATAACAGAACCCAGTCTATAAATTACGTAACCTGCCAATACAACCGCAAAGGTTAATAAAATAGTTTTAAAAGAAATAACGACCTGTTTATCCATTTTTTAAGTTCTCCTTAATAAAACTATACACGTTTTCCGTATATGAATCGACAGAAACATCAAACCATTTAATATCCGGGTTACGTTTGAACCAAGTTTGCTGTCGCCTTATATACGCGTGAATATCAAATTTTATCCTTTGAATTGCCGCGGCCTCCGTAATTTCCTTATTTATAAAGGACACCGCAGTTTTATATACAAGTCCGCGGAGAGGTGGGAAGGAACCGAAATTCATAGACAGTAATTTTTCTGTTTCCGAAATAACTTGTTTATTTTTCCAAATTTCTTCGACCCATTTATCCGCTCTGAAATATAAAAATTCGCGGGGACCAGAAAGTCCGATATAAATAAATTCAGCGTCGGGGTGGGGTAGGGGAGTAAGATTTTTTTTCTTCCCTTTTTCTTTTTCAATAGCACGGATTAATCTCACCGGATTTTTCTTATCTATTTTTTGGAAGGCCTCTAGATTTAACGACGTGAGAAGGGTCTGCAATTCCGGGAGAGGCTTTTTTTCAAGTTCGGTACGTAAGGCAAAATCAGGTTCAATATTGTTATTTAATACCAATTTCCCGGTCACCGTGTCCACGTAGTACCCGGTGCCGCCAACAAGAAACACGTTTTTGCCTCCGGAAAAAATCTCTTCGGTCTTCTCCGGTGCATACTTTGCAAAGTCATAGCTTGAAAAGTATTGGTCGGGAACTACCAGGTCGTAACCCCAAACCTTGATCCCGTCCAGCTCCCAGAATTCGTCCCCCTTTTTAATATTTACAGAACTACCGATAGGAAGTTTGCCTGTCCCTACATCCATGTATTTATAAATCTGCCTGGAATCGGCCGAGATTATTTCCCCACCCAGCTTTTTACATAATTCAACGGATAGAGAAGTTTTGCCGGTTGATGTTGGACCTACTATTACGAAAACTTTCATAGACGTTCTTTCTTCTTCGAAGCTTTCCATGTCTTGGTAAGAAAATCGTGTCTGTATTTTTTCTCGACGGAAGGAACATCGTCTTCGAATGTCGTTTCCGAAACCGTTCCTTTACGCGGAGAGTACATAGCTATGAAAGCCACTGAAAAATTTGATTTTTTAACCAGTTCGACGGTGTCCATAAATTGTTCACGTGTTTCGCCCGGAAACCCAACAATGAGATCAGTTCCGATCTCAATATCTTTTTTGACTTTATTTAATTTATTTATTAGGGCGGTGAAATCCTCGATGGTGTGCCGGCGGTTCATCCTGTGGAGAACGTCGTTATTTCCAGACTGTACCGCTATGTGGATGTAATTGTCGATTTTGGGCAAAGATACCGCCTCAACAAGATCGTTTGTAAAATCAAAAGGATTTGATGACAAAAAACTTATCTTTTTAATCTCCGGAATGTCGTGAATTTCCCTTAACAGCGAGGCAAACGGCAGTTTCTGGTTGCTGCCTGTTCTAATTTGAAACTTTTCTTTAACCGATAAACCCCAGGAATTTACGTTCTGGGCGCTTAAAGTTATTTCCGTTACACCCTTTTTAACCAAACGCCCGATATCCTTGAGAATATCCTCTTTACTGCGGGACACTTCCCTTCCCCGCGCGTAGGGAACAACACAGAACGCACAAAAATTGTCGCAACCCTGTGAAATATTAATAAAAGCGTGGTTAGCTGTGTCCTGCGCGCCCTCTATTACTTTATTTCCTGCTGCCCATTCACCTAACAATCCTTCTTTTTTAAGTAGTAAGGGCAATTCATGTATTTGTGAGGGATTCATGTAAAGATCCGCCCAGGGAGTTTTCTTTTTTAACGTAGCAAAATCGTATCTCTGTCTCTCCCCCGTAACACTCCCCACAATGCATCCGGCTAGGATGATAAACGGCTTGTGGCCGGTGAGAACTTTTATTTCCTTGACCACCTTACCTATGCCGTAAACCTTGTCTTCGCTTTTCTGGCGGACAGAGCAGGAGTTTACGATTAAAAGGTCGGCGTCCTTCATAACAAATTGGAGAGTTTCTTTTTCGGTTTTAAATTCAGGAACGGAAAGAGCTTCGTAACCCAGGACTTCCAGCATTCCGGCCATCGTGCCTGAATCGGCCGTGTTAGAGTAACATCCGAATGTTTTTATGTAGTATGTTTTGGATCTCACTTAGCGTACGCCTTCTCCGTTTTTAACCTTTCTTTTGGGTTTTAGAAGGGTTGGTTTTTCTTCGTCGGATAGTCCGAGAGCAAGAATCATTCCTTCCGACATAAGCCCCATCATTTTTCGGGGAGGAAGATTGACAATAAAGGTTGTTTGCATCCCCACAAAACTTTCGGGTTTGTACCATTTTAATAATCCGGTCAGGATCTGTTTTTGACCGAGTTCCGGGCCGAAATCTACCTGTAGTTTTATAAGCTTTTCGGACCCCTCTACTCTTTCGGCCGACAGGACGGTTCCGGCGTGTATATCAAGTTTCGAGAAGTCTTCATATGTTATCTCGGGTTTTATATGGTTCATTGGTAGACTATACAAAAAATCGGTCTATTTATCCAATAGAATACCTTCTTGAAATAACGCCAACATCCAGTTATAATCCCTCTCGAGGTCATTAATATGCCTAAAACAAAACGAACGTGGCAGCCAAAAAAAGTTAAAAGAGTCCGCAAACACGGCTTTAGAAACAGAACTTCTACCAAGAACGGCAACAACGTCCTAAAAAGAAGAAGACTTAGGGGTCGAAAAAGGCTTGCGGTAGCGTATAACGGCAAGTAATCCTAAATGCTGAAAAAAGAAAACCGTCTCTCCACACCCTTCGAATACAAGATAACCAAGAAATACGGTCAAAAAATCGAGGGCGACAACTTCATCTTATACATCCTAAAACCCGAAAACTACACAGGACAGCCGAAAATAGGCTTTGTTGTATCCACCAGATTCAGCAAGAACGCCACAGACAGAAACAGGATAAAAAGGCTTTTCCGCGAAACCGTAAGGAAAAACCTGGCTTTGATACCCGCAGACCGCTGGATTTCCATATATCCCAAACATTCTTCGGCGGGAAAAACATATGAAGAAATTGATACTGACTTTAATAAAAATATACAAAAAAACGCTTAGTCCCGGCAATTTCGGTATAAATACCTGTAGATTCACACCCAGCTGCGCCGATTACACCTACGAAGCTGTGGAAAAGTACGGCGCCTTAAAAGGCACTATCCTGGGAGTAAAAAGACTGGTAAGATGTAATCCGTTTTCCAAAGGAGGTTACGATCCTGTAAAATAAACGATTATGGCGGAAATCTGGCAAAATATAATTTTAAATCCGATATTTAACATTTTAATTGTTATTTACTCATTTGTAGGTAGCCTGGGAACCGCGATTATACTTTTTACCCTAATAATTAAGGCCGTGATGATACCCGTTACCCTTCCATCTATTAAGATGAGCCAGAAACAGCGTGATATTCAACCGGAAATCCAAAAAATAAAAGAAAAATATGGTTACGACAAGAAAAAGATGGCTGCTATGCAAATGGAACTTATGAAAAAGCACGGGATCAACCCGGCGTCAGGGTGTCTTACAACAATAGTCACACTTATCTTCATGATTGCCGTCTACAGATCGGTGATAACGATGACTAACGGCACAAGTCTGAACGACTTAAACAAAAATATATATTTTCAGCAATTTCAATTTAAGGCCGATGAAACCATAAACACCAAATTCCTCTATCTCGACCTGTCAAAACCGGATCCGATATTCATCATCACTATATTGGCGGTGGTCTTCCAGTTTTTAGCAACCAAAATGATGATGCCCTTCTCCAAAATAAACGATAAGATCGTTAAGAAAACTCCGGATAAGACCGACGACATGATGCAATCAATGCAAAAACAAAACTTGTACGTCATGCCCCTCATGTTTTTTGTTTTCGGTCTGACCTTGCCCTCAGGTGTTATGATATACATAATTGTCTCGACCCTATTCCAGATTGCCCAGACGTACTTTACCAGTGGATGGGGCGGCCTGGAGCCCTGGGTCAAGAAATTGGCCTTAGCTAAAGGAGCAAAAAAATGAACATTATAGAAGTAATAAAAAATACTTTAGACAACATTTTCGGATTTATGAAAATAAATCCTAACTATGAAATTAATGGCAAGGACGACGGGGTCTTTGAAGTAAAAATCCAGGGCAATAACCTGAATTTCCTAATCGGACATCAGGGCCAATCTTTGGATGCTTTGCAAAGCATTCTACATTTGACTGTTTTGAGACAAGCCGGAGAACAGGTCACGGTGTTAATAGATATAAACGGATACAAAGACCAACGCGCTGAAAAGATTCAAAACATGGCTAAAAGCTACATCGACAGAGTCCGCTTTTTTCAAAAGGACGTCGAACTTCCTCCCATGGACCCGTGGGAAAGAAGACAAATCCACATGTTTGTTGCCGAATACGATGACGTCGTTTCGGAAAGCGTCGGAGAAGGACGTGACCGAAGGGTTACATTGAAACCCAAAAGATAAAAATGAAATTCTCTTGCCTCCAGGAAAATTTGAATAAAGGTCTTCAAATAATAACCAGGGCTGTTCCTGCAAAAGGCTCTTTGCCTATACTATCCAACGTTTTGATTTCTACAGACAACGGTCGTATTAAACTAGCCGCCACCAACCTCGAGACAGCCATCACCACATACGTCAACGCCTCCATTGATAAGGAGGGTTCTATAACCGTACCGGCGAAAGTCTTAAAAGAACTGGTGGCCAATCTTCACCCGTCCACTATTGAAATAAAAATGGACAACGACATACTTCATTTAAAATCCGACAACACAAAATCAAAATTAAACGGAACCGACGCCAAAGATTATCCCGAACTTCCCAGCATTTCAAAGGACGAAACTTCTCTGGAACTTGACCCGACGGTTTTTGCCCAGGCAGTATCGATGGTCACATTTGCTTCATCTATGGATGAGAGTAGACCGATATTCACCGGTGTCTTTATTACATATGAGAAAGGCAAAATGGTTTTAGCGGCAACTGACGGTTTCAGACTTTCCGAAAAATCCATTTCCGTTGGAAAATCGGACGCGAAGAAATTCACAGCGTTGATTCCCGCGAAAACATTAGCGGAAGTAAGCAAAGTATTTGCATCTTCCACATCACCTTTGAAAATGATACTGAGCGAAAATGAAAATCTCGCGCTTTTCTCTTCCGAAGACACAACCATAGCAACCAGAATTATTGACGGACAATACCCGGACTACAAAAAAATAATACCGACAATTGCCCCAGTAAAAGCGGTTTTTAACGCCGGTGAATTTTTGGAAGCAGTGAGATTAACTACGGTTTTTGTAAAAGAGGGAACAAATAACACTATTAAATTACGCGTAGATCCGGAAGGATTAATTAAAATCTCTTCTTTAAATAACGAGACCGGAACTCATGAAAGTGAAATTCCTGCCGAAACAGAAGGGGAAATGTTGGAAATAGCTTTTAGTTCTAAATACCTTCTTGATTTTTTGAATAATGTTAAGGGTGAAAAGATAAATATGGAAGCGAGTTCCAACAGTACTGCATGTATCTTTAAAACCGATGTTACCGAAGATTTTTTGCATATAATAATGCCGATTCAGCTTTAAGTAAATCCCTAAGTTGTAAAATTGAAAATTATTCTGTAGGAGCTGCAGGATCAGGCTGTGATGGGGTGTTTCCAAGATTAATTGTACCCTGATCTTTATTAAGCGACTCAACCGACCTCAAAATATCGTCGGCGGAAGGTTCGTTCTGAGGTGCAGGCTGCTCCGTTTTATTCTCTTCAGGTTTCGCCCCTCCCTGATTTTGCAACGTGGTTGCCGTGTCGGTAATAGTTTGAGTATTCTGCGAAGACTCCTGCCTCATCGGTTCGTAAGGTTTCTGCACCGGCGGAATGGCAACAGTATTTTTCGGTGCGTTAGAACCCAGCGGTTTTATCAAACCCTGTTCCCTCAGCTTCAGCAGTTCTTCCGGATTTGTTGTAATAAGTTTATGCTCCGCTTCAGAGGCCATGACTTTTATTGCAACGTGGTTGGCGCCGGCAAAGAACAAACCTTCTCCAACTGCGGCAGCAAGTAACAATCTTTTCTCACCTTCCGACAGATAAAAGGTTTCGGCAACTTTATCTATACCTGCAGGGTGCTGTTTCAACAAAATTTGAATAGACGAGTTTGTAACAATTGCCTTTCCGTATTCCGAAGATAAAAAGTCATCGACATCCTGAGAGATAGTCGTCAGACCCAAATAATATTTTCTGGCTCTCTTTGCAATTCCGTAAATAAACCTCGCGCTGTCTTCATTCTGCATCAGGTACCAGGCTTCTTCCACTATCAGTATTCTTTTTTTCAAGTCGCGCCTAATTCTGGTCCAAACGAAATCAAGAATTAAGTAGAAAGCGATTGGTCTTAATGCTTCCTCCAAATGCTTTGTGGAGAAAACGGTCATTCTACTGTCGAGGTTAATGTTCGACTGGGAATCGAAAATGCCGGTCATCGACCCTTTAATAAATCTTTCAAGTCTTTCGGCCATTCCCTTAGCTTCGGGTTCGGAAGCCCCCATCAAAACTTTATAGAGATCTTCCATGACCGGGGGTTCTATACCTGATTGAGTATCGGGGTCAGTTGTAATACCTTTTATTCTGTATGTTTCAATTAGGGCTCTGTCCAAAATTGCTTCTTCAGATGCAGTTAAGCCACCAAGCATGAGTTTAAGCAAAGTGATTAAACCAATTAATTTTTGGCCGAGTTCGTTTTCACCTTCAACCGCAACTCCCGAAAGGTCGAACGGATTTATTTTATGAGTAGAGTTAGCCGAAAAGTCTATATAATTCCCACCTACCGCTTCGCAGAGAGTTCTATACTCCTCTTCAGGATCGATAATCATAACTTCCGCACCGAACACCAACAATCTCAAGGCCTCAAGTTTTACGAAATAAGATTTACCTGAACCTGATTTTGCAAAGACAACCGAGTTAGCATTTTCAAGTGAGAAACGGTCGAAAATTACCAGCGATCCGTTGTGCCTGTTAATACCGTACATGATCCCTTCTTCCATTGTCAGATCCGAAGAGGTGAAAGGAAAAGTAGTTGCAAGACTTGTCGTGTCCATGTTCCTGGTTATTAAAAGTTTGTCCAAACCGGTGGGGATGGCGGACTGGAAGGCATCTTCCATTTGTAGTGACGCAACTTTTGAAATAAGAAGTAGGGCGCCTAACGTACTTTCCAACTTGGAAGTTACCGATTCAAGCTCTTCGAGTGTTTCAGCCGAAATTGTTATGTAGAAGGAAAACTGAAAGTATTTTTCCACACCTTTGACGAGTTGCTCCTGAAGAGCCTTTGCATCTTCAAGTGCTGCAGAAACGACAGGGTCTACGATTTTTCCTTTTTCCACGTTGGTCATCGTCGTGGCCTCAAGCTCCGTAATTTTTCTTCTTAGGTCATCCAAAATAACTTTGGATTTAACGGGATAATAAAACATGGAAACATCCAGCGTATGCTCAAAGTTGATGATGGGCGACAGCCAGTTTGCACCTACAAATCTCGGATAGCCTGAAACGAATATTGTTCTGAAGTAGACATTCCCTATGCGGAGAAATGTGAAATCTACCTCTATTGCCGACGGCGCGATTATATCTCTGACATTTAACATTCCCTCAGCCAATACCTGCGCCGGTGTTTTTTCACCCGGTTTCCCCTGCTGTTGTTTGCTGGGTTTTGGTTTGTCGGAAAACATTGTAAAAAGATTTAGTCCCATATTATTCCTCTATGATGGCGGGGTTTACTATCGCCGTCGTGTAATCATCTATGCCTGTTCGTATTCTTTGCCCGTGAATCGTCGTCGGGTTATAAATATCAAAATACAGCTCTACAAGATCCTGGGTCGTGAGTTGTTTGGTTTTTATACCAAGCCTGTTAAATTCTTTTATAATGTGGTCGACTTTCGGCGCTAGCTCTATTCTTCCATCATTAAGGACTTTGTCTACGTTAAAAGACACCCTCTTGTTATGCTGTCCGGTTAACTTCAGCATCCAGTCGAAAGGACCGGAACCGGGCTGTGTGAGCTCGGCAACACTTGTAGGAATGACAACATAAAATCGTTTGTCCAAAACATCGTTTTTCTTTATAACGTCCTGAACAAATTTTCTGTAGGCCTGTGCCTGATGCTTAAGTAACGGATCGGTAAGACGGGTCTCTACCCTGTACACCTTCTCGATGTATTTTGTAATATCCAGTCTTCTTGATCTTATGACCACCTGAACCGGGAAGGTAATAGAGTTCAAAAGCATTGAAAAGGCCGCAATTATGGCATCCTGTTCTATTTCGGACAGCAGGTCGAAATTTACGGCAGTCGTTTGAAGAACAGCACAGACAGCTCCATTTTTTAAAAGGACGAGATTATCTTTTATATCAAAAATGTCCAGATGATCTTGAGTTGTAGGTGTTGTTTGAGCAGGCATATTTATTTACCGGATATCACAAATGGAGGAACTACCTCACCTTTTAATTCTACAGAAATTTTCTCAAAGGACAATTTCATTTCATCCGAGGGTTTTACTTCTATTGAGTATTTACCGTTGCTGAGTTTTGAAAGTAATTCAAACCTGCCGAGGCTGTCAGTTTTTAACGCGCGTACCGGCTCCTCTCTTTCGTTCTTCACTATCAGGAGAACATCAGTCAGCACCTTTCCCTCACTACCTTTGACCACACCGCGTAAAGTATTGGGCTCCAAGTGGTCCGTCGGATAATTGTCCAGGTTTAGAGTAGAACTTCCCGCAGTATCTCCGGACGGAGTAGACTTTAGACTTTGAATACCGCGGCTGAGAACCCGATAATTTTCTTCAACCGTCTGCTGCTTATTTTCCAGGTTCTTCAACAATCTTGTCTGCGTTTCAGAACCGGCACCCGGGGAAGAAGTGGTCTGAATATTCTTTCTAAGTCTTATTATCTCGTCCGTAAGCTCTTCACTTTGTGTCTTAAGCTTCCCTACAACATCCTTTGCTTCATCATGAACTTCCTGGGCTTCCTGCTCTTTCTTTTGTACTACCGTAATGGGTGCGGCTACGGGTTTCGGAGACTTAATCCCCTCTTCGTCCTTTATTTTTTTTAATAAAGACTGAAGTTTCAACGCCTTATCGTTTATACTCTCCTCCACCGAGATCTCCTCTGACGTGCGCAGCACCTTCTCCCCTCTTATGGGCAGGATAAGCTCACCCTGGGACGGAAGCAGGTTAATAAATCTCCTGCCTGAATGCATATCCGGCGTCATAGGACTTAAAGAGACCGTTCCCGAAAGTGCACCCTGAGGTAAGGGAACGGCTGTAACATCCTGCATTCTCTTGCCCCTGGCCTCTTCCCGTGCTTTTTGCGCCTCTTTTGCCCTGAAAAGGTGAAAAAGTCCGGCGTCTTTGCGTTTCTGAAGGACAGTTGCTGTCTGTTCTTTGAGTTCTTGTTTCTCGGGCGTTGTAGATGAGGCTTTCCGGGTCTCCACTAAAATACCTTCTTCCTGCCCCGTTTCCACATCCAAGACGGCAGGCGCCGGAGCTTCCACAACTGCTATCGATGCGGGTTGAACACCAACTGCCGCCGCCCCGTATGAGGAACGTGAGAAAGCCGTTGCTCCCGCACTACTCTTTTTCTTATAGGCGGGGTAGGCATCCCTGACCTTTTGAGCATATTCCTTTTCAGGAATATCAAGCGGGTCCACCTCTTCTTCGGCTGTTTGGTACCTCAGGTATTCTTCGAGCTTTCTTCGGCTGGATGTCGGTGCCAGTGTAATAAGTTCCTGTTTCAGGGTAGCCAGATCGTCGTACATAAATGCCGATGGGATAGTAGGTTCTTTTTTCCAAATACGCTGGGTGGGCATGTACATTGCCTTGAAAAAATTAACTATCCACTCGTCCATTCCCCTTTCCTGAACCGGGATAAAAGCAAATCCCACACCTGCGAAAGCTATCAGAAATACCAAGGGCCAGCGGAAAATACCTATGAAAAAAACGTACGAGAGATAAGCTAATATTCCGGCAATAAAAACATAAGCAAACTGTCTCATCGTAAGATCGCCGATAAGTTTGAAATCCACGCTCATAACATTCTGGGGAACAGCGTGCTGCTTATTTGACTGGGGCATGTCTGCTAGTGGCATTTGTTTTTATTATATCAGCGAAGTTCTATAAAGTAATTTATATCCCTGCGCAGATCCGATGTGTTTGCTATACCATTGTTCAAAATGTCCAGCCCCTTACTTGCTTTTATGATTTCTGTACCGAACGGCGCGTTGAAAGTAAAACTGAACGGGTCGGCGTCCGTTCCGGGTTGTTTCTGAACATACAAGGCGTAAGAGGACATGTCTTTAGTTACATTAAGACTCTCCGAAAGATCATACTTTAAAACCAGGGAAACGGTTTCCTTGGGGTTAACAATCAGATCATAGCTGAAAACATCGTATCCGTTCGGAGCCCCTACTTTTATATCTTTAAACACATCGAGAGTGGTTCCGGCGGCGTCGATAAACTCAGCCCCCGTAAGTTTAGATCCCGTTTGAGTCAACACCCTCACATGATCCTTATAAGGACCCCCCGGCCACGCCATTGATTCTCCTGTGTGGTTGTAGGTAAGCTTTAATGTAGCTCTCAACACTCCGTCGCGTGTCATGGAATTTATTTCATAATCGATGTTATTCTTCACAAAATAGTTTGCTTTTGTTCCGCCCAGGTTGGAATTGACAACATAGAGATAATCGGTTTCAACGGGGACAACCTGCCCGTTCCAATTTTTTTCTCTTAATACATCGTTTAACGCACCGTTCGATAAGTTTATTAACAAATGTTTCTCATCGAGAGATCTTTGAGTCTCCGCAAGTAAATTAGGCAGTTTATCTTTTGGGAGCGAGAACATTTTTTCGAGCAGTTTGCTTCCCAATACAGTTAGAAAAGACCTTTTTTGATCGGAACCGGGAACGTAATTGAAGTCACTGTGAAACTGCGTTCTCTCATAAAGGTTTTCAGCGTTAATCTCTTCGTTGTAAGCAGCCAGGAACACCGGACCCGTAGCTTTTAATATTCCCTCGACAAATTTAAGATCTACAGCAATATATCCGTCAACGCGCTGACCGTCTATTTTGTAAAACAAATCGTTGAATACGCCGGCTGCCGTCGGAAAGTCAGGATCCCAGTTTGAATTCCTAAGGTAAAGTCTATCCTCGGTCAGGTACTTGGAAATTACCTCCGGCGGGACTGTCTTTATCTCCCTCAGCAGAATCTGGCCATCCGGGTTGTATATGTCATCAATCTTTAGGTCTTTCAGCTTGCCCTTATCAAAAGTTAAGAGCCCGTATGAACCTATGAAACCACCTGTCGGTCTTATCTCGTTCGAATTTTGAAACCATACAATATACGTGGTTTCCTTGTCGACACCCAGAACGGCGGCGGCTTCTCCGATAATTTTAGTTGTCAGATCAAGATTTTGCTGGAGAGTACTTATATATTTTCCGTAATCCGATACGTAACCCCTATATTTTTCGGGGATGTGCACTTTGTCCACCCCGTTAAAATCGGCCTGGGCTATATAGAGAAGTTTCTGTGCCGAGTCTATTTCAAGTTTTGCGGTGTTAACTGTTTCACGTGTCAGCACATCTTTAGTATCGGGACGTAGAACCTCCCACATTCCCTCCAAAGGTTCGGCCGATTTTGAAAGATGCTCCACCGAATCCGAAAAGTTTTGTAAGGAAGAAAGCATACGGAAATAACTTATGTATTCCTGGGATCTGCCCGAAAATGAGAAAACCCACTTGAGATTTGAAAGATTTTTTCTTGCAACCTCGAATTTGTCGGAAGCAAGAATAGCATTCTTCGACAAACTGTCTACATCAAGTGCGGAACCGGCAGCCGCGACTCTTTGCATTGCCTCTGCTCCTGAACGGGCATTTGAATAAAAACTAAAAACAGGATTGACCAAAAACACCAACACCGCCGAAACGATCAGCGCAACGGCTACATAAAATTTTGAGTTCCCTAAAAATCCGGGGAGCTTTTTTGAAGGGGTTAGGCTTTTAACTGCACCATCATTTTTGTGCCTGCTGAATATTGACGCCGGATTAAAACGCTTGCGGGTCTTAATATTCCTGACCGGATACATTTTCGTGTACAGGTCGGCACTATTTGTCGGATAAATCGAACTTACCTTCGGAGGTTCGGGCGGTCTTACCGTGGTGGTCTGTGTACCCCTTGAGATTGCTCTCTCTTCAACATATTTGGTAGGTTTAAAGGCGTTCTGATTTACGGCGTATCCAAACCACTTCAATGTATCCACAACTCCGGATTTCAGGTTTATACGTGGTTTCCACGACAAATCTTTTAGGTTAAACGTCTCGGGCGCGGGACCTCTGAAAGGCATAGAAAATCCGGATTGTTTAAAACTAATCTGAAGGTTGCCGTCAGCCACACTTCTTAAAAGATAGGCAAGTTCAAGTTGTGTGATAGCTGATTCCGGTACGAGTGAATAAATATTTCCTTTTGTTTCCCGGTTGAACATCGACCTCAGGATGCCGCTGACAGCATCGGAAACATAAAGGTAGTATTCCTTTTCCACGCCGTCGTTCTGAACTTCAATGTCTCTGTTCTCGATCAAAGTCCTTATGTAAACACCCATCACGCCACTTGAGTCCAGGCTCATGCGCGGACCGTAAACTTCAGGCAAGCGGACTATGCGGACATCGAGATCGTATTTTTTGAAATATTCCCAAACCACGGCCTCGGCGAATCTTTTTGCTTCTATCAAGCTGAATTTATTTTCTTCCGGTTTGGAAAGACCGAAATACTTGGCCAGTTCGTCCTGAGACATCCTCCCCTGATAAACGTCAATCGTTGATATAAGAACGAACTTTGCTTCCGAACGCCGGACCAAATCCAAAAGTGTCTTTGTCCCCAAAGAATTTGTAAGAAGGGCGTCGAGAGTAGGATTATTGTTGCTATACATGTAATCCTCAAGTCCGGCCATATGGAAAACATAGTCGACACTCTCGATTTCAGGCGGAAGACCTTCATTAATGTCAACGTTAAAAAGAGCAAAGTTGGGGTTTGAAAGGAGGTGTTTGACGTGGATTTCTTTTCCGGTGTTAAAATTGTCTGCCACCAGAACCTTAGCTCCGTTAGCAAGCAGTGCCTCAACAAGATGAGATCCTATAAATCCTGCGCCGCCGCTGACTAAGATCGTCGGGGCGAGCGAATTTTTTTTAATGGACTGATTTTTGACCATTAGGGCAGTTTCTTAACAAATTCTGGTTATAAGTATAACCAAAAGCGGACTGCTGACACAATGATTTGTTACTCTAAATCGGCGATTTGTTGCTACAATTCATGTAGTGAATTTATTGCTATAATTCAGGCATGAATTTGGGTCTCTAATTCAGGCATGAATTTGGGTCTCTAATTCAGGCATGAATTTGGATCTCTAATTCAGAAGGCACCTATGGAACTAAAGGAAATAATGAAAATACTGAACAAAAAACGGCGCGAAATCGGATTATTTATAATTTGCGGGGGACTTTTGGGTCTGGCTGTGTCCTTTCTTCCGGGTAAATTTAAGGCCGAAATTTCTTATTTTGTAGGCAGGGCGGCCGATAAACCGAGCACTGAGTTTTTTACATACGAAGGTTACTACGCCCAGCAAACAGCACAATCGTACACGAATACAGCAATTGCCCTCCTTGAAAGTCAGGACCTGAAAAGGAGGGTCTTGAGCGAATTAGGATTTCCCGTAACGGACATTAACATTAGAAAACTTTCCAGAAGCTACAGAGTATCGAAGAACGGGCCTCAGGTTATTACTCTATCCGTGACTGATTATGACTATGCCAGATCCCTAAATACCTTTACGGCAATTTCATCAAAATTCCTTGAGACCGGTGAAAAGATCAGCGCAGGAACGGACGAAAATATATCCGTGACCTCCCTTTCGGACGAACCTGTGTTAAGGCAGGAACAAAGACCTTTTATAAACTATGTGTTGGGTGGTTTGTTAGCCGGTCTGACAATTTCTCTCCTGAAAATAGCTTTAAAGGAGTATCTGAAATGAGATATGTGATGAACACTGACGGCGGTGCACGTGGCAATCCAGGACCCTCCGGAATAGGTATTGTGATACGAGACGAAAAAAAAGAAAAAGTTTTTGAAATGGGCACGTACATCGGAAAAGCCACTAACAACCAGGCGGAATACACAGCTCTGATAGAAGGTTTAAAAGCAGCCCTGGAAAGAAACATTACGCAACTCGACTGTCGACTGGACAGCGAGCTGATTGTAAAGCAAATGAGAAGGGAATATAAAGTTAAGAATGCCGATCTTAAAGTATTATGGCAAACAGCCGAAGATTTGGCATCAAAATTCAAAGAAATAGAATTTAACCACGTACTAAGAGAAAATAATCAGGACGCCGACCTTTTGGTCAACAAAGCCTTAGATGCTTACCAATACTCCCCCAAGGACCGCTAAAATGAAAAAAAGTACCAGAAAGGAAACGGCAAAAGCAATTAAGCGTACGCTTGCCTACCGGTCAATATTCCTATACCCGATGAGTTTCTTCCAGATCTCGACTTTTTTAATTTCACCAAAAGTTACTGAAGGAAAAAAACTTAGAGAGTCCATAAACAATTTAATAAAAGAAAATTGGGTGAGGAAAAGATACGGAAAATACGAAATCTGCGGTGAAAAATATACAAACTGGCTTTGGAAATACAAACACGCCACAAGAATCTTTAACGAAAATGCCCGGTTGCTCAGATTTCTCGGAGGAATTCCCTGGATAAAGATGATCGCCGTTACCGGGTCTTTGGCTGCCTATAATCCGGAAAAAGATTCCGATATCGATCTACTAATAATTACGGGTAAGAACAGGGTTTGGCTGACGCGCGGTTTTGTGGCTTTGATTCTAAAAATGTTAAAAAAACATCCTGAGTATGACGGACAACCGGGTAGTTTCTGCACAAACCTCTTTATGGACGAAACGAAAATGGCCTGGGACAAAGACAGGAGAAATATTTTTGTGGCTTCGGACATAGTTATAATGCAACCCGTTGTGGACAAATCCGACACTTACCTGCAGTTTATGAAAGAAAACAGTTGGGTTTCAGAGTATTTTCCGAATTTTAAAATTAACTACCCCGCAAAGGTCAAACGAAAAAACAGCGGAATCCTTCTTAATGCCTTGGAAAAAATTGCAAAGCGGTCTCAGATGGTATACATGAAAAAGAAAGTTACTACGGAAGTGCTGAAATCCCACATAATTCACTTTAACAAGAACGATAACTCCCCCAGGATTATGGAGGCTTACAAGTCCTCGTTAAAAAGATTAAAAGTATCCGGATAATCGGTAAAAAGAAGAGCGCCGTGCGGCGCCCTCCGTTTGCTGACCTTACTTTAAAAGTAAAAGTTTACATCATTCCGTCCATGTCCATTCCGCCCATTCCGGGATTACCGGGTTTCGAGTCATCTTTTTTCGGAGCTTCTGCAACAAGACATTCTGTAGTGAGTATCATAGTCGCCGCAGAAACCGCGTTCTGTAAAGCACTTCGTGCAACTTTGGCAGGGTCTATGATCCCGTCAAGAACCATATCGACAAAAGACATCTTTACCACGTTGTAACCTATGTTCGTATTCTTTTCATCAACCATCCTTCTTTCGATTTCGGCTAAAATTTTCCCGTCATCAGCACCGGTGTTTCTGATCAGTAAACGAGCCGGTTTTTCCAGACTTTCGTTGAGAATTTTAGCTCCTGTATTTTCATCTCCCTGCAACTCAAGTTTATCGATGGCTTTTCTGACGTTAAGGAAAGTGATGCCGCCGCCGGGTACTATTCCTTCTTCTACTGCTGCTTTTGTGGCATTTACGGCATCTTCAACTCTTAGTTTCAGCTCTTTCAACTCAGCTTCGGTGGCTGCTCCGACTTTTATTACGGCGACCCCTCCGCTTAGCTTAGCGAGCCTTTCTTTCATCTTATCCTTGTCGTAATCGGATGTGCCTTGTTCAATCTGTGTTCTTATCTGTTTAAGTCTTTCCTGAAGTTCTTTTGAGTCGCCTTTTCCCCCGACTATTGTGGTATTGTCCTTGTCGGCGATTATCCTGTCTGCCCTGCCGAGATCATCTATCGTTATCGAATCAAGCTTTCTTCCTGTTTCCTGGCTCACAAAGCTGGCGCCGGTCAATATAGCGATATCCTCCATCATAGCCTTTCTTCTATCACCAAAGCCCGGAGCTTTTACTGCCAATACATTTAAAACGCCTCTTAATTTGTTTACTACCAAAGTTGCCAGGGCCTCCCCCTCAACATCTTCAGCGATTATCACCAAATTCTTGGACACCTTAACAAAGCTTTCAAGCATTGGCAGTAAATCCTGCATACCTGAAATCTTGGAATCTGTAACCAAAATGTAGGGTTCCTCCACTATCGACTCCATTTTATCGGGATTAGTAACAAAATAGGGTGAAGAATAACCTTTATCGAATTGCATTCCCTCCTTGTATTCGAGCTCAATATCAAAACCTTTGGATTCGTCCACGGTAATGACACCCTGCTCTCCGACTTTTTCCATGGCATCGGCTATTATTTTTCCGATTTCCTCGCTTTGTGCTGAAATAGTTGCTACCTGCACTCTTTCTTCCTTGCTGGAAATCTTCTTAGACATGTGCTTAATCTCTTCAACCACTGCATCAACGGCCTTTTCCAGACCCCTTTTTACCATCATTGCGTTGGCTCCGGCTGAGATATTTTTCAGTCCGGCTTCAACTATCGCCTGTGCAAGTACGGTTGCTGTTGTGGTTCCGTCACCTGCTACATCGTTTGTCTTTGAGGCGGCTTCTTTTACAATCTGAGCGCCCATGTTTTCGAACTTGTCTTCAAGCTCAATCTCTTTGGCTACGGTAACACCGTCGTGTACAACAGCGGGCGTTCCCCAACTCTTATCCAAAGCAACATTTCCTCCCTTGGGCCCGAGCGTCGTCGCCACGGCCTTCGCTAGCTTATCGACACCTGCTTTAAGTTTCATTCTCGCGGCGTCTCCATAGATTATGTTTTTTACTGCCATATAATTCCTCCTTTAACCCTCAACTATAGCTAAAATATCTTCCTCTTTAATAAGAAGCATATCTTTTCCATCTAATTTAATTTCGGTTCCACCCCATTTCTTGTACATAACTACATCTCCGGCTTTAATTTCCATGGGAATCCTGTTCCCGGATTCATCTCTTTTACCCGAACCTACAGATACAACCTTGCCTTCCAGGGGTTTTTCCTTTGCCGTATCAGGAATAACAATACCTGACGGAAGTGTCGTGTCCTTTTGCATAGGCTCGACCAATAAATAATCAAAAAGCGGTTTTATTTTAGCTGCTGAAGCCATACAAACCTCCGTTGCAATAAAATTTACTACTTTAATTTATAAGGGCAATTCTACAACGTATCAATTTATAGCACTCAAAGTTGGAGAGTGTCAACTGTTCATTTCAAATGGGCGTAGATACGAAGTTTGCCTTCTCCGATACTCTCCTGCTTATATATTTCGAACTCACCTAATTCACCCGTGTTGGCCACATGGGGTCCGCCGCAAAATTCTTTGCTAACAGCATTAGAAAAATCGTTTCCGACATAATAAACCTTAACTTCGTCAGGGTAGGTCTCATGTTTCATGTAGAGAGCACCCGATCTTTCAGCTTCTTCTCTAGGCATAACAATAAAACCTACGGGAAGCGCCTCCTTTATTATCGAGTTTACAATGGACTGAACCTCGGCAACCTCCTGCTCACTTATCTTTTTCCCATGATGGGAAAAATCGAACCTCAGTCTTTCGGCGGTCAGGTTGCTGCCCAACTGTCCCACATGGTCGCCCAATACTTTCCTGAGTGCTGCCTGTAACAGATGAGTCGTCGTATGATATTTGATGACCGCCTCACTGTGATCTGCCAGACCGCCCTTAAACTTATTTTCCGCTCCCGCACGTGATTTTTGCTGGTGAAGGTCAAATACGGCTAAAAACTCCTTGTGAAAATCTTTATGGTCCGGAAGTATTCCCTTATCCTCAAGATCGTCTATGAAAATTTCTTCGGGGTAACCCACGGACTGGAACAGATCAAAAGACATTTGAGCCCACTCCCTAAGTGTTTTCTTCTTGAGTTCTTCGTGTCCGATTTTAAGCAAAGCTTTTTCTAAAATGACTGAGCCCCTCGTTAGGGTTTTTCTGAACTTCTCTTCCTCATCCGTAAAGGTTTTTTTAAGCTGTTCTTTTCTCTCTGATAGTTGGGGATAAAGCCATCCCACGGCAGTTATAACGGGGTCTACCAAAGAAGAAGTAAGCTCTTTTTCAATTCCCAGAATTTTTCCCGACCTCACCATTCTTCTTAACAGCCTCCTTAAAACATACCCCTGGTCTTTGTTTTCAGGCTGTACGCCGTCCATTCCCAGCAAACACGCGGCTCTCATGTGGTCAGATATAATCCTCATTGCCCGCTTGGTCCTGTCGTCGGAAGAATAGGACTTTCCTGATAATTCCTCAATTTTTTCCACAATAGGCCAGAAATTATCTGTTTCGAAAATATCGTGTTTATTTTGAGAAACCACGGCTAATCTTTCCAGTCCGCCGCCGAAATCTACGTTCTTTTGTGAAAGGGGCTCCCAACCTTTTTCGGTCTTCTTATATTGCATAAAAACCGAGTTTCCGATTTCTAAAAATTCATCCGGACTATCGGTCGGGGATTTTCCTACGCCGGTTCCTGAGCCGAGGTAATAAAAAACCTCGCTATCGGGACCTCCGAGCTCGCCTACGGCGTCACCGCGCTGCCACCAATTGTCCTTTTTACCGCATAAAAAGATCCTTTCACCTTCCTTTGCCTCAATGCCGTATTTTTTAAAAACTTCTTTTAGAATTGCTATGGATTCGTCGTCTCTCGGAGCGTTGGCGTCCCCTTCAAAAACGGTTGCAAAAAGTTTTTCCGGAGCTAGTCCTAATACTTCGATAAGAAATTCGTATGCCCAAGGCAATTGTTCTTTTTTAAAATAATCGCCGAGCGACCAATTCCCTATCATATGAAAAGCTATTGTGTGTCTTATCGTCGTACCAACTTCCTCTATGTCCTCGAAACGTAACGAACGCTGTACATTTACTAACCTTTTACCCAAAGGGTGCTGCTCTCCGGAAAGGTAAGGTACTAAAGGAAACATGCCTGAGTTTACGAAAAGTAATGTTGAGTCTCCTTCGGGAATAAGTGAAACGTTGGGGATTTGCTTGTGCCCGCGCTCCGTATAAAAGTTTATATATTTTTGTAGTATTTCTTTAGATGTCATAAAGCGATAGTTCCCGTGACGACACACTTCGTCAGGCAGCATACCTGCCGAACTTTTTTGGAGGCCTGGGCGGGAATAACAACCTCTCGCTCCGCTCGAGAACGTTCCATTTACTTTACAAAAAGTAACAACCTCTCGCTCCGCTCGAGAACGTTCCATTTGAGCTATAGATTACTATAGCACCAAAAGTCGAACCGCTTCGCGTGGCGCTTCTTCCTACCAAACCACAAAAACTTCGCCGTACAAAATGTACGTCGTAGTCTTTGGAGGCCTGGGCGGGAATCGAACCCGCGCATGAGGGTTTTGCAGACCCTTGCCTTGCCGCTTGGCTACCAGGCCATGTTGCCATTTTACCATTGCCGTGATAATTTATGTATTGTTCCATGTCAATATCTACTATTGCTAACAAGGAAAAATCACTGCCCAACGCCGTCCTCTACATCATCGGTATTATAGGTGTGGGACTTATAGTGTATTTTGGGGGGTATATCATAACTAACGCCGACAAATTAAGGTCAAAATCAGGGCTAAATGTTGAGGTTTCGGGAGAATCGGCCGAAATATACATTAACGATAAATTCGTCAGTAAAACACCGTACACATCGAACGACATAGCCTCAGGAAGCAATAAAGTCACCCTAAAAAGCGGGGATAGACAATACCAAACTTCTATAAATTTCTTACCCCGTGAGGGCGACAATATCCATTATGTAGGTATCGTGAGGGATCTCGGGAGTTCAGATACTTTCAGTTCAGGTAGAGAGTTTTGGTTCGAGAAAGATACTTCAGGCAACGTCCTCAGGGTAA
The DNA here is from genome assembly GCA_000503835.1 of candidate division WWE3 bacterium RAAC2_WWE3_1. GTDB lineage: Bacteria > Patescibacteriota > WWE3 > UBA101185 > UBA10185 > UBA8498. Next base: position 778,528 of record CP006914.1, on the reverse strand, counting down.
TAAGCGAACCGTCGGGAGCCAAAGTCTACATCGACAACTCCGAGGTAGGAGTCACCCCTTTCTTGTCAAACAACATTAGCAACGGGGATTACGAGCTAAAAGTAGTTGTAGCAGGATTTGAACCCCAATCTTCAAGGATAACTATAAATAAGGGGTACACGCTGAATACCACGTTTAAGCTCTTCCCTCTGCCCGTTCCCCAGAAAATATCATCCTTTGAGGGATCCAGGAATATATACGACCTATCTTCGGACAATAATGTCGTTACCACAAGTCCTCAGGAATGGGCTAAAGCGGTAATACACTGGAATAAGTCCAGAGGCCTGAACGTCGAAGGAACCGGTGAGAATAAAGAGACGTTTTTTGAACTGTTCCTTTCATATAAAGGAGACCTTTTTAATGCGGAAGGGACGCCCATCACCACAAAAGAAGAGCTGGCGTCAGTTAAAACAGAAAGTAGAATTGCCTATCTCGGACGAACGGTCGACGGACCCGGACTTTCTAAAGAGGCCAAACAAACCATTGAAACTTTACTCGGCACAGTGGCCACCGGTAAACAAGCGAAGATAAAGACAACCCCTACCGGATGGCTCAGGGTGAGGAGCGAACCAAGCCTGGATGGAACCGAAATAACACGCGTCGACACCGGCGGAATATACCGGGTGCTCGAAGAACAAACAGGATGGGTGAAAATAAGGGTCTCCGATACTTCGGAGGGCTGGGTATCTGCAGACTATGTAGAACTAGTTGAATGAACCGTACCACTCCAGCAGGTCGGGTCTAAGTAATCTAATAATTTCCTTACTTTTCTCATACTCCTCGATTAAACCGAGCTTTTTCTCGTAATCCGCAACCAACGAGATAACTCCGGCGTCACGGGAATATTTTCCCTTAAGCATTTGAAAATAATTTTTTGTCTCACTGATAAACTCCGGGGCATGGTTGCCGGTTCCGGGTTCGGCGGCCGGATCTTCGTTAGCCAAAAAGTAGTAAACCGGAACGAGATTCCTTTCCGTCACGAGATTATTCGGATTTAAACTGAGAGATTTCCGCAGATCACCGTAAGCACTTCTTTTGTGGGCAAGCTTTTTAACCCCATCTTTTTCTGCAGCACCCAACGTCAGATATATCAATGCCCTAGTTCTGTAGTACGAGGGCTCTGAAGAATTCAGTTCCAACGATCTGTTTGCCGCATTCAAAGCCTTCTCATACTCCATCTCCTTCAGAAAATCTGACGCTTGCACGGATAGCTTGTCCGCCATATAAATTCTATTTACAAAAGAAATTACGTAGACCGCAGAGACCCAAACTACCGCTACCGATAACAGCTTAAAAAACTTCACAGCTCCCCCCTCCTCCCGGTCGAAACCAATAAAAGCCAGAACAGTATTGACGACGCTACAGTCGGCCACCCGAACATGTTAGTGACGGCAAATGCCAAAATACCGCCTTTATATCTCCTGTCTGTGCATCTGAACAAAAAGAAAAGTAAAAATATATATGAAAAGACGCCGGCCAATCCCTGTTCCGCCCACATTTCCAGGTAATAATTGTGGGGTTTATTAAAAACGTAGTTCCACTCGGAAGAATAGTTCAGGCTGGCAGGTCTGAATTTTTGAAAGTAATAAGGAAATGTTTCCGGTCCGCTGCCGAACAAAAATACTTTCGGCTCCGAAACAATCATGTCCACCGTACCTTTCCACAACCCCGATCTTATGTACCCGGGATCAGAAACAAAATTAGCCTGATCTTCGGTTTGCGCCCGAACCACAGTATATTTACTCACAATTTTTTTGGCATCGATGAGAACATCGTTAAGTCTTTCTCTGAACATTCCCGGAAATAAAATAGGAATGATTAACGTCACGAGCGCAACAGCCGCGAAACGGAAAGCCATGGCCGATCTTTCTTCGGCTTTTTCCTTATCAAGGAAAGAACGCGAAAAGTAAAAAATGAGAAGCACTAAAAATCCGGCCAGGCCCGACATTGAGAAAGTCAGCCAAAGAGAAAAGAACTGAACAACAAACAAAACAAAATATATCTTCCCGTTACGAAAAATGAATTCGTACAAACTAATCCCTAACAATATTATGATGTACTGAGCATACCAATTAGGTTGCCCCAGGGTCGAGAACACCCTGTCCTGCAACTGTCCTCCCCATAAAAATTCGAACGGTTTAAAATACTGACCGAGGGCGAACATAAAAAGAAACACGGATCCGGCCTGGGCGACCTTAAAAAGCGTCTTTAGATCTTCGGCAGAAAACACATTCACTGCAACGTAATAAAAAATAGCGAGTGTGATATAAAAAACAAAAGAATCGGCAAATCTCGAATAATATCCAAATACCGAGGTATAGATGTGGGAAGAAAGCAGAGTGGAAATACCGGCCGAAATAAGAAATAGAACTATAGCCGGAGGAACCGAAGATATTTTTCGCGGTTTCAGGATGACATCGGATAGAAACAAAGCTGCTGTGATAGTACAAATCAGATAGAAAAACGTAATCTTGGGAAACTCATATAGTTCGGCGGTTTCGCGGGAAAAAACAAAAGGCAGGACAAAAATGAGAAAAGAATATATGAGCAAATAAGGCTTACTCAAGAACCGTTTTATTGACGGAACAAAATGCATAGTAGTAATATCATATCAAGCCTGCCCAAATCTTTCTCCGGCCGGTGCAAATATTATGTTCTCTAAACTGCTTATTAAACTTATCGACCAGGCTATAGTTCCCGCGGTTGTGCTGGTTTCAACAAGAATAGTTTCGATGGCTCTTTTAGCGATGTATTTCGAAGTGCCGTTTGAACTGACAAATAAGGGATTTATCTTCGAGGGCAAAGAGCAGTATATCCAGATAAACTCCTACTCAATGTTAATAATGACCGCAGTACTTGCCATAAGCCTTGCCTTTTTCCTTCTGAAAGCCCACGTATTCCATGACACCCACATTACGCCGAAATTGACAGCCATGCTCTTTTCCTTAAGGATGCAGGGGTTGGTTCAAAGTTCACTGGATCTTTACACCAAGGGGGCAATCTGGATCTCGTATGCCTATCTTATGACAATACTTACCGGAGCTCTGGCGTTATACTCATACATATACTCCTTCGTTTTCTACATAACACTTACCGTAGCAGTGGTTTCTTCTATCTTTTTGATTTCCGATATTGAGAATGAGGTTAAGACATCTGAAGATGACGGTCTGGATCACAACGTCACATTTTTGGAGGTAAACACGGATTAACTATGAAATTCATAAATAAACTATTTATGAACGCCGGGCTTTTCTCCGTTCTCTCTTTACTGCTCCTTATACCGGTGCTGGCAGTTTCAATGGCAGGTTTCAACGCGGGGACAGTTGAAAGCTCCGAGGTGTTGTCAGCTCAGGATGAAAATATCAACAAGGGAGAAAAATTGTACAACGACATGCCCGTTGAACTGGAGGAGATAATAAGAAAAGTCGAGCTTGAGATGGCAAGACAGTCTGCAGAGCCCGGGGTAACATCCGGGTCTTCCGGAACCGCTGAATCATCAGTGCCTGACGAACTAGAGATCGGGAATTAAAAATATAATCAGCATCGTCAGAAGCCCCCAAAAAGTTACGGTGAGAAGAAGAGGTTTATCCGAAAGCAACACTCTCTCAGGAGATTCCGCTTCGTCTTTTTCATATATTACATACAAATATCTTGCCACGCCGTAGATAACCAGCGGTATAGTAAGCATCATCCACTTCGGAGATTTCAATATTGAAGGCAGTATCTTTAACAAAGCGTCGTTCGTTCCTCTCGGAGATATCTGAAAAACAAATAGTGAGTAAGTTATTATCGTGTAAGTGGCCGCCATAGAGATCATGCTATCCAAAAGGTTGTCAGGGTAATGCCTGAGAGTTTTTCTCGTTGCCATTTCGCCCTGAGACGGAGAATATCTTGAAAGAATTGTCTTTTCCGATCTTCTCTTTCCAAACGCCAAAAGAAGAGAAATCCCGATAGTGGTCAGAGCCAGCCAGCTTGAAATAGATGCGTATGACGCCAGGCCGCCTGCAAAAACCCTAAGAACAAATCCGGTAGCCACAACCAAAGAGTCCATGATTATTACATTCCTGAAATACAGTGAGTACGACATCTGCAGAACTATGTAAGCCACTAACGATAATCCGAAGTAAGTACCCACGGCACCGAAACCTACAAGCAGGGAAGACACTATAAGAATCCCCGCAACGATAGATGCGAGGGTTGGAGAAAGACGGCCGGAAGCTATCGGACGGTTCTTCTTTATCGGGTGAAGCCGGTCTTTCTGAGCGTCGATAATATCGTTTACAAAGTAACTTCCTGACGATAATAGACAAAAAGCAATAAACGCCTTTGAAGTTAAAGCCATAGTATCGGGGTAAAACAGTCTTCCCGCAAAAATGGGGGCGGCAAACAGGCTTAAATTTTTCAGCCACTGCCTGGGACGTGCCGTTCTAATCAGTTGATAGAATGTGTAGACCATTAGTGGAATAATATGGCTTTTTTCACTTTTTCTCAAGCATGCAAAATATATCCGCGACCTCTTTTGGTCTCAATAATCTGCTCCGAAGTATACATTTTGAATTTTATCCTCAGGTTCCTTATATGAACTACCAGGGTGTTCGAAGGAATCTCTAAACCCAATTCCCAGATATGCTCTAAAAGTATCTCCCGGGTAATAACCCTCCCCCTGTTAAAAGCAAAATACTCCATTAGTTCGTACTCCTTTTTTCTCAGGTGAACCCCCTGCTCTCCGAAAAATAACAGGCGGCTGCGCAAGTTTAAATTGAATCCTTTAAACTCTACCGTATCGTATGTTTTTGTAGCCAGGTCGCGTCTTAATAAAACCCGAAACTCCGCGTGGAACTCACCTGCCAGCGCTTTCGATGACAAATATATGTCCGCGCCGGAGTTCAGGAACAGAACTTTCTCCTCGGAGTTGGGGCTTGGCGAAAGATACGCTATGGGTATTTTGACATCATTTGCACGAAGTTCTTTGCATAATTCCAGAGCCTGTTTTCCTTTTATGTTAGGAGTCAGAACCAGACAGTCATATTCGGTACAATCTGCCATATAAAGACACTCGCCTGAATCGGCGGTTACATCGCAGACACCGTATTTACGTATTTCGTTCAGAACAGTTTGTTCCCGAAAACTTCCGGAATTAACTAAGAGAAATCTCATTTGAAATATTCGTTAGTCCAATTTAATATACACCCACATGTATTAGAGTATTCTTCTTTTGTTTTTCATGTAAGTGTGGAACCTATCCTCCTACTCCGGCTTGAGTAAAAATGTAAATAAACAATAACTAGACTTCAAAAATGAAAATAGAATGAAAAAAGTGAACCGGGGTTGAATTTTATACGTAGATAAATTAAAATTCTATCTTGTTATGCTTCTAACACCTCACACACTCGTAGGCCTGGCAGTGGCGACAGTGGTAAAAAATCCCTTAATAGCGTTTCCGGTCTCTATAGGTATGCATTACCTGGGCGACATGGTTCCGCATTGGGATTTTTTCTCAGGCACGACCGAAGAAGAAAGGGTTTCCGGATGGCGGCCCTTAGCAGTAGCCGGAGAACTGTCCCTCGCTGTATCCGCAGGAACAGCTTCGGTCCTTTACGCTCTTTGGATTGTAAATGACCCAACGCTTGCGTTCCGAATGCTAATTTGCGGGATAGGGGGAGTTTTACCGGACCTTCTTAGCGGAATGACAATGTACCTCAAAAACCTGAACGGTTTACTAAAAATAAATAACCGGGTTCAGGCGAAACTTCAATTTCAATCTCCTCTCCCGTGGGGGATACTTACGCAGATTCTTGTTTCTGCTTTCTCCGCCCTAATGATTTTAGGTTCAACAGCGCTATAAGAAATCCAACGGCACCGATTATTGTAAGGGACAGTTTAACTATGTATCTCTCCGGCGACAAGAGTCCTATTAGCCCAAAAACAAGTGCTGCGGACCAATAAAAACGCGCTATTTTCTGAACGCTCCACCCCCTGTCCAACAGCAAATGGTGCAGATGCCCCCTGTCTCCCGATAATGGATTTCTCCCCTGGAAAATTCTTCTGAAGAAAGTGACCAGCGCGTCGAGAAAGGGTATTAAGATGAAAAGTACCGAAACCAGAACCTTGGTTTGAACTGCAATCGAGAGCGCAGCTATCACAAGACCCGCCGCCATCGCACCGAAACCCCACATAATCTTTGACGGATACCACGTATACTTTGTAAATCCGAAGGCCGCCCCGGCGCTTATTGCAGCCATTACCGCTACGCTCCTTTGCAGAGGCTCGAGGTCCTCAAACCTTAATGCCAATATGGCGACAAAGATTGAAGAAATACCTATCACCCCGGCAAATTGTCCATCAATCCCGTTGGACCACGAAAGAGAGTTCATCATCCAGACAACCCAGATCATTGTTAGAACAGCGGAAACAACCGGTATGGAAACGGAGCCTACTGAAATGCTAATATTCCCTAAATTCACAAGACCGTTAAAAGGTATGCTTACCGTGCTTACGACCAGGCCCGATAAAATTACGGGAAGCACACAGAGGAACAACAGTAGCAAACGTAAAAGCGGGTTTTCCAGCACCCTGAATTCAGACGTCGGGTGGGTATTCTGAAAGTCATCGATGATGCCAAGAACGGCGAGCATGAAAACAGAAAGATAAACACCCTGGAATTGTTTTCCAACCCCCAGAAATACCGCACTAAGAAGTAAAAATATTATTGCATATACAAAACCTCCTCCGCGGGCAGAAGGTTCTCTTAAAAGCATCGCCGGGTGGGTATGCACTCCCGGGTCCGTAACAAGACGTTTCCTGTGGGCTAAATCGATAAAGTACGGGAGCACCGCATAAACTGCCAAAAAAGCTGCGATGAACGGAGGAACCAAGGTTAAAAATTTTGCCGAAATAATGGGCGGAAAAGGCAGAGAGGCCGACTGTATGATGTAATAGATAGAATAGAAAAAGAATACGTTAACTATGGATACAAAATAGGAAACAATCTCATCAAAATATCTCAGGTATAAACGATTAACGTATCTTATCGTTCCCGCAAGCATAGTTAACACGAACGCGGTCGCCGGCAAATAATAGATATAGTATTTGGGGGATAATTGAAAGTCACCCCAACTTTTTGCGAACCAAAAAGGTATTTCTGAATTAATATACTTATACCTGGAAAATATATATAAGACCTCGAGCAGTATCAGGAAAATATTCAGCAAAACAAAAGGTGCGACGCTCCTTCTTTTGCCCGCGAAGAAAATATCCGACAATCTTTTTATCCTTGCAATTATATTCATTACTTAACTTCTACCTCACCTTCGGAGTGTGGTAAAGGTCCTTCATTTTGTGACCGAACAGCATCTTAGTCTGAGCCTGTACCCACGGAAAAAAAGAGTAGGTCAAAAGATTAAGCATGATGAGCGGGCCCTCTAAAAGAACAAAAAACTTCCTCCATATAGGCCATTTCTTGGGCATTGGTGTGACAAGCCCCATCCTCAAGATCGTCGCCGGTATCAAAAACACCAAAGTTATGGTCAATATCAAACTCATAATGTCAGGCAGACTGTACGCGAAGTTGGACTGTTTAACGTACGGATTAACCAGTGTAACGAGTCCGAAACCGAACGTAATTAAGAATACTATATTTATCAAAATGACTCTTCTTTCGATGTGTTTAATCAGCCATCCTATTTTTTTTGAAGCGGGTATCTTTTTATTTTTCATAAACTCTTTCATAGATAAGGGGAAGTCTATGGCTCCCCAGCCCCATCTTAGTAACTGTCTATAGAGTCTGACGTGCGAATCTATGTAACTACTTCCTTCCACTGCATCTGCTGAGTACGGAATATAATGAGGGACTCCGTCAAAATCCCCGTTGCGTACAAAAAACGCTCTCCAGTAGAAAATCGTATCATCGACACCCAGCGCAACATCCCAGTAATTAGCATCAATCAGGGTTTGAAGGGAAGCAGAGTAAGAAGAAAAACTGTCTTTCAAAGCGCCTTTGGAGGCACTCCAGTCGGATAAACTTCCCATCGTAACGGCGTTAGCCTCAATGCGCATCATAACGGGCACACGCCAGAGATTGTTATTGAAAAGGTGCACGGCAGTGGAGTAATAATGGTTGTCCCTTCTATCTGTTGACAGGTACAGGTGGGATAACCTTGATAAATATTGGGGATGGAGGACGTGATCGGCATCGATAGTGCTGAAAATATAATTTCTTATGTTCGCCCCTTCTTCCCGTAACACATCGACCGCGTGTTTTGCTCCCCACGTCCTGTTAGCAGCAGCCGCACCGATTGCCTCGCCGACAATACCTCTGGGATGCACAAAGATCAAAAGTTTTTCGAGTTTATCAACACGGTCGCCAACTATTTCTCTTATACACCTTTCGGTTTCTTCCGAATATTTCTCCTCGAGGGTATAAACAAGGGTAATCTTTTTAGTGTTGAACGTCTGGTTAAAAATACTTTCTATGCTCTCTTTTAAAACACCCACGGGTTCGTTCACAGCCGGTATCAGAATAAGGTGTTTCAGAGCGTCCTTGCTCTCCGGCAAAGTCGCAGGATCGGGTAATTCGGAAAACGCAATTTTATCGAACTCTTCGCCCCAATTTACTTTCAATTCTTCCTTATATTTCCTGTAACCCAGGAAAAGGCCGAACGAATGTTTGGCCGCAAGATAGCTCCAGTAAACGGTAAAAAGGGTAAGCATATAAACAATGGCCGGGGGGTAAATAACTCCCAGCCATATCGGAGATGTAAGAAGTGTCCACGTCATCACACCCAGAGACATTTCTAATACCCTGTGCACGAATTTGTCGTGTTTTTCTACAAAAGAAGCCATCATAGGCTGATGTTGAAAAGTCTGCGGGCGTTGGCTGTTGAAAGAGAGGCTACGGTCAGGTAGGGTTTTTCCTTTACCTGTGAGACTTTTTCAGCAACAATTTTAACATATTTGGGATAATTTAATTCTCCCCGGTGTCCCTGAGGCGGAAGCCACGGCGAGTCGGTTTCAAGTAAAAACATATCATCAGGTACCTTAGAAACAACTTCCCGCAAATCGTTGCGGGACGGATAGGTTATCATTCCTGAAAAAGATAAGTATATTCCCAAGTCTAAAAGTTTTTTGGCCGTGGCCCAATTTGAAGAGAAACTATGGGCAACTGCCTTTAATCCCGAGTTTTCATAATGAGAAAGCATTTCTAAAACAGTGGCATCGGCATTCCTATTATGAATTATCAGAGGAAGTTTCTTTTTAATGCTTAGCTTTATATGCTCATCAAAAAGCCGGCTCTGGTCTTTAACACTCCTTTGAGGTCGATTTTCCGGTACATCTATCCCGCACTCACCTATACCTACGATCTTCGGATTAGCGTCAATCATTTTTTCGAGAGCTGTCATCATTCCGCCGTTTTCTTTACCGACATCGCTATGGGGATATATTCCGACCGTCCCGTATACATAAGGGATCTCGCCGCATATCTTAGAAGAGTCAAAACTATCTTCAAGGGATGTTGCTATGTTTATAAAAAGGGAGACTCCTTCTTTTTTGCTATCTTCGGCCACTTCAAGAGGGGATTTACCGTAACGGGAATCTTTTAGATGGCAATGGGAGTCTACTAACATATTTAAGCCACCAGGGCTCTGAACTCTTCACCATCTATCGTTTCTTTTTCAAGGAGTTTCGCGGCTACTCTGTCCAGTTTATCTCTATTGGCTTCTATTATTTCCTTAGCGTGGATGTAAGCTTTATGAACCAGTTCCTCCACTTCGGTATCGATTTTGGCCGCCATGGCTTCACTTACTTTGTTTCCTTCTTCTATCCCGCGGGCAAGCCAAAACTGACCGCCGCCTATATCGTACGAAACGGGTCCCAGGGAACTCATTCCCCATTCGGCTACCATCTTTCTTGCAATACCCGTGGCTTTACCTATATCATCGGATGCGCCCACCGTAAGCTCGCCGAAAACTATTTCTTCGGCTGCCCGCCCCCCAAGCATAGTTGAAATTATGGAGGACAAGCGTGTCTTAGTTTCGTTGTAACGGTCTCTTTCCGGAGGAAAGCTTGTGTGACCCAGTGAAGCACCCCGAGCGATTATAGATACTCTGTAAACAGGATCCATATCTTTCACAAAGGCTGAAACTAAAGCGTGTCCCGCTTCGTGATATGCCGTCATTTTTCTTTCTTCCTCGGTCTGTAAAGTTTTTCTTTCGGATCCCAAAGTTACTTTCAGCGCGGCTTCTTCAATATCCACCTGCTCTATTTTTGTTTTTCCCACGCGGGCGGCAAGTATCGCCGCTTCGTTCATCATATTCTCGATATCGGCCCCGCTGAAACCTACGGTTTTTCTTGCTATCTGCTCTACCTTCACATCTTCTGCAACAGGTTTTTCTCTCATGTGAATTTTTATTATGGCCTCGCGGTCTTTCAAATCAGGCAACATGACTGTTATGGTCCTGTCGAATCTTCCCGGTCTTATTAGCGCGGGATCGAGCATGTCCGGCCTGTTGGTGGCTGCCAGAACAATAACGTCGGTACGGGCGTCAAACCCGTCCATTTCAATGAGTATTTGATTAAGGGTCTGTTCTCTTTCGTCATGCCCCCCACCGATACCCATGCCCCTTTGTCTTCCGATGGCGTCTATCTCGTCAACAAAAATAAGGCTGGGCTGATTGCTCCTGGCCACATCGAAAAGATCTCTTACTCTGGAAGACCCCACTCCTACCAGCATTTCCATGAATTCGCTTCCTGCTACAGAATAAAAAGGAACGTTAGCTTCGCCCGCAATAGCTTTAGCCAATAATGTTTTTCCTACGCCCGACGGTCCTACCAGTAAAATTCCTTTTGGTATTCTTGCTCCAAGTTTCCTGTATTTTTCGGGGTTCTTCAAAAAGTCCACTATCTCCATCATCTCGGTTTTCGCTTCTTCGTTGCCGGCAACATCGTTAAAAGTAATCTGGGTTTGCCCTTTTTTAAACAAACGGGCGCGGCTTTTTCCGAAAGATGTGATATCGCTGTTCGCACTTCTCATTTGCCTGAAAATGAAAAAAAGAATTATCAACGGAAATGCGAACATTAATACGGGCGTAAGTATCTGCTCGAAACTGATGCGACGTTCTACTTTTACATCACCGGCTATTTTAGACCTGTCAACTTCGTTATTTGTTAAGATCTGGTCGAAACTGATCGAGCTTTCTTTTTCTACCAAAAGTTTTGTACCGTCCTTGAGCTGAACTTCCAGCTTATCCCCGGCCACAACAACGTCCTGTACTCTTTCGTCTTTAATAAGTTTTACCAGTTCGTTAACGCCTACCTGCTCCGGTTTTGGAGACAGACCGCCCGACCCGCCGAATATCATAAAGAAAAGGAAGATCAGAAATATGTAGAAAAAGATATTTCCCCACGGGTTCTTGGGATTTATATCACCTATAAAAGGAATGGAAATATTCTGTTTTTTGGCCTTTTTGCCATTCTTGTTTGAGCCGTTCTTATTCGCCATAAGCGTGTGAATTATACATTAAAAGCGGGGTAGCTTCATCTTTTCTCTGACCAAATCCAGTGTCGCCGAAGCCTCTGTTCTGGTCCTTTTTGCACCCTCTATTAGGATGCCGCGGACAGCGTCCGTATCGCTTTCGTACTCAGACCTTCTCTGTCTGATAGGTTCTAACAACCTTTCCAGAGCACCGATGAGTTTTTCCTTCACCTCAACGTCCCCGACCTTTCCGGTAACGTACCTCTTTTTCAGGTCGGCTACCTCTTCTTTATCCTCATTAAATGCATCGTGATAGATAAAAACCGGGTTTCCATCCACTTTGCCCGGATCGGACGGGTGCAGACGATTTGGGTCGGTGTACATTTTCATCACTTTTTTGCGAACAGTTTCGGCGTCATCACTTAGAAATATTGCGTTACCCAAGCTTTTTGTCATCTTCACCCCTCCATCGAGACCGACAAGTCGGGCGACCCTTCCTACCATGCCTTCAGGTTCCTTAAACACATCCCCGTAGGTAGTATTGAACTTACGCGCCAGCTCGCGGGTAAGTTCCAAATGCGGGCTCTGATCTTCTCCGACCGGCACAAGATCGGCATTTACCGACAAAATATCCGCGGCCATCATTACCGGAAAATTCAAAAAACCTAAAGAATAGTTGTCCCCCAATTCTTTTTCTTTTATCTCGTCCTTAATTGTGGGGTTTCTGAGAACTCTAGAGTAGGGCACCAACATCGAGAGTAATAAAGCCAGTTCGTATATTTCCGGAACGGTCGACTCGGCAAATATTGTCACCTTTGCAGGATCAAGGCCCACGGAAAGATTGTCCATAGCCACCTGAAGTATAGAATCGGCAATTAAATTCGGTTCGCCTATATATTTGGGGTAAGCCAGTGAATGGACATCGGCGAGAATTATAAACGTATCGTAATCGTTTTGAAGTTTAACCCTATTCTCCAGAGAGCCCACGTAATGGCCCAAGTGAAGTCGTCCTGTTGTATTGTCTCCTGTCAGTATCCTTTTTCTCATGGTGTTTAACGTAATAATTTCTAGGATAAATTTAACATAAAAAAGGCGCTTTTTCTTTAGGGAGGGGACGATTTGAGTTATATGGTGCCAACACCAGGGATCGAACCTGGGACCTGTCGCTTATGAAACGACCGCTCTTACCGACTGAGCTATGTTGGCCTGCCTCAGAAGAGATTATACAGATATCAATAGAAAGTGGGAATAATTGGTTGCGGGGCCTGGACTCGAACCAGGACCCCCGGATTATGAGCCCGGTGAGGTGCCATTCCTCCACCCCGCGTTATTACGGTAAAAATCTAACAGATAAGCCTCTTATTGTCAAAAAAACAGCTTGTACCAAAGATACCAGTTCGGATCCTCGCTGTCACTGGCCGGGGTCAGTTTCCTCATCTCAGAAGCCCCAGCAACCTCTCCGGGTGCCGGAACCACCTCATCCATTACATACACTTTTTCGCCCGGTTTTACCATGTTCAGCTCGTTGCGGGCGCTTTCCTCTATGTATTCTCCGGTTTTTTTGTACTCTATCCGTTTTTTAAGCGAGTCTCTCTCAAAAGTGAGGCTTTCTTCCTTTTCCAGGGCGTCCTCAAGCCTTTTCCGACTGTTCAGCACATCCACCGTGGATTTTATAAAATTGGCCGATATGACAAGCAAAACCAGGGAAATTAGTACCCGTCCGCGAGTGCCTCTTTTTAACATTAATGCGATGATAGTTAATTAATTGACACTTGGCAAGGCAAGTGCTAATATAGCCCATAGGATTTCACCTATGACAGGATTTTTATTTGGTTTCGGAATCCCTTTTAAAACTGCTTAAATAATTAAAAACTATGCTGAATCTTGAAGCTGCGCATAAAAACTTTGTAGAAAAACTTAAGAGCGAAGGCAAGTCCGGAGCTACCGTTGTAGCTTATAGCAAGGACGTTGAGCAACTATTGTCCCATCTATCCGGTATGGGCGTAAACCTGGTTAGCGAGATAAAGCTCGGTCATTTAGAGGATTTTATGAAGAAACTGGCTAATGCTGACTACACTTTAAAATCTGTCTCCAGAAAGACCAACGCCACCAGAACATTTATTAAATACCTCCACGCTGAGGGAGAAATTGCGGAAAATGTTTCCCTTGGATTAAAACACCCTAAACTCGAAACCAAGGCTCCGAGAATCCTAACCAAAATGGAGTACAGGGCTTTAAGAGACGCGACGAGAAATGACCTTAGAACTTACGCAATGATCGAAATGCTTTTACAGACAGGTGTGACCATTTCCGAACTTGCAGAAATAAAAACAGAGAATTTAACTATTTCCGGATCTAACGGAAATCTTTTTGTTGCCAAGAAAAATAATAAAGAAGCGAGAACCATTCCTTTGAACAAGGCTGTTATAGATGCGGTAAATAAATACATGAGTGAAGAAAGATCTATCGTTAAAAGCTCCGGCTATCTGTTCATCACAAAAACCGGCAACCCCCTATTGATAAGAAATATAAGGTCTACCATAGATAGATTCTTTAAACTTGCCGGTGTGGAAAAAGCCAAGGTCAACGATCTAAGACACACTTTTGTAGCCCATCATTTAGCAAGCGGAGTTAGCATAATCTACTTGTCTAAAATTGCAGGACACAAAAGAATTTCCACAACCGAAAGGTATCTTCAGTACATAGACAGAACCGGTGAACAGGAAAAGACCGAACTGGATACTCTTTAAACTGAAATAATTTTCTATAAAAACATCCAGCTGTGCGGTGGGATTTAATGTTTCTGGTGGGTGATCCTGGGATCGAACCAGGAACCGCTCGTGTATAAGACGAGAGCTCTGCCAATTGAGCTAATCACCCCCACAAGACCAGGTTTTTCAAAATTACCAAAGTTCACGAGGACTTTCCTTTGAGCCATAGCTCGCGATGCTCACTATAGCGTCAAACGTAAGACGAGAGCTCTGCCAATTGAGCTAATCACCCCTAAAGTACGGCAGCTCCGACAAGGTCACAATAAGCTGAACTTCCAACGTGTAGGTTATTCTATTTCGTCTATCAAGTCAATTTCCTCTTTTAGCGCAGTTTTGTCCTGAACGTCTTTATCTTTTTCTATCATCTGGAGAATCTCCTCGACGGTGTTTATCATCGCTGTCTCCAGGTTATAGTCGGTATCGTCGGAAAAATACTCTTTTCCCGCAATCGTAATATTAGCTTTGACGTGGAACATTTCATTAGGTGCTGTGTTCAAAACAATGCGGGCAAATTTTGCGTCCTCCCCCACGTTATCAAATCTCTTCGATACTCTTTCAAATTTAGTTTTTGCTAACGAATCCATGCTGGGAGACACGGTCATATTATCGGAAGTAATTTGATAGTTCATACGGGTATTTTAACATCACCTGGAAACCGGAAAAATCCTGTTCCCGTCCTCATCAAAAATACTTATGGCTTGGACAGGGCACGATTTTGCGGCTTTAAGCAACGTCTCCTCGTCAACTTTTAACGCGTCTTTCTTTACTGTGGAAATTCCTTCGGAATCCAGTTCAAAAGCGTCGGGTGAAATTACTACGCAGGTCGCCGAACCTATGCAGACATTCCGATCGACAGCTACTTTCGAGATCTTCATTTTAAATACCTCCCCTACTCGTGGAAATTTAATACCTCGTTCACTCTTTCGAGCATTTCATCTATCTCGGGATCGGTCATACCGTGAGCCTTCGCCCCGGCTTCTACCGAATCAAACGAATTCGCAAAACACCCCGCACAATGCAATCCGTAATCCAGCAAAACTTCTTCGGCATCGGGATATTTATAGACGAGTTCGCCCATATTAAACTCCTTTGTTATTTTTATTTCTTTTGTCTCATCATTTTTTTTCATATTCGTTTACCGCCTTCTGCACTGCTCCCAAAGCAAGGGTTGCACACCCGATACGGCTTGTCGACAAATTCAGATTCAGCATTTCAAGAAATTTTTCTTTTGTAACGACTTTAACTTCGTCCAGTGTTTTGCCGACCAAGTAGTCCAGTAAAATTTCACTGGAAACTATGCTCACCATACATGCGTTTCCGTGGAACCGGGCATCTTTGACAATTCCGTTTTCAATTTTCAATTGCACACTGACGTCGTCTCCGCACATCGGATTTGATTGGGAGATTGAAACGTCGGCACCGTCGAGAAGGCCCCGTTTTGCGGGATTTTTATAAATATCCATAAGTTCTTCCTGATATATATTGTCCATATTTAAGAAAGCATCTTTAAAGCTTTTTCTACACCTTCTGCCAACTTATCAATATCCGAAAGGTCATTATAAATGTAGTAAGACGCCCTCACTGTGGCAGGCAATCCCATCTCTTTATGTAAAGGCATCGCGCAATGATGGCCGGACCTGACGGCAACTCCGGAACTGTTAAGCACCGACGCGATATCATGAGCGTGAACTTTTTCGGAATAAAAGGAAACCAAACCGGTTCTTTTTTCGGGATCTACAGGCCCTATTATCTTTATTCCCTCAATTGAGTTAAGTTTTTCGATTGCATGTCTGTTTAATTCAATTTCGTGTTCCCTAACCTTGTCCATACCGATGGCCAAGAGGTAATCCACCGCTGCGGCAAGTCCTATGGCACCTCCTACGTCGGGTGTTCCGGCCTCGAATTTTTCGGGAGCCTCTGCCCAGCTTGCTTCAGTAAGCGAAACTTCCTTTATCATCCCGCCACCGAACTGAGAAGGAACCATTTGCTCCATTACACTCTTTTTTACGTACAAAACACCGATGCCCATAGGGGCCAACATCTTATGCCCGGAAAAAGCGTAAAAATCACAGCCCAAGCTTTGAATATTTACCGGAATGTGAGGTACTGCCTGAGCCCCATCGACACAAACCAGAGCTCCCACGGCATGTGCCAATTTAGATATTTCCCTGACATCAAGAATCGTTCCTAAAACATTCGAGGCGTGCGCAACACATACCAACCTAACGTCGGGTGTTAAAACATTTTTAAACTCGGACATATCAACGGTACCGTTCGATTCGGTCTTAACAAACTTCAGTTCCGCACCTGTGTTCTTAGCAACAATCTGCCAAGGTATTAAATTGCTGTGATGTTCAAATCCGGTCAGTAAAATCTTGTCACCCTTTTTCAAATTGGGAACACCCCATGAAAACGCGGCCATGTTTAGAGATTCGGTCGCTCCGTGGGTAAAAATAATTTCCTCGGGATAGATCGCATTAATAAAACGGGCCACTTTTTTACGGGCGTCTTCATACATACCGGACGCTTCTTCACTCAAAGTGTGGATACCGCGGTGGACGTTGGCATTATGTTCCAGATAAAAGTCTTTTACTGCTTCAACAACCTGCACAGGTTTTTGGCTTGTAGCTGCATTATCTAAATATACGAGGTCGTTTAAACCTATTTTTCGAAAAAGTATAGGAAAATCTTTTTTGAGCTTTTTTATGTCCATAATATTATGATTTTACCCCGGCCCGGGCTTTTTCTCTAACATCCCCGGTCTCAATTTTCTCCACCATACTTTCAAAAAAACCTTCAACTACGAGCTCTTCGGCCTCTTTTTTTGTAAGTCCCCTGCTTGTGAGGTAATAAATGTCGTCTCCCCGGACCCTTCCGGTCGTTGCGCCATGCGACGCTTTTACATCATCAGCCTCAATCTCAAGTATGGGACGGGTTATGTTTTTCGTGCCCTCCCCGATAACCAGAGTTTTATTATTCAGGTAAGAATTTGTTTGAAAGGCTTTCTTAGCGATGATTATTTTTCCTACATAGTTGGACGAGGAACCGTCTTCTAAAGCCACATAATAATTCGTGACACAGGAAGTATTGGGAACAAGATGACGTGAGATAGTTGTGAGTTCCACAGACTGTCCCTCGTGCATTTTACCCAACACTATGATTTCGCAGGTAACTCCTTCTTTTTCAAAATTAAGTTCAAGGTTCGTCGGTTCCGTAGAAACACCCGGCAGAACATAAACATACTGTGTGTCTTCGACCGGAGATATCGAAATATTCTTATTTTGCTCCAATAATAAACTTTTCATTATCCGACACTTCCCTCCATTTCAAGTTCTATTAACCTGTTCAATTCGACTGCGTATTCCATGGGAAGTTCTCTGACGATCGGTTCAATAAATCCTGATACTATCAAGCCCATCGCTTCACTTTCGGTCAGGCCTCTGCTCATTAAATAAAACAGTTTTTCTTCCCCGATCTTACTTACTGTGGCTTCGTGTTCCACATTTGCACTACTCTCGTTAATTCTCATGGTAGGAAATGTGTCCGTCGCCGAAATTGAATCCAGGATCAAAGCGTCACATTCCACACGCGCTCTTGCGTTCGGGGCCGACAGCGCCACATCAACAAGTCCGCGGTAACTGGTACGGCCTCCGCGAAGACTTACTGATTTAGAGACTATGCTCGAGGAAGTGTTGGGCGCGGCGTGGATCATTTTGGCACCAGCGTCCTGGTGCTGACCTTTGGAAGCATAGGCGATAGACAAAACCTCGCCTCTCGCACCCTCGCCAATCAAATAGCACGACGGATATTTCATGGTCACTTTCGATCCGAGGTTCCCGTCAACCCATTCCATAACCGCGTCTTTTTCAACACGGGCTCTTTTTGTAACGAGGTTGTAAACATTGTCCGACCAATTCTGAATGGTCGTGTATCTGAACCGGGCGCCCGGCTTTACTATAACTTCCACCACTGCGGCGTGGAGTGAATCCGACGAATAAACCGGAGCTGTGCAACCCTCAACGTAATGAGCAAAACTACCCTCCTCGGCAATTATTAACGTTCTTTCGAACTGCCCCATATTTTGAGCATTAATTCTGAAATAAGCCTGAAGAGGACGTTTAACCGAAACGCCTTTCGGGATATAAACGAAGGAGCCTCCGGACCAGACTGCGCTGTTCAATGCCGAGAACTTGTTATCGGCGTAAGGTATTACTTTTCCGAAATATTCTTTAAAAATTTCGGGATGTTTACGTAAGGCCTCGTCTGTTGATAAAAAGATGACACCTTCTTCTTCAAGCTCGTCCATTAATGACGAGTACACGACCTCGGAATCGTATTGGGCTTTTACTCCGGAAAGGTACTCCCTTTCGGCCTGGGGCACCCCCAGACGATCAAATGTTGTTTTAATATTTTCCGGAACATCCTCCCAGGTTCTTTTTTCGGCACCCGTCGGTTTAATGTAGTAATAAATATTTTGTAGATCAATGTGTGAAAGGTCCGCACCCCACGAAGGCATGGGTTTCTGTTTAAATGCTTCGTAAGCTTTAAGCCTGTATTCCAGCATCCATTCGGGTTCACCTTTATTTTTTGAAATTTCTCTTACCACATCTTCCGACAAACCCATCTGTGCTTTTGAAAAGGGAGCCTCGGGCATGTTGAAACCGAATTTCGTAGCGTAGGTTTCACGAATGTCTTTTAATTGATTATTCTTCATTCTTTAAAACGGGAACGTCCAACTCGGAATCGCTGTAGCCGTATTCCTCCAAATGCGATGCCACCTCTTCTCCGCCTGTTTTAACGATTTTTCCGTCGAGCATTATATGAACAAAATCGGGTTTGATGTAATTTAGAATCCTTGAGTAATGAGTTATGAGTAATACGGAAGAGTTGTGTTCCTCAATTAAATAATTTACCGCGCGGGAAACAACTTTTATCGCATCAATATCAAGGCCGCTATCTACTTCATCGAGAATAATTACTTTTGGTTCCAACATGAGCATCTGAAGCATTTCCATTCTTTTTTTCTCGCCTCCCGAAAAACCTTCGTTCAAAAAACGATCCGAAAAGGACGGGTCCATTTCAAGAACTTCAATCTTTTTCTCTAAAAACTCTCTGAACATTCTGGGGGACAATTTAGCTTCATGAGACTTGTTGTAAATCATCCTTAAAAAACTGTAAACTTTCACTCCCGGTATTTCGCTCGGATACTGGAAAGACAGAAATAGACCGGTTTTTGCGCGTTCGGTAGTTTCAAGTTCCAGAATATCTTTTCCGAAAATTTTGGCGGAACCCTCCAGTACTTTGTATGTGGGACTCCCCATTAAAGTCTGAGCAAGCGTACTCTTACCTGAACCGTTCCTTCCCATTAAGGCGTGAACTTCTTTGGGTTTTATCGTAAGGTCGACACCCTTCAATATCTCTTTTTGCTCAATACCCGATCTTAAGTTTTTTATTTCAAGGGAATACACCATTACGAAAATCTTACCTTACTAAGTATACAATCACCGTTACGGGAAGGGCAGCGTCTTCTAATGGAGTAGAAGACCTCCTTGCCTGATTTGTCGCTCTCCAGAAGACCTGCCATCTTCATCTCTCTCAAATGATAGGAGATTGTGGGCTGTGTTAAATTAATAAACCCCACTATCTCATTAACCGTGGATTTGCCGGTTTTTCTAAGATATTCGAATATTTTCATGCGTGATCCGACACCCAGGGTGCCGAAACACTTTATGCAAGGTGTCTCTGACATAACGAATAGATATTAGTCTATATGACTTGAGAAGTCAACCAATGTGGTGGGAGCGCCCTACCCTCCTTCTGCGTTGTGGCGTGTTAAAATACTTAGGTGAAAAAGATTAAAGCATTTTTCTACGTCGCATATAAAAGCGTAGTGTCCCCCAAATATTATGACGAAATTCTGAAAACACATTTTGAGTTTTCTTTGAAGTACTACGCGGTCCTTGTGCTGATAGCCGCGGTGGTTACCTCTGTCGGAACTTACTTTATCGAGGCTCCGAAGATTCGAGATACCTTCCAAAATGCACTTTCCGAAGCCGAAAGGGTATACCCGGAAAACCTGGTTTTCACGATAAAAGCCGGGGAGTGGGAAATAAACCAGCCTCAGCCCCTGGTAATACCTTTCCCGGGAAACTATGAAGCTGAGGATAAAGAAAAACTACCCGCTAACCTTGTGGTTTTCGATAAAAACGGAACGGTCGGGGACCTCGAGAAATACAACACCGCCCTACTTGTAAACGAAAAAAATCTCCTAATCAAAAAGGCAGGAGAACCGGGAGTTTATCCTCTTAAAGACATACCGGACACGATATTGGATAAAGGCAAAGTAACGAAAACTATTACAGATGTCCGCGAGGTTTCAGGCTGGATACTTCCTCTGTTCCTGATAGTACCGGTGTTTGCAGGGCTCATGGTCTACTATTCCATTTTTAGGGGCGCCTATCTATTAGTCATCGGTGGTCTGTTATTTATTGCCGGAAGGGCACTGGGGGCCGGTGTCCCCTACAAAAATGCTTTTAGGATAGGGCTTCACGCCATGACCCTCCCCGTGCTTATAGATACTGTTCTAAGCGTTGTAAACCTGCCGATGCCGATTACATATTGGTTTCTGGCGGTGAATTTGGTAATGGGGGTTTTTGTGCTGAGGGAGATTGGGAAGAATCCTGTCGAAGTTGCTACTCAGGAAAAGCCGTAAAATCCACTAAATAGAAAAGTAATCGATTATTGAAGCCCCGAAGCGGTTATGTTAGTATTTCTGTGCTTCGTTCCCCTGTAGCTCAATGGTAGAGCGTCCGACTGTACGTTGACAACCGTTATGAAAGTTATATAAATATCTTGTGACGAAGGAAACCCGAAGGTACTCAGACAGACCCCGCTATCTCAGTCTCGCTGTCTCTAAGAGAAGACGAAAACTGAAAATGCTGGCAGTCGAGTACCTTGGAAATAAATGCAACCTTTGTGGTTATAACAAATGCTTTGCGGCATTAGAGTTTCACCATAAAGATGGGCAGAAAAAAGACTTCGGGCTCGCCAGTCGCGGACTAACGAGAAGTTGGGAAACAATTAAAAGAGAGCTTGAA
The DNA here is from genome assembly GCA_000503835.1 of candidate division WWE3 bacterium RAAC2_WWE3_1. GTDB lineage: Bacteria > Patescibacteriota > WWE3 > UBA101185 > UBA10185 > UBA8498. The sequence continues at coordinate 757,151 of CP006914.1, read as the reverse complement.
AAATGTGTTTTAGTCTGTTCGAACTGTCACAAGGAAATTCATAACGGAGTAGTGCAGCTTCCGCCGGAAACGACGGTTGAAAAATTGGGTGAACTCAGGGAAACCTAACTCTGTCGATTAATCGACGGACATGGTAATCCTGAGCCAAGTTCATTTGTACGCCTTGCCGGGTACACATGAAAAGGTGCAGAGACTAGGTGATTACACCCTAGAGCGCCCGACATCTTAATGTGGTGACACAAAAGATGATGAGATAGTCCATGCTGTTTGGAAACAAACGGATCACATGTAATCGGCAGGTTGGTGGTTCGAATCCACCCGGGGGAGCCATAAAGAACAATCAATGCCCAAAGGCTCCATTTCTGCTTTAACACCGCTAAAATCCTTAAGTTCGAAAATATTTTCCATAAAAGTCTCGTCTTCAGCTACTTTCGAACCATTAGTTTCTTCAACCGCTTTTCTTAATATCATATATGGCTTTATGTAGGCAAAATATAATATTCCACTATTAAGGGTCATGTCTGTAAATATAAGCCGTATTAATCTGCGTTTCCTTAACTCTTTAGATTCCTCGTAAATCTCAATACCTTTTTGAGCTACATCATAAAGAGCGGTAGTTTTCTCATAGAAACTATTATCCTTTGTGTTTAGCTTCTTTCTTTGGACAATGAGTTCATTTCTTTCAGCTGTAAACTCTTGGTACTTTTCTTGATAAAAATCCTCGGTTATTTTTCCATCGAGCTTTATTTAAGCTTTATTATTATTTCTTTCTTACTCAATCTTTATTACTAAGTGCTTCATGGTGGAGCTGGGCCGTGATTCTCCAAGACGCCTGACCGTGCTTCATTATGAACCTCGGTGGATTGGAGAAGTTTTGGGTTAAGGCGATACAAAGTTCCGGCCCACCGGCCGCGTTCCGATGTTCCCGGTCTGATTTCTATAAGTCCAAGGCTGGCAAGCTTCTTTCTCACACGTCGGCATGTTGATCTACTTAATCCGAACGAAGCGAACCCGCGCTCTTTATCTTCGCGCGTCGTAAACAATCGATCGGTATGCCAAAACCAGCCGTCTGCATTTGCATAGCGGTTTGAGAGATGGCAGATTACCATGAGAAAATCTCGCTCGGCATGTGTGAGCGAATTCTTCAGCCGGTCGTCATCGAAGACTAGGTGAGGAGCGGGAAAGAAATTTAAGCTTTTACCACGTGTTGTCCGGTTCGGTTTGTTCACATGATTCACTAAATATTTCAGCTACTTTTTCACTGACGGCCGCTTCGACCTGTTGGCCTGCCTCTTGGTTAATTGGATGAAAGACATTAATATTTTGGCCGCCAACTTTTCGTGTCGGGTAAACCAACCGGTATCGGCCGTCCGGCCGACTAAACACGGCCACTGATCCCATCCAGAATTTCCCGTCCAGGACAAACAAAACAAACCCTAGGAGGCCGTCCTGGGGTTTAACCGGATAGAACTGGGTTTCGCTAATTGTGGTTTTGTTGTAGGTCATGGCTTTTCACTACTTTTTCTTTAAAGTCATCGATGTTTGGCTCACCCATGTAGGTGATTTTGTAGAGTTTAAAAAGATTGTTGGCACGCAAAGCGGCCTCCTCGTCGGAGAGCTTTACGCCGTAGCGTTTCTCGTATAATTCTTTGAATTCTTGAATTGCTTCTTGGGGCAACATAAAAGGCTGGCCCCTGCCGGGAACTAGCCTTTATCTGTCTAATCAAATTCGTCAGTCTAATCGAGGCACCTTAGCCTCAGAGGGAAATTATTTATTAGCAGAGCGAGCTGGAAAACAAAAACGGGACCACGACTCTTGTCATCAAATGCACACGCCAAATGGCAGTGCCGATAACAGTAGTCGTAGTCCCGTCGCGTTTAGACTGAGAACTCAGTCGCCGTCAGACCAACTAACTCTGATGTATTTATTATAGCTGGTCCGAGAATGGACCGTCAATGCTTATTTGTGAATATCTAATTATTGAGGCGTTTTTCAGCGACTTTTACATACTTATCTTCAGTTTCAATACCTACCCATTTCCTACCCAAACGTTTAGCTACTACTGCAGTAGTTCCACTTCCGAGAAAAGGATCAAGGACAATATCTCCTTTGTTGCTGCTAGCCAGGATAACTCTTTCAAGTAGATTCTCTGGTTTTTGTGTTGGATGAGCAGAGCGACCGGTTTTATCCTTCACTCGTTCTTTGCCCTGTACAATAGGCATAATCCAGAGATCACGCATTTGTTTTTCGGACCCATCTTTTGCTCTCTCTGGATTTATTTTTTTGATCTCTGAATAATTAAATACCCATTTCTTACCCTTTGAGAAAAATAGTATGTATTCGCATGAATGAGTAAAGGTGCGTCGAGTCATGCTTGGCATAGCGTTATTCTTGTGCCAGGTAATAATATTCCTTGGAATAAATCCAAGAGCCTTAAGAACCATGATTAGTTCACCAATATTATGATATGTGCAGGAAATATAAATACTGCCAGTCGGTTTTAAAACTCTTTTGCAGGCCTCTATCCATTCTTTGGTAAATTTTAAATACTCGGCTTCGGTCATCCGGTCCCACTTTTCGTTAACCATGAACCAGTCTCCACCTGTTTTATTTCCTTCCCATTTAAGGCCATTCCCTGACAGGTTGTATGGAGGATCGGCAAAAATCAAATCCACGCTTTCTTCCGGGATGTCCTTATTTAATATTGTCCGGCAATCGCCTTTGTGAATGGTGTTTAGCTTCATACTTGTGCTGATAAAATTTCTCGAGACCACTGTTCGACGACTCCGGATATTTGCGAAGTCCAGACATCAGAGCTAGGCGCTGTGCTGGTCAAGTTGATTATGGAATCGTAAAGATTCATGAGTTGCCGGTGATCAAGTCGCTGACCACGGTCCTTCATCGCAATAATCGCTTCTAGTAATTTTGCGAGTTCATTAATCGTCAACGGTACGATCTTTTGTCGACGTCCTTCATACTCATATTTAACAGCTGTCCAGAAAGTATTTACGGTGTCTCTATGCAAAGTTGGAGCGACAAACAAACAGTAAGTATCTTTACTATTATTTGCATCCTCGAAGTCCCTTAGATGTCTCATTACTGGCTGACCTTCTTGCATCCACTGAGCGCGGTTAGTAAGCATGGTTACTTCGCATACGCCATTAAATGCGTCGTAGAAACATTCAATGTCTGGTTTGTTTGCTGGTGCTGTAAAAGTTGGCTGGTTATCGTCTCCCACTGGATAGTTTGGCTTTATTGCAAGTGCGTCATTAATAGCATTCAAAGCTAGAGTAGCTAAATGTTCAAGCTCAATGCTCTTTTTCTCTTTGGATTGTCGAATGTTGCGTAGCCGATCTATATATTCTCTGACCTTGTCGACATTCTGAGATACAAAGTGATCCTCGGTTTCTTGAAGAGTTCTGCGGTAATCTCTCAATTCACCGACATAGGCTTTTAGTTGTTCAACCGAAAGACGATCGGTGTTCTTAAATTCAAAATCAGGTATTTGTATTCTTTGTTCTCTGAGTTGGTTTTGATACTGCCTGATATCATCAGCTGTATAGTTACTAATTCGCACCAACTCTGTTTGAGTTTCCCAAGGCAGAATTGGCAGGTTAATGTCAGAGATGTAATCAATATATGCTTCCGCAGTAAAATCTTGGCTTGAGCCGTTGTCCGTCTTCAATATCTTTTGAATTTCAATACTTCTCCTTGGCTCAAGATCAATATAATAACCGTTGCCACGCAAATGGAAGTACCTAGTCATTCGAAAATAGCGACGAATATTGTCGCCATAGTCCTTGGTGTGTTCCATATTTTCAAAATCTTCAAAGTTTTCGCTTACATAACTATGGGTGTACGTTTGTTTTTCTCGCTCATTGGCAAGTCTCTCGAGACCTGTTCGAAATTCTAGTACCTTACGAGCTTGAGCCTGAATATTTTGATAGCTAATAAGTGTAGGAACAAAGATATCAAACTCAGCTTGAGATAGCCCTTTCTCAGTAAGTCCGCGCTTGCGACAAATTTTATTCACTTTGTTGATGAGGTGGAGCGTCGCGATGAAAGGTTTAATGTCATATCCATCTTCAACCTTAAAATCTCTTGAAAGAGGATTCGGTAATTGCCATTTAAGAAAACTCTTAAAGAACATTTCACCAAGATCGGCATCTTCTTTCAGCAGGTATTCTCCAAAAGAAGTTATCCGAATCCGACCCTGGTCATCTATTTTTGCCAGTCCCATCTTTTTAATCGGATTGAATGATTGTCGGCCTCGCATATCACCAGCACCGACATAATTTCTCGCATTTAGAATTTCTTCGGCTTGTTCGTAGGTAAGAGTCTCTGAATTTTCCAACAATTCTCTATGCTCCCGAGAGAGATTGTTTGTAAATTGTTTATTCCCAGCACCGTATAATTTGTGCTGAATGAGGAGTATTTGGAATCGCCTTTGAGTATCGTGATTCCAGACCTCACCATCTAAAGGTTTTAGGGCGACCAGGAAGTTCCTGATTCTCTCTGGGTTTCTAACCGTTGTTGATATGCTCCAAATTTTTTTCATAAATTTATTATTTACCTGTAACTTTGCAGTAAAATACGCGCTCGGTATGACCCGGTGCTTCGCTTTTACCGGTAGTGAATGCTTTATATTCTCGCTCGAAGACCTCAACCTCTCCTCGCTCTTTCAAAATCTCAATAATCCTGTGATCGGGTATTTTAGCGTTGGAGCGTTCGTTCATTTTCTCGCCGGTGTTGTTATAGGAGACCAGAATATGCTTTGTTTTTGCGTTCTGTATCAAATCTTCGAAAGCGTGAACTGCACCCTTTAAACAGTAACGGCTTTTTAGATGTTCGCGGTCTACCATTTTTTTTCCTATACCCTCAACTTTTGGTTTCTCCCAGGTAACAATATTCTCTAGTAGGTGATAGGAATCTCCATACTGTCTTGAGTTGTATGGTGGATCAATATAAAGCACATCACACGCGATTTCTCTAATCAGTTGATTTGCGTCTTTTTGATGAACTTCATTATTAAGATTGTTTTTCACATCAATGCCTGGCATTAAAAGTCGCAAACTCTGTATTGTATCGAGTTTTTTTCTATAGGTCTCATAATGGCCGACAGTATTAGCCACTTTATCAATTGCGTAAACTAATGAAGTCAGCAGAATATTTTTCTCTTCCTGGTCGATCTCCCCATCTTTATGTAGTTTTTCTATTTTTTCTCTGACAGCTCCGATTTTCTGTGCATTTTCCTTAGTAAAATAAGAGCCGCCAAAAATTTCCGATACGTAATTCTCTTTCTTCGGTTGAAGGTTATTTAAATGTCCGATGATGTTTGATATCTTTTCTTCGTTGTAATTTTTGGTGTTCAGCCAGCATTGAAGAGATACAAAGCTACTATCGAGAATATCATTCGAGATGATTTTGGTATCTGGCCTATTGAAATAATGTCCAACAACTCCGGTACCCGCAAAGATATCACAAAAGCTATAATAGCCACGACATTTGTCAGCTACAATGTCTCCTATAAAACCAAGAAGTTTAGTTTTGTTACCCAGAAACCTTCGGTTATGTATTTGAAGTAACCGTTGTTCGCTTTTTTGAGGATAGACGAATAAGGGGAGCTGGGCTGGTTCAGGTAAAGAATCGAACCTGTTTCGTAATACGCCCGTGACTTTGCCTCTAATTTCGACATTCTTGGTGAGTATAGGTTTATAACTTTCATTGGCTGGTTGAAGTCTGATACCATTTTTTTCTTTGTAGATTCTTTTAAGAGTAGCTTCGTTTCCATTTATAATAGCCACGCCGATCTCACCATTATCAACCACTGGTTGTTCGCGGACAATCACAGTATCACTATCAAAGATTCCGTCGTCTTGCATACTATCTCCGCGAACTTTTAATGCATAGTGTCGGGCATGGCCTGATGTAAAATCTTTAGGCACGGAAATAGTTTCTGGTATTTCTATAGCCTCTATTGGCTTACCAGCCGCGATCATGCCTAGTAGAGGGATTTCTATAAAATTATTTACACTTTCTTCCCTCCGGCCATTGACTTCAATAGCTCGAGCAAGATTGTCGAACTTTTTTATATAACCTTTATCAATGAGGGCGTTAATATGCTGGTGAACCGTTGATACAGCAGAGAGGTGTAATTTTTTCTTTATTTCTTCCAGAGTCGGAGAGTAGCCCTGATCATCAATGAAGGTTTTTACGAAGTCTAAAACTTCTTTTTGTCGTTTAGTGACTGGAATACCCATAAGTTTGATTGATGTTTAAAGCCGAAAGTGCTATATTTCCATTATACCGAAAATCTTACGAAAACGGAAGCGGTTCGGTTGTGGATTACTAAAGTAGCGAATATGGAATTAGAACCATTTAAGTTGCCTGCCCTTGAAGCACTGGCAAAAATAATCGGAGACAACTATACCGGGTCAGAAATATCCGAGCTTTTTCGTAAAGCAGGCTTTCCAGAGATATCCCATGATGGCGGCACGAAGTGGCGGTTCGTTTATGCTGCTCTGGAAGCAATGCAGAAACAGACCTACGGCACATTTAACATCGCGACGCTGATTCAACAACTTTGTGATCCACAGGAGTATTTTTCTGCTCCAGAAAAACATGAGGTTATTTGTAAACAAGTGAATCAAATTTTAAGGTTTTACGGTTTGCTGGTTGGCGATGATGGGAAGCTACGGAAGTCCGGAGAGAAAATCACATCTTTATCGAAGGCTATACCGGAGAACGCCAAAATTTTTGATGACCGTAAATTTCACAATAAAATTTCCCAGCATGCTCGAAAACTATTTACCGAGAGAAATTATTTTCATGCGGTCTTTGAATGTTGCAAGGTTTATGACAAAGAAATTCAAGAAAAATCTCAGATGTCTGAGTATGGATCGCGATTAATGGAAAACGCTCTTGCGCTTACCGGTACGCTTAAGCTGAATGCACAACAGACAAGAACTGAAAAGAATGAACAAGAGGGTGTTATGCATCTTTCGGTAGGTCTAATGCGAGCTATTCGTAACCCCCAAGCCCATGAACCAGCACTTGATTGGCCTATTAACCGAGAAGAGGCTCTGGACCTGTTGTCATTCTTGAATTTTCTTTTTAAGAAAATAGATAAGGTAATATATTTTAACCAAAAATCGAATTAAGCTTATGAGCAACTTTCCATATACAAAAGGTTCAATATGGCGAAAATGGGACTTGCAAACGCAAACCATATTGGACGATGGCTACATATCCCTTAGTCAATATTCCGAAGAGCTAAAACTAGCGAATCCTACCGGTTGGCAACAATACATTGCTAAAGTTGGTGGCGAAGAGAATGCTCTGCTGTATGACTCGAAGGCTTATTTTAACGATACGGCCATTCCCAAGAATGATCGATGTGTTAATTACGTCAGAAGTTATTTTGCATTTTTAGACGTCTTTAATCCCGAACTTGAATGCATTGGCATTACGGATCATAACTATTTTGATGATTGCTTGCTCGATTCTTTTATAGAATATGCAAAACAATCTCGGTGCAAAGTGATACCGGGTGTTGAAATCAACTGCCAAGGCATTCACATGCTTTTATTTTTCCGGGAGAAGCTTTATGGAAAAGAAACTTTTTCGGCTGGGATTCATGCTTTTTTAACGAAATTCAATATTAACAATCGAACGAATGTAGATGGGGTGCTTACTACAACGACTGCGGATATAAAGGATATCTTAAATGAGGCAAAAAAGAATAACAGCATCGTGATCTATCCTCACTGTAATAGTAGCAATGGGTTATTTCAGGAAAGGACAAGCACAGACAGAACTCATCTCGCGGATATTTTCAATCATCAGAAAGTAAATCTTTTACAGTCACAGCACAATCAATCTTCCGTTGCTGTTTCTGAATATATTAAGACCAATGCAACACTTACATCAAAGTTTTGCGCCCATATTAGTTCAGACGCAAGGTCACTTAGAGACCTTGGCCGATGCGATCAGGATGATAATTTCTTATGGATTAAAGCAGACCCTACATTTGAGGGATTGAAGCAGATTATTTACGAACCAGAGCAACGTATCTTTGTCGGCCCTCAAAAACCCGAAGAGAAAAAATCTTATTTTGTTATCGATAAAGTCCGCTTTCTTGATAATACCAGCGATGCAAAATTTGGCAGTGAGTCAATTGAGATCAATCAAAATCTAACTACGATTATTGGAGGCAAATCAACCGGCAAGTCTCTATTGCTTTATTACATGGCCAAAACGATTGACCGAGAAGAAGTTAAGAACCGGACAGCTGATAGTGGGGTACCGGTAAAATACGACTTTGATGCATCAGTTGATTTCAATTTTGAAGTAACGTGGAAAGATGGTCAGCGTACTTTGCTAAGAGTGCCGGATGGAGCCACAGAAGATGAGTCTAAGGAGCGAAAAATTCTTTATATACCGCAGAAATATCTAAACACTCTTTCAGAAGCAAACATTAAAAGCCGTGAGGCACTTAATGAGTTTGTTTTGAATGTAATTCTTCAAGAACCGACTATCAGAGAAAAATACGAGGAGACCGTGCAAGAAATAAAGGTTAAGGTTAAGTCTATCCCAACCGAGATTGGTGAGCTATTTTCTGATCGGGACGATATTAAGAAAACCGAAGAAGAACTGAAGCAGACCGGTGATGAAAAAGGTATTGAGAGCTATATACAAACCCTCCAAAAACAAGCCGATGATATCAAAGCAAAATCAGGCTTATCGGAAGAGCAACTTAAGCAGTACGAGGACTTGGTAACAAAAGAAAAGGACATTACTACTCAAGTTTCAAATCTCGAAGAAGATAAAAAGACGATTAAAAACCTCAACACCAGCTTGGTATCCCAAGTCGATGGTTTGCGGACAATGGCAGACGAATATGAAGCATATCTCAACGATGCTGAAATCAAAGCCAAGTTTAAAATCGAACTAAAAGTAGTGGATTCATTTGCTCCGAATGTAAAATCTGCTACCACAAATTTGGTTACGGCTATCGACACAAAGATCACGACTTACAACGCGGAGCTAATCAAAATCAAAGCGGAGTTAGCACCTTTGCTAGCTAAAGTTAAGTTACAATCGGAGCTTCAAGAAAAAACCGACGCTATTAAAAAAGAACAACAGAAATTAAATGAGATCGCCATCAAGAGAAATAATCTCAAGACGAAGAAGGCCTCCTATAAAAAGAAGGCTGACGGGGTCATTGATTCATATAAATTGATAGTTGCTAAGCATGAAGGCTTACGGAATGAGTTCAAGAAATTTGAAAGTAAATTCGGTGAAATCACCCTTGGAGTACATGTCAGTTTTAACGACGATGTCTTCAACTCAGACGTGGTTAAAGAATATATAAATAAAAATGACCTCAAGCGCGTCATTGTAGAGGCAGAGTGGGGTGATGAATTCGTTTACAAGTACGATCCGGCCAAACATTTGGCCAATATGACGACAGTATTTGAGGGGCTTATCGAGGGGACGATAAACACCGTCAAGAACCGACAGCCAAAAGATGCTGTTGCCAAGCTTTTGGAAAACTATTTTTATCTCGACTTCAGGATTTTCTATAAAAATGACTCTCTCGACAAAATGTCACCGGGCAAAAAGGGATTAGTACTTCTACAGCTGCTTATTAATTTAAGTGACGAAGAGTGGCCTATTCTTCTCGATCAGCCAGAGGACGATCTTGATAATCGATCTGTATATGATGACTTGGTTGATTTCTTGAAAAAGAAAAAATTGCAGAGGCAAATTGTCATTGTCACTCATAACCCGAATCTTGTTGTCGGTGCGGACGCGGAAGAAACAGTTGTTGCGAATCAGTCCGGACAGGAGGTGGGGAGAGAAAATAAGAAGTTTCGCTTTGAGTACGTTTCTGGTGCGCTTGAAAATACCTTTGAGTTAGAGGCTACAGAAGAGCCAGCGATTTTATATCGCAAAGGGATTCGGCAGCATGTCTGTGAAATTCTCGAGGGAGGTCAAGAGGCATTCCAAAAACGAGAACAAAAGTACAGCTTTCCAGAATAACCTCTTTTTAACTGGAAAGGGCGTTGAAGGTCCTTTCCAGTTCACTTTTGAAGTTTAGTGAATAAGAACAATAAACAGTATTCAATTCACTAAAATTTCGCCTTTTAGCGTGAACTGGCTACAGGCTTAACCCTCTCCATCCACCTCATCGTTTACTCATCGAACGGTTCTTCTCCTCGGAGCTTTTTGACAGCCGCCTCCATTTCGTAGGAGTGCCGACCGCTTAAAATAACGGTTCTAAGTTCCTGCACAGCTCGGAGCCAATTAGAACAATCGACGCCCAAAAGCTCCATTTTTGCTTTCACTTCGCTGAAATCCTTGAGTTCGAAAATATTTTTCATAAAGGTAGGATTTTCAGCTATTTTCGAACCGTTAGTTTCTTCTACAGCTTTTCTTAATGTCTTATAAGGCTTTGTATAGGCAAAAGGTAGGTTCCCACTATTTAGAACCATATCTGTGAACATAAGCTTTATAAGTCTGCGCTTTCCAAATTCTTTTGAACCTTCATAAATCGCTATACCCTCTTGGGCAACGTCGTAAAGTGTTGCAGTTTTCTCATAAAAGCTACTGTCCTTTGTGTTTAGCCTCTTCCTTTGGTCTATAAGCTCGTTTCTTTCACCTGTAAACTCCTGAAACTATTAGCCTATTACATCTCTTTCTACAAAGACCGTGTCTATGTTTCAGAACATGTATCATACACTACAGGTTGATTAAACCACGATTTTACCTTATAATACCGCTATCAATATCCACCAATAACAAAGGAGAGAGGTGAAAATGGACCAGAATGCTTTAACAGCAGAGAAGGTCGTCGCGGTCTTTAACGACTGCATGTTCAAGGACGGCGAAGACACAACGAACCATGTCAATGCCGAAGGCATTACATGCACGGTCGGATTCAACCCACAGCGACTCGAGAGTCACCGCAAAGACATCGAAGCAATGCTCGCCGGACTGCCTGATGATTTCAAGGTTTCTGGTGGTGGAGGTATGTCTTTCCTGAACGCTTGCTTCGACCGAAACGGTAACCAATGGACGGGAATGCACCAAACTATGGAGCAACTGTTCCAGCTTGGCATCGCCATTGGCAAGGTCAAACCCTGTCTTCCGCGCGAAATGTGGTCAGCACTTCCAGGCGGCATGCCCTACTACTACGTTGTGAGCTAGGAGGAAGAAATGCCAGAAGAAAAAAATCTCCCTACAGCAAAAGCAAGAGTTGGGATGAAATTGAAGGTTGGCGGTTTTTGCATCATCGTGGGCGATTGCCCATATTGTCATGGTAGCCATGTGCACCTGTCTCGCGAAACATCGGGAAACCTCGGTTCCAGAACTGCTCACTGCGATTGCGGCGAATACGAACTCGTTGTAGCCGAATAGAGACAAGAACGTCAAAAGAAATATTTATCGCCATTACGGCAAACAGAGCTCACTATGAAAATAGAGGGCTCTTTTTTTATCAAAAAGTAAAGTGTGTGAAGGTGTGGGGTAATTACTAACTCAAAACTTCTAAAGCCTCTTCATAAACAAAACTCTCTATTTCCATAGTACGAAAAGCGCCCCAACTAGCGAGCCAATATCTACACTATAGGTTGACTATTCACCCATTCTAAGCTATAATCTCTACAAATCGTTCATAAACCGCACAAATTCTTTGCGGACTGTATAGATAAAAGGAGAGAAAATCATGTTTATTAAGGCACAAAAAAATCTGATGTGGCTATTAGTCACCGTAGCGGTAATATTTTACCTTGCTGTAATCTATGATTTTTTGGGCTACATCGGTCTATATGCTGTATCTAAACCGCTTGAAATTGTGCTGAGCACGATCTATGGTTCCTGCGCTGTGATTATTGGGGTAATTTTCCTCAAACACACAGGACGGGGGTATGTGGCAGCAGGTCTTGTGTTTCTTTCGTTTGCAGCGCTGGCCGCATTTCACCTATTTGGAACTCTTATCCTTGCCTTGTTCCCATAAAATGCTTTAAATAAAATTTAAGCTCACTCCGCCGTAAGGAAACGTGAATAAGCAATTTTCACAGTTCCCCAAGGCGGTATTTTTTCTCTTAACAGCCCACCAGCATTTTCATAATACTCGGATATAGTTGTGTATGGTGAGCCAAATCTTACTTAAGATAACTGATGATATAATCTTCGTATGTACCATGGAATTATTATTGACCAGGAATTTATTGACCAGGAATTTATAAACTCTTTTAAAATATTCGCTAAAAAACAAGACGGGTCGTGGCGTATCTATGGAATTGAAATTGACGATTCTCAGTTACAGGAAGTGATTAATAAGATTCAAAAAAATATGAAGAGCGAGGGGACGTGGTATGCCCACCTTTATAATGATGAGAGGCTAATTGTACTTTTTAAAAACAAGGTTTTTGATGTAAAACCTCATGCTAACTCTTGGAAACCGATAATTGATTTTGGTAAAAGACTAAATATTCCAGGAGAACAGTTGGACTTCTGGCCAAATAGGTTTCAGGATGAATCGCATTATTTTTCTGATGGAAATTTGAAATAATTTATTTCTTCCCTCAATCCTTGTACTAGCTTAAAATCCTCAAATATCTTAATGGTTCGCATAAAATACTTAGTTATGTTAAGGTTACGGTCGGCGAGGGGGAGACAAATCTTACTTAACATAACAAAAAAACCCACCGGATAACAATCGAACCCTGATATAATCTCCGTATGGATTGGTTTTTAATGGCACTCTTACCCCCAATACTTTGGAGCGTTACAAACCATATAGATAAATATCTCCTAACTAAGTTCTTTAACAAGGGTGCTGTTGGTTCGGTTATGATATTCTCAGCCAGTGTTTCCGTACTCCTCCTTCCGGTAATAGCAATAATTCACCCGGTAGTCCTTCAACAATTCAACCTTAGCTACTTGTTAATTGTTGTAAACGGGTCTTTTTATCTATTGGCAACCTTACCCTACTTCTACGCTCTTGATAAAGATGACGCATCGCTAACGGTTCCACTGTTCCAAATGATTCCTGTTTTCTCCTTTATTCTTGGTTATATCTTTCTAGGAGAGGTTTTGGATATCAATCAAATCCTTGGAGGGATAATAATTCTTGTATCTTCCGTTTTCATTTCGCTCAACCTAGCGGATATTAAAAAAATTCATATGAAGTGGGATGTATTCCTCTTGATGGTACTATCAAGTCTTCTGTATTCTCTTAATTTTATATTCTTTAAATATTTTGCAGTGGAAACAGACTTCTTTATAACAAGTTTCTGGGAATATATTGGATTTGGATTATTCGGATTATTTTTACTCATCTTTATCAAAAGCTACAGAGATGGATTTATTAGTGTATTAAAAACAAATAAAACTCAAGTTCTGGGAGTAAATATTACAAACGAAATTGTAAATATAGTTGCTAAAATTTCCTTCAATTATGCGTCCATACTTGCTCCGGTGACACTGATATGGATAATCAATGGTCTCCAGCCTTTTTTTGTGTTTTTGTTTGGAATAATACTTACAATTCTTTTTCCAAGAATATCAAAAGAGGATATATCAAGAAAGACACTTGCGCAGAGAATGTTTGCAATATTGGCAATTACGATAGGCGTTTATCTGGTAAATAGGGCTTTTTAAACATTGGCTGGCTGTATCGGCGCAGGAGTCAAAGTAATTGTTCTTGAGTTTACCAATCTCCTGGCTAAGTTCTGCTATTAATTTAAAGTTTTTCAAATACCTTGGTACTTGTTTTTACCTTGGGTGGAATTGTTAAAATCCGACTTTGTAAAAGATATTAAAAAAGAACTGGCAAAGAGCTAAGCTTACACAAATACCACCTAACACCCTCTGTCGTGTAGAGCCAGTATCCTGTAGTACTTGACTTGAGGGGTATCGGGTAATAAAATTCCCGTGCTATCAAGATAGAAAAGGAGAAAAAATGATGCTGTTCAATGTTAAGGTCTTTCAACCTCATTTCGCTACGCGTGACCACGAGCCGGAAATTCGTTTTCTCGAGAAATCAAATAGTATAATCGAGGCGGGTACAGCTAGCGAAGCATTTCTAACTGTGATGGGATCGCTTTCACGAATCAACGACCCCGTACGGAAACTATTGGAGAAGGAATTCGGAGAAGAATTTGTAGGAAAGAAGGGCTATCGTGTCTCCGTAGTAGAGATGGTACACAACGAACAAAAAGTGTGGGAAATCCCGTCCAAAGGAGACACAAGATTCGTCGGATAAACAAACAGAACCCTAAACGATCACAATCGTGCGGGGTTCAATTTTTTTCCTGGAATTATGCTGATACCCTGTCTCTAATAAATAATATACGAGGGCCACTAAGCCACACTTTACAAGGTAACTTTGATAGCTTAGAATGCCGACTACCAAGCTAAACTTTCTACATAACAAAAAAGGAGAGTGACATGTCAGAAGAAAAGTTCTTAGTAGGGGACTTGATCCAAAGCCGGTGGGGAATTTGGGGAATAATCATTGCGGAGGGGGTAGCGTTGTTGACAGATTCCAAGGGCAAAATAATAAAATTCTACAAAAGCGAGATTCCCAAAGAAGCTGTTAAAAGTACCGGGGACCAAATGCTTGATAGTCTTTACATGGCATTTAGAGCAGTTGCAACAGCATTGGATCTACCGGAACCGCCGAGATATTGATTGCAGTCTCCGCCTTCAAATACGTAATACAACAAACCGTCGTAAGGGACTGTGAATAAGCGATTTTCACAACTCCCCAAGGCGGTTTTCTTTTTCTCCGGACGATTCTTTATCAACTTTAAATAAAAGTCTCACCGGAAACGACCGCACAATACTGGAATGTAATTTCCTATCTTACAAGAGTGCCTATTTGCATTATCAATAAACTAACAGACACTCCTACAGAGACGGTGAAGAATGCACTTATCCTCGCGGCACAAGGCGGTAAAGTTTAGGAACTAAGAGAAACAACGGCAAGTTTCATAAAGAAGCGTGTCGGTAAGTCCCCACCCACACTCTACTTTCTGGCCATAACAATTTCCGACGGTAAAGATAGGAAAAACCTGGGAACTTCCCTTGTCACATCTTTAAACCCGGTTTCTTTAACAAACGACTCCATAAGTACCGGTCTGCAACCAAACCACATAGACGGCATTAACCTGTAAAGCGTCTCCGCGAAAACAGGAGAGGTGTCTTTTTTACTGAAATTGAGCAGAACCAGGCGTCCTCCTTTTTTTAGAACTCTGTGAAATTCTTTAAGGACAACGGGCATATCGGCTAGCGGAATGAGGTCCAACATGTAACTGTTGTAGACTACATCAAACGTTTGGTCAGGATACGGAAGGTTGCGGGCGTCGCCGATTTTAAGATCAAAGTTTGAATAACCGTTTTTGATGGCACGCTTTTTTGTTTTATCTAGCATCTTCTCCGAAAGATCGATGCCGTGTACTTTATTCTCAGCGTCAACTTTACCCAGAATTTTCGAGAATGTGTATCCCAGCCCGACGGCCACTTCCAAGACTTTTTCTTCCGACTGAATATTTGCCAACTGCAAAGCTCTTAAATGATGTTTTTCTTCGATAAAGTTAGCGAGAGCGTAGAAATTACTTGCAAAATTGTAAAGACTTCTAATCTTATCGACCTTTAGTGGGGCTTCGATTACCCCCGTATGCTTATTAGTGTTTATCCGGCCTATCATTATTTTCGCGTCTGCCCTCCCAACACCTTAAGCATGCTTTCAACTGTTTCTTCCAACTGTTCCGCCTTTATAAGGGCAATTAAACAAACCTGTCCGTTCTGTTCTCCCGTAACGATTGCAAGTTTATCTCCGGCTTTGATATCCGCTTTTTCCCTAATTTCTTTGGGCAAGACCATTTGTCCTCTACCGTCTACCGGCACAATTGCCTGTACTTTGCAGCAGTTAAGAATGTCTGATTTTTGTTTTTTCATTGTTTTATCCTTTTTATTATTCTGACGGTCCTGACCCGTCTGAATATTCAGATATATTAACTGCTCAGTAAGATTGTGTCAAGGGGTTTCCAAAAAATATTAAACAGGGGTGAGAAGAGCAGACAAGTTTTACCCTTTTGCGGTATCATTCAATTAATGTCAGGGATAGTAATAACAATCAAACGTTTCGTGGCCCGTTATCCTATCATAATTGTTCTTGTGCTTGTTCTCGGCCTGATACTATTGTTCACCTAGGCCCGTGGCGGTACAACGGTAAGCACGGTTCTTGTGAAGCTACAGGCATGGTGTGTCTTAAATTACGGCATGCGTATTTTACTTCTCAATTATTTACACTTATAATGCGTGTTAGTGAATAGAGTATATTCATACATACCCCGGCTCATAGAATCTTTGATAAATTTTGTACTGAGTGTTATTGAGGGTTTTTTAGGATTGCGTATTCTTCTTAAACTTTTCGGGGCCTCAACAACCGCTCCGTTTGTTACATGGATGTACGAAACTACCCAGCCGCTCCTCTACCCGTTTCAGGGCATGTTTCCGTCACCGAAGTTACCGGAAGGTTTTATTATTGAATTCTCCGCTCTTTTTGCGCTCATCGCATACGCTTTTATGGGTTACATAGCAACCGAAGCCTTAGAAACACTAATCTACTACGGATCAAGAAGAAGGAAAAAAGACGGAGAATAAAACAACTTTATATACTCTATAAGTTGGGACGTTCCTTTTTCTAATTACTAACTTCCGGCTTCCTGTTTACCGCGGTAAGCGCTTCGCTGTAAACGGACGCGGTTTCTTTAAAAAAATCGGGTGCAGAATTTCTGAGATCGCCGAACCGTCCTTATAAAATGACCGCACCCCGGATGAGATTTATACGCCCGCTGTACACACGCTAAAATGCGCTATACTAATTATATGCCACATATTAAAACGGACGCCGTTCTGACCTGTCCCAAATGCGGCAGGGACCAGTCTGCTACCATGCCCGTAAATGCCTGTCAGCATTTTTACAAATGTATTCACTGCGGAGAAATGCTCGAGCCTAAAAACGGGGATTGCTGTGTTTTTTGCTCGTACTCAGACAGTAAATGTCCGCCTAAACAAATGGAAGCGGATAATAAGTTTTGATAGACTGAGTTTAAAGAAGTAAGTTTTACCGAAGGGGGTGAAGTTAATGAAAAACCAATTTTTGGTCATCCCTAATACCCTCGCTCTTACGACGGGAATAATTTATGTTCTGTGCAGAGTCTTGGTAGGTCTGTTCCCCGGTGTTTCAGTTACCATCGTTCGATCCTGGTTCCACAGCATTGATTTTGTCAAACCAGGAGCATGGGATACGACAGCGTCGTCATTCATACTGGGTCTTATCTCATCCGTGATCACTGCATGGGTGGTCGGATACATATTTATCTCGGTTCGTAAGATGCTCGTCAAGTAACTACCATCCGGGTTAAACGGGGAGAAAAGGTTTTTATTTACTACTCTACGGTTCACGTCCGGAGGTTGGTTGTGTCTCTATGATCCCATAGTTTACTACCGCACCGGTTTGTGCTAATATCCCCACACACAAAGTTAGGTTCAAATCCCCCGATTCCTCAAACAATAAGTTGAAGGGTTCGGAACATTTTAAAGGAGAGTGAAAAATGGATCTGTGGCTGGAATTAGCCGTTAGTCTTGTATCCGGAGCGCTTGTTGGATCCGGACTAACCTACATTTTTATGTCTAAGCGTCCGAGAAACCCGCCTATGAGCTATGACCAATTCAAGAAGATTTTCCTTGGCCCGGGTAACACGACCCTAATTATCGGGTCTCTGGCGGACATGCATAGGGGCGAAATGGCTTTCCCCAGATGGAAACACGTGTCCAAATTGTATTTAAGCATGGACCCGAAATATATTTCCCCGATTGAACATTACGCTCTTTGGACATTCGCAAAAAAATATAAAAAAGAGGAGGTTGTTCTCAGGACCTTTCCCGATTGTAAAAAAATTGCGGAGTACACTGTGAGAGGAAAATATCCCAACTAGTCGTAAGTGACACCGAGCACCTGTTTTAAAAAACTCAGGTGCTTTTTTTCGACCTATAACCCCGACCCTTCCTTTATTTTCCCTAAAATGTACCGGGCTCTATCATTTCCCTGGTCCAGTTCGAGGACTTTTTCCAGATAAAAAACCGCCCCCTTTAGATTATTTCTGTTAACTTCGATCTCCGACATATTAAAGTAGGATTGCCACATATCAGGATAGTTCTCGATATTATTTATAAAATGCTCTTCCGCTTTATCGGCCATCCCCATCCTTAAATAGCTTAAACCAAGGTTGTTGCGCGCTCCCGGATAGTCTCCGTCCCTCAACTTCAGAGCAATTTCAGATTCTTTTGCAGCATTATCGAAATCTTTATTCTCAATGTAATAGTCGGCCAACACTTTGTGTGCCCGAGGGCTGTTGGGAACCTCTCTTGCCGTTGAAACCCAAAGTTTTTCCGGAGTGGACCACTCAACATTTCTCGTCACAACCCTGAATGAATAAAAACCCAGTACGAACACGGCACAAATTACAGCCAGGTGTTTAATTCTAATTTTTTCTTCAAGCATTACAAAAAGCGAGGCCGCGAGAATACTAAATCCTACCGTAGCCAAATACATGTACCTTTCGGCATAATAACTTGAGATAAGCACCGGGCTGAAAGTTAACAACAAGGCTGTGGGTATAAAAAACATAAGCCCCGCAATTTCCGCGTTTCTTTTTTTCAGGAAAAAGGCCACGCCGAAAAACGTTAAAGTAAAGAGCCACATTAACAGAAAACCCGTGTCCGTTATTACGTCTCCTTCGTGAAAAATCGAAAGATTATCGGGAAAAACGAGCAGCCTGAGGTTCGAGTAAAGTGTATAAGGAAACCTCAAAAAATAAGGCATTGCGGCTTCAACATTGGCTTCGGCCGAACCGGACAGGTACGAGACCCTGTTATTGTACTGTCCGTATTTGTACAAAAAATTTACTACCGTTAAAGGAATAAGGAACGCAACGTTTTTCAGCGAACTTACGAAACTTTTCTTTTCTATAAAGAACCTGTCGATTAAAAATATCAGGGGCACGAAGGAAATAACGAAATTGCTTCCCACGATAAATATTGCGAAAGCATTTGCCGCAATTGCCCCGGATAAATAAGTTTTTCTTCCCGAAGATTTGTAAAAAACATAAAGAATAGCCATTACCAAAAAGGTCGATGTTTCTAAAGAATAGTTCGATGCCGAGATCCAGGAAACAGCCTCGGTATTAACGGGGAATGCCGCGAATAAAAAGGCCGCCAAAGTCCCGATCTTCCTTCCAAACAACAAAGTTCCCAAAATAAGGACCAGGAGCGAGTTTATTAAATGGTACAAAATTGAGGCTGCGTGGAGGGGCACCGGACTTAATCCGAAAAATTTATATGACAACGCATAAACAATCGCCTGAGCTCTCATCGAACGAAAAGAAACGGCGAGATTTTTAACCTGCGGGTTGTCACGAAACCCCAAAATGTCATCGGCCACGAACTGTCCTTTTAAAGAATTGAAGTATAATGCCGAAACCAAAATAAAAAGTCCCAATACTACCCATTTGCTTTCCTTAAGAACCAATAAAATTTCAGAAAAAGACTTAACTTTGTTTTCACTTTCGTTCCCGATAATTTTATCCGGGTTTTTTCCGGATTTTTTTATGTAGGACAAAACTTCTTCCCGGGGGATGCCGGTCTTTTTTGAAAGCTCCCCGAGAGGTGTATTTTTGTATGCGTTTTTTAGGAATTTTTTCTGGCTTTTTGTAATTTTTGACATAACTTCCTATGAAAAATCCGGCAGCTTTCCTCGGTCTACATCATTGTATTGGAAATTTACACCGTGTTCCATCCGTCCCGAAAAGCGAAAAATTTGCCCTAAAATGTTATATTATTAGCCAACTACCCACGCCTATCAATAAATGGCGTAAATCAGCACTTTCACAACCTAAGAGAAAAGGAGGAGAAATGGCCGGAAAATGGTCTCTGCGGCTGAGTAAAAGCTCGGGCGGGTCTTATCTGGACTGTCCCCGAAGCTACTGGTTCCCTCACATTTTAGGACTGCCGGGAAAAACCGACTGTCCGAGGCTTATGGGTCACACGGTCCATCAATTCGTGGCTAAAATGCACAAGTCAAACCGCAACCCGCTCTATTACCAAAACATAGACAACGCACGAAGAGCCTGGTTTTGGACCTGGAAAAGGGCACTTGAAGAAAATGCCGACACACTAATTGTCCGGTCTAATGAAAAAAGCAGTGACTACGGAAGAGACGGGTGGTTCTGTATCAACAACTACTGGAAGCAGAATATCGATAAACCCGCTCCCCTGTATGTTGAAAAAAGATACGAAGTCCCGTTATTTCCAAGAGTGATGTTTGTCGGTATCGTCGACCAAATAAGAATGATGCCGACGGAATCGATAGCAAAAATCAGGCCCGAACTAATCGTCAACGGAAGATTGAAGGAAGGGTACGATCCTGTCGCTATCATCGATCTTAAGACCGGAAAAGAATCCTATGATCCACGCAGGTTCGACCCCAACATCAGCGATCTTGCCCTGGCGGCGCACCAATTCGAACTGCATGAAGACCTTCAGGTAACCGCGTATTACTGGCTCTACTATCAGGTGTATAAAAAATTGCCGGTAGCCTTTTACTGGTATCACCTAAGAGACGGTAAAGCCTTCATGACGTATAGGAATAAGAACGATTTTGGAACGTTCCTGGAAATCATGGGATACATAGTGAACGGTATAAAAGATGAATCGTATCCTCCGCACTTCGGACGCCACTGCAAAAGATGCGATTTCTTTAAGGAATGCGGCGCGCTCAACCCCGACCGTCCGTTAATGACCACGGAACCGACCGACGGGATAGAATCAGGCGGAGAAGTGAAGGTCTGGCCCCGGATACTGCCCGTGAAACCGCGTCAACTTAAGTTGAACTTTCCTAAAAGGTAGTGAGTAACATTTACGCAAGGCACCTCAGATAAGGTTCATTCCTGTCTCCGGTGCCTTTTTTTATTTTAGAGACAGTTGATATACTGAGAACAGTAAAGTTCCGATTAGGAGGTGATCTTCCGTGAAAGGATTTTTGGATTTTGTAAGAGAACAAGGTGTCGTGGGATTAGCGGTCGGGTTTATTTTAGGCGGTGCGGTGTCCAAACTGGTAGCTTCCCTGGTAGGAGACATCATCAGCCCGCTGCTGGCACTGGCGTTGAAAAACATCGAGAACCTTCAGGGTGCTTATCTTCAGGTGGGTTCGGCAAAAATAATGTGGGGCAGTTTTTTGAATGTCCTTATCGACTTCGTCGTAATCGCACTCGTCGTATATACAGGCGTGAAAGTTCTAAAGCTGGACAAGTTGGATAAGAAAAAGGCTTAACTCTAAGCCGGCGTTCTTGTTTATTTTCCGTTAGACGCCGCCCAGAACTCAAGCGCTACAAAACAAATGTATATCAGCACAAGAACTATGCCTTCTTTTCTCGAGATTGTGCTTTTTGACCTCGCGAAAAAATAGAAACAGGTCAGAGCGATAATAATAAATATCAAGCTCTGCATGAAATTATTTGTAAGGGTAACTGTTCCGCCATTCATAAATACCAGCCCTCCAAATATCAGGGTGTTCGCAGACGCCGACCCTATGTAATCTCCGAAGGCTACATCTTTCTTGTTTTTCCTTATGCCTCTTACGGCAAGAAAAAGTTCGGGAAGGTTTGTTCCGATGGACAGTACCAAAATGCTCAACAAGAACGGGGACACCTTTATAATTTCAGAGAACGCTAACGTTTCTTTCACAATATACTCGCTTCCGAAAAAGACTATAACTAATCCGACCAATATTTTTAGTATGTTTTGAATGTGCGTTCTCCCGTCGGTCTTTAACGAGGTTTGAATGGTTTCGATTTTCTCCACAAGACTCTGCTTTCTCTGAACAATATACAAAGTTGAAATATAGAGAAGGATCATAAGTACCGCCTCGAACATTCCGACCCTTTTATCGGCTACCAACAGCGCCGGCGCAACACTGACTATCATCGCGGCTAACAATCCCTTTTTGTCCATACGATGGTTAAGATTTATGCCATTACCTAATATCGCCAGAACGGGAATTATTAACAGAAAAATGACTATCACCCCGCCGAGAAGATTACCGACGAAAATCCGGGGATCGTTCTCTACAACCGACGTCACTCCTACCGCAATCTCCGGTATGGACGTCAGCAGACCCAGTACAAAAAAGGACAGAGCGAAAGTTGATATCTTTAATACTTTTGAGGCTTTTTCAACTGCTGAAATTATCAAACCGGAACCCAGCCACAACACAAAGAACATGAAAAAATACACCACAGCCCGGAGCAGGATCATCATTAACTAATTATCCAGTATAAATTTTTTAATTCAACCTCGGGAGATCGTAAATATAGTTAATATAAAAGTGTTCTCAAAAGACTACCCCCGTAAGCAAACATCAGCGCCCCGATAAAGTTCGCTACTAAGGCGGTCCATGTATATTTCCAAAACGAAACCTTATACATACCTCCGACCACACTTACTATTTTTCCGCCGTAGCCCGGTAAAAACCTTCCGAATATCAGGAACATGGCTGAGTTTACGGGAAACTTTTTCTTTATTATCGGAATAGTGAAAGTCTTACCTTTCGTGCCTGTGACATCCCTGACCTTTAAACCTAAGAAATACTCCACTAACGCGGCGATGGTGTTCCCCACCGTAGCCAAAACAGTACCGACCAGAGTTCCGAACACCAGACCGTTCACTACAGTAAGCGAGTCCGTAGGTACGGGTGTAACACTGAACACACCATATAAACCGATACTTATTATCGGCCCCAGCAGTCCCGTGGATTTGAGAATAAATTCCAAGCTGTCGAAATACCTCATAGACAAAACTACGATAATACCGGAAATGAGGATGCCTACAATCGTCCAGCCCGCCGTTTTCTTTTCTTCATCCATATGAAAAATTATACTTCATTTGAGCAGTCATTGAAGAACCCAAAGGAAATTTTGATATACTCAGCATAAGCTTGTGTATGAGAAATAAAAAAATTGTCATCATAATTATTACGTTAATTACCGTAGCGGGAATATTTTTCCGATTGTGGCACATAGAGTTCGGTCTCCCCCACAGTTTTTACGCCGACGAGCCCGAGATAGCGGAACTTGCCATTAAATACACTTACGAGTTCAGGTCGATAATTGCTGAGGGCGATTACTATAAATTGACTCCCGTATCCTACGTTTATGGAACATTTCCCTCATATCTTTTTACTTTTTTCGTCATGGGATTCAGCAAAATTTCCAACATCCTGGGAACTTCCGCCGCTAAATACGACCTTTACGTGGCAATGAGGGTCTTTAATGCGCTGTTAAGTTTTTTGATAGCCCCGGTCGTTTCTTTTCTTTTTTATAAAAAAACGAAGGACATAAAACCTACGCTGGCTCTCTATTTCCTGCTCGCGCTCAACTGGAAACTAATCGTTCATGCCCATTACATCAATGCCGACGTCCTCCTAACCTTGCTGATCTCATTGTCCCTTCTTACTTCTTTGCTTTATGCCGAAAAAGAAAAGAACGATACGGCTCTTACAGTAATAACGGGGGTGCTCCTGGGACTGGCTGTAGGCACTAAAATCACCGCTCTTATTACCCTCCCGCTCTACGTCTGGATCTTTTATAAGAAGGGACAATTCAGGAACGTGGCAGCTCTGCTGTTCATAACCTTGGGTGTGTTTGCTTTGTCCAATCCTTTCGCTCTTATTTTTGTTCAGGATTTCGTTTTCAGGATATACGAAATGATGTTTAAAGAAGGGGGTCTGGTCTTCGACTCCGTCGACCGCGGGTATTTTAAATACGTTTACGCATTAGGTTTTATGGTCACCCCGGCGATTGCCGTTCTATCCGGATTCGGAATATTTTCAAAAGGAAAAGTAAAATTCGATCTGTTCCTCATACTTAACGTTCTCATTTACCTGCTCTTTTTCTCGTTACAATCAAGAAGAGTGGACAGGTGGCTC
Organism: candidate division WWE3 bacterium RAAC2_WWE3_1; assembly: GCA_000503835.1. Lineage (GTDB taxonomy): Bacteria > Patescibacteriota > WWE3 > UBA101185 > UBA10185 > UBA8498. The sequence continues at coordinate 733,092 of CP006914.1, read as the reverse complement.
CTTCCTGTTTTGCCGATGGTTCTATATTTCACGGTCCGGGGGCTAAAAGAATTACGGGGGAAGTTCGGCCTCAAACCGGCCTACTTTATAACTGCTGCGCTACTGGGATATTATTTATATTTTCCCGCGCTTTTGTTAACTCAATTTCAAAAGTGGACACCCAAGTCCGAAGCCTATTTGTGGATGCAGAAAAACATACCCGAACTTTCGGCCAAGCTTGTCTACACCGAGGAAGGATTAGACCCGATGAACAAATTGCCGGTAGCCGAAGTCTATCAGTACGAGGTTTATGCTTCAAAAAATGCGGAACTTTTCTATCCCAAAGACCCTTCTTACTACGATTACATTGTAGTTTCTTCGCGGCCCCTGGAAAACCACAAACGCCCGGAAGTCAAAGATGCATTTCCCGAATATTATCTTAGGTGGAATAGTTTCGTCCGGGTTCTTAATTCCCCGGAAAAATTTGAGCTTGTGAAGGATTTCACATTGTCAAAACCGAATTTAATTCCGTTATCGGACGTGTTTATATACAGGAATTTAGACAAGAAAACTATACCTATTTCGGAAGTAATTCCCTTTTTACAGCCTAAAGATAATCTCTAAGACGTTTGCTCCTGGAAGGATGTCTGAGTTTTCTCAATGCTTTGGCTTCTATTTGTCGTATTCTTTCGCGGGTGACACCGAACTCTTTTCCCACTTCCTCAAGTGTGCGGGTACGCCCGTCTTTTAACCCGAACCTCAGTTCCAAAACTTTTCTTTCTCTCGGATTTAAGGACTGCAAGACTTCGTCGATATGTCCTTTTAACAGCTCGCGACTGGCGGCCTCGAAAGGAGATAAAGTAGTCTCGTCCTCGATAAATTCTTTTAACCTTGTATCTTCCTCTTTGCCCACCGGGGTTTCGAGAGAGGTAACATCCTGAGCGATCTTTACGATATCGTGAGCTTTCTCGGGCTCTATACCCATGACCTTGGCTACTTCTTCGGGGGTCGGCGTCCTTTCAAATTTTTGTTCCAGTTCGCGCTCAATTTTTTTGTACTTGTGGATTGTTTCCACCATGTGAACAGGAACTCGTATCGTCTTGGCCTGGTCTGCAATAGCTCGGGTGATAGCTTGTCTAATCCACCAGGTAGCATAAGTAGAAAATTTAAATCCCCGGCGCCAGTCGAATTTATCAACGGCTTTCATCAAACCCATGTTTCCTTCCTGAATAAGGTCTAAGAATTGAAGCCCCCTGCCCATATGCTTTTTCGCGATGGAAACAACAAGACGGGTATTAGCCTTTATCAGCATCTCGTGAGCGCGCGCACCTTCTCTGTCATTAGTACCGTGGGAAAACGCCTCAATCTCCTTCACTTCCCTTTCTTTAAGACCCATTTCTTTGGAAATATCTTTAGGGCCGGGCTTTTTATTTCCGGCGTGCTGCAGATCCTTAATTATCTTTTTGTATCTCAAAACCTCAGCCTTTTTTGCCAAATCTACTTCTTCAAGAGATGTAAGCAGACTATAATTACCAATTTCTCTCAGATACATCCTTACCGGGTCGGAGCTCACGGTCTTATCAAGTTTTATCTGTGAAAGGTCGATGTCCTCGAACTTGTGAATCTTTTCGGCTTCTTTTTCAGAAGTCACGTCGAAAACATCAACTCCTGCATCTACAAGTTTCTCGTAAAGAAAATCCAATGTTTCAAGCTCTTCCTCAGCTTGTGGAAACAGTTCAAGTATGTTGTCCAATGTCAGAAAACCCTGCTTTTTTCCTTTGGTTACCAGACGTGAAATGACTGCGTCGCTTATCGCACCCTTGCCTTTTTTTTCTTCGGGCTCTTTAGATTTTTTTACCATGTTTAAGTTTGATTATTAGGAAAATTTATACTTTATAGAAACGATTTTTTAAGTTTTTCTACCTTTTTTGTTAGTTTTAGAACCAGGTCCCAATCTTTCTCCAGTTCCGCAACCTTTATCTTCTCCGTCAAAGCTTTCACTGCCCGTTTAGCAGAATCTTTTTTAATACGTTTAAATACACTTTCAATCTCCCTCTCAAGTATCTGAGGGGACTCGACCTCAATAATACCATCAAAATCCCAAAGGTAAAGTTCCGAAATGTTGTCATGATGGCCTTCTTCGGCTTTTTTTATGACTTGTTTAATGTTGAAGGATTTTCTGTCTTCTTTTAAGTAGGCAACTAAGGCCTCATAGATATTAACCACTATAGGGTTTAAGAAATCCTCAACGTCCATCTTATACGCGTATTCACGCATTATGTCAATATCCGCCTTGAAGAGAAGGGCTAGAAAGTATCCTTCAGGGTTGTCCCGCGACAAAAGAGGTATTTTCTGGTCGTCTTCCGGACCGACGTAATTGCCCAGGGTACCTCCTTTGAACATGGTAGTCACGGTGTCTTCGGATAGTCCGAGTTCCGTAGCCAGCATTTTTGAATAGTGGTCCACAATTACCGGATTATTTATTTTTGAAAAGACGGGTACCAAAGCTTCTAATATAATCTTTTTTCCCAGAGCGGACTCTTTGCTATTAGCTTTAAGTGTGCTGGATATGTAGAAATCATAAACATCTACTGCGTCGCGGATAGCGATTTTGGCCTTTTCCGGTTCTGCCTTAAGTACTTCGTCTATATCTTTGTAAGGAGCCGGAATTAAAGCCACTTTTATGTTAAATCCCAGCTTTTCGGCAATTTCTACCGCGCGGTAAACTGCGTTTACTCCTGCAGAATCTGCGTCAAAACAGAATGTAAGGTCGTTAGTGTACCTTTGCAGGATTTTTAGCTGGTTCTCCGCCAACGCTGTGCCGGAAGAAGCCACCATATTTCTTATTCCGTCCTGGTAAGCACTTATAACATCCATTTGCCCCTCAACCACGACGGCACCGTGCTTTTTTATATCTATCCTGGCGTTTACCAAATTAAACAGAAAAGTTCCTTTGTGGAATACAGCCGTTTCTGCAGTGTTTAAATACTTGGGTTCGCGGTCCAGTATAGTTCTGCCGTTAAAACCGACAATGTTCCCGTCAATTCCCTTGAAGGGAAAAACTACTCTGCCACGGAATTTATCGATATAACCGTCGCCTGAACTTTTTTCGGAAATTACCCCGGCGTCTAACATCTCGTTCTCGTGTATGCCCTGTTTTTTAAGGAAGTTGTGGAGGGAATCCCAGGTATCCGGAGCGTACCCCATTTGAAAGAAGTCAATCGTCTCCGGGGTGAGTTTTCTTTTCTGTGTAAGATAGTCCAATCCGGGTTTTCCCTGCGGGTGCTTAGTTAAAATATAGTGGTAATACTTTGCCGTCAGACTGTTTATCTGATACAGCTCTTTTCTCCTGGCCGATTCCGGATCGTAATCTTTTTTCTCAAGTTTTATACCGGCTTTTACCGCCAGCTGTTCTAACGCTGCCGAAAATTCAATGCCTTCGATTTTTTCGACAAATTTAAAAATGTCACCCGCTTCACCACAACCGAAACACTTGAAAATCTGAAGCTCGGGTGAAACCATAAAAGAGGGGGTATTCTCGGAATGAAAGGGACAAATGCCCTTATAGTTGCGGCCTGCTTTTTTCAAACTTACGTAGGAGCCTACCAGGTCGACAATATCTATTTTCTGCTTGATCTCATTAATCGTGTCCATTGTTCTTTGTATAGCATACCTCGGATTAAATCACAAACAAAACCCAAAAATGGTTGAGCAGACGGGATTGAACGGTATTTTAGGCTGTGCATTTCGACCCTATAGTACTTTACCAAACGGCTATGGGGTGTTATAATACCAAAGCCTTTAATGAGGCTGTAATCATCTAACGCACGTTGATAAACCAATATTATATTAGGAGGAAAAGGTGAAAACTTTTGTACGGTTAGTAGTAACGCTGGGTTTAATCGCAGTACTTGGTACTGCCGCTTTATCTGCAAACGCGCAGGTAAGCGAAACGATGACCATTTCTATCAAGGACGGGTCTTTGAAAGACCACGGTTGCGATTCGACTGTGTGGGAAATCATAATTAACCAGATTGGTTCGGTAGAGCAAGCACCGGACCACATCACAGTAGAATGGTTAAACGGCGCTAAGGAGGATGTAAACAGGTTCAGTTTTACCGGAGGTGCCGCGCATTATCGCACCACTTCCAACCTGGGCAGTTACATCACCGAAGCGACGGCGGAAATTTACGTTGGTTGGGATGGACAATTTGTTCTTTCTCACGGTCCATGCGGTGAAATTACACCCACACCCGTGGTGACAACAGTTGTATCCACAACGGAAACGCCAACCGAAACAGAGACCGTAACACCAACCAACACCATCACCCCAACAAAAACAGAAACGCAAACCGAGACGGTTACCGTTACCCCGACAGAGACTGTTACAATTACAGAAACTCCAACGGGAACGATCACCCAAACTCCTTCGACTGTGACACCCACAAGTACACCCGAAGAAACGGGCACCCCGGTTGTCACAATAACCGACATACCGCCCGCCGACCCCACGCCAACAGAACCATCGTTAGGCGGTGAAGTTCCGGAACGCGCCGATAATATTTGGCTGTACGTTCTGGTGCTTGTAACAGCGGCAGCGGTGATTATTAAGAAAATAATGTAACCCTTATCGGAGAGGCGTTAAGCGAAAAATTTCTTAGCGCCTCTCCCACGTTTATTCACGGAGGTTCCGATGAAAAAATTGGGCCTGATGGTATTTTTGATACTTGCGATACTGTCGTTTGATTTTGCGACATACAAAACAAGCGCACCGCGTATCGCAAAATCCGAATTTGCGGCAACAAAAGATCTTGAAGTACTCGGGAATACTCCCGTACTCCAGGAAATTATTGCCACCAAGCAGCCTTTGACAACCGCCACGCCAACCCCACTCCCGAAAGAAGAGGTAAATCCTTATATCTTCCGGGCGGCAGACGGCAATATAGACCTCTCTATCGGTCCTGTCGTCATGCAATTTGATGGTGGCGGATTTGAGGGAATCGAGATCTCGGCGGAATTGATTAGTCCCGTAAATCTTGGGGGTTACGCAAGTACCTCCGAAGGTTTGGAAGTAGGAAACGGGATCGGTGTTTCCAGAGCAGAAAATTATGGAAATATTTTGATTGGAATCCACTCCGGGTACCATAAAGACGAACCGTTGGAAGCAGAACCCTTTCGATTTTACTTTGAACGTCGGGGAAAAACTTCCGAAGAATCCGTCCTCAAGAAACTTCAGCAAGCCGTGGGAAGCAGAGGAAAACTCTACTCAAGCGGAACTAAGGTTGAAGTAGAAGTTGTGGCAGCAATTAGAATGGATCACAACGCTGCCGAAGAAATACGACTAAATCCGGAGCAAGTACTAGACATAGTCACTGACGGCAGATACGAATCGATAGGAAATGCAGAAGCTTTCGAAACCGTAAAAAATAACGGCCACGAAATAATGATTAACTTCTGCGGATGGGGTCCCAATCTGGAACCTACCTACTATCGTTACGTGATTTTGTTAAATGTACTAGAAGCGTCTTACACGCCCTTGCATATCAATTAGATATTGCCGGGGCGTTTTTTATGCTTATTTTTGAAAAGAATTTTTTGGCGGAGGGAGTAAAAGCTTGCTCGCTCAAGTACTCGCTGCGCTTCCTTGTATAATTCTCGCGTAGCTCAAATTATGGGGTTCGGTCACCGGTAATTCTCTGCTGAGAATTCCGTCGACCCCGGCTCGGTACCGTCGTGCCTGCGCCTTTCGAACCAATTCACTTCAGCAATGCTTCGTCAGCCTTACCTGTCGGCAAGTCTGCCGAAGGCATGGCGGAGGGAGAGGGGTTCGAACCCTCGTGCCGCTTTCGCGACGCGTCGCTTTCCAAGCGAGCCGATTAGACCGCTCTCGCATCCCTCCAAAGCCGCATTTAGCACCGGAACAGCCTTGATTTTAACACAAACTTGAACCGTCCTACCCTATAAATCCTACAAATACTTGTCCAGCTTTTTACTGCGCAGCTCGTCCTGAATGTCTTTGATTTTGTCGGTTTTATCTTTAGGCACAATCAACAGCGTGTCCGCAGTATCTACAACCACCATATCCTTTAGTCCGAACACCGCTATCAGTTTGTCGGGATTGTCACTTTTAATCAAAGAGCTTTTTGAGTCCAGGGCAATCACGTTTCCCTCTTTGTACACCTGATCTTTACGCGCGACATACTCGTAAAGCGAATTCCACGTACCGATGTCGACCCAATTATAATTGAGCTGCAAAATCAGCGCGTCTTTAAATAAATGGCGGGTGACGATTTCGGTTGCACCGGCTTCCATTCCCTGATAAATAGCTGAAACGCCCTCGAGACTGTTCGTTTCACTAATAATTTTTCTAATCTGCATTAGCGCCGTATACCAATCCGGTTTGTATCTTTCATACGCTTCTAACAGCAGTTGTGGGTACCAGCAGTTGTGGTTGCTGTGCTTTACAACGTTAAAATTTTCGATGAGTTCTTTCGTTTCAACATAATTTGAACGGCGGTCAACGAATTCTTTTGCTTCATAAACATCGACGTTCCCATAAGAATGGATTTTTCTGCCGAGCTTTAGGTAGTCAACCCCAAGGTCGGGGTATGTGACAGCAATTCCGCCCGAAATAAACTTTTTATATTCTTTCACTAGCTTTTCGGCAGTTTCTATTAATAATAGATAATTGTTTTCGGGAATTCTGACGCAATCCGACTGAACGATCATAAAGGGTTCGCCCGGAAATTTAACGTCGAGGTAAACAATTGCTAGTCCGTCGGCGGGACCTCTGTTCTTAGGTGTGTCCGGCTCTAGAATATAATTTTCCAAAGGTATCTGCGGAACCTGCTCACGCGCGATTTTTACGTACCGGTCTTTGGTCGAAATAAGAATATCGTTTGCGGGGTATTTTCTAAGTAAAGTTTTTACGTTGTATGAAAAAAGCGATTCTCCGTTTAAGATTTTCTGAAATTGCTTGGGGTTATTTTCTCTGCTGTATGGCCATAGTTTCGTGCCCTGGCCTCCGGCGCTGACGATAAACTTCATGATTCATTATATCAACTTGTTGTGCAGGAGGTCACTTTGCCATCGCGCGTTTTTTTAGATTTTCCGGCATCTTCTCTATTGCGTATCTCAGCGCGGTACGAGGCATTTTATCTTTATTTTTCTGAACGTAATCGAACACCTCTTTTTGATGTTTGCTGCCCGCGACTTTTAACAGCCACCCATATCCCTTTTGAACCATATCCTCTTTGTCTGTTAATAAAATATCCGCAATTTCGAAAACATCCTTTAGAAACTTACCTTCTTTGGCGGGAATAATTAAGCTTACTGCCGCTGCCCTACGTAACCAGAGATTTTTACTCCCGGCCCAAACTTTGAGTTTACTAACATACTTAGGATATTTTTCTATAAAGGCACCGACGGTATGGTTACAAAACGTGTCACATTCCGCCCAATTGTCGATATACTTGTCAATCCAGCGTTCGTAAATTGGAAAATCGCTTTCGGCAAAATCTCCCTTTCGATGTACCCATCCTGCGGCAACCCAGGACTCTTCGCAGTATCCCGATTTAAAAAGATCCTCGGCAACTGAAAATAATTCTTTTTTGCTCAACCCACTTACATGAATAAAGTTTTCATTAGCGATTTTTCCGACTACTCCGGACTTCACTCCGTGGCACAAAACAGTCTGCTTAAAAAACCTTTGAAAGCTTGCCAGAGTTTTGGCGTCTGCATTTTTCTTCAGTTCGTTTCTAATGTGAGGGACAATTTGAGTTTTAGTTAATATCATTTCTGTTTTCATGATTTATATTCTATCAAAATGAAGCCCCCGGACGATTTTTTAACCGTTTTGGGGGCATTTTGGTTTCTTAGCTGTGGGTTATCAATAAGGAAGTTGGAGTAAAGCGGGGCGTTTTAGTAAGGCGGCTGGGGTTCCGACAAATATCTCTCGCCTGGATTTGATATACGATAGTCATGTACCACGTTATCAAATTCCGGAATATCCCTAACTAAAATTATTGCGTAACCATCCATAAACACCGTACTCCACCGTGCATCCCCGAAACGCTTAAATAGAAATTCTTTTGTACTATCTTTTTTGCCCCAGAGAGAAAGATAGATTGTATTAAACCGGTACTCCATGTCCAGTTTTTCCCATGCTGCTTCATCGCTACCCAACCGCCCGGTCGCTTTCCCGGCAAAAGAAACAGAATAAGCCTCCGGACGATTATCTACAAATACGCGTTCTTCCGGAAAGAGATTATATATAAGGTAACCTCCTATATCGTAATTATTAAAAATCGGCCCGTGTAAGTTGTTATACTTGAAAAAATTAGCCGAATCCTGAACGGCCGGCCTTAATCCAACACCATAGTTAGGGAAAAGAAAAGGCCCGTTAATTATGAAAAAAGGAATGAAATATCTAAAAACTTTCGAGGCGCGCTGAATGAGTACGGGAAAGTTTGCGAGCAATGTCCCAAAATATAATATTGAGTAGTACCCGAACACAGCAACTAGTCTTACCATCATTAAAGGAGCGGACCCAAAGATAATAAATAAGATTAGCCACACCCAATCCTTCCTGTTTTTAAACCTACGGAGGACAAATACACCGGAGAAAATTCCTAAAATAAATACGGTAAAAAACATAAACAAAAATCCTTTACTATTCGGAATTTCTGAGGCCAAAGAAAAGAAATTTATCAATCCGACATTTTCACTAACATCGACGCCATACTCTCTAAAAATTGCAAAGGGCTCAAAGACACCGTAAATACCGGACGGGTTGATTAAGCTTGCGACAACAAGCAACACAAAAAGTGATAGGAAATTTCGCATAGAATCGTATCTATTTTCCAGGTAAAAATTAAATGCAAATACTAAAGACAAAAATAGCCCGATTACAAAAAATAGGTGCGCGTTGACCCACAACACCTGTATCAGAAAAACAATAATCAAGAGTTTATTGAATTTAAGACGCCCCTCCCGATATTGCGCAAACAAGTAAAGGTAAAGGCCGGTAAAAAGATGGCTAAACACTTCGGGTCTGATTTCCACGCGTGAAAGTATGAATGGGGATGCCAAAAATATTAATGCGATGGCGCAGACAAATCCTACCTTCTTGTGTATCAACCGAAAAAATATGAATAAAGTTACGCCGGACAGCAGGGCGAAGAAAATACTCAACCCTACGAAATCAAAATACTTGTAAACGACATAAAAAATCACCCCTGACAACCAACGGTGATTTACTGCAGGGCGGTCAGGTTCGGTGTAGGAATAGTAATTTGATTTAATAATCCGGCCCGTGTTAAAAAAAATCTCTCCTGTTTTCAAATGCTGCCCCAGGTCCGCTATTACCAAATTTATTTTCTTGGGAAAAAAGGAGGCAAATACAAGAATTAGTAATAGGGAGAGTACAATTTTAGCTAAAATGGGTTTTGAAAGAGACACTGTATGAAGTATATCAAGATACTTCACTAAAGCGATTTCACGGGGCTAGAGCCTGTCGTAAATTCCCGGGGGAGGCATGGGGCATACTTGGAACTTTCTTTAATAAAACACCCACACTCTTCTCCAACATGCAGATAGTATAATGGTTTTAATGAGCAAAGGTAAAATAAGGCTAATTTCAGAGCTTCCGGTAATCGTTAGTAAATATAAGAAGAAGGGTAAAACTATTGGTTTAATTACAGGATGTTTTGATATTTTACATATTGGTCATATTGCATTATTCCAATCTGCAAAAAATCAGGTAGATATTTTGATAGTAGGTGTAGAAAATGATGAAACAATCAGAAAATCAAAAGGAGTTAATAGACCAATAAATAATCAAAACTCTAGGACGAGGTTTTTAGAGGCTGTGCAATATATAGATTATGTATTTCCAATTATTGATACCTTTGATTACAGTAATGACAAAGAAGCAACAAGAATACACAGCAATATACTTAAAACGGTGACACCGCACTATCTTATAACCACCAAAAAGATGGATAAATACTGGAAGAGCAAAGAAAAAAGGGCTAATAAACTCGGCATCAATTTACTTGATATAAACTATGAAAAGTCCAAATCAACTACAAAGATCGTAGAACACTTACTTTCTGAGCTGTAGCATGCTAACTTTGGAACTCTTTAGTAACTACCCAAATGTCATGTTGTCATAAAAGGCTGTAACCGAGGTACAATCAAAAGTAATATACTCAATGTATGAAAGGGATTCATTATTTGCTGGGAAATAGTTGTAATCTCAGCTGCGATTTTTGTTTCTGGGATATGCGCGTTCAAGATGTTTCGTGGGAAATTAAGGAAAATATTATTGACAATATAATAAGAGCCGGGTTTAAACAAGTGACGATAAGCGGCGGGGAACCATCTATAAATAAAGATTTTGTAAATGTTTTGAAGCGATTTAAAGAAAACGGGATTGCCACAACTGTACATACAAACGCAGTAAAGTTTGATGCCTCTCTATTAAATTTAATCCGACCATTAGTAACCAGAATTAGTCTATCTTTGGATGGATCAACTGAAAATATATGTGTGAGCATGAGAAAGGACCCCAAAGCATACACGAGTGTTATCCGGTTGCTAGACCAGATTATCGAAATCGGTATTCCTGTGAATGTTAAGACGCTTATAACTAAGATAAATTCTGATGACATAGTAAATATCGGCAATTTTTTGGAAAGTAAAAAAATAGATTATTGGACGTTGATGGAATTTAATCCAATAAATAGAGGTAACCACTTTAAAACAACGTTCGAACTGGATGACAATACCTTCGATACAATAGTTACAAGGGTTAAGGACACAGTAAAAAACACGGTCATTCAAGTCCGGCTACTTAAACGAGAGCCGGAAAAATATTGTTTTGTTGCTCCAAACGCAGACGTGTACACTTGTATTCCTGTAAAAGGTGATGTTCTGGTTGGTAATATATATTAAATACGAGTCTTTCAAAGATCATGAAGGAAATTTAAACATGATGACCCCTTATTTTTGGTAAGTTAGGGTTTCTCTTTGTACTCGTCACGCAATTCCATCCACAGTGCTCCTAAAAGATTCTTCCCTTCTTTATTAGGGCCCCACCCCCAAGTAGCATCTCTCCACGAATCCTCTATTATTTCTCTTGTGCCTGTCTGAAGAAGTTTTTTTAAGACATATGGGTGTTGGTTAATCTTATTTCGGAGAATCTCTTTCATAACTTCTTTTTTTACAGTATTCCAATTAGGATTTTGGACACTCTTATTTTCATTTGCAACCTTTTGGGCATCGTGTGCAGAGCGAGTATGTTTAATTTTGTCATATACTTCAGGTGAAGTATCTTTGAATTTTTTTGCCTGATAGGCATGTTCGGAAGTAGCCCATAAATAACCATCGTATTCTACTTGAAATGAGGAAAAGTTATCAAAAACGTAAAATTCTTTTGGATAGAAAAATACGGGGTCAGTTTCCTGTGGTTGATTTACTCTAGTATGAGAAAGTTCTTTAGTGTCCATGAAACTATAATACAGAAAATTTTCAGGGTTGGAACTTGCCAATGATCCAAGGGTAACGAATTTGATACATTGCGGAGGACACTGGGTAATATTGGAAATTATTTATCTATGTGTCCGATGAGTACTGGGCCGGGGGAAAAATTTTAAAAAGAAAGCCTATGTTTAGGATGGTAAAACATAGGCTGGTAGTACTATCTACTTCACGGGTTCATAGGTTGCTATTTGCACAAAGTTAAACTCAATTAACTGCTTTTTTGCCCTTTCAAACCCTCCCGAACCCGCTAGGGCAAAATAGAATACCCCGTCAGCGTTTCTTAGGAGGATTATTACCTTACCCATTTCATTGGCTATTTTCTGAGCGTTTGTGCGTCCCTCCTCCTCGGTGCTGACATTAAACCAATCACACATGATTTCAGGAATGTTTAGAAATGCGCCACTACAATCTGAAGCCGGGTCAGTCATTGCAAACTCCTTCCTTTTGATTTTAAGTTGGATGCATTATAGCATGCAGATCAACAGTGGTTGGATAGCTAATAAAGGCGCGCTAGCAACATTCTACCTTGGCGGAGGGCATGGGACGTACTTGGAGCTTTTTCTCCAAGTTAGCTTACGCGAGGGTGTAATCCCAACCGGGTTGCCAAGCTTTTCTTTTTCTCCAATCCTGTGCAAACGCTTCTTCCCAAGATTTCCCGACTAGTAACACATCCAAAGCGAGTTGTGGGGCTTTATGCGCAACAATAGCGATACTTTTTCCTTCGTAATTCTGTCTCAAATCCTGTAAAAATTCGAGTATTCTTAGCTTCACATCTTCATAACTTTCGCCATCAGGAAACTGCTCAGTTATATATTTCTCTTGGAGGGGCTCAACAACTGAAGATGGTTGTGCATTATATTTTCCATAGTTACATTCTCTTAATCGCTTATCCTGAAAAATAGGAGCTTCATCCTTGAAAGTCAATTCAGCAGACTTCACTGCCCTTTTTAGATCCGAACAAAACACCGCATCGAACTTTTTACCTTTTATTTGATCCCTTAAATCTATAGATTGTTGAACTCCTTTATCCGACAGTTCTACATCCGACCAACCAGAAGAAATTTCTTGTAGATTATCAGTGGTTGTTCCATGAACAAAATAGGTAATTCTTATAGACATAAGGACATTCTAACATGGCGGAGGGAGTTGGACGTACTTGGAACTTTTTTCGCGATAGCTAAATTCCCTAATACTTATCTAGATAAATAGTCTATTACCTCTGATGGCCATAATCTTACTGCGCGAGAATCGCATTTTGTAGCAACCTCTGTTTTATCTACAAAATCTATTTGAGTCAGGTCATCTCCCGGTACAGCTTTATCCGTATCGGTAGAACAAATAAACCAGCCCAAACTGGTATCTGTTTCTTCGATGATGAAATCACATAACTTTTTAATAATTCTTATTTTTAATTGTGTTTCCTCTTGAAACTCCCTCATCAAAGCGTCGGTGTCATTTTCATTTTCTTCTACATGTCCTCCCGGTATGTGCCAACCACCACTAACAAAATGGCCTTCTTTGACAATCTTTTTGCCAATCAGTACTTTATTTTTGAATAACACAATACCAGCAACAGCCCTTCGCATAAAACAATAATACTACTTAACTTTGGAACTAGGAATTGGTTGTGGTAGTAACGAATTCGTACATGGCGGAGGGAGTTTTACTTCGTAAAGCATTTCCACTCACTTCGTTCGCAGAAATGTGTTATTCGAACCTGCTTCGCTGTTCAATCAGCTTCCCTCAAGCAAAAAATATCCGGCGGTGAACGCCGGCCACTTTTTGCTGGCGGAGGGAGTGGGATTCGAACCCACGTGTGAGTTGCCCCACGCTTGGTTTTCGAGACCAGCCCGGTATGACCACTTCGGTATCCCTCCAAAGTCGAATAAAGTATACAGCATTGGTAGAATAAAGGCATCATGGAGGCACAAACGAGCTTTAAAGATAAGGTATTAGAAGAGGTACGGAGAATCCCAAAAGGCCGGGTTGCAAGCTACGGTCAAATCGCCCTTTTTGCCGGAAAACCCAGAGGGGCAAGAGAAGTCGGGTGGGTACTCAACCGATGGGGCGATGAAAAAGATACTCCCTGGTGGAGAATTATCAACGCGAAAGGTTATATAAGTATAAAACACAACGAAATTCCGGCGCTAGAACAGAAAAGACTTCTGGAAGAAGATGGGGTTGAGGTCGGGGAAGATTTTAGTGTCTCCAAAGCTTATTTCGTCTAACCTATTTTTGGAACCAGTTACTTGTATTTCTCAAAATAATCCCGAAACTTAGAGAAGCTGAATTGAAAACCAGTATGGAGCGGTTTTGGCAGATTATCTAATCTGAACCAACCAATCTCATCTATTTTATCCGGTTCGTTATTCCTAACCTCTTTTGGGTTGACTTTTATGAAAAATGGAATTGATATCCAATGGGTTTTTACCCCACCGTGCTCGCGAAAAACATCGTGCGCCGGAAGCCGCTCCTGAATCTCCCCCTTACATCCGTATTCTTCGGCAACCTCTTTCAAAACGTTCTCTTCGATACTTACTCCAAAATCTAACTTTCCGGAACCCGGGTCCCAATTACCATTTTCGTCTCTACACTTTTTACTCCTCTTATGAAGCAAGAAATTGCCTTTTCCATCGTTACAGTAGAAGGGTGTTGCAATACCTATAAAATCTTCGCCGATTTTCATAATATTTTTCTAGTACTAAAAGTTTTTGGTGGACCGTAGCGGAGTAAGAGCTTGCTCACTCACTTCGTTCGCTGCGCTTCCTCATACATTGCTCCGCAATGACGAACCACTTCGTAGTTCTTCGCTTTAGATTCACAGAAAAACTATCGGTAGCCAGGCTACCGCTACTTTTTCTGGTGGACCGTAGCGGAGTCGAACCGCTGATCTCCGCAATGCGAATGCGGCGCTCTACCAACTGAGCTAACGGCCCCCATACAGCATAAACAACTGAGGCAACGTGCCAATAGTACCTTATACCGCCGAAAAATCCAACTCTACTTATTGTGATTCCACACCGGGTGCGCGTGTCCTAGAGCTTTTCTTTCCTTAAGATAATTCACGTGCTCTTCGCGCTTGGCGTTTAATTTTGCAACGTCAAATCCGGCATCACTAATTATTTTGACTGCAAATTCTCCGCCTATAAAGTGGGGCAAAATAACATAAGTAGCACCATTTTCATAAAGTTTTATTGCGTCGTCGATATTGTATGAAAGGAGCAGCACAAGAGAATCCGCATTCTCTGAGCGAATTTTTGATAATAGAAAGTGGTTTGTTTCGTACTCGGGAACGGTAGAAATAACTATCTTTGCCCTTCCAATAGAAATTTCCTCCAGAAATTCGCTGTCCTCGGCATCGCCGTAAATGCAATTTATTCCCTTGCCTGTTAATTCCTTAATAATGTCGGGATCAAAATCGATCGCCAAAAACTGCGTCCCAAATTCCTTAAATATTTTCACGAAATCGTAACCTGCCCTGTTGCAACCGAACAATACGGTGTCGTAGACACGGTCGGGGGCATCTTCAACGGCGGGCGCCCTGCTTTCAAATATTTTTAAGATCGGCACAAAAAGCGGGTAAATTTTCTCAGCATGCACAATTAGGTAGGACGACAGGGCTATGCTTAAAAATCCCAGAATTGTAATTACACTTACGACCTCTCCGGAGACGTGCCCGACCTTTAAACCCAGGAGGGCAAATATCATCGAAAATTCGCTGATTTGGGCTAGACTCACTCCGGTTAGGAAGGCTGTCTTTTTGGAATAGCCGAAAACTTCTACCAAAATTCCAAGAATTAACGGTTTCCCGAATAGAACAAAAGCCGCCAAAATTGAAAGGGGCACAAACATTCCCGACAAAGTATCAAAGGAAATCTGATATCCGAGGGAGATGAAAAACATAACGATGAAAAAGTCACGCAAAGGTTTTAGACGCGAACTTATTTCCGAGCTGTACGGCAAGATTGATAAAGAAACTCCGGCAATTAGGGCGCCGATTTCAACCGAAAATCCGAGTATCCCAAAAAGGGTAGCTAATCCGAATCCCCAGGCCAGTGAAAAAATGAAGAGATACTCTTGGGAGCGGGCAAAAAACGCACCTAGCGCCGGCATTGCGTAGTAGCTTACGAGTGAGATTACCAGAATCACTGCGAGACCCTTAACTATTAGCAGTAAAAACGAGGAGAGTCCTTCGCTGCCTCCCGCTATTCCCGAAACCGCGATTAAAGCTACGGCGGCTAAAATGTCCTGAAGGAGCAAGACGCCGATTGTAAGACGGCCGTACAGTTTTTCGAGATCCTTTTTGTCTGAGAGAAATTTTAAAACGACAATCGTACTACTAAAAGATAGCGCTATTCCGATATACAAACTTTCTATAACCGGAAAATTTAAAAGCCGCGAAATCAAAAATCCGAAAAATGATGTGAATAAAACCTGAAGGAATCCGATTAAGAAAGAAGTGGTACCGAAACTTTTAAGTTCTTTTGGGTTAAGGTTTAGTCCGACAATGAAAAGCAGGATTGCGATACCCATCTGGGAAAAGGCCGACATGGATTCATTCGAGCTCAACAAACCCAAAACGTGCGGACCGAGGATTATGCCTGTAAGAACGTACCCGATGACGATGGGCTGTTTGAGAACGCGCATTACACCGGCGAGGGCAGCCGCTACAACAATGATCACACTAAGTTCAGTGAACAGGTTCATGTATTTATTAGTTTAAGGCAATTGGGTTGGTTTGGGAATAAACAGCGTTGGAAATACCCCCGAAATTTCTAACGCACCGCAGCACATCAGTTCAGAAATTAAATCTCTACACAAAAGCTCGGTGTGTTAATCATTTTTTATAAAGTAACCGGTCTTTTCTTTATATTGTTCCAGTTTTATTGCTGTTTCAGAGATAAATTTATATGTTTCAGCTGTAAACGGCTTTTCCTTCAACTCTTTGGCGAATTCCCTGTCTTGAAACATTTTAATAAACCCGTCAGTATAAACACAAACTAAATCTCCTTTGTTGAGGGCTACCTCACCTGTTTGGAGATATTGGTCAAAACCTTCCCTACCATCAATGACACCATAACCATACTCCTTACCTTCAATAACTACTTTGTGATTTCTGATATTCTCCCGCCAATGTCTTCTGGTTCCTATTTTTCCCCAATCAAAATTACCATCGAGGTATTTAGCCGACATCTCAACGTAGGATTTCAACATCGGGTGGTCAACAAGATCGTCTCCAAATACAGAAATAAAACAATCATCTAAAACTCCATAAAGTAGTTTATTTTCTTTTATCCAAACTACCGATGCAGCAGCTGCTCCAATAGTAAATCCATTATTTTTTCTTTCTGCATATAAAGGAGAATGTAAATTATATTCGGCAACTTTTTTGTTTGCTTCCGAATAAGCCGACTTTATTGAGTCGGTTGTAAATTCTTTTCCTTCAAGGTATTTAATTACTTCATTACATACAATTCGTGCAACCTCATAAGAATCTGAAGGCATTGGATATAGAGTTGGGTCTGTGGGGTCGTGCGTTACACCATCTGCAACTACAAAAATACCTTCTTTTGTAGAATGGAGATAGGAATCTTCCTGAGGAGCATACGGGTGCTTTAGATTGTTCTCATGATAAAGAATATGCTTCATACCTCTATAGTAGCATGCTGAAATTCCATGGCGCACCCGGAGGGACTCGGCCACGCGTTCTCGCCTGCTGGCAATCCGCCCGGCCCCGGCTCGGCACCGCCGTGCCTGCGCCATTCGAGTCTTCAAGTACAACAATAAAATTTCGTAAGCATCCTTTGGGTACTTACGAAATTTCATGGCGCACCCGGAGGGACTCGAACCCCCGACTTCAGCGTCCGCAACGCTGCGTTCTATCCTCTGAACTACGGGTGCCTATTTACAGGGTGATTATATATTAAATTTGCTTTTGACGTTCTCGAAAAGCTTATCGAGAAAGGACATCGGCTCCACTGAAAGATAAGTTATGTGCTTATCCAACGACTCTTTTATTTTAGCCTTGTCGGCGGGATTGAAACTAAAAAATAAACGCCCGGGAAGGTAGGTGTAGGTATCTACAATCATAATCTCCGCCCCTGCGATTTGTTTAAAAAAGAATTGCCTGAGGTCGTGCCAATAATACATGGAGTCACCGTACTTAATTCCGTGGCTCGATGCTTCCACATGAACAGAGTGCTCGGGCAGCCTGTTAAGCGACACCAGGAAAAAAATCAAACTCGCCACAACAAAGATCAACCCGAACTCCTTCATTACCACGAGCAAAAGTGCGATAACAACAGCTATAATAATAAAGGTCCTTGAGAATCTTTTGTTCATCTCTTTGACCTCAGCCTTAACTACCGACTCCCATTCAACGTATATTTCTTTCGGTGCAAGAGTTTGGGGGTCAAAACCATCAGGTCGTTTATTATCGGACGGTTTTTGGTTGGTCAAACCTACAAAGTTCAAAATCTTTGAGTATGGTATTTGCATAGTCCAATAATAGTTTTTTTACCGATAGAACGCAATAAATGCGAAACATACTTAGAGTTTTCCGCTCCGGAATTATTTCGTAATGTGCTTAAATATCCTCTTCCCCGCAAGACCATCACCGAAGGGGTTTTTCCAATGTCGTTTCTGCAACAAAGAGTCTGTTATTCCTTTTCGGATCTTTTTAGGGTCACTCCCGACCAATACGTTCGCTCCGACCTCAATAGTTTCGGGTCGTTCGGTATTATCCCTGATAGTTACACAGGGAATACCTAATATACAAGCCTCTTCCTGCACTCCTCCGGAATCGGTCAGAATTACTTTTGCCGATTGCTCCAGCGTCAGCATTTCCAAAAACCCAACGGGCTCAATCAGCTTAAAGGTGCTCGGGTCAAGATTAATATTAAATGTTTCCAAGTTTTTCATGGTCCGCGGGTGTACGGGAAAATAAACCGTTAGGTTGTTTTCGACGGCTGCGGAATGAACTGCTTCAAGAATACGGTAAAGTGTTCCGCGGTCATCTACGTTTGACGGACGGTGAAGCGTTAAGAGAGCGAAACGTTCGCTTTTGTATTTATCGGCTAGACGACCTTTTCTCAGTATTTTTTTACCCCTATACACGGCGTCCACAACGGTGTTTCCCGTGACAAATATCTTCGACGCCGATATTCCTTCGCCCCGGGCTATGTTTGCCTGTTTTTCCGTGGGACAAAACAATGCATCCGAGATGTGGTCGGCCACGATCCTGTTTATCTCCTCGGGCATGGTGCGGTCGTAGCTTCGCAGTCCCGATTCAACGTGGCCTATCCTTACATTTAATTTCGAGGAGGCCAACGCCCCTGACAAAACCGTATTAGTGTCTCCCTGAACTAAAATCCAATCCGGTTTCTCTTTAATAAGTACCTCTTCGATTCCGACGATCATTCTGCCTATCATTTTCCCGTGAAGCCTCTCCTGAACATTAAGGTTGTATTTGGGTTCGGGTAACTCCAGGTCTTTAAAAAAAATCTTGTCCATGTTTTCCGAGTAGTGTTGGTTAGTGTGAAGAATAAAAAAGTTTGCCTTCTCTTCCCGGCATATTTGAATTATAGATGATAACTTTATTATTTCGGGGCGGGTTCCCAGTATTATTCCGATCTTTGTTCTGTGTCGCTTAGCAGTCATTATAAGTTGTTGTTTCTTGGCGGAGGGTACAGGATTCGAACCTGTGGACGGCAATTAACCGTCACGGCTTAGCAAGCCGCTGCATTACCGCTCTGCCAACCCTCCAGGGATATATACGGCCACATTAAGCGGGGTTATATGCCGCACCATTATAGCAAACTTTTTCGCGTTTACTTAGGGCGAGACACTGAACTTCCGCCGCTCCCGCCGCGTATAAAACTTTAGTTGATTCTATAAAGGTGGCGCCGGTCGTACTTATGTCATCCACGAGTAGAATCTTTTTTTCTTTTATTTCAGATGGGTTAGTTACGGCAAACGATCCTCTTACATTCTCTCGCCTGCCTTCTCTATCCTGCGTGTGCTGCGCTTCGGTATTTCTCACTCTAATTAACAAATTTTTGTTCAGGGACAAATGAAATTTCTTGGAAAATTCCTCCGCTATCATATTTGCCTGATTAAAACCGCGGGACGCAAGTTTCTTAGGACTGGAAGGAATCGGCAGGCATAAATCCGTTGTAGGGACGCCCCACATTTCATCGTAAACACCGGCGGCCTCTCTGCATAACTGGCGTAAGCTCAAAAACTGTTTTGCTCCATATTTGGAAAATTTTATGCAATCTCTAACTTTTCCCGAGTAGCTGTACACGCATAAAAGGCGCGAGGGCACCGGAACTTTAGCCTTTTCCGCGCAATGCTTGTGGGTATAACCGCTTTCTGAGGGTAAGTCGCAGAGTAAACAATACTGTGTAGGAAGTAACGAACATTCAGCCAGGCACGTGCCGCAAAAAATCTCTCCCTCGCTACCGCAAAACACACATTTGGGCGGAAATAAATATTTTAGTAAGTTCTCCATAGGTTATCCACAACGCATTTTATATTGTTATTACAAGGATTAAATACATGGGGACTCATAGTATGGGACAGTTGGTGTCCTGTAGTAATAATACGCTTGGAGGCACCTGTTAAAAGGAGCAGCCCTCTAACCAAATTAGAATTTTGTAGACATCCTGATGAAATGTCTGGTAACATTTCGGTTTGCGATAAATAAGAAAAGAGAGACGGATATAAAAGCGGGGCCGGAAGGCTCTGTTTTTTTTACGGAGAAAAAATATGCCCCTCTACAAACGGGATTAAATTTTTTAAGACAGCATTAACTATACTGCTAGAGCCCAACCTTAGAATGAGTATTAAAATGGGACACTAGCTTATCTAGCCGCATAATCGTAACTTGTTAAGCAGCTTCCTGCAAAACCATATATTAGAATTAGGTACATGTAGTTACAGGAGTAAGGAAAAAATGGGTGTGGGAACTAATAACATATTAGTACCACGTTTCTCAAATAATGAACTGGTAACTACAAAACCAACTCCCGACAGCTCTTTTCTTGTTAAAAACGAGTCCAGTTCTAACAACTCTTCCTCTCGGATTGTATCCTTATTTTTAACTTCAACGGGATAAATCTGACCGTCTGTTTCAAAAACAAAATCTATCTCTCGATGTGTTTTTGTATTATTCCAATGAGGAATGCTATCATATATATTTCCACTTGCGCATTGTTTAAATCTTAACAATGCGTTATGAACTATATTCTCAGCTATTACACCCATGTACGCTGTATCCTTCTCTAAATCCTTTTGGTTTTTAAACAAGAGAGTATTGACTACACCTGAATCTATAGAGTAGATCTTTTTGTTTGACTTTATAGTTTCCTGCTTATTTGTAAACGAAAAAGGCAAGCTGACAAAAGCATAATGTGAGTCCACATAGTAATCTATGTATCTTCTAACCGTCCTCTCATCTTTAAGACCAATCTTTTCAGCAAGTGAGTTTAACTTAAATACACCACTTATATTCATACATATATTTACCATCAACCTTTCAAACGCTAAAGGTTCCCTTATTTGCTCTTCCTGCAAAACATCTTTTGAAAAAGTCATTTGCAATATATCGCGTAAGTATTTATTAACATCCTCTTTATCCTTATTCTCAACTACATAAGGAAACCCACCGTATAAAGCATAATCTTTAAACAAATTTACTAACGCTGATGAGTTTTTAACGTGTGTTAAGTTATTTACAATTTCCTGTATCTTAATCATATTCGGTGCTTTAAGTAACTCATGGAATTCATCTCGCAACTCGTCTATTTCCCTTAAAGGGATATCGAGTGCATTGGTACTAGACTCATATCCAATAAAGTCACGGAAACTGAAAGGGGACAAAATTGTAACGTGAACCCTACCTACTAATGGATTCTGAATTCCTTGCCTCAATTTAGTACTGGAGGAACCAGAAATAAGAAATTTTATTGGGTACTTCAAGTCTATGTGATTTTTAACCTCGGCATCCCAATTAGGCAGTGCCTGTGCTTCGTCAAGAAAAATATAGACTGTGTCTTCAACAGAAGATAAGTCATCATCAAGAATATACTTCTCATAAGTCTTTATGACCGCACTTAAAATATTTTTATCCAAAATGTTTTCTCTCAAAATGGTGTTATCGCCTTGGACAAAAAGTATTTTCTTAGGATCTACCCCCGACCTAATTAAAGAATCAATAAGTTGATACATCAACACGCTTTTTCCAACTCTTCTGCCACCAATAAGAAGCGTGGCTAGCTCATTGTTTTGCATTGTATCCTTTAGGATGCTCAACTCTTCTCGAACATATGGTTTTAAGAATTTAGAAGGGACTTCCGCAGTCTTAAACCACGGGTTTAGCTTCTTTACAGTATCTAAAATGTTATCTAACTCTATCTGCATCATAATGCAATGATTATGATACATCGTGATGCAGAGAAAATACAGCATTATAGTGTATAGGAGGACTTTTGGCTTTTATAACAGCCTATGACTTATGTACCAGGCAACACAAACGGATTTCGACATACGAAGCATACCCGAATATACTTGTTGCTTTTCAAAATTTCATGGTGGAGATGGGGGGAATCGAACCCCCGTCTTGAGAACTTCTCATGCAGCTTCTACAAACTTATCCAAGCTTATCTTAGATAGAGCCGGGTGCTTGAAGAACCTTTTCTGCCCTACCGCAAGCTAAGATCTTTGGATTTTTCATCCCCGGTGTATCAACAGGGCTATTGCTGATATGACCTCTTCCCGGATTTATTAGACCCCGTAAACCCTTCCGGGCAAAAGAAACGGGATCCGCAGCGTTAATAAATTAAGCTGCTACGGCGGCCATTGCTGGTACGCCTACAAATGCGTCTTTATCGGCATTTATGGTTTTGCTAAATATAAGGGTTCAGCTCCCCTGCTTGCGACTGCACGAAATCGGACTCAATCAAATCCTGTGCATCCCCTTGTTAAAGTACACGCGTATTTTACCACGAAAATAGGATTAATTATAACTATAGGTCGTCATTCCATGCGGTTAACGGGACATTATTTCTTTCGCTTCCCGCGCCAAGTCGAGCTGTAGCTGCCGTTCTTTTGTAACTACCTTTTTTTCAAATTCCCCCTTACCCTTGGCAACCGCAATTTCCAGCTTTATGCGTCCGTTCCTAAGAACCAAAGCTAAAGGAACGGCCGTTTTCCCTTTTTCTGAAATGTCACGGAGGACCCCTAATACCTCATTTTTGTTAAGAAGCAGTCTTCTATTCCTCTTAGCATCCTCCTCGACAAAGTTTTTGGATTGTTTAGAGTAGCGGCCGATGTATAAATTGACTACATAAAGCTCGCCGTCCTCACCTTCTACATAAGAGCCCTCAAAACTTACTTTTCCCTCACGGATTGCTTTGACTTCATAGCCTTTTAATTCCAATCCTGCAACATAAGTCTCGAGGACCGCAAAATTGTGCAAGGCTTTTTTATTCTTTGCCAGAACGTAATCTTTTTTAGCTAAAATATGGGCTCCCATAGGTCCATTTTAACAGGTTTTCGAAACGGTTGATGGTATAATTTAGGGGACTTTATGAGGTACAAATTTCTGAGCGGAAAATATATTTTTTCATTATTGCTGTTCATTTTTGCGGCGGGTATTGGAAAAACAACTACACACGCTGCGGACTTAACAGATCCCTCAGATGTTTTCGAACCCGGAACAACGTGCCGTAAAACTGAAGATCCAAGACTCGGTGTAGTTTGCGGAGTAGTAAGAAGTGCCACCCCACAGGAAGTAGATGTCGGAGGTGCCACTACGGCCAGTCCAAATCCCCCTATTGAAGGGGTTTCTGTTTATATGTACGAATGCGACCCCACTTCCCCTACCTGCAAAAGCGACGGGGCTCTAACAAACATCTTCTCCTCAACCTCCTCCGATGAAAATGGTTACTACTACATAACAATGAGGAAAGTCGGAAACAACCAAATAAGGTACCTCGCATTTGCCTGCGGGGGGAAATTAGCAGGGCTATTTAGAATACCTTCTTACGCAAGTTTTACGTTGAACACCCCCTTAAGCTGTACAGGTGCCTCAAGCTATGCACCACCCCCGCCCCAATTAAATCCGGTAAGTTTTAACAAGTTGAGCTGCGATATAACGAGAACTAATCCGGCAGACACTTCTCTTCTTCCCTCATACGAGGGTACTTTTAGTCAGGCCTACAAACCTGAGCTCGAATTTAATTTTTTCCTGAAAATAACTAACGCGGATTCGAGATATAAAGTGCGGGGAAGCGTAATCGGAGAGTTCGACAGATGGCTAAATGATCCGGACGTCACTCCGGATAAAGGAGCTTTTTATCACGAAGATTGCCAGAGAATATACGGCAGTCAGGATACCGTAAGCGCCCTTTGTTTTAACCCCCCTGCGGGTTCAACTATAGCACAGCAGGGAACAGCCCGAAATGCTTACGAAAACAACCTTTACACCAACGCCCTGTTTACCAGGATGAATTTTTTACCTAATATTCCGATTAAAAACTCCTTGTTATTCTTTAAAGACATTACTGCCAGACAGGATGTCGTAAATTATTCGCAAAACCCCACCGCCCCTGCTCAGCTTCTGCACACAATTTTCAGTAACTGCAGAGGAAGCGTTTACCTAAGAGAAAGGAACGATACGACCAAAGATGTTTTGCCCGAATGCGATGAACTAAAATCATGCAATTCTGCAAGTGCGACAGTTGAAGGAGATTATAGAAATAGACAATACAGCGCAGGGCCCGCCAGAAATTTGGCTAATCCTGCAATCTTACTATCGGAGACTGAAGCAACTTTAGATGACAGTATAAAAGGTACATACGTTTGCCAAAAAGGCGGGACAAAGATAAAAATAGGCGACATACAACCCCCATGGAGCTACTGCACGCCCGGTAAAGCAGGGTGCACGTTTGTTCTGGATAAAACATACTGGAATCCTGAATTTTCATATTTTTTCGGAAATAAAGGTACATCAACAAAGGTTGGGTACAGCTTTGAAGGAACAAACGATACTTTTTACGGAGCCGGCGTAAATCAAAAAACGTTTACCAGAAACCAAGAAAAGGGCGGTGTTCCCGTAAAGGGAGGAACATACTACTCGGATAATAACTACGCCCTATCCAGAAACAACGGACTTACACCCATTATGGCGGGGATTGCTACATCAGAGCTTAGTAAAACCAGCTATAGTTTAAGTTACGTCCTTCAAAGGCCGGGGGAAACATTGGAAGATAAAGCGCTCTATGACCAGGGAACAATCAAAATAGAGGATGCGGGATCAAACTTACTCTCATTCTGCGAAAATTCCAATGTTAACAACCACAACGACGTGTTCTTACCGCAAAACGAAGCTACTGTGGATATGAATAATGATTTTAAAGGCAACCAGGACCATTATTTTGATACCGTAGAATTAAGCCCAAAAGGCAAAAGAACAGCCACCTCCACCATATTCTATACAACGGCCGCAAAATTCAGAGAGTATGCCTACGAGAACCTTACAAACGAGGTCACAAAGAGAATGGATATATACGACAGTCTTTTGACGTCATCCCACGGCTCGGGAAGCTATAATCCTATTACCTTGTTTCTCACATGGATAGGTGCGGCGATTAATAGCGGTCTAGGGTCGGACAACAAATCGTATTTTGACAGAACCAGTACTTATAACCTTGACCCGGGCGCAGGAGACTTAAGAGACGACATACAGGTAGGATTTGACCTGAGCGAGGAGAATTTTGAGAATGTTTTCGGACTGCCTACCACAGCAAATTTATCCAGCGACCAGTGGGGAAATTCAGCCTGCTACCCTTGGAACGAGATAGGTGTCGGAGATAGCTGTTACGAACGTTGGAATGCCCCAGCTCCGAGCGAAATTACAAGAACATGCAAGGTTGAAAACTGTGTGACGGTACAGGAAGTGGAAACCTGCACTTGCCAGGTGGTCAATGGAAGCGTCGTAAAGTATGGCTGCGCTCCATCAGTTAAAACAGAACAATGTCCGACAACAGGGGACACTACACTAATCCAACAATGCATAGAAAAAAACATAGATTGCATGAGTGGGGGAACTCCGGATCTCTCCTGTATGAGTCAAAATTATGGTTACAATCTGGACGCCAACGTCACCTGCCCCGCTGAGAGTTCCGACAGCTATTGGGGAAGTCTGAACACCATGCCTTCTTCAGGGTGCGTAGTTTACAACTGTCCCGGTGAGATAGGACCTAGGGAATACTGTGTCGGCCAAGAAAATACTTCCTGCGCAATAAAGAGGGTGGATGAAAGCGACAAGGGGCATGCATGTAACTTGCAGGACGCAGGCCCGTATACCTGCGCCGCCTCCGTTTCCAAAGACTCCAACTTTAGATCATCACAATCAACTTTCAGGGAAGCAACTCCGGATGTTGGCTTAGATTCCACAAAAATAATAAATAA
Source organism: candidate division WWE3 bacterium RAAC2_WWE3_1 (assembly GCA_000503835.1). Taxonomy (GTDB): domain Bacteria; phylum Patescibacteriota; class WWE3; order UBA101185; family UBA10185; genus UBA8498. The sequence goes on along the minus strand of CP006914.1, from coordinate 707,094 downwards.
CGAAATGTGGAAAAAGCTTTCTCACCCCCTCACAAACAAAGTTTACGGAAATCTTGCTTTTATGTCCGCTAACACATCGGTAAGTCAGGACACTACCAATGTTTCTGAGAATAAGAATAAAGACATTATGGGATTCGGGGGGGCTGCTCCGGAATATAAAATGATATCTGCCCACGCACTATACGTTAATCCCTATTCCGGAGGAGATACTTTAAACTATCACTGTATTAACAGCGAGCTAGGCTCCAGCACAGGATGGTTATGCCCCCTCAATCCGGTGCCTATTCCTGAAATAATAGATCCAAATGTGCTTGCGCAAAGCTTAGTTCCCGCGTGCCAACTTTCCACTACACAGGAGTGCACAAATAATTTTGGAAGCGGCATCGGAGCACTCTCCCCCACCTTCAGATTAATTGTGGACGCGGCTGCAAGTATATATCAGGTACCGGCAGCATCGATAATAACCTATCTAAAAGTTGTGCACAAACCGGACATACCTTTGTATCAATATCTGTTTTCAACTGCAGGCGAACAGGCTCTTTTTGAAGCCAGCTTTCCCTGGTATGGTAAGGTGTCCCAATGCGACGACACAAACACTGCAGCTATAGGACCTTACGATTGGATAAAGACTTGGTTTGATAAAGTGGACATTTCCTCAGAACTGGATGCCCTGTCCGCCGGAAGAAGCGCTGTCGCGTCCAGATGTAACTTCCTTGATGCCACGTTCGCTGCGGCTAAAGAATTATCCGGTTCAGGTTGCGCAAATTTGACATGGCCCCAAGCCTCCGAATCGATAAAGGATCTTGCATTTGGAGGAAATAGGGTCGGGGCATACGCTGATACTGAACTAGCAGGTTACTGGACGGAAAAAGGTATCCTGTGGAGCTCGTGCTACGCAGGAGGCAGCGCAACGCAACTACCGAACTAAACAAACTAACGCTGATTATCTTTTCTTCTGACCCGTACCCATAAACTCTTCAATTCTCTTTTCCATTCCTATTCCTATTCCGAAACAGTAGAGAATTATGAAAATCGGCATTGCCATCGATAAAAGTACTCCGACACCTGCAGTTTCAACAGCGTAATCCAGAGCAACGAACATAGCGATGATCGTTCCCAGAGGCAGAATAATACCCATCGCGAACAACGTGAGCGTATATTTGGCCATTCTCATAAACCACCCTTTTATCTTTTCGTCGTTTCCGGGCACGGCACCCAGTGCAAATTCCAGCGGGGCAGTTAGTATTGAAAGTATTATCTTGATATAAATGATTATTGCTTTGAAGTTAAATATCAGACCGGCGACCAAATATATAATTACAATCGCAACTATCGCCAATAAAAATATAGGTCCGGTACCTGTTAAAGAAATCAAGGGAATCATGGTTGCCCAAAGTCTGAGAGCCCCTCCCTGCGCAATAGTGCCTGCTATAGCGGTTCCTGCAAAACTGTCCCTGAAAATGCTTTCTGCGATTGCCCAATTACTTTTAAATAAAGTCCAACCCAAACTTCCGATGGTAGCTCCAATCGGATAACTGAATGTGATTAGTATTATGGCTATTATTATTCTGGGCAAAGCGTACTGAACGCTGACCACCAGCTGAGAACTGATTTTTCTTCTCAAGATAATAATTATTCCTGTGTAAAGAAGGATGATAGCCATCAAAGCATATGCAAGATTTCGGAATACTTTCCAGGTACCCAAAATCGAATTAAGCAGAGCGTGACCGTAGTCCTGTGTTGCCGCAAACGTTTTGTTAACTATCGGAACCCTTGATAAAGTATCGTTGACATAAAAAGCAAGGTTGGCGGGCAAAGGTTCGTTCATTGTGAAATTTTCAGTTAAGTAAGCCGCGCCCAGCAACGTTCCTGCAACCCGACTTTGTGAGTAGGAAGCTAACCAATTGGTTGTTCCTGCCGAACCCCCGGAAGGTTGGGAATTCAACATTTGATCACACACCGCTGTGTCGGTCCCCGAGCAATCGTAAAAGTATCCGATGCCTCCTGTTGTAGGTAAACTCAGTTTGGTGGCCACATAGCTACCGCAATTTACGGTCTCGGTTATTCCAAATCCTGAGACGGTGCTATATGCCGAAGTGGCCACGGATGTAACAAAATCTTTTGTAGTTAGAGGAATTCCTAATAAGTCGCTGAAAAGGTTTTTATCGAACATTCTTTTTTCAACCTCGCACTTCGGGTCGGCGGCAAAAACAGATCCCTGTACAAGAGAAAATATGATTGAAAAAATGACGACGGGTAATAAAAATTTCGTTGTTTTACTCATAAATTCCTTTAAATAGATGGTTTCCTTTTTGTCCCCCTAATTATAGAATACTATCATATGGCAAACAATCCCCTATTTCCGGGGTACATACCACAAAAAGAGGGGGACTCTACCAACCCGCTTTTTCCGGGGTATTCTCAAGGACAAAGGGCTTATAGACCGCCCCCCGGAGTTCCCCTAGGAAAATATGAATACAATGCCGACTACTGGCTGGAGCAGTTGGATCAGATGTCTTTTGACGCGGGAAATCTTCCTAAGTGGTTTTTAGATAGATATGTTGATGACTTTAAGAGCAATCTGAAAGCAACTTACAATCCTGGCGATATACCGGTAGAGCAGATGGATGATTACGACCAAGACGTTATGCCGGGCGTATCTAGCATCAGCCTGACCCTCGACCCGGCAGAATGGCAGGATCCCGGCAAGGTGTTGGAAAAAACGGCGAAAAGCTGGATAAAGGCCGGCACCGGTCTACGGTTCCAGAAAAAAGGCTGGGGGCTTGAAGCGTGGCCGGTAGATTTAACTGACTACGACACCCGTGTTAAATCGGGTATGTGGCGAGTTGCGATGGGATTGCAAGAGGATGTTAGCCCCCTGGGAAGAGAGGGAGGAGTGTCAATTACCTCCGCAACTAAGGCAATGGCAGGTTCTCCGGACAGCAGTGGAGCACTTTTCAACTTTCCTGAAGCCGACTACGTCGACGGGGTGGGAAAAATTTATGAAACGATGGCTAAGAATGTTGTGGATGTCCAAAAAGTTATGCAGGCCGGTCAGAAAAGGGACGGCAAGTTCGACAGCTTTGTATCATCTCTATCCAAAGGAATTGGAGCAGAGCTTAATGGAAAATACAATGTGCCCGACCTCGACGAGGCAGGAGTCCAGAAAGTCGACAGCAAGGGAAATCCACTGACCAAATCCAAAAGCCGTGTAGAGCTCTTTTCGCAACTCTATTCCGACCCCAAACAAGCGGAAAACTTCCAAAATGCCGTAAAAATATTAGCCGAAAAAAACAAACTGGCCAACGATATGGATATAGTTATGGACGGAGCTATATCAGGTAGGTTCGGACTTAAAAGTGCCCTCAAAGCGAGAATTTCCGGAAGCACGGACGAAGAAGCCCGTTGGGACTCCAAAGAAAGTCCGACAGGAACTCAGACGCGATTTGAAGCAAAAATGGCGTCTTTAAAAACAAACATCTCTAATAGGTTGGCAGCAACCGGGGACGACTCGATTGACCAGACTATTGAGCGTGTAAAGAAAATTGATCTGGCATCCGCAACAGCACTTCAGAAACATACTGACATGTATAAAGAGTATCTACGTAAAGTACAAGACGCTCTTAATACGTACACAGGAGACGACCGCCAGTTATATAACAAAATAGCGAACATCACTGTGAACGGAAAAGAACTAACCGGAGGTGGTTTGTTCGACACGAGTATTCACCGCGGTCTGTTGAGACAGATGGAAAGCGACATCATACTGCCCGGAAAACTAACAAGTGTTGATAAAAGGTTTCAAATAGGCACCTATCTCAGTGAGCTAGAGCAGTTGTCAAAACAACCAAATCTAAACGGAGAAACTTTGGAACAGCTTTTCCAAAAGGACGGACAAGTTTACAAAGGGTTTTTTGCGAACAAAGCACGAATGGTGGCCTCCAGGTTGGAGATAGATAGAGGTTCTTACGCTATACAGGAATTTTACGACGCTGTAACAGAAGGAAAGTTTATGGAGAGGTACGTTTGGAACAAGCTATCTAAGAAACTGGTCGGGTATACCCCGGGGGAGATTGCGACACAAACTCTCAACAAAGTCGGATATTTTGGACTAGTTATCGACGATAACTACATTTCCGATGGACTGAGAAACAGTAAACGCTTTAATGATGTCTTCCGTCATAAATTTACTGTAGAACTTGACAATAAAGATGGAGTATTTCAGGGCGGTAATAAAATAGGAGCGACCTTTCTTGGAGATAAAAAATTAGCAGCGGTTGAAACTTTAGGGAACACACTATCAAACGTTAGTCACCTCAGTGATGACGATTTGCTGGACTTGATTAGAGGGAAAACAGCGGATGGAACAGCAAGAAAAATCACAGACACTGTCCTGGACAAAAATGGAAAGCTTGTAAAGATTTATGGTGAAAAACTACCGGGTTTTTGGAGCAAAGACGATCATTTTCTAGAAATCGTACAAAAGCAAATCGACGATTTTAAGGAATGGCTAAAAACAAACGGAGCATCTGTTGGAATTTCTTGGGACGATTTCCAGGCAATGGACGCAGACACCCAAAAACGCGTCCTTGCACTTTTCAATGGTCTGAATAAAGAAAACCAATTCTATGGGTCTCTAAAGATAACCAAGGAGTTCTCCGGTGCAATTCAGAGATTGGGGGTAGGACTGAACAAACTCCAAAACAAAATCTTCGGCTTTGCCCTGTTTCAAAAAGCTATCCGTCCCGTTCTACAAATAAAAACGATCGTTGCAGAAAAAATCTCAGAAGTAGTTGCTACTATAATAACCGAACTTGCGACCAAATTCCTTCATGCAGCAACCGGCGGTGCCACCGTTGTCTTGGATTATTTGATAGAAAAAGTTTTAAAACCCCTCGTACGTTTCATAACAAGAAAAGTTGTTGAATTCGGACAAAACTTTGTGGGCGCATTGGCTCAGGGAGATATAAACAAAGCAATAGCGCAAATAGACAAAGAGATTGGGCAAGTCGTTAAGTTTTCAATGTATGTTATAGGAATTCCGCTAATACTAATCTATATTCTGGTATACGGATTGTTCGGAACTGTCCTCAGTTCTATATCTCCAATCGACCCAACCAGGGACAATAGCGGGTATGGAGGAACGGGGGCCGGACTTCCCCAAGGAGAAAACGCACTGATTAAAATTGAAAAGGACGTGGAGGTTTCGTTTGCCAGTGGAACACCAAATAAACTCAACCCTACGGAGAGTCTGGATAACGGCGAACTCGTACCCGGAATAACGGCAACGTACACGATAAGGATTACTCCCAAGGTCGACATCGAAGGAGCCTCAGTCGTGTTTTCCGATGTGGTCACTCAGCTAACTAAGAACGGGGAAACGACGGTTGCGACTCTCGCAGACAATCAAAATCTTGGGGCGTTCACGGCGGGGGAAACTTACACGCTAACCCTTAACGGGGTTTCACTAGGCACCGCTTTTGAAAACTCGTTATTAAAAAACACGCTTTCGGTGGAAACCCCAAGCTTTCAGGGAACCGCCGCAGAAACGGTTACCTTCGCCAGATATTTAAGGATAGGGACTCCTCCGGTTCCCATGGATTGCTTTGTATTTCAAGGCTTCCCCGGAGGTGAAAGAGCAAACTTTGAGGCCGCTTTGTGGAACATCTCGGGAATTACAGGAACTTTTTTGGGCACTCTTTGTTCGGATGACAAAAAGATAACGCTTAGCAGAGTAAGCGGCGGAGGCGGGTACTGCGGATTCGCTTCGGGGAGCGGAATAATAACTTTTAACGACACATGCACCAGCTACTACACAAGGTTAAATGCCACAAGCTATCTCCTGGCTCACGAATTGGGACACATTTATAATTTTTGGCGGTTAAACACAAGTACCGCCGTACCGGGGTTCCCTGGAGGATTTGACTCCGTAAAGGGACTTGAGGGCGGAAAAACATTACCTACGTATGACGGAAACTGCACCACGAATAACAGCACCGGCGAGGATTTCGCCGAAACTATCGGCGACATGGTAGCAATAAATACTTTCGGTTCCTGCTCGGCAACAGCAAAACTTACTTACCCTCTTGGCGACTACAACGCCTTTTGGGATAAATTCCCGGTGCATCAAAGGTTTGCTCAGGAAGTATTATTTGTACGATAATAAAAATATGTTAAACCGGATTAAAAAATACACTCCCTACATTATTTTGGCTGTCGCACTGATTATATTGCTTGCAGTTACAAACACAGAAAAACCAAAGGAAGGCACTCCCCCGGCAGGATTTACCACTTCGACCGGAGAGCAGAGCGTCGTTACGACATACCCCCTGGATCAAACACCCGGCGACACAATATCAAGCGTAGAAGAAACCCACCAAAATCTCGAAAAAGTTGGCCAGGAAAATATTGGGAAGGGATTTACCATAAACAGGTACACGGATAAAGACACCTACCGTTCCGTCGATGTCATAACTAATGAAGAAACAAAAGTGGTGGGAGTAATGAGACCGGCGGCAACTGACCAGGAAAAAAACGTAACCAGTTTAAAAGAATATTACAAGTTAGGGACACCGGACGCTGTAATGTATCTCTCAAACTCCAGTGTGGGAACCGTTCACGTTTATACCCAACAGGGTGTGGCTGTGGTATTCGAGGAATATTCCGGGCAAGTTTACTATGTGGCAACTTTCGACCCAATGCCGCTCAGTCAGTTCAAACAGGTTTTTTCTTCAGTCTTTCAGGATTCACCGGACAGATCTTTCTATTGATCTCACAGAACCGGGAAAACGTCGAGTACGGCTTCCAAGGCTTTTTACTGCGGTTGCTGCGGAGGTTCACTTGGGGGAGGTAACGGCGCAGGACTGGGAATTGCTATCTGAGTAAGCTCCGAAATACCGTCAAAAATTCCGTCAAAAATTTCTGTAAAGCCTATCTTGAAACCAAAAAGCCCGGAAATGATTGTGTAGAGAGCAAAAAACCCTGCTACAACTAACAGCCCGAAAATGGCGTAGCTCCAGGTGCTCTTCGCAGAGTCGAGGCCACGGGGGTCCCCTGTTGCTGTCGAAGCTTTCCAGGCACCGTAAACCACGACAATAACAAATACTATTCCGACAAGAAACACCAGCCAGTTCATGATGCTGACAAGAAGTGGCCTTGCCTGGCCTAATGTAGGTTCATCAAAATTCGCCGCAAACAATACCGGTGAAAAAATATAGGAAAGAAAAATATAAAAAACAGGAACGAAAAATATTTTTGTAAATTTAATGATTTTTAATATAAGTAGATTTAGCATAAAAATTAGATATTAATAAATATCAGTAACATTCAAGAGGTTAAGTAGCACAGTTTTTATACCCCATGCAGCCAAGCTCACTAGTAGACCTAGGATTGACCATGTCGCAGACCTTTGAGCTCTCTGTACTGATTTAGGATCCCCCCCACTTGTAATATAAATGATAAAGGAGTAGGCAAGCCCTATAAGAGATACGCCAAACCCTATGATTACGGCAACATTCGCAAACATAACCGCCAGCCCGGTTAAATTCGTTCCTTTATTTGTCTCTACAGCTATAGGTACGCTGGATACAGCACTTTCCAGCCACTCGAAAGGTCTCATATGAATAAACTCCTAAATTATAACGGGGGCCCGGGCCTACCGGGCCCACTTAATAGCAAACTAAAGCGGCGGCCCCGTGGTTAATAGCCCTCAAGAGACTGGGCATTCAGCAAGTTCAATAGCAGCGTTCTTAACCCATAAACTATAAGCAGCCCGACTCCTCCGATGACCGCGTAGGTAAGTGTCTTCTGCGCGGAATCTACAGCGTTCTTGTCTCCTCCTGAAGTAATGTACTTAATAAACCCCATGGCCAAAAAGATTACGACAACAGCTACTCCAACAATAATAAGGATGTTTGTTATAACTGTAACGAGTTCGTTAACGCTACTAACCGGAATACCTTCTATTTTATCGACAGGAGCAGCAGCCGCGTAAACCTTTGATTCTAACAAAGATAATAAGTTCATATTAATTATTTAGTTTCTACACCTCCCTCAAAAAAACCAGTTACAATACTGAGTTGGTAACACCCAGGATGTTGTTAATTATAACCCGCAGTATTAATACTGACAACAGCACGAAAAGGGTGCCTAAAATGGCTGCGGTAAATTGATCTTTGCCTTCTTTTGCCCTTCCGGGGTCGCCTTCGCTTGCGATTAACAGATAGCCTGAGTAAATAATGCCTAATATTCCAATGAAAATGCCGGCGTAGAAAAGGATTTTAAAAACAGGGGCGAGAAGGCCGGCAATATCCGTGATTATAGGACCTTTGTACTCAGGTTCGTTATACACCCATTCTCCTGAAGTGTAGTCTCCTGTACTTGTCGGTGTTGGTGCCCAGCAACCTCCGGTAGGAAGACACTGGTGGATACCATCGTCAGGGCATGTTTGCCCCAACACGCATGCACACGGAGAAGAGTAATCGTATACGCAGTCGTAGTTATATACCGGAGAGCCTCCGCTTACGGTTGCAACCGTCTTCTTACAAACTGTTGTTGTTTTACCACAACCCCCTGCAACCCCGCACTGACCCTCGTGGGCAGCATCACAAATATCCGTGGCAACACCGCACGTATCATCTTTCTGGCAGTAACAAGACAGGCTTGGGGCCAAACAACGGTACCCCACCGCACAAGTGCACTCGAGCCCATCCGCTGTTTTCTGTCCGCCACATGTATTGTGTAAGGTGTACCCCGAGCACACCCCACCCTCAGCAGCAAACACAGAGGGGGCGGTCGTGGTTGTCATAGAAAGAGAAAGCACAAATACTATGCCCAACACTTTTAAGAAATTATTTTTCACAAAGAACATAACTACATTAAAATCTACCAGTTATTTTGGAAAAAATCTACAGATTGACACGGCTTTTAGGGTGCTTAGTGCCTTATTCTTTACCTAATGCGTTACTGCATCCGAAACGTTACCTGATATAATAAACCCACATGTTCGAGCCCAACATACATCTGCCTACATCTGTATCCGTTAAACATCTAAACTCCAGCGTATGGACTATCTTTTTGTTTACACTCCTGGCAGTGCTGCTGGCCACCCACACCTTCGCAGACGACCCCTGCAAAAACATCTCAGACCTGGATGACAAAGCAAAATGCTACGAAGAACAAATAGAAAAAAAAGAAGATGAATACCAATCCACAAGCAGCAAACTTTCCCAAATCCGAGAAACAAAAAACCAGATAACACAAAAAATCTCCGGGCTTCTTAGCCAGATCAGCGTGACACAAGCAGAGATCGATGACCTTCAAAATGAAATCACAAAAATAAAAAAACAGCTCGATGAAATAAATGCGATACTTGCAGACAGAAAAACTTCTCTTGCCGAAAAAATATCCCTAAGAAACAAAGTAGTACGTACATATTCCAAAAGACACCTGCTCAACGACATTGAAACTTTTTTGGTAACAAATGCTTCAACGGGATTGAACGGTTTTCAATTCGCTACCCTATCCCAGGCTTTTAATACCGCAGTAACCGACGAAACGATAAAAATAATCACAGGATTGAATTCGGAAATAGACAGCTACGAAAAAGATAAAGCTGAGGGAGAAAAATTAAAGGGGGAACTTGAAGATACGCAAAAAGAGTTTTTAGCCGCCAAAGCTGAACTTGACGCGCGAAAGAATTCCGCACAGGGAGAGTTGAGTAATGTCACCGGCGACGAGAAAGAAGTTGAGGGGAAGTTGGGAGAAATAGAAGAGGATCTCGCAGACCTCACATCAAAACAACAGGCAGTTTTGCAGGCAAAATCCGGTGATTTTAGTGCTTCCTTGAGTGAGGGAGTGGAAACAGATGACTCGAGAACTGACCCTGGCTATAACCCCGGCTTCAGCCCGGCATTCGGATCCTTCAGCTACGGAGCATACACACACCGAAATGGAATGAGCCAATACGGGGCGAAAGGGCGCGCTGAGGATGGCCAAAGCTTTGAAGAAATTCTTGAATACTATTACGAGACGGGGATAGAAAAAAAAGACGGTCTTGACGGAAAAACTATATGTGTGCAGGGCGTGGGGGATATGAAAATGGGAGAGTATCTGAGAGGGTTGGGCGAAATGCCCCCATCATGGGACACAGACGCCCTAAAAGCCCAGGCCATAGCAGCTAGAACCTACGCCTACAATAAGACCAAAGATGGGGGCTGCATTTGTACCTCTACTAGCTGTCAGTATTTCAGCAGCTCTCTAATGAATAGAGATGACAGAAAAAGGTGGTACGAGGCAATAAAGGCCGACGACACCAAAGACAGAATTCTCAAAGGAGGCGTGTCAGCCCAATACTCCTCTACTACCGGTGGATGGATAAATGGTGTGGGGTGGGACATTACAGACGGAGGTTCGTGGCCAAACGATGCGTATGAAAAAAAGGCGGAGTCACCTTGGTTCTATAAAGCTTGGTTTACACAAACATACAAAAGGGATTCTTCTACCTGCGGCAGAAAACACCCCTGGCTTAATGGAGAAGAAATGGCGGACATCCTAAATGCATACGTTTTGTTAAAAGCGAACAAAAATACCAGCAGAATTCTGCCTGAAACCATAAACAAATGCCCGATTGCCGGAATGAGCGGGGATCCTTACGACAAAGAAGAGCTTAGGGGTAAAGCCAAATCCGTTGATAGCAACGCGGGTTACGAAAATGTCACCGGAGTAAAAAATATTAAATTCAACGACGGTAGAACCACCACTCTAACTTTTATCACAGATAAAGGGGAAAAACAGGTGGATGGTCAAATATTCGCAGAAGCGTTCAACATAAGAGCGCCCGGATACATAGCTATAAAACATACCCCCGACAGTAAGGCGTTGTTTAACATTCTAAAAAAATAACTTTTTTGCCCCGGTCACCTACCGTAATGCTATAATTGCAGCATGCTCGGATCACTCCAGGAAAACCCTAAATCCACCTCTTATGATGGAAGAGATGACGACGAGAGAATAAAATACGTAATAAGGAAATCCGTACTACTAACATTCCCGTGGATACTTGCGACGGCGTTCCTCTTCGTTGTCCCCATATTGGTACCGCTTATTGTCAGTCAAGTTCCGAAAGGAGCCCCCGCTATACTCGATGGTGGTTCTGTTTTAATACTAACGGTTCTTTGGTATCTTTTTGTTTTCGGATTTTTTCTTCAAAATGTTTTGAACTGGTTTTTTAACGTACTCATTATCACAAATAAAAAAATCGTGGACGTGGACTTTGTGGGGATTCTTTACAAGAATATTTCCGAAACCACTCTGGACAATATCGAAGACGTAACTTCAAATGTTGCGGGAGCCATCGGAGTTACATTTAACATCGGCGCCCTTTACATACAAACAGCAGCAGAAAAAAGAGAGTTCGAGTTCGGGGGTGTAGACGACCCTTCAAAAATAAGGGACGTTTTGTCTGACCTGGTCGCAAGGGTGAAAAATCATGAACACAACGCCTAGCTTAGAAAATTTAATACCTGCCGCGGGAGTAATTACCGTAACGGACTTTGTAGTTCTATTCTTCGTTGCAGGATATTTAATTTTCGCGTTTCTTCTTATGAGACAAATAAGGCTAATGAATAAAAGTTTTTCAACGCCGCTCGGCTCGGTGTTTTCATTTTTCGGAAGATTACATTTTTTCGTGGCGTTAATACTTTTGCTCGCCGCCCTTGTAAATTTATAAAAGATGAAAAAGAAACTTACTGCCAAAATCCAGGAAATCAACCCGCCCCTTCAGCAGTTTGCTACTTCTTTTGCAAAATGTCTGGTAATCGAGCCCGAGTCAAAAGAGCTTCTACTAAAAAAGGGCGGTATATATGCAGTGTACGAAATAACCGGGGCCGCCAACTTTGATACCGCGCTTACCGACCGTGTTCTGCGCGACATTCTTCACAATAGTTACTACCAATCAGATAATATTTCGCCCATTCAATCTCTGGAAAAAGCAATTGTTGAGGCTAAAGAGAAAATATTACAACTTTCAAACGATGCCCTGAGCGCCGAACCGACCGGGGTACAGTTGAACGTCACCGCAGGAGTTTTGTGGGGTAATGTTTTTTATGCAGTAGGAGTGGGAGACGCCGATAGTTACCTTATGCGCGACGGAACAGTAAAACCCATAGAGGCCGTAAGCGAGGGTACGTTCGCTGCAGCGTCAGGAATTGTTAAAGACGAAGATGTTGTAATTCTTTGTTCAAGACAATTTACAAAAAACTATCCTCCTCAAAGACTTTTGTCGACGAGAATCGCAGAACAGAATTTAAAAGAGAACGAAGCCTGTGTACTTTTGAAATTTATTATTGACACTTCCTTTACGGAAGATGAGGTTATCGATTTCGGTCTCGAAAAACAAGCGAGCAGGAATCGAAAAAGGGAACAGGTCGAAAAAATAATCCTGGGAGCGAGGAAAAGTGTCGAAAAAGCGGCACCGTTAGCAAAAAAGGTTACGGGGCTGTTCGCAAAAAAGAAGCAGACAACTACCAGGATAGACACTTCGGGCGTGAATAAAAAAGAGGGAATAAAACTGACTAAAAAAGTTGTGTTCCTCCTGCCTGTACTCGGACTTGTATTGGTGACGGCTCTGGTCTGGCAGCTTGCCGGAAAAAAATCGTCGCCGGAGGTACCCGCGCCACAGGTTCAGAACGAAGTTTCCGTAGAGACAACACCTCCCCGGGAACAGCCGGTAGACGTAGCCGAAATTACCAAAGACGACGGCCAATATAAAGTATTACGCGTAACCCCCGAGATTTTTTACGATATCAAAATTACCGACCAGGCCGCGGAACCTAAAGAAATCGTTTCGGTCGCCGGATATTTAATCGCAGGCGACCCAGTATCGGGAAAGATCTACAAATCCGCTACGGATCCCGCTAAATTTGAGGCTGAGGCAACAACCTACCCGGGACTCAGCTCCCTCATAGCCCTTAACGGCCGTGTCGGCTTCCTGCAAAACAATAAGTTCCACTCCTATACCCCGTCCAACCCGGCGGATCTTACATCTTTTGATATGCCCGGCGTTGAGATTATAAATACATATTCGGATTATCTTTACGGAATAACGGCAGATAAGCTCAATAGATATGAAAAAGACGGAACACAATATTCCGAAACTCTTTGGGGGCAGAGTGCGGAATTTCAAAACGCCCGTTCGCTCTCGGTCGCTTACAGTATTTACCTGCTCACGTCTAACGGCGAGCTGACAAAACACACCAGCGGAAATAAAAATACGTTCGAAGTAAAAGGACTAAATAAGGATCTTGGGGGAGCTACGAAAGTAATTACCGACATAGATTTCGATAATATTTATGTTCTCGATCCTGCTAATCAAAGGGTTATTGTGTTGGACACCGAGGGAAATCTTGTCAAACAATATACGCACGAACCTCAAGCATCGTGGGATTCCCTTAGAGATATGACCGTGACCTCAGACGAGAGCACTATTTACCTTCTCAACGGCAGTAAGGTCATGACTATTAGCATGGAGTCTCAGAATTAACCTGCTGCCATAGAGACCTGTAGTATTTAAAGTGTTTGCCGCAACAGCCCCCTACTGCCTCAATTAAGTCATTGACCTTATTGGGGAGAGTCAGTAGAATACCAGTTGCTTAAGTAGGATGATGACCAAAGAAAAGTATATTCTGGACAACCTACGGAAGACCCTCTGCTACAAATGTGGAACGAGTTTAGAGAGAGCCGAGATCGTGCCCATTTCAAGCGAAGCTAGCATAGCGTGGGTCGCGCACGCCGTCTGCCCGAAATGTAAAGCGGAAAGCATGGTAACCATTACACCAACAGGCAACGGAATAGTGCCGGTACAATCCGACCTAAAAGGTACGGAGTTTAAAAAATTTGTCGGAATTAAGTCAGTAAGCTATGATGAGGTCTTGGACCTCCACCTTGCCCTAAAAAAAGAACGCATATGGAACTTATTGCAGAAAAAAGAGAAAAACTTGGCAAAGCCTCGAAAAGCCTAAAGAAAAGCGGCTTTATGCCTGCCGTTATATTCGGAAAAGGCTTGAAGTCCCAAGCTATAACGGTTTCCCAGACAGAGGTTGAAAAAGCCTACAATGAAGGTGGTGAAACGACCCTCATAGACATAAAGATAGGTAAAGACACTGAAAAAGTACTCTTTAAGGAAATGCAGGAAGATCCTCTTACCGGCAAAATAATTCATGCCGGATTTTATAAGCCTAACCTCAAAGAAAAGACAGAGGCTCAGGTACCTGTTGAGGTAATCGGCGAAGAGAACAACGAATTTCTAAAGAACGGCGAGGCTATAGTTTTAATACTTACCAACGAAATCGCTGTGGAAGCTTTGCCTATGGACCTCCCCCATGCATTTGAAATCGATGTATCGAACATGCAGGTCGGAGACGTTGTTCTTGCTTCACAACTTAGCTACGATACCTCCAAAGTAGGCCTGGTTGACCTCGAACCCGGAGATATGGTTATCAAACTCGACAAGATTGAAGAACAGGTCGAGGAAGAGGTTGTTGTAAGCGAAGAAGAAGCCCTCGAAAAGATAGAGGCCACCGAAGAGACTGCCGTAGAGGAAGAAGAAGGCGGCGAGGAAAAGAAGGAAAAGAAAGAAGAAAAGTAAGATTTCTGACAACCCTTTTCCACAAAAGCTCCGTCAAACCCCCGGCCACTCTGTTTTTGCCAATAACGGTTTTTCCACCAAACCCTTCTCCAAAAACTCCCCCCAAATTGTTTCTGTCACGAACGGCATGAACGGGTGCAAAACCTTCAGGCAATTTATGAGCAAATAAGAAAGGTTCTTCAACCCGACTTTCTTCAACTCAGGGTTTTCCCGCGACTTAACATCTTCGATGTAAGTGGAAGCCAGCTTGTCCCACATGTAGTGGTAAATAGCGTCACCGGCATCCGAAAACCTGTATTTGCTCAGAGATTTATCAACGGACTTTACCAGCTCTTTAAAGTCATCGTACATTTCAAGGTCAGTAGAGTCTTTCTCCGAATCACCCGGTCTATAACTTTTCATCTCCTCCGAGCTTAAGTTCTCTTCCTCAGCCAATAAAAATAAGAATCTGACCATGTTCCATATTTTGTTCGAGAAATTCCTGTAGGCCAGAACCTTGTCCTTGGGAAACGCAAAATCTTTGCCGTTGGCGGTACCGCTTATTAATCCCATTCTCAAAGCGTCGGTGCCGAACTCAGTCTGGTACTCTTCGGGATTGATAACATTGCCGAGGCTTTTGCTCATTTTCTTACCGTCCAAAGCCATTACCCTGCCGTGAAGATAGACTTCTTTGAAGGGCGGTTTGCCGGTAAGGTAAATTCCGAACATTATCATCCTGGATACCCACCTCGTGATTATCTCCCAACCCGTTTCCAGAACATCCGTGGGGTAGAAATGTTTATAATCTCTTGAATCGGGGTAGCCTAAAGTAATCAAAGGCCACTG
Source organism: candidate division WWE3 bacterium RAAC2_WWE3_1 (assembly GCA_000503835.1). Lineage (GTDB taxonomy): Bacteria > Patescibacteriota > WWE3 > UBA101185 > UBA10185 > UBA8498. The sequence continues at coordinate 691,625 of CP006914.1, read as the reverse complement.
GCCGCTTGAAAACCACGTATCGAAGGTGTCGGTTTCAGGTAAAAATCCGGCTCCGGGGGAATCTTTCTGTACAACATATTTAGCTTTATTGGGGGCGAACAAGGACTGCAACCCGGAAGAGATTTCGCCGAGTTCATACTTGCTCAGCAGGTGGGAAACCTTTCCTGACACAGCTTTGCCGCCCTTAATAAAAGTCACAAAAAGATTGGGGTTCTCATCAACGCTGTACCACGCGGGAACTCTTATCCCCCAAACTATCTGACGGGAAATAGCCCAATCCCTCATATTCTCCATCCACCTTGTGTAAGTTATCTCCTGCCATTTGGGGAAAATCTTTACGTGCCCTTTTTGCACAGCTTCCAATCCCGCTTTTTTCAGGCTGTCCACTTTTATGAACCAGTTGGGCAACACTAACTGCTCGATGTAATCCTCACTTCTATAGTCGACCGGCACAGGATGTACGTAAGTGGTGTCTATTTTTTCCATCACCCCCATCTTTTCTAAATCCTCAACCACCTGTTTTCTTGCATCCAAAACCTTCATTCCCTCATATTTTCCCGCCAAAGAGGTCATTTTTCCGTCAATCCCAATCACCTGTTTCACTTCAAGCCCATGTCTTATCCCTATCTCATAATCATTTTTGTCGTGCGCGGGGGTAACTTTCAAAACCCCGGTACCGAATGCGGGGTCGACATAAGAGTCCCCTATAACTTTTAATTTATTTTTCCCCGTAACATCATCAAAAGAAATCTCCTTCCCTATATAGTCCTTATAACGGAGGTCCGCAGGATTAACCGCCAAAGCCGTGTCGCCCAGCTTGGTTTCCGGTCTTACCGTAGCGACGGTTAAAGGTCCGTATTTAATATAATAGAGTGGGTCGGTTCTTTCTTTCATTACAATTTCGGCGTCTGAGAAAGTAGTACCGTACTTAAACGAGTAATTAACAACGTAGTCGGAACGATAGATGAGGCCGTCCTTTACCATTTTCTCAAAAGTGCTAATGACCGTGTTTATAGATCTTTCTTCCAGCGTAAACGTGTAACGGGACCAATCAACGCTCGCGCCCATACTTTTGAATTGCTCCTCGATAAGATTTTTGTTGTTTAAAACAAACTCCATCATCATTTTGTAGAAAGTGTCGCGGTCATAGTCAAAACGGGATTTTCCCTGCTTCTTAAGCTCTCTTTCGAAAGTGGTCTGGGATTCAAAACCGGCGTGATCCGTGCCGGGAACCCAAAGAGCCTCGTATCCCTTCATCCTTTTCCAGCGTATTAATAAATCCTCGATAGCTATCATCAAGGCGTTGCCGACGTGCATCTTTCCTGAAGCGTTCGGAGGAGGAAGGATTATGGTGTAGGGTTTTTTACCTGAGTCTATATCTGCTTTAAAGGCTTCGGCATCTGCCCACTTTTTAAGTACTTCGGGCTCTTTTATTTTATGTTCGTACCTCTTATCCATGGGTTATTGACTGAGATTATCACAAAAAACCTGCCAGCTCAATCAAAAAATGGTATATAATAGGTCAATGCGTTACAGTCAGATGCTCGGTAAAACCTTAAAAGAAGCTCCAAAAGATGAGACAAGTAAAAACGCTCAACTCCTGACGAGGGCGGGCTATATCAACAAAGAAATGGCCGGCGTCTATACCTTTCTTCCACTGGGATTAAAAACTCTGAATAAAATTGTAGAAATAATCAGAGAAGAAATAGTCGCCATCGGAGGACAGGAAATTCAAATGACCGCTTTACAAAATCCCGACTCCTGGAAAAAATCAGGAAGATGGGGCGATGACGTTGTGGACATCTGGTTCAAAACTAAGCTCAAGAACGACACCGAGGTAGGTCTTGCCACCACACACGAAGAGCCCTTAGCGACCTTAATGTCCCGACAAATAAATTCGTACAAAGACCTTCCATCCTACCCGTTTCAGTTTCAGACAAAGTTCAGGAACGAAATAAGAGCAAAAAACGGGCTATTACGTACACGTGAGTTTTTAATGAAAGATCTTTACTCCTTCAACAAGAACGAAGAGGACCTGGATACCTTTTACGGGAAAGCCACCGAAGCATATTTCAAAATATTTTCCCGCGCGGGAATCGGCGGCCAAACTTATCTTACTTTCGCCAGCGGAGGTACGTTCAGCAAATATAGCCACGAATTTCAGACAGTGTGTGAGTCAGGGGAGGATACAATCTACATTGACCGCAAAAAGAAAATAGGAATAAACAAGGAGGTTTTAACTGAGGAAGTCCTAACCGACTTAGGTGTAAAAAGGGAAGAACTTGAAGAAGTCAGGGCAATCGAGGTAGGTAATATTTTCAAACAAAAAACCAGATTTTCCGAACCCTTAGGTTTATTCTTTACCGACGAGGAAGGAAAACGAAAGCCCGTGATCATGGGGGCATACGGAATAGGGCCCGCAAGACTTATGGCGACCATCGTGGAACTTTTTGGGGATGATAAAGGTATTGTGTGGCCCGAAAGTGTTGCCCCGGCCAAACTCCATCTTATCGGGTTAAACCTCGAGGACGAGGGGACTGCCGAGATTGCCGAAAAAGTCTATGACACGCTGCTTCATAACAAGACTGACGTCCTTTTCGACGACCGTGAAGAGGTTACGGCCGGAATCAAATTTTCCGACGCCGACCTTATAGGCATCCCCTACAGAGCCGTTGTGTCCAGAAAGAATGGTACAAAAATAGAGCTTAAAAAAAGAACGGAAGAAGCAACTTCCCTGCTGACACTTGAAGAATTAGTGCAAAAACTGGCTTAACCTAAACTAATCCCATTATATTTAAGGACGGTTCGGCTCTTATCTCTTCCGACACTTTCGTTGTGTTATTGAAATATGCGGCAGCAGCGATGTAGACAGCGTTGTCGGTACACAATCTCGGCTCCGGAATGAATAATTTTACTCCGGCTTTTTCTGTCTCGCTTTTCAAGTTTTCGCGGAGTCTGTTGTTCGCTGAAACTCCTCCGCCTACCAATAAGCTTTTTATACCAAAGTTGTTTACCGCCTTCATAGTTTTTGCCGTGAGCACCTCCACCGCCGCCTCTTCGAATTCCCTTGCCGTGCATGAAATATCTCTTTCTCCTCCGTCCAGATACCTTTTTACGGCTGTTTTCAAACCTGAAAAAGAAAAATCGTAATTATCCTGATCAAGCATTGGGCGGGGAAATAATTTTGCGGGACCGCGGTTTCCGCAGTCCAGGGCTTTTTGCGAAAGAACGGCACCTCCCAGGTAGCGTGATATCCCCAGCATGCGTGCGACTTTATCAAAAGACTCCCCTGCCGCATCATCCAGCGTTCCGCCAAGATACACAAGATCTCCGTGCCCTTTCATAAGAACAAGGTCGGTGTGTCCTCCGCTTACCAGCAAACACACGGCCGGAAAAGCTATATCGGAGGGCTCCCCTAAGAAATTAGCGTAAATGTGGCCTACCAAGTGGTTGACCGGAATAAGAGGCTTTTTCCAGGCCATAGAGAGAGCCTTGGCTGCAGTAACACCTACTACCAGAGAACCGATCAATCCGGGGCCTACAGTCACTGCCAAAACGTCTATTGAGGCAATAGCCTCATCTTTACCGGAAATGCCGGTCTTTTCACAATAATCTTCAATCGTCCTTTCTAATACAGGAAAAATGAACTCCAGTTGCTTTCTTGAAGCCACTTCGGGTACAACCCCGCCCGTTTTTTCATGGAAATCTTTTGACGATGCCACGACGGAGACCAGTTCTTTTGTACCGTCCTCAACGATAGCGCATGCCGTCTCGTCACAGGAAGTCTCAATGGCCAATATTTTCATGGGGAAAGAATACCTCAAAACTTCTCTTATTCAAACCTGCTCCAAATCTATTTGGGAGAAACTATTTTGGATTTTGCTACTTTAAGCGCGGCCTCACTGGCAATTTTTATGTCCTCGGTGGAGGTAAGGACCGAATTCACCGCCTCCTTAAGAGCATTAACATAAATATCATTACCTGCACGTGACGCAAACGGCGTGGACTTCGCGTAAGTCGCGGTTTCTAATATTGGTTTGAGATAAGTTCCGTAAGGACCTGCGGAAACTTGGTCTTTCAGGGAAACTAAGCTAAAGGGGGCACCGTAGGTTCTGTACCTTACGGCGGCATTAAAAAGTGCCGACTGAGACTCTTCCTGGGCTAAAAAGTTTATAAACTCCCAGGCAGCCTCTTTATTCGGGCTGGCCGCCGGAACCGCATACATCCAAAAACTTGCCCAGGAAACAGGGCTGTCCAGAGTCGCCTGAGGAATCGGGGCGACGCCGATCTGCAGATCGGGACGTGCTTTTAAAATATCCAGCAAGTTCCAGCTGGGGACAAAAATCATAGATACTCTTTCCTGTCCGAACGCCGCAGATGCTTCCGGAAAGCTGTTGTCCCACCCCTTGTCTGATTTGCTGAAAAGGACGTAGAAGGCCAGTGCGTCTCTTGCAGGTTTGCTGTCCAGGCCGCTCGGAACTTCCACTCCGGCTTGAGCAAAAAAAGTTCCAAGTATGTCGGAAAAGAAATCGATGTTGTCCGCGGTACCCATAGCAGCTCCAGCTCTCGTAACATTCCCGTCCTCGTCTCTCTTAGTTAAGTTAAAAGCGAGTCTTCTAAATTCCTCCCAGGAGGTAGGAGGAGACAATTGCCCTTCCTCCTCAAAATGTTTTTTATTATAAACAAGCGCGATTCCGTCGTAATACATGGGAAGTGCATACACGTTGCCCTCAAAGACGGCACTGTCTTTCGCTACCGGATAATATCTTTCAACAAACTGCGCTTCGTTTACGGTCTTCGACGGAGCCGGTGCGAGAGATCCCCTTAGCTCCGGCACCCAGGTGTTGTGCACTAAAAATACGTCGGCGACGTCGGGCTGTCCGATCCTTCCGACTAAAGTTTCCTTGTACTGGGAAGCTTTCATAATACTCCTATCGTCATACCTTATATCAACATTGGGATGGGTTTCCTTGTATTTAGCTATTAATTCCTGCATCACTTCCGGATTTTCCCACAGACCCCAGACATTCAGAGTTACCGGTCCTCCGGGCAGTCCGCCGCCTCCGCCGAAAAATCTACCGACAACCGGCAAATCTTTAAGGGTGCACGCTGTAAGAAGGAAAGGAATCACCAGTATAAGAGCAGTTAATAGGAGCTTGTTGCGCATTAAAAGAATTATATATAAATATCAATTTCTTTGTCCATAGGCATACTTCCAGGACAACCCCAGAACAAGGAAAAACAGAAGTGATGTCTGGTGCATTGTCCAAAAATAATGATCAAAACTCATGAGTAAAAGCAGTACGGACATGGAAATAAACAGGGGGGTCGATCCTTCCCGGAACACTCCGGCGTACGCTTCAAAAAAGATGAGCAAAAAAAGCAGGAAAGCAAAAACACCTGACTCCGCAAGTACCAAAGCAAACACGTTATGCACGGGCTGGGTGAATCTAATGTCGTCAGTGACCTGATAATCATCCACGTAAGAAGTAAAGTTGTTCGCCCCGACCCCAAGTAAAGGAAATTCTCCCGCAATTCTATAGCTTGCCCCCAGAAGACTGTCCCTTCTGTAAAAAGAGGCACTGTCAGAAGAGAAAGGAAAGAACGGGACCAGCATTATTAGCGACGCCCCGAAAAGATACAGGTACATTATGTGTTTTTTGTCGGGGAGTATTTTATACAGAACCAAAGTTAAGAAAACTACCGCCCACGTAAACACACTAAATGTCATAAGAAGTGCCAACAGCCCAAGACAAAAAGAGACAACTCCCAGGTTGTTTCTCGGGAAGCGGAAAATAGTCATTATTAACAGGAGAGCTAAATATCCCGCCAGTACGTTAGGGTGCCGGAATAACCCCATAGGCGGAAGTATTGCGGAGCCGAAGAAAAATTCCTTAGTGATAAAGGGAGTGCTAACCGAATAGGGCTGTTCGCCCAGAAAAAGGTAGTTATCAAAGACGGCTCCCCTCATAAAAAACTGCAGAATGGCCAGAGTACTGATAAATAAAAATTGTATGGTCAGGATTTTCCGTAACAGCGCGGCGTCCTTTTCCAGATCAACCCAAAAATAAACATATACCGCCGTCATAGAGTAAAGAAATATTCTGAAAGAAAACCACAGTGACGGAAGAACTCTCGAAGCGAATATGGAAGAGAGAAATAAGAGCCCTAAAAAGACGCCCAACTTCCTGACAGGCCCCTGTAATACAATCTTCTTTTTTTCGAAAATAATCGCAAGTAGAAGAACAAGTGCCAAAATGTCCTGGGGATATAAAGCAGGAACGAGGTAATCAACAAGATTTCCGTAAACATAAGCTCCTGAAAATTCAAAATGCTTACCGAGATTGACAGGTAAAACTGCGATGAGGACAAAAAATAATATTTTTGAGATTTGTATCTTCTTCATTTACCTCAGCTTCTTTGAGGCAGTGTAAGAAGCGGTTGTGAGCGCGTCGTTCAGCTTTGGCAACTCATTAACATCCAAAGCTTTTGCAATTAGATAATCCGCTAAATGAGGGTTTTTTGCAAGTACGGGGCCGTGAAAATAAGTGCCTATACAATTTCCTTCGACAATTCCTTCAGTAGCGTCTTCGGAATTGTTTCCGTGCCCGTACGTTACGTGCGCAAAAGGCTTTACCCCGGCGTCAAGATAGGTCCTGCCACCATGGTTCTCGAACCCGAGCACTTCTTCTCCTAAGAAATCCGTGCTTTTAAAGACCGAATCGGAGGAAATTTGGTTGTTGAGCCTAGCCCTGACGTTACCTATACAACGGGGTTTGTTTTTCCCGAAATGAACGGTGTGAGCTTTAAATATACCCAGCCCTTTCAGCTCAGTTCCATCCGCCGACCTGTAGTAATCACCCATCAGCTGGTAGGAGCCGCACACGAACAGTCCTGTTTTTCCGGAGGCCACGTAGTCCCGAACGAAGGGTTCTTTTTCTTCCAAAAAATCCCTGTAAATTGATTTTTGGGATGAGTCGGGCCCTCCTCCCATAAACAATAAGTTGACCCCTGACAATCGATCGTAGGCGGAAAGTTTCCCTTTATTTATTAAAACAATCTCGCATTCAATATCCCTGCGCAAGCATCTTGCGGCTAACACTTCGATGTTTCCGTTGTCTCCGTATAAATTGAGTTCGTCTTTGTACAGGTACCCTATCGAAAGTTTGTTCATAATATTTTCCTTCCCACCAGCATTTTCCTGAAATCCAGCATTGCAGAGTAATTGGGAAACACAGCGACATTTTTCACAGAACTTTTATTTTTTATGTGCTCGATGATTTCAGGCACTGATACAGATACGTTCTTTTGGGGGAAAGACACGCCCGCGTAATCAAGTCTCACGGCCATATCAAAACCCCTCACACCGGAAACATAAACTTCTTTCCCGGTGCACGCCGAAAGAACGAGCGAAGGTTCAACATCATAAATCCATGAGACATCCCGCCCATCAGGGATGTTGTCATTCAGAATAAAAAGTACGGCATCAAAATCATTTTTCTTTTCTTCAAAAACTTTCAGATTAGCAGCAAGGCTTGCCGGATTCTTTGCCAGAAACAAATGAAAATTAATACCTCCGGAGCCAATCACCTCTCCCCTACCATAAGCCGCCTGAAAATCGGCCAGCAATAAGGCGGCCTCCTCGAACGGAATCCCTAAAAAGGACAACGTTGCTAAGACCGCTTTTATATTCTTGGCGTGAAACCTTTCCTTCAGCTCTGCCGGTAAGGCTCCTTCCGGAATGTCCTGAGTGTCGACAACCTGCACACCCGACGTAAACCTCATTTCACTAAAGTACTTAAAAGATTTGTCCAAAACCACGCAATTAATGTCGCTTTCATTTACGGATTTTTCCCACCTTTCGAGAATGAGGTCGGTTTCCCCATAGCGGTCCAGCTGATCGCGGGAAAGATTCAGCAGTACAACTCCTTCAACTTTCATTTGCGTTAAGACGGAAGGCAGGGCGAACTCGTCTACCTCCAGAACGGCATAGTCGGCGCGGCGTTTACTAAACAGAGAGTTGCCTAAAAGCAAGGCGGAAGCTATACCGTTAGTCAGGTTTGCCCCCGAAGCGTTAGTGGTGACGACAAGACCTTTTCCGCGCAAAACATGGCAGAGCATTTTAGTTGTAGTGGTCTTTCCGTTAGTACCTGATACCAGAATCGTACCGAGAGAGGGAGAAATACCGGAATCGGACAAGACGTTCGGATATAACCTTAAGGCAACATGCCCGGGCCAGGTACCTCCTGAACCAAGACCGAAAAGTTTTATAAGGAATGCAAGAAGTTTTGTAGTCAGTATTGTTAAAAACAACATTTGTTATCCCCATTATATTTCATTAAGTTTTATATATACATATTCAGTCTTAGTTTCATTAGTGCTGTGTATTTGTGGACAATCTCTCTGTTTGGCTTTGCTCGGGCGTTTGGCCTCCACCGGTTTTGTGGACAGGCAGAAAAAGTGATTCCTTCGGCCTTAAGCACTCTTGTTAAAATATAAAAGTTGAATTGCTGGCAACTGTGTTTGTTGAAAAGTCCTATATTCCTGGGGATACTCTTGTGTATAACTCAGGGCACTTGTCCACAGGGCTTGTAGTATTATACTATTTTATGCACATTATTCTGCCAACGTAAGCCGCACGTTAACGATATCTTGTTTTATCTTTCCGGCCTTTGAAACTTCTCCCTCAATGGTTCTTACCCCGTGCATTATGGTGGTGTGGTCCCTCCCTCCTAAAAAATCTCCGATTGTCATGTAAGGTGTGTCGGTCATTTCTTTCATAAGAAACATTGCCACCTGGCGCGGTATTACCAGGTCTTTTGTTCTTCGTTTTCCTTTTATGTCCGGAACTTTTACAGCGTAGTAAGTACATACTGCCTTTAATATTTCGTTTACACTGACATTCCTTTTTTGGTTGTTTCTGAGGTTTTGTCCTAGAGCGGCCGCGGCGGATTCTTTGGTAGGCTCTATCTTTGAGGCCATAGCGCCGCTTAATACCTGCACGTAGGCACCCTCCAACTCTCTGATATTTGTTGTGACGCTTTCGGCAATAAAATTAAGAACTTCGTTCGAAATGTTGTGTCCCAGCATATCCCTCTTTGTTCTCAGAATAGCCGCCCTGACCTCCATGTCCGGGGCTTGTATGTCCGCGATTATTCCACTGCTGAATCTTGACGTTATTCTTTCTTCAAAACTGTTGAAGTCCTTTGGGGGGCGGTCAGAAGTAATCACTATCTGTTTTTGCGCCATGTAAAGCGCGTTGAATGTGTGGAAAAACTCTTCCTGCGTGGCCTCTTTTCCTATCACGAACTGGATATCGTCTATCAGGAGCACATCGGCTTTTCTGAACTTATTTCTAAAATCGTTGGTAGTATATTTACCCGGACCTCCCTTACCGTTCTTGATTGCATCTATGAGCTCGTTCGTAAAGGCTTCCCCGGTCGTGTATACAACATTCATTCCCGGCTTGTTTTTTACTATTTCATTGCCTATTGCCTGGATCAAGTGTGTTTTTCCTAAACCTACCCCGGAATATACGAAAACAGGGTTGTATAACTCTCCCGGTCTTTGGGCCACAGCCGTGGCTATGGCATATGCGAGGTTGTTGTTTTTTCCCATAACGTAACTTTCGAACGTGAACTTGGGAGACAGGTTGGATTTTTTCTGTTTTTCCCTCATTGTGTCCGCGGGAGATCTTGGTTGGATAAAAAGGGGCCCCAAGTTTGTATTAGCAGCTGCCGCGGCGGATTTTTCTTCTACACCCGCTTTTTTTACTACTACTTTAAGCAACACCCTGCGGTTGGCAAGTTTCATGGCTGCCTCCTCGATTACCCCGTTATACCTTTTTTCTACGTTGTTTTTAACAAAATCGTCCTCGCACAGAACCTTTAAGTTTCCGTCGTTATCAATTTCTGCGGTGGTTCTGGAAACTAAAGATTTAAACACCATGGGTGATAGTTTAAGTTCTACTTCTCCGAGGACAGCCTTCCAGAACTCTATTGGTTTTTCTTTAAAGTTCTCCATCATAGGGTGCAAAAAATTTCTTTTTAGGCGGGATTTGTCAAATATATCAAAAGTTATCCACAATGATAAAGCAACTTGTGTTGCTTGTTGGAAGCTTTTTGTTTGGTGTCTTGGCCATTTTGTGAATTCTGTCTAATCTTTGTTGTTTTTTATCCACTTTTGTCCGTTTCGCATCTCCGATTCTGTGTGTTATAATATACGGTTCTTTGGTAGATATGAAAGAAACAAAGAAAAGAAAACTACAAATGAATATACTTGGTAAACACGAAAAGATATGGACGCAGTTGTTTCTCCGGACCAAAATCCGTACATTTAAACTCCATCTGCACGGGGTTGAGCACTACTCGTCCGATCACAGTGAGTTGGTAGTTTCCGGGGACTCCGGTAATTTATGGAAGTTTATAAAATCTTTGAAAAACCCGATGTTTTTTGTAAAGCTGGACAAGATTATTTTTACGTTTATTGATTAACCTGCGGTTCTTCGGGCGTATCCAAAATTCCCTTTGATTCTCTAAAGTGTTTTATCCCTTCAAGAACTCTTTGGTGGGACGACGCGCTTATTATTTTATCCAGGCTCTCAAAGTCGGGATAGAATCCGTATATATTACCGTGGTAATCTACCTGAGGAATATCCGTTCTCCATATGATTATCTGGTCCATCCCGGCCCTCCAGGCGGCTTTTGAGCCCGACAAGGAGTCCTCAAACACAAGCACGTTTTTTGGAGGGACACGAAGTTTTCTTGCTGCCTTAAAAAACATTTTCGGGGACGGTTTCTTTTTTGATATCTCGCTTCCGGTAAGGATCAGGTCGAACATGTAGGATATTCCTGCTTTCTGTGTCAGGGCCCCGGCTACTTCTTTGCTTGAGTTTGTGACCAGCCCGAGCTTTAAACCCTTCTCTTCTTTTAAGAAAAAGGCGATATCGCGGAAACCTTCGATAAGCTCTATGTTTTCCGAGCTATTTATACGCTCTACCATTCTGGCCTCAGTCTCCCGGGCAAGTGTACGGGGATCTTTCTTATCGGGAAATTTAAATCCGTTGTAAGCCCGCAGGACTTTCCATATTTTCACAAGTTCCGTTCCCGGCATATACGTACTCCTTATATCTATTTTTCCGAGGCCGTTATCAACGGCAACTTTTTCTATTGCCTCTACCCACAGCATGTCCGAGTCCCATATTGTGCCGTCTAGATCAAAGAACACTGCCTTCTTCCCTTTCAGAATGTCCTTGTGTCTTATCTTCGCGGGACCGGCGTCCTTTTTTAAAAAATATTTTATGAAGTAATGAAGCGCCAGGAGCGGACCGCCGAGGATATTTATAGGCAGCATAAAAATACTGAAAGACCTTTGTGATAGAACGAACCCGACATACACCACGCCGGCCGCTAAATATACTATCAGGAATATTTGTAGAAGGCTCATGTATGCATTCTAGACTATGCGCCCGATGGTGACAATCATCGTGATTTTTGCTAGCGTATTGTTATGTCGGAAATTAATAAACAGGAAAGAGCCTCCCTAAAATTCCAGTGCCCGAAATGCGGGAAAATACCGCAGGACCAGGTTATGTTCTTGTGCAACACCTGTAAGCAGGAAGATTTGGTTGAAAAAGAGGGCGTTTTTATATGCCCGTCGTGCTTGACGCCGGGAGAAAATTTTGAATGTTGTCAGTGCGGGTCGACAGAGGTTAAACTCCTCCAGGGGTTTCCTGAAAAAAACGCCTGAGTATTATCGCAGCCGCAATGTCATCGGAGTAAGCTTTCCTTCTTCCGGTACTTTTTTGAATAGTCATGCTTTCAAGTGCTTCCTGTGTTGATTCTGCTTCGTTCGTAAATATCACAGGCTTTCTGGATATTATCCTTAGGAGTTTAGCGAACTTTCTGTTTGCTAAAGACTGCGCTGTCTCCTTACCATCTACCGTTAAGGGAAGTCCCATTACATATGCTGCGGCCTTGTTCTCCAACGCTGCCCTTATAAGCTCACTTATCGCGCCGTTTTGGCTTTTTCCGCTGACTATTTTGAGAGGAGTTACGAATCCGTTTTTTCCCAATGCGACCCCGATGTTACTCCTGCCGTAATCTATGCCGATATAGCTTTTGTTTGTTTCTACAACCTTTTTCTTACTCATTCTCTACTTCCAGATTGATCCTGTTCAGATCCTTGGGAACTTTGTTAAACAGGGGTATCACGGGCTTGATTTCGATGGAATAGGTGCTAAGACTGCCGATGCTTCCCAGGACCTTTTCGGCTTCCGCCACCGATTTTCCGGCCAGAGTCTTTTTAAGCTCTTCTTTGTCAACTGCCGTTACGGTAAAGGTCTTTAAAGTTATCTGCATGTCGGCTTCGGCTGAATTAAGTATGCTGGCACTGGAGTTACCTAAAGGTATTGCGCTGACCTCGCGCTGTTTTTCTGAGAGAACGTGCCCCTGAGGAACCAGGTTTTGGACTATCTTATCGAGCAGGGAATTAAGCTCTGAGTCCAGATAGGTAAGTCCCGAAGCGCTCGCGTATCCTGTAAGGATAAGTTTTTCTGCTTCGTCTCCCGGCTTTGCACTATAAACCTCTTTTGTTATTGTGGGTATTACGGAGCCTTCGATAAGACGTTGCGTTTTTCCAAGTTTAAATTTCAGGTCTGAGGCTGCCTTTTCCTTTGCGGCTTCTATAACTTTTTTCTGAAGCGCCGCTTTGTCCGCTTCTGCCACCACCTTTACTTTTTTACTCTCTCCCCCTTCCAGGTCATCCTTCGTTTTTGCCACAACTTCGCTTGATTTGTGGTCGTCTACTTCAAGGTTTTCGTTTGCGTCGATGTTGTAGTCACTTCCTATGTCCGCTGCCGTAATTTTTACGGTGGCTTCCCCGAGCTTTATTATTGTAGGATCTACCGGGTCATCTACGCGTGCCGGAATAGTAACATCGTCATCAAGGATATAGACAAGGTCTTTTTCATCATAATTTAACTTGCTGCCTTTCTTAAGTTCGACTTCTTCAACCGTTTTGTTATAAAGCAGCGCCTCCCCTTCCGCTTTTTTTCCCACAAGTTTCTCACCCGTTGCGGGTATTTCATCCGTAATTTCGACATTGGTGTCCAGTGTCTGTCCTTTCAATTCCATTTTTGCGGCGTCTGTAGTTCCTCCGTGCTTCACTTTTACGGTGGTACTTCTCGTCAGAGGCTGGGAGTTGAGTAAAACTCTTGCGTAAGCCACGGGTTTTTTTGAAAGAAAAAACACTGTTCCGGCCAGTATCGCAAGAATTATTGCAGGCAGCATCAAGCCACTTTTAAATTTCGGAAGTTTTATCTTCGGAAGCATATCTTTTTTAAAAATAAAGCGGCTCTTTTCCGGAGCAGTGTTTACGAACTGTTCAATCTCCCCGGGTCGGTAGTCCTGTCCGGACTGACCCGCCGGCTCTTCCAGCATTGCGATGAGAGAGGCTCCGGTTTCATCGGTTGTTGTGAACTGGATTATCTTTTGATTCTTGTCGGCGGCCTGAGAGATAAGTTTAAGACTGATTATATTGTCGAAGAGAATAGAACCTTCGGGAACAATCAGTTCAATCCCTGAATCATTCAGGTTTCTGATTTTATTTATCGTCGAAAGGGCGTCGTCATGTATTTCCAGTTCAAGTTTTGTCATTTAAAACTTTCTAAAAATTATTTATCAAAAATTTCCTTATAGATTATAGATAGAACTGCGTTGCTAAACCAGTCTTTACTTTTCACGACCCCTGTTGCGTCGGTGACAGGAAGACCTTCGATTTCCATGAGAGATACTTCCCGCGTCTCCCTGAAGGGTATGTTCTTTGCCCACGAATCCGTCATCAGCGCCTTTACAACTTCGGGTATCTCCGCTCCCGCCCCCAGTAAAAATATTTTGGAAGGAAAGGTTTTAACCCCGGTGAACTCTCCGAATAGTATTTCAATCCCCATCACCCATATTTTTATAGCCTCTTTTATACAGCCTCCGACCACTTCCATTTCGGGGTCGGACAGTACCTCACTGATATAAGATTTGAGTAATTTTCCGGCCTCTTCCATGGTGACTCCCATACGCTCGGCAATTTGTTCCACAAAATGTCTGTGCCCCAGACTTAAAAATTTAGTGGCTACAATACCTCCGCCGAAAACGATTGAAACATTGGTAGTATCCTCCGCAACATCTACCAGGATGTAATCGGTTATCTCGGGGGTTATTTTCTTGACCCATTGAGCTGCGCAATACATTCCGGAGCCTACCGCCAGTATGCTCAGACCGAGCTTTTTTGCCAGTGCCTGAAGAGCTTTTATGTGATACTCGGGGCAAAAAGCATGGTAGACGGCCGCTTCTATAACCAACCCGGCGTTTCCTTCCAAACCTTTTACCGAGTGCCCGTCAATTTTTAGCGAAACGTCGGATGTTGTTATAATCTCGAGATTTTCGTCGGCGTTACCCGTGGTGCTCAAGTATTCGTTCTGGGCTTCAATATAAGCGGCCTCCGAGATGCGTTCGTAAAGACGGGTGACCTCTTTATCATTTATGGCCGTGTGGGGCTCCTTTCTTCTGTACCTTACCGTTGTTGTAATTCCGAGCACTGTAGCATTTCCTGCAGCGATAATAAGATGAGGAACGTCACCCTCGGTATTTTCCAGCGCACGTCTTATAGCCTCTTCGGCGGCGCCTTCTACATCATCTTTATCGACGATTATTCCGGCTCTTGAACTGTCTTTTGATAAAATCTGTCTTCCCGCCCCCAATATTTTAAGTTTTGCTTCTGCCGGGTCGTCATAAAAAACAGCGCATTTTACATCTTCGGAATTTATGGAAAGTGTCAAAAATTTGCTGGGGCGCTTTGTACTTTTCTGGAGGAACGGCAGCGTTATCATTATCATGATTATACAGCAACGGGATTAAAAGGGAATTCTGCCGGGAGGAGGAATCTTAGGCAGGGGCGCCTCTTCCGGTTCTTTTCTCTCTTCGTAACCGGCACGGAGTTTTATGTACTCTTCGACTTCTTCTGCCGGAACTCCGTATTTGAGGCGGCATGTTTCTTTGATGTTCCTTGCCAGTATCTCGTCCTTTGGAGTTGAAGTTATCTTGTTCCAGTCTACAGCCAGAGAGAAAGGAGGGGTCGGTTGTCCTTTCACAAGCATTCTTGCGTAGCAGTTGCCTATCGATAGGTTTATAAGATCGGTCTTTGTGAATTTAGGGGCAAATTGATTTTCCAGAAATTCCGAATCTTCCGCTCCCACCCTGAAAGCACACATCGTACCGACGTTGCCGAACACGGCTTCTTTGATCTGGTCATCGAGCTGGGAAATAAACTGGTGCGCAACGGTAAGGTTCAATTTATACTTTCTGGCCTCCGAAAGGATTGTCGCGAAGTCAGGGGTAGCGAAGTTTTGAAATTCATCGACGTAGAGATAAAAGTCCGGATAAGCGACCCCCTTGGTTAATAGAGAATGTCTTCTCAGGGCAGCTGATAATATTCTCGGTACCAATAATAACCCAATAAAGTTGGAATTTTCCTCGCCTATTTTTCCTTTTGACAGATCGACGAGAAGTACTTTTTTCTGTGCCATAACATCATCAAAATTAAACGCGGATTTCTTCTGGCCTAAAATATTTCGCATAGTTCTGTCAGTAACGAAACGGTCGAACTTAGCGGTGAAATATTGCATATTTTCACCCCTTTTTCCCTGCGGAACGCTGGCGACCTCGTCTATCCAGTACCTTTTCACCAGCGGGTCGGTGAGTCTTTCGATAAATACTTTGCTGTAGTTGGAGTCCGTGAGGAGCCTCATAACGTCAATCATTGTGCTGTCCGGGTCAGACATCGCGGTCAGCATAACGTTTCTTACGGTTCGCTCCAAAACAGGCCCCATTATTCCCTGGTGGTTAGGGTCGTAAAGTTTATAAAGAAGGGCTATGAAAGAGTTGATTATCAGATGTTTCTCTTCTTCCGACCTTGCTTCCAGCATGTTTATACCCATCGGTCTTTCTGTGTCTGACGCGTCGAAAAGAATAACATCATCTTTTCTTGAAGGCGGTATCTTTTTTAACAATTCCTCCACATCAGTTCCGTGGGGGTCTATTATTGCCACACCCTCGCCATTTTGGATATCCTGCAATGCAAGCGACATTAAAAATTGAGACTTACCGGTACCCGTTTGTCCGATGATGTAAAAGTGCCGCGCCCTGTCTTCCTGGCTCATAAAGATCTGCTTCTCTACGCCCCTGAAGTTACTCTTTCCAAGGTAAAGGCCGGTTGTCGGCAGGTTGACCGGGGCCGAAGATTTTCTCGCGGTGAGCCAAATAATGTTCGGCGTCTCAATATTTTTATTCGGGAAGTGAAACACGGTCGCAAGCTCTTCGATATTTAGGACCGACGTATCGGAGTAAATCTGTATTCCGGCAACAGGTATGTATACATCCTTCACTTTTATTTTTCTGTAAATAAAATTTTTGATGAGAGTTTTGGCCGAAATCATAGTTTTCCTTACAAGTTTGTTGTAGTTCATGTTTGTGAATTGTTCGAAGGCGCTGAGCATGTTCTGAACGTTGGACTGTGCGGCAAATTTGTCTTTAGCCACGGAGACGATCCTGATCTTTGTATAGAACCCGGGTAGTGCGGTCTTTTTTTCTATTCCTTCGAGGAATGACGTGTCTATGTTTACCTTTTTTTCCGGATCAGCCGCCCGTTGTCTGATACTGGAGCAAAATCTTCTACCGGCCAGTCTCCAGTTATCCCCTGCAGGCTGAATAACGTACTGTACCGCAACGACCTCGTCATCGCTCAGTTTACTCATGGCAGAAGTAATAGAGCTCAGAGAGTCGTTTTTCAGATCCTCATAAATTTTGAGTGGGTAGTATGAAGGTCCGCGTAGTTTTAATTCCACTACCTGTGTGTAAGAGCCCCTATCCCATATTTCATGGGGGTTTATTATATCTATTTCCGCCGTAGGGTAAGCTCCGTTAATTTGTTTTTCTACTATAGTTGCAATTTCATTTGGGGCGACAACGTAAAATGCTATTCCGTCGGCTTTTGAAACTATCTCAAACGAAATCCTAAAAGGTTCTGTAAATATGGATTGAAGGAAACTTTTTTGAAAACCCATCAGGTTGGAAAACATATGTTCAGCGGCTTTTACCTCTATTTCGTTGTCGGGGGGAAGTTTAACCTGTAAAAAAGTCAGCTTGTATTGGGATACTTTCTCGTTCTGTTTTTTCTTCCACACGACAAAAACATAAAGAGCTATGAAGAGGACGAAAAGGATAGGTGCAATAAATTCAGCTGTGTGCGCAGTGTTTTCGACTGTTGTATTAATGCTATCTAGATTGTTAAGCTGATCCATTGGGCAGTTTTTCTTCCTGAACTTCTTGTCTGAAGCGGCTTTCCTCTTCGTTCGCAAGAGATGTTATGGAATCTTTCGGGGTGACGGGGTGGTCCGGTAGAGTTTCGTGCGTGCTTACATCAACAATCGGAGGCGCGGCAGTTTCCGGTATATTGACTACAGAAGGCATTTCTCCCCCCTTTTCTACTTCGGGAGTTACTTGAGGAATAATTTCAATTCCGGGCTCTTGTACTTCCGGAGAGGTCTCTTCGAAATTTCCCAAAGATGTGATTGATCGCGGCATTAGAAATATTCTAACACTAACAAACGGGGATATTAACAAGTATCAGGCGCGGTCCCGGGTTATTTAGTTCCCTTAAAGTATCGTTTTTTGATGTTGTCCGCTTCTTCTTTGGCACGCTCTTCCGTGTCGCGGATAAATTCTTCGGCTTTTTCCTTGTAGGGCTCGACCCGGTTTTTTACTTCTTCTACTTTATCGGTCACTCGCTCTGCGGCTTCCATACCTTTTTCCGCCAGCTCTTCAGATTTGTCCTTTATCTTTTTTCTGGTCTTCTCGCCTGACTCCGGGGCGAACAAAATACCTAAAACCGCCCCTGCCAGCGCTCCCCAAAAAGCCCCTTTCACGAAAGATTTTGGGTCGTCATGGTCACACATATTAGTCCTCCTCGTTTTTATTAAAAATACTACTTATTACTTTGAATGCTTTTGTTCCTCTGGCTACGTTCTCAAGAAGTCCGGCTGCAACGGCAATCGGTCCTCCTACTGCGCCTGTAATATGCCTGACGTCTTTGAGGGTTTTGTCGGCGTCCTGTGCCGCGGTTCTCAAATCTCTCAGAAATAAGATGAGAAAAACCGATACGGCGGTCACATCAATAATGAAAACTACTAAAACAATTATTGTGGTTATTTGTACGGCATTCATGGTCTTTACTTATGCCGCTGTCATTGCAGGGATAGCAACAACTTGGGCAGTTTGTGTATAAGAATATATTATATCAACGTGGGGATTTGTTCAATTGGTAAGAGTTATTCAGCCCAAAGAGATTCGATTTTTTCCTGCGGTATCTTTTCTAACCTTGAGGCAGTCCAGTTGTTCTCCCGGTTTCTCACACAAAGAATGATGTCATTTTTCTTTTCGTCGTAAAAGGCAGTAAATTTTCCTTCTATTCCGATAATAATGGGAACAATACCTGTTCTTTCAAATGCTTCCGGGAGTCTTCCCGGTTCATTTGCGGGCAGTTGAAGCGGCCTTTCTTTTCTTTCAGCGGCAAGCATTTTGTTTACAGCCTCTGCAGGGTGTTCCAGTTCCATATAGATCCCGTGGCGTTTTTTCCCGGCGTACCTTTTCACTTTCTCTTCTGTTTCCGGAAAGTCCCCGATTCTTGTTTCAAGTTCGTCTGGAAGTTTTTGCCCTCTTGCTGAAGGAAAGGCCGCCTCTATTCCCAGAGGTTCCTCCCCTGAAGCAGGTCCGTGAAAGTAGCTTTCATACAGGTTCCTAACATCGTCAGGGTAGTCGGAAAGATTTACTTTTTGTCCGTTTTCATCAAGTAATATTGTTTTTCCTTTTCCGTCCTTTTCCGTGTGCACCTTTACTTTTACTCCGCCTTCTCCGGATAGCTCGACTGCGCTGGTTTCCCCGTCGGTGGGAAGCGCTCCCGATATATGTCTCATCACTTGTGCCGTCATTTTTTTAACGTCTTTTGCCTCGAGAGGCGCCCTTTCAGTTATATTTCTTACCGAAAGATTAGCAAGGTCTTCTTCCGTATCAATGCGGTTCCTTCCAGCGGAAGTTTCAGGTCTTATTACTTCGGTAAAAATCCAACCATCGTCTGTCGTATCGAGTGCGGATTTTATAGGTTGCTTCAACATACGGATGCGTTCTTGTGAGGAAACATCGTAAGGTATAACTACGGTGCCGGTTTCAGGAAAAAGAATCATTCCGTTTGAGTCGACTCCAATAACTGTTGGGGTACTTTCCTTTGAGCCCAGCAGGTACCCGGTTATTTCCGGTACTGCTTTATAAACATCCATCAACACCTCACCGGCGCGTGCTTCTGCTCCGCTTGTAGTGAGTTCTTTGGTTTCAGGGATAGCCCACGAGTCTGTTCCATGGGGTGTCTCTTCTCTGGTTTTTTCATCTTGGGAAACTTCGAATGCAATACTATTCACTGTTTCAACAGGCATAGAGTAAATATAGCATTTTTGATAACCCGTAAATAGTTTTCTACCTGAAGTGCCGGGTACTTATTCAACAACCTCGCCCTCGACAGGCCCTTCGTTATTCGGCTCTTGTCCGTCTGCAGGTCCGGACTGAGGCCCCTGTCCTCCTTGTTCGGGATTAGGTTGCCCCTGCTGTCCCTGTTGGCCGTATAAGTGCTGTCCGATTTTTTGCAACGAAGTTGAAAGTTCCTGAGTTTTATTTTTCAGTTCTTCCGCGGTAGCCGTTTGAAGTACGTTTCTTATTTCGGCGATTTTATCGTTAATTTCTTTTTTCATTTCTTCAGGGATTTTTCCTTCGGCGTCCTTCAAAGATTTTTCAGCTGTGTAAGTTAATCCGTCAGCGACGTTTCTGCTTTCCGCCAGATCTTTTCTCTTTTTATCTTCGTCGGCGTGGGTTTCAGCTTCTTTAACCATACGGTCTATTTCATCTTTGTTTAATCCGGTTCCGCCCTGTATGGATATTCTTTGTTCTTTTCCCGTCGCTTTGTCTTTTGCGGTAACATGCAAAATACCGTTGGCGTCAATGTCGAAGGTCACCTCAATTTGAGGTAATCCGCGGGGTGCCGGAGGAATTCCGTCCAGCATAAATCTTCCGAGAGATTTGTTATCTGCGGCCATATTTCTTTCGCCTTGCAGTACATTGATTTCCACACCGGGCTGGTTGTCTGCTGCCGTAGAAAATGTTTCGGATGCTTTAGTAGGTATTGTTGTGTTTCTTTTGATTAAAGGAGTTGAGACGCCGCCCAGAGTTTCGATTCCAAGAGTCAGTGGGGTCACGTCGAGCAAAACTACATCCTTAACATCTCCTCCGAGTACTCCTCCCTGAATAGCAGCTCCGACGGCAACCACTTCATCAGGATTTATACCTTTGTGGGGTTCTTTGCCGAAAAAGTTTTTAACAATCTCGTTGACTTTAGGCATTCTTGTCATTCCGCCGACCATCACCACTTCGTTTATTTGAGATACAGAAATTCCGGCGTCCTTCAATGCCAATTCCATAGGTTTGATTGTTCTGTTCAGTAAATCTTCTACCAGTTGTTCCAGATGAGCGCGTGTTAGTGTGGCGGTAAGGTGCTTAGGTCCGGTCTGGTCCGCTGTGATAAAGGGAACACTAATTTCTGTTGTTGTAGTTGAAGAAAGCTCAATTTTTGCTTTTTCAGCGGCGTCCTTTAACCTTTGCATTGCCTGTCTGTCCGAAGAAAGATCCATCCCGTTTTCCTTTTTGAATTCTTCCAGAAGCCACGCAATTATTTTCTGGTCGAAGTCGTCACCCCCAAGGTGGGTGTCCCCGTTCGTTGATTTAACTTCGAAAACTCCTTCGGAAATATCGAGAACGGAAACATCGAAAGTTCCGCCTCCCAAATCGAAGACCACAATTTTTTCGGTTATATTTTTATCGAGTCCATATGCCAACGCAGCGGCCGTAGGCTCGTTAATAATTCTTTTTACATTTAATCCTGCTATCTGACCCGCTTCTTTAGTTGCGGTTCTCTGGGAATCATTAAAATAGGCAGGGACAGTTATGACTGCATCGGTAATTGTTGTTCCGGTAAACTTTTCAGCTTCGGTTTTTAACTTCGCAAGAATTTTCGCGGAAATTTCCTGAGGAGTGTAGATCTTTCCTTCAACTTCTACACCTGCTAAACCACCGGGGGTTTGTGTTATATCGTAAGGCAGCTCTTTTTTCAATTGCTGAACTTCGGTATCTGAAAACTTTCTGCCCATTAACCGCTTAATACTGAAAACAGTATTTTTAGGGTTTACAACTTGCTGTCTTTTTGCGGGAACGCCCACAAGATTCTGGTCGGGAACCACTACGGAAGGAGTCGTATTTGCCCCCTCGGAGTTGTGAATGACCTTCGGACTCCCGGCCTCCATAATTGCTACTACGCTATTTGTTGTACCTAAATCTATCCCTATTATTTTTGACATTTAAGCCTCCTTTTGGCCATTGCCGACTTTAACTATAGCCGGGCGAACTAACTTTTTATTTAGTAAATATCCTTTTGAAACTGTCTCGACCACTTTATTTTTTTCTCCGTCAACCATTTCGACGGCTTCCATTTTCATCGGGTCAAACTCTGCCTGTTCGGAATGGATTTGCTCGACCCCGAACTCTTTCAATCCCGACGTCATTTCATTGATTATCAAATCCAGCCCTTTATCGTTAATGTGTTTTTTCAGACGCTCGAGGTTGTCAATTACGGGGAGTATTCTTCTGATCAAACCTTCGTTTGCGAAAAATCTCCAGCTGCCCTTTTCTTCTTCAACTCTTTTCTCGAGGTTTTTATAGTCCGCGAGAGCCCTTTTCCAGCATTCTTCTAATTCCTCAACTTTTTTCTCAAGGGTCTCAATCTTATCTTTTTGTAATTTATCCTCTTTCATATTTGAATGTATGTTTGGGGTTACCAGGAACCGCCGAGTTCTTCAATCAATCTCTTTGTATATTTAACCGAAGGTATTATCTCCGGGTAGCTTATCCTGGAAGGCCCGAAAACGCCGATCTTACCCGATCTTTTTCCGGCAGAGTAGTCGGTGAAGACCATGGCGCATTTGTTTAGTTTTTCAATTCCGACCTCCTCTTCAATGAGTGTTTTAATGTCGCCTTGTGCCGACGCATTATCAAGAACCCTTTCCAGAAGGTGATACTCATCCAATAAAGAAAATGCCTGCTTTGCTACGTCGATATCCCAGAATTCTTTGTGATCCAGTATATTTGCCGCCCCCGCGTAAGTTACAAAGCCATCTCCGGTTGTTGCGAAAGCCAAGGATCTGCTCATTTCGGATAAGGCTAAGACGGATTCGCGTAGAAGTTTTTCAAACTCAAATCTGTTCGTCCAAAGACGCTGTTTTAAAGCAACTTCCTGAAGGACAGGGAGTTCTCTTTCTTCCATCATTTGGTCCAGATAGAGCCGGTACGCCATTTTTGTGGGAACACGGCCGGAAGAAGTATGCATCATCTCCAGAAAACCCAGGTCGATGAGCTTAGCCATTTCATTTCTTATTGTTGCGGGGGAGCATCTCAAATTATACTTAGCCACTATCTCGACTGAACCGACAGGCTCAGCGTTTTTTATATACTCATCTATTACGGCATGTATGAGTTGGAGCTGTCTGTCACTTAACATATTATCAGTAATATATCACGAGTGCTAAGGGTGTCAATACCCCGGGAAGTTTTTGTAATAACAAGAATTACTTGGTTTGAAGGATCTGTCTAAAGGCTTCCTGCGGTATTTCAACCTTTCCTATTCTTTTCATCCTTTCCTTGCCTTTTTTCTGGATGTCCAAAAGTTTGTCTTTTCTTTCCCTGTGCCCGCCGCTCATCTTGGCCAGAACGTTTTTTCTGAAAGCAGGAATATCTTCCCTGGCGATTATTTTTCCGCCGATGGCCGCTTGTAATGACACAGTGAACTGCTGTTTGGGTATTATTTCTTTAAGTTTCTTTAAAAGGTTTTTACCGACATCATGGGCTCTGTTCCTGAGGACTATGTGAGAGAGGGGGTCGACAATCGAGTTATGAACTAATATGTCCATTTTTACTGCGTCAACGGGGGCGTAGTCTCTAAAATCATAATCGAGGGAGGCGAACCCGGACGAAACCCTTTTTAAGTCGTCAAAGAAGTTATAAACAAGTTCCGCCAGCGGGAGTATATAGCTGAAGTAAACTGTTTTTTCACTGGGGTATTCCATTCTGGTGTTTTCTCCGCGTCTTTCTTCACACAGTTTTATGACCTCTCCCACGTATTCGGAGGGAGATATAATTGTCAGGTTTATCCGCGGTTCCAAAATCCGGAGAATCCTTGACCTGTCGGGCATTTCAGATGGAGCCCTTACTTCAACGGTGACTCCGCTTGTAAGTTCCACATGGTATTCGACGGAGGGAGTTGTCGATATAAGTCTGAGGTCGTATTCTCTTTCCAGCCTTTCCTGGATTATGTCGGCGTGCAGAAGTCCCAAAAACCCGCATCTGAAACCGAAACCAAGCGCCGAATTTGTTTCAGGCTCGAACATAAGAGCTGAGTCCGAAAGCGAAAGTTTTTGAAGGGCTTCTCTGAGTTGCGGAAACTTATCATTCTCAATCGGGTAAATAGAAACGAATACGAAAGGTTTAACTTCTTTGTACCCGGGCAGTGGTGCCGTTTCCCGTCCTTCCAAAGAGACCGTGTCTCCGACGTTTGCCGCGGTAATATCTTTTAACCCCGTGGCTATGTAACCGACCTCCCCCGTGGAAAGGTTGCCTTCCCTTATTCTTTCGGGCTTGAAATATCCCATCTCTTCCGGTTTTGTGGAGACTCCCGTAGCGAGAAAACGTATTTTTCTGCCGGTCCCGCCGGTAAACTCCCGGAACTCTCCGTCAGTCACTTTTACCATCGTGATAACTCCGAGATACTCATCATAAAAGGAGTCGAATATCAACCCGCGCGGTGCCGCTTCTTTATTTCCCGAAGGTGCCGGTACTTTGTTAATTATCTCTTCAAGTAGCGCATCCACGCCCTCGCCGGTCTTAGCCGACACTTTGAATATGTTTTCCTTTTTAAATCCGAAAGTACCTATGAGATCGTTCTCGGTGCTCTCGACGTCGGCAGC
The DNA here is from genome assembly GCA_000503835.1 of candidate division WWE3 bacterium RAAC2_WWE3_1. Lineage (GTDB taxonomy): Bacteria > Patescibacteriota > WWE3 > UBA101185 > UBA10185 > UBA8498. The sequence continues at coordinate 667,465 of CP006914.1, read as the reverse complement.
TGTCAGGTCGATCTTGTTAATTACAGGAATTATCACCAGGTTGGATTCGAGGGCCTTGTATACGTTTGAAACGGTTTGTGCCTGTATTCCCTGTGTAGCATCCACGACAAGGACGGCGCCCTCGCAGGCGGCCAGGGACCTGGAAACTTCGTAGGAAAAATCAACGTGCCCGGGTGTGTCGATGAGATTCATTTGGTAACCCTTGTAACTCATCCTCACGGCTTTGAGCTTAATCGTTATGCCCTTTTCCTTCTCCAGCTCCATGCTGTCCAGCGTTTGTTCCTGAAGGTGTCTTTTATCGACGGTTCCGGTTATCTCGAGAAAACGGTCAGCCAGCGTGGATTTGCCGTGGTCGATATGGGCTATTATGCAAAAATTCCGTATCTTTTTCTGTTCCATGGGGAGATTTTACCTTATTGAACGGATCAAACAACCTGTTCTTCTTCAGGAAGGTAGGGGACGCCTTTCTTTATGGGTGTAAGTTTTTTGATTAGTTTGTAGAACAAATCAACTTCTTTGACGTGCATACGTGTGGTAATAAAGAAATAGGCGGCGGTGCTGAATATTCCGGCAACGCCCACCAGACCTAACAGGTTGATTGTTCTTGTGGTGTCGAATATATACCTGTCCAGAAGCTTTACCGGGATATAAAGCGCGAGTCCCATAAATAAAGTAGCATACGAAATCTTCGTAAAAGGAATGAGTATTTTTTCGATCTCAAAACCCCCGATTTGTTTGTGCAAAAGATAAAAAAGAAGGATTGTGTCTATGAGAGAAGTTATCGAGAAAGAAAGTGCTACCGCCCAAACCCCGAACTTTAGCTCTGTAACGAAGAACAGGGAAAGAAGTACGTTCAAAGCTGTGGTAAACAAGCTTACTATAACAGGAGTTTTGGTGTCCTTGAGTGCATAAAATGCCCGGGTAAGTAGGTAGTTCGTGCTCTGGGCAAATATTGAGATACTGAAAAAGGCCAAAGTATACGAAGTTTTTAAAGTTGCTTCCCAGGGGAAATTAGAAACTCCGTATACGATACGTACGACCGGCCCTCTTAGTACAAGGAGGAGCATGCTGAGTGGTAAAACGAGATAAAGCATTTGCATCAGAGATGTGGTAAACGTTTCTTTAAACTTTCCCAGATCTTCTTTTCGACTTTGGGTCGCCAGCGTCGGTAAACTTGCTGCGCCCAGGGATATTCCGAACAAACTTACCGGAAAGGATTGGAGCTGAAGCGCAAATTTAAGGTAAATAACGGACGATGTGGATACGAGTATTGCCAAACTGTTGTTTATGACCTGGATCAGATTGGCCAGGAGCACGCTGAGAATGCGCGGGGGTACGAGCCCGGTCATACTACGTAGACCTTTGTCTGAGAAGCTAATCTTGGGCACGAAATTAAACCCTGTTTTTAGCAGGGCCGGTATTTGAAGGGCGAAATGAAAAGTTGCGCCGGCGGCCACACCAAAAGCCGGGGCGTAAATACCGTATTTCTCCGAAAATAGGATTATTCCCAGAACCATGCCTGTGCTGTAGGCCAGAGGTGCTAAGGCCGATACCAAAAAGTATTTAAATGTTTGTAAAATGCTTGTGGCCAGACTTCCCAAAACCAGCATTATCTGGGAAAGCATCATTATTCTCATTAAGGTAACTCCGAGGGAAGCTTCCTCAGGAGTGAATTTACCGAGAGACACAAGATTAAAAAGTGGCTTGGCAAGAAACAATACCAGAGCGGTCAAAAATAAGAAAAACACGAGGGTCACCGTAATCATGGAGCTCCCCATTTTATTGGCTTCCTCTTTATCTTTCCTGAGTCCTTCCGCGAAAATAGGTATAAAAACGGTTGATACCGCGCCGACTATAAGTACGGAATACACCATATTAGGTATTCTGTCGGCAGTGTAAAAAACGGCTAACTCGTTCGAAACCCCAAAGTAGTGCGCAAGAAGTCTTCCCTTGAGGAAACCGAAAATGGCGTTTAGGCCATTAGAAGCCGCTATGATAAAGGCCGCGGACAATATTGTGTTCTGAGTTTTAAGAAGAACCCCATTAAGTTGTGTTTTGTTAATATCCAGAACCATGCTTTTCCATGGGGCAAAAAACGTTGAATTAGTACGTAAGTATGTTATCATACGTAGCGCTTATGCCAAATACTAAATCAGCAAAAAAGGCTCTGAGGGGCTCTGCGAAGAAAAGAAAACACAATATTTTTTGGAAGGACAAATACAAGTCTTCCATCAAAAGTATAAAGGCTTCATTGGCCTCCTCTAACGGTGCGGAAGTGGTCAAGGACCAGATGCAGGTTCTTCAGCAAGTGCTCGATAAAGCATCAAAGGAAAAAGTCATTCATAAAAACAAGGCAAATAGGTTAAAATCTAGGTATGCTAGAAAAATATCTGCCCTTTCTAAAGCCCCGGGAAAACGAAGAAAAAACGCTTAAGGGCGAAATTTATACACCGGACGACACTTTATTTTTCAATCCCGAATCTTTACGTGCCGAAGCGTTTACTGCGGGCAGCACCGTAAAAATTTCCTCCTCGTTGATTGTTTTTTTTAGTGTCGCTCTTGCCGGACTTTTGGCCGCACACATGGTGGTGACTTTCCTTCTCAACAGCCTTCTCAGCGAGCAGAAAAACCTGGAATTTAAAATAAACGAATACGCAGGTGTGGAAGAAAAAGCCAGGCAAATCGCCGGTAAGATCAACTACAGCAAAAATACCATCGGCGCCAGAAAGCCGCTGACCACCAGGATTTCCTTTATTATGTCCAGGCTTTCTCAGGATCTTAGCCTAAGCAAAGTCGATTTTAATCCCGAAAAATTTGAGATTGTTGTAAAAGGCAGTTCACCCGCCGGTATTACCGGCATGTTTCTCAGCTGGCTGAAGGACGGCGGAGTATCGGAAGTGGTTATCAAGGAAGCGGTTTTTTCCTCCTCCGAGAATGTATATGCGGTCAAACTGGAAGGAGTTTATAGATGAGAGACGAAGTGCAGAATTCGGCCAAACTATTTTTTTCGAACGAACTGTTCCTTTCCAGGATATATACCGTTTGGGCTTTGGTATGTATGGTTTTGTTCGGATTTTTCGCCATAGGCCCGTTGGCGTTCAGCATGGGTAAGAAGGTTACCTTATACAAGGAAATGAGAGCGCTAAATTACGGTTTGAACGTAAAATTACAGAGTTTAAGTGAACTGTCGGCGGACGTTTCGGTGGCAGAAAGATTCGGACCTATACTTGAAGCTACCGTACCCAAAGAATTGAATACGCACAGTTACATGGTTCTGTTTATGCAGCAGGCGGCGGCGTCAGGATTCAGTGTGAAGAATTTTGTGTCTTCTGCTGAGAGCGAGGGGGGAGAGGTACCCATTGTGGTTATTCTGGAGGGGACCGGGGATCTCTCCGGCTTCATCTCGGCCTTAGAAGGAATGCAGCGGGTCACGGTCGTAGATTCTGTGAAATATGAAAAACTCACTGACAGTGCCGAGGCCACCGTTAATTTAAGGATATTTAATCTGTAAAATTATGAAAAGACTACTTATTACTACCGCGTTTTTTGTCGTAGCCGGGGGTTTCTGGATTTTCTTCGGAGACCAGAACGTAAATAGGGATAAATATATTACTCAGAATATACTTGACATGTCCCGTCCGATAGATGTTACTATTGACATAGAGTTTCTACGAAGTTTGAAACCTGCCTATGAACAGCGATAGCGCAAAAAACGGATTTAAAACCTTTATATTGACATTGTCCATTTCCCTTATTGTGTTTAGTGTTGTCTATTACCTTGTGACGAACAGCAGTGCAGATAATTCATCCGCGCCATACCAGGCTTCCACAGCTCCCGTGACGACAGAACCGCTTCCTTCGGATGCATTGGCGCTGGAAGTTGACACAGGACAGGTAGAAGGGATTTCTGACACTTCATCCGATTCTTCGATTTTCGGAGAGATTGCTGATAAGCCCGTTGATGCTGTTCCTGTTAATGAGGGAGTAGTACTGGCAGGAGCCACGTCTTCGCCGACGGCTTCTCAGACGACGGGGAGCGGAAGTGCTGTTCCGGAAACCGGTACAGTTGAAATTACCGCGGGGTTATTAGTCTCTCTGGTATTTTTCCTGACAGGAATGTACTACATCGCCAGCAACCCCAGAAAATCAGCGCTCGGCGGTTTCGAGAAAAAAATCCTCAAAGACAATTGATATCACTTTTCCGTCAGAACAGCCTTCACCAACAACCTGTTTGTTTTGGTTCCCGGCGGCCAGCACGTCATGAGGATTAGTGTGGATTCGTTGAGGTACGCGGGTTTAAAATTTGCCAGCGGGTCTACTTTCTCAGGCTGAAGGAGTTCTTTGGACTCTACAACATAATTCAAATCCCTTCCCATATATTTAATCTGGATTTCATCCCCTGTCTCCAGATCACCCAAAGTTGAAAATATCGTTCTGTAGTTCCTGGGATTGTAGAACCAGGGTAGGACGGAATGACCGTAAATGAAGGCGTTGCCTACACTTCCGGGCAGTGCGGAACCGTTATAATGCCCCAGTGCTGTGTCAGGGCGCAGGCTGGGGGAATTGGTTTCCACCAGTGCATCCTTTATCCCGAGTTTCGGTATCGAAATGGTAAAGAATTTTGGTGTTTCCGCGGGTTTTTTGGGCTCCCCTGCGTTCTTTTCATCCAGCTCCACAAACTCAAAATCATCAAATCCTGTCGCAAGGCCGAGAATACTGCTTCGCATAGGTTTAGAAATCTCATCCTGTGTTTTGAAAAAGACGAGGGGGAGCACAACCTGGGTTCCAAGTACCAGAAACCCCAAGGACAACAACAGTCCCGACAGAATTCTGGACCTGAAATAAAATCTATAATTTACCGTCTTATAAATGGGGTCGTTCGAATGATCTTTGACGTATTTTCTGGGCTCAATCGGGATCGGCATTATTTAGAGTTTAACACTTTTTCAACGGCCAAAGTTAGCATAACCTCGGGGTTTATCTCCCCTACCTTAGTTTTTAAATCCAGTTCGTAGAATTCTTTGAACATATCCTTTACTCCATCTTCGGTGTATTTTCCGATCAAATTTTTTTGTTTGGAACGTACATAAGGATTCATCCCCGAAGAGGACGGACTTTCAAGTTTAATCTGAGCCAGTGACCTAAGCCCATACATAAGAAGAGCGAAGAGTTCAAACGGATCTTTATCTCTATCCAGTTCCCTGTGCATGAGTTTGTAGGAGTTAATTCTGTCTTTTCTCATAACGGCATCCACAAAATCAAACGAAGTTCCGGTAACCAAACTTTCGTTTTCAAGGATTTGAGCTTTCATTATTCCGGCATTTTTAATAAAAATATTAGAGGCAGTTAGTTTTTTTTCTGAAAGTATGACGAGGGTTGTGTGAGGGGGAGTTTGCGCTATAACGTCTATGTAATCCTCGAGATTAGTACGTCCCGCACCCGAGATGTTCACAACAAAGAACTGAGGTTCCCCGAAAATATCGATACTTCTTATTTTACTGGTAAGGTCGGTTGGGGTTGTGTCCTGTATCGAGAACTCCTGTTTGTATCTGACCATCAGTTTCTTTTGTTGGTTTAGGATAAGAGCTCTAGACTTGGAGAGATTTTCTCCGTGTACTATGTATATCATTACTTTCCTCCGAAAAGGTATCTTTGGACAAATGCGTGGATCTGAACGTAATCCCCGGTTTGGGGTATCAGCACGTACTGTCCGTTATACAAGGTTTTATCGCCGGGAGCGTACAGAAGTCCTCCCTGATCTGCAGGGCTCCTGTCATCGAGTACTACGGACACCACACGGTCAAAGTTAATCTGTTGCGACAGCAGGTAGAAAGAATTAACGGCTCCGAAATCTATGTCGGTGTCGGTATTTTGTGCGTAAGCGTCGTACAAATTTTTAAGCTTCGTGGGATTGACCAGCGTTTGGATCGACAGCGACTTATTTTTAATTGCCGTGATAATTTTTTGCTGTCTTCTGGATCTCGCAAAATCCGTGTTTTCGTTGTTGGTTCCGTGGCGTGACCTGACAAATTTCAGGGCTGTATCGCCGTTCATGCTTTGCACTCCCTGATTGAACACGATTTTTTCGTATCTGCAAAAGTAGATTTCAAGTTCGGATTTACCTTCTTCGCCCATCTTTTTAATTTCTTCGTCTGTTCTTCCGCATTTGTTATCCTCCATGTTTTCGATAGGATACGCGTAGTCGGTGAAAGATGTGTCTACGGTAACTTCGACTCCTCCGAGAATGTCTATTATCTCTTGGAAAAGATCGAAAGAGACCATAACGTGATAGTGAATCGGAATTCCCAAAACATCCTGCAGTACTGCTCTCAGGTTGTCGGCCCCCTCCCCTCCCTTTGAGAAAGCATAAACTGAGTTAATTTTGTGTGAACCGTTGAGATCTTTTACCCACAAATCTCTGGGGAGAGAGATTAAAACAACATCTTTATCAACTTTTCCTATAGAGGCAACGAGGATGGTGTCTGTCAGCACAGGTCTTCCGGACTCTGCTCCGGCTACTCTTCTGTCCGATCCCAATATTAAAACATTCGTTCTACCGTCGGTTTCTTTGAGATTTGTTCCTGCAATTGTGGCGACCACGGAAATGGGGTTAAAGGCTGCGAGTATCTTATCTTTAAAAACAAAAGCCACAGCCACGGCGGCAACCAAACCTATAACCCCAATAAATTTGAGAGTTTTTGTCTGAGAGCCCCCGCGCTCGTTTCTTATGGTACTAACGGTTCCGTTAGTTTTTTTGCACATGTCCATGTACTTCATAGAATGCTATTAATAACTGGCAATTATTCCGGAGAAGTGTCTTGGGTCAAGGCTGGCGTGGCCTACTAAAACACCGTCCAATTTTTCTATATTAACCAAACCGGAGATATTTTGTCCATTAACTGATCCTCCATAGAGCAGAGGTTCTTTATCATCTAAAATTTCCCTTATCTTATTCACCCCTTCTTTTATTTCCTCCTCACTTTTTTCTTTGTACCTGCCGTTTTTCGAAATATTTGCCGGGTCTTCCCATGCATACATAATACCGGGGCGTTTATACAGACTTATTTTCTTCGGCTCGACAAAACATACGATAGGAATTATTCCGTTGGTCAGACAAATGTCTATTTTTTTGGCAACAATTTCGGGAGTTTCTTTCCTTTCGCTGTGTCCAATAACCGCATATTTACATAACTCTTTGATCTGAAAAGCTCCCGTTTCACCTGTATGAGCCCCCTTTTCTTCCACCGAAACATCCTGTGCGGCTACACTTACCCCGGTTTTTTTCAGAATCTCCGCAACAGGAAAAATGTGCAAGGAGGAGGGGGCGACAATTGCTTCAATATCTGCATTCAACACCGATGTGTCGAATCCGGCCGTCCACCCGATCACGTCCTGTAAGCTCATATTCATTTTCCAGTTGGCTACGATATATTTCACGAGATCCTCCTTAGTGTTTGTTCTATCAATTTCGGCAAAGCCTCGATATCTTCATGAGTGTAATTGTACCCCAGTACATTGAGGCAGGAAAAGACCACACCGACGTCAGTATATATTCTATCCGCATATTGGCAGGCTACCAGGCTGTGCAGAAGGACGTTCCCGCCCATCTCTCCGGTCTTTGATTTTCCGCACCCCATCGGACAGTTAGAGCATGACGGATACGTTCCCTCCATAACGCTGAGTTCGTTTTTTCTATTTAGGATCTTTTTGTATAGTTCTTCATATTTATCGAAGTCCTTTATGTTTATCAGTTCTGTACCGGTTACTACTATTCCGGAGATGTTTTTATCCGTGAATTCTTTTTCGAGGAAATGTTCGGGGGTCGTAAAGTAACCGCCCAGTAATATTTTTGAACCGTCCATTTTTATAACGCTTCTTTTTCCGGGAAGTCCCAAAGTGTCAGGATCTTCGGATTGATTTTTAAAACTTACACCGGCATTTGTGATATCCAGAACAGTTTGTTCCTGTGCAGTCCCGTGTATGACAAGTGCATCCAGACCGGCATACCTTATGCGTAAAGATATACTTCCTCCAAGATAAACATCTTCAATTACCCCGTCATTATTTATAACGACTGCCGTTTTTGATGCGAAGGGAAAAAGACCATTCAGAGGGCCCACTGCGAATATCAGAGGATTTTTATCGTAATACATCTCCATTAATTTGAATCCCAGCCCTACACCCCCGATGTAACTGTTGAGATCTTCGAAACTTTTTACCTCGTATTCCTTTTTTGTCAGATCTATGGATAGTACCTTTCTCGGTCTTGTTTCCATTTAGTCTGTCTCCTCAACTTCAAATACGCCTTTCGGACATATTTTTTGTATTTTATCCACGTTAAGACTGCTGATTCTCGGATCTATTTCTAAGGCGTATTCTATGTTTCCGAGCTTTGAGTTTGTGTTCCTAAAGACGCGTATTAACGCCCCCTCGAGCCCGATTTTTCTAAGCTGTCGTTGAGCTTCTATGGCGCACATCTCGCAACCTACGCATTTCTCAGGAAAACTTATTTTTAATATTTTTGGCATTATTTTCTTTTATTTAAGGCTTCTATTCCGGGTAAGGTTCTCTCGGCTAAATACTGTAACATCGCTCCGCCCCCGGTAGAGACAAAACTAAATTTATCGAGCAGAGAATAACTGCTGACGGCCGTTATTGTATCCCCTCCGCCGACAACTGTAAAAGCGCCTTCCTTCGTTTTTTTAGCAATTGCTGAAGCGATTTCTATAGTTCCCAGGGAATATTCCGGCTGTTCATAGGCTCCCATAGGACCTGCCCAAAGCACCGTTCCCGCCCTGTTAATAATTTCCGTGTATTTTGCAATTGTTTGTTTACCGATATCTTTATTTTCAGGAGCATAGTCCTCGGGTAACACAAGATTGAACGGAATTTCCTCTTTCCATTCCGTTCCCAGCTTGCCCCCCAATAAAATGAAATCAGCTCTTTTCAGGAATTTTTTCACTACGGGAAGCTTACTTTCCAGCTTCGCCCCGCCAATAACTATTACGAAAAGTCTTTTCACATCTCCCTGCAGGACGTTTAGATTTTCTATCTCTTTTAGAAAACGTATTCCTGCGTACGAAGGCAACCATTCGGGGATACCTACGATAGACGCGTGTTTTCTGTGTGAGGTGGCGAAGCTTTCGTTTACGTAGATGTTACCGTTGCCGGCCAACTGCCTGGCATATTGGAGATTATTTTCTTCTTCACCGCGGTTAAAACGAAGGTTTTCCATAAGTTCGTACTTTCCCGCGCCCAGCTCATTATCGAAAAAGAATGAAAGTGTTTTGGTTGAAAGTCTCTCATCGGTTTTACCCCCGGGATTTCCCATATGCCCCATTATTATAGGCAAGGCGCCTCGGGAAATAATATATTTCAGAGTTTCTAAAGAAGCCTCCAAGCGGTATTTTTCTTGAACTTCCCTGTGTGCCACCGGCACATCCAGATCGCATCTTACAAGGACTTTTTGCCCGGCGGTTATATTAGCTTCCAACACTGATTTCATTGGAACCATTTTATCATTTGTATAGGGATAATATTAGGAAATCGTCAAAAGAGCCAGCTCGACAAGCCTGTTGCTGTAACCCCACTCATTATCGTACCAAGCCAGGATCTTTATCAGATCGCCGTCGACCACACGCGTCATCTCCAGATCAACAATGGCCGAATAATTGCTTTTTATAATATCGGATGAGACTAGAGGGGCATAAGTAGCGTCCAGAACACCCTTGTAGAACGGATTATTCTTGGCTTCAAGAAAAACCTTGTTGACCTCCTCTTTTGTTGTCTTTTTTTCAACCAGCATTGTGATATCGGAGATAGAGCCGGTGATTATGGGAACCCTTAAAGCAATTCCGTCAAACTTTCCTTCCAATTCAGGTATTGCTTTGATTGTGGCCTTTGCCGCTCCTGTGCTGGTAGGAGATATGTTGTACCCTGACGCACGTGACCTTCTCATGTCGGGCTTGTCACCCACAGGAGGACCGTCAACCACACTTTGATTTGCCGTTATGGCGTGTACCGTGCTCATCACGGCTTTTAGCACCTTAAATTTGGAATGCATTACCGCAAGAACCGGCGAGATGCAGTTGGTAGTACACGAGGCGTTCGAGATAATGTTTTGTCCAAGGTACTGGGAATCGTTAACGCCCATCAAAAAAGTTTGGGCATCCCCGCCTTTTGTAGGAGCCGATATCACAACTTTTTTTGCGCCCGCGGTTATATGAGCTTTAGCGGAGTCGTTTTCGGTAAACCTTCCGGTGCATTCCAGTACTGTATCAATATTTAGTTCGCCCCAGGGAAGCTTAGCAGGGTCTTTTTCCGAGAACACCCGGCTTTTTTTTCCTTCTACAACCAGATAATTTTCTTTGCCCGTCAGAGAGAAAAAATCTTTTTGACCCTCGTTGTCTTCCAGCCGCACTATCTTCCCGTCTTCTTCAACGTAAACATCTTTATCGTAAACACCGTACGCCGAATCGTATTTTAAAAAGTGTGCGAGTATACGGGGATTGGTTAAGTCGTTAATGGCGGCAATTTCTACGCCGTCCTTTTCTAAAGCTATCTTTAGGGAAGCTCTTCCGATTCTTCCGAAACCGTTAATTGCCAGACGGGCAGTCATAGGGTAATTATATCTATAGATGCGAATTAATCCAGCTCCTCAGCATTTCTTTAGGCATAGCCCCTTCTTTTCTGTCGACCTCTTTCCCATCTTTCATAATTACAAAGGTGGGGATGCTGAAAATTGCAAATTCTGAAGCCTTCCCGCCCTCTGCTTCTACGTCGACTCTTTTCACTTCAAGTTTATCGCTAAGTTCTTTTTCGACTTCTTCCAGCACGGGAGCCATTATTTTACAAGGTCCGCACCAATCCGCGTAAAAATCCAGTAATTGCACCATAGATAGTTGTCCTTAAATAAAATTAAATCCTACGAACGACATCTATGATAACATAATTTTTGGTCTTCATATTATGTACAGCTATCCGCAAAAAATTTCACAAACTTCAAAAAAATTTGTAGGGGGCGGATTATGGTTGTGGGTTATTCCGGCGATACTATTGTTACTTATCGCTTCGGGTATGTTTTTTCTGAAAAGCGGAATGACCGGAGAGGTAAAAGTTGAGGGTGTTAAGGATGAATATTTGGAAACACTGAGATCTCCGGAATTTAGCACGGAACCATTGGCACTGGTTACGGAGGACGACGATTTTTCTCCTGACCTCATTGCCGGAAGCGCGGGGGTTATGGTGGACGCGGATACGGGAAAAATCCTTTACGGAAAAGAGATAGACCGGAGACTGCCTATGGCCAGTCTGGTTAAAATAATGACCGCGGTCATCACACTAGAACATAAATCTCTATCTGACTACGCAACAGTTACGGCCGCGGCTGATTCCGTCGGTGAAAACGAAATGGGAGTTTCGGAGGGAGAGGCCTACTCTATTGAAGAATTGTTGTACGGACTCTTATTAAATTCCGGAAACGACGCCGCCTACACTCTTGCCGAGAATGTTGCGGGTTCATCCGGAGAATTCGTAGAGTGGATGAACAGAAAGGCCGGTGAGCTGGGTTTGAAGGACACCCGGTTCTTCGACCCCAGCGGGCTGGACGATCGTTCTTACACAACGGTTTCGGATTTGGCCGTATTAACCCAGTACGCCATGAGACACAAAGAGTTCAGAGAGATTGTGGCCACGGTCGAAAAGGAACTGCCATATTCGGACCTGCATAAATACCTGTATCTTGTGAACCAGACTAACCTTCTAACAACCTATCCCGGGGTTATCGGTGTAAAAACGGGGTATACCGAGGAAGCGGGGCTAAGCCTTTCAACCTACGCGGTGAATTCCGGCAAAAAACTTGTGGGGATAGTATTGAACAGTATAGACCGCAAGGGGGACATGGTAATAATGCTGGACTACGGGTTTTCCCAATACGGTATCACAGTTGAGCACCATCTTCTCGATACACCGTGATCTTCATGCTTGGGTAGATTTTATTCCACACGGTCCATTTGGCGGGAGTTTCGATGACATACGTTGCGGGGTATTGCGGCGAGTAGGTGGGGCATTTTTCGGTTACGCAGGGCGGCACCTCACGCGATACGTCGACGACTTCCATCCGACTATTGACCCAAATTATGTCCAGGGGAATCAGTGTATTTTTCATCCAAAAAGAGTAGGTGTACTCCATGCCGAATATAAAGATCATTCCGGTATTTTTGGCCAGTTTCTCTCTGAACATGAGGCCGGTTTTGAGCTTCTCTTTTGTCTCAGCCACCTCTGCTTTCAGAGTAACGCCGTTGTCAAACCGTATCGTATAAAATTTCGCTCCGGGTATCGGAGGCATCTCTTTTTCACGAACGATACCCGCAAGATAAATGCCAAGTGCAAGTACAATCGCCAGCATTATGTAAGGGAGATACTGCTTGAACATGTAATTGTATTGTAAACGGTAACGGCGGGAATTTATAGTTTTTAGACAGTTTTTTGGGTATTGACCGAGTATCGACAAAAAAGTCAGCTGTGATATGTTATTTACGTGTCGGATACTACCGGTATTTTTCTAAAAGATCTTAATGAAGACCAGATTGCTGCAGTTTCCCATTATCTTGGCCCCGCTCTCGTGGTTGCAGGCCCCGGTAGCGGAAAAACCCGTGTTTTAACCCACAGGGTAGCCTTTCTTATTGAAGAGAAAAAGGTACCTGAGACCAATATTTTGTGTGTCACTTTCACAAACAAGGCGGCAGACGAGATTAAGTCCAGGGTAAAAGACATTCTGGGTTCTGAAAACAGTTTGCCCTGGAGCGGAACTTTTCATAGTATCTGTGCCAAAATATTAAGGAAGGACGGCCGTGATGTAGGTATTCCCGTTTCCTACGTTATCTATGATACCGACGACCAGGTTGCCGTTGTACGCGACATAGAAAAGGATTTCGGAATGGACACAAAAAGGTTTCACCCGCGTGCGGTGCTGGAGCATGTCTCCGGCGCAAAATCCGAAATGGTTTCTCCTGAAATGTACGCGGGATATGCCCAGGGTTATTTTCAGAAAACTGTCGCTAAAATATATCCTGAGTACCAGCAGCGTTTACGCCAAAGTAATGCATTGGATTTTGATGATTTACTTTTGGAAACCGTTCATTTATTCGAGGAGTCCCCCCACATTCTGAAAAAATATCAGGAACTTTTTAAGTTCATTTTGGTGGACGAATATCAGGATACGAACAAAGTTCAGTACGCGCTTACGAAAGCGTTAGCTAACGGTCACGAAAACCTTTTCGTTGTGGGAGACATGTCGCAGGCAATTTACAGTTTTCGGGGCGCCGATTTCAGGAACATTCTCAATTTTCAAAACGATTATCCGAAAGCAAAAATTTATAATCTCGGAAAAAATTACAGGTCGACGAAAAATATTCTCGAGGCGGCGAAAAATTTAATAAAAAATAATTCCACGCATATTCCTCTCGATTTGTGGACGGACAATTCCAAGGGAGATCGTTTGATAGTTTACCGCGGAGCTTCGGAAAAAGATGAGGCGTCCTTTTTAGTAAATGAAATATCGGAGGCATTAATGAGCGGAAAAGGTTATTCGGATATAGCTGTTCTTTACCGGACGAACGCTCAGTCAAGAAACATCGAAGAACATTTTATAAGAAATAATATCCCTTACCGCATCATCGGCGGTGTGCGGTTCTACGGGAGAAAAGAGATTAAAGACATCATTTCGTATTTGAAGGTTGTACATAATCCGAAAGATAAAGTGTCCTGGTCCCGAATTATAAATGTTCCTCCCCGCGGAATAGGGCAAAAATCCGAAGAACAGTTAAAACAATTAAAGTGGGACATCGGGGCCGTAGAAGAAAAATCCCACCTTCCGATTAGGGAATGGATTGCTTCGGCCAAAACTTTATCGACACTGGAACTTATGGAAAAGATTCTTGCTGACACCAAATATATTGAGTGGCTAAACGACGGAACCGACGAAAATTTTCAGAGAATCGAAAACATTAACGAATTGAAGTCGGTTGCCGCCCAGTTCGTTGACCTGAACGAATTCCTGGAAAATGTGGCTTTGATAGAAAGTTCTGATCGACCCCGGGATGAAAATGTTCCCGTTGTAACATTAATGACCGTGCATGCTTCGAAAGGCTTGGAGTTTCCTGTGATTTTTATTGTTGGAATGGAAGAGGGTTTATTTCCTCACACCCAATCTCTTTTGGAACAGGATGCATTGGAAGAGGAAAGACGTTTATGTTACGTCGCAATTACCCGGGCAAAAGAAAAAGTCTTTATGACGTGTGTTTCAAGCCGCTTGTATTTCGGAAGCGTTCAGGTAAATATTCCCAGCAGATTTTTGGGAGAGCTTCCCGGCGAAATTCTGGAATACCGCGGAATTAGTATGGAAAAAGGAAAGCTACCCCGCCTGCCCGGCTCGGTAGACGATTTTCTTGACGACCTTGATTACAATCGGAATAATTTCAACTGGTAAAACCTTCGGGGCAAGTGTTTGTGGTTACAGGTATAATAGAGTTATGTACGAGCCGGTAAAATCTTTAGGTCAGAATTTCTTGTCTAAACCATCTATTGTGGTGCCTATGGTCGACGCGCTGGACATAGCTAACGGCGAGGATATTATCGAGATAGGACCCGGACACGGTATTCTCACGGAGGTACTTTTACGTCGCATCTCAGGGCGCGATGTAAAGGTTTATGCGGTCGAGGTCGACGAGCGTTTTGCCCAAAAACTTTTCGGAATGTATGTGAGCGAACCGAATATAGAGATAGTCCACGCCGATATTTTAAAATGGCTTCCGACTTTTACTTCCGAAAGAAAAGTTAAAGTGCTGGGGTCTTTACCTTATTACATAACATCCCCCATTCTACATGCGGTCGTAAAAATGAATGTAATGCCCGGAAGCGCGGTTTTCCTTATCCAAAAAGAAGTTGCCGAAAAAGTTTGCAGCAAGGTTCCTGACGCTTCATACATATCAACTTTTATTCAAACCTTCTACGACGCCGAACTTTTATTCAATGTCTCTAAAACCGAATTTACACCCGCCCCTAAAGTGGATGGAGCTGTCATTAAACTGACGAGAACAAATATCGAAATGGACCGTGGTACGATTGAAAAGTACGAAGGGTTTCTGCACCGTGCATTTTCTCACCCGAGAAAAATGCTCAACAAGCCCTTTTCAAAGGAAGAGTTGACCAAAGGCGGCATAGACCCGAAACTCAGACCGCAAAACCTGAGTTCGGAGGAATGGCTGGAATTTTATAAGTTACTACATTCCCCGGAATCTGTATGAAATATAGGAGTATAGGAAATATAGGAGTATATGAAATATAGGAGTATATGAAATATAGCGTACTAATACCGACACTAAATGAGGAAAAATACATAGGAATCCTCCTGGAAGCCCTGGCCGATCAGGAGTTTAAGGATTTTGAAGTAATTGTGGTAGACGCTGTCAGTGAGGATAAAACACGACAGGTGGTTGGCTCATTTAAAGATAAACTCGCCCTCACTTTTGTCGAATCGCCCAAGAGAGGTGTTTCTTTTCAGCGCAATTACGCCGCGAAAATGGCAAAAGCCCCACATTTAATATTTTTTGATGCGGATGTTGCTCCTGAGCCGGATTTTATTTCGAAGATTGATTGTTACATCGAAAAAGGAAACGTTGACGTCCTTTCTTCGTGGAACGTTCCCATCTCCGACAAATTAATCGACGAATTTCTTTACTGGGCGTTTAACCAGTTATATCTGGAGACCGTAAAGGACAGATTTCCCGCGGCCGTAGGAACTTTTATTTATGTCAAAAAATCCTCTTTTGATGCTGTGGGCGGTTTTCAGGAAGAAGTTAAACTGGCCGAAGATTTTGATTTGGTGGGAAGAATGTTTAAGGCCGGATATAAATATGCCCTGTTAAAAGACCCGAAAATAAAATTCAGCGTCAGAAGATTAGAAAAAGAAGGCCGTGTGCAGTTTGTCTGGAAAAACATAAGAGCGGCTTTTGACTACCATCTTAGGGGGGTAGGAGCGTTGCAGGGAAAATATAAACATGAGTTTGGTAAATTTAACTTGTCGGTCAAAGAAAAAGACCGGAGTTTAATAAAATACTCAAAGAAAGTTTTGCAGTTGATTAAAAAATCCGGACAAACACACGGTTGAAACCTTTGCATCTGCCCGGACGCTTTGACCGGGACTCTCTATTTCACCGGTCTCTATCCTTTTTACCCCGCCCGTTAGGGACGGTTAAGTTGTTAATACTTAGAACATATCCTATAAACACCGTACCGTCAATGTTATACTCGCAGCATGGGAAAGCACATTCTGCAGTCTCCGCTGTGGGCGGAATTTAAAAACAGACACGGCACCCCCGCAGTTTCGGCGGGTAATGTTATATACACGATTCATAACATTCCTTTAACTTCTTATAACTACGCATACTGTCCGCGGGTGTCTCCCTTCGATGTAAATTTTGAGGAGTTGAAAAAATCCGTCGAGGAAAATAATTGTATTGCGGTGCATTTCGACGTCCCGAACATTATAAAGGGAAGCCCGGAAGAACCCCCGGCCGCAAAGCTTTTCGAAGAGCATTGCGTACATTCTCCGAGAGACGAATTTGCCAAAGCCAACTTTTTTATCGACCTCACAAAAAGTGAAGAAGAACTTTTCTCGGCCCTTCATAAAAAACACCGCTACAACATAAATTACGCTAAGAAAAACGGGGTTACGGTAAGGGAAAGCACTGAAGATAAAGACTTCGATATTTTCTATTCCCTTTATAAAGAAACCGGAGTAAGGCAGAAATTTTATTTTAGGGGGCAGTCTTATCTCCGCGATATGTGGGACGTTTTTAACAAGGCCGGTCTTGCAAAATTATTAATTGCGGAACATGAGGGAGAAGCTCTGGCCGCCTGGATACTTTTATCTTACGAAGGAGTTCTTTACTATCCCTACGGAGGTTCAACCGAAAGAAAAAAGAATCTTTTCGCCAGCACTGTTCTTGGGTGGGAGGCACTGTTGCTCGGTAAAAAATTAGGTTGTGGGACTTTTGACATGTGGGGGGCCTCGGTTGATTTAAACAATACCTCCGACGAATACTACGGTTTCTCCATTTTCAAATCAAAGTTCGGGGCAAAACATGTGGTTTATATAGATTCTTACGACATGGTTATAAACGAAAATCTATACAAGTTCTTTAATCTGGCCAACAGTTTTAGATGGAAATTGCTCAAACTCATCAGATAGATATGGAAAGACAGGAGGACATAAGACAAAGCGAGGGGTGGGAAAAGTACCTGCAGGCAATCGGATGGAAAACCGGGAGAACTTCAAAAGGAATACTTATAGCTATCCGGCCCTCTTTCATAGGAAATTTTGTAAAAATACAACACCCGCGGAAAATTGAAAAAGAAGATCTTGAAGAAATAGAAAGTATCTGCCGCCGCGAAAAGTGTGCCTATATTAAAATTGAACCCGATTACGATCAGGACCTGTCGATTTTTGATGGTCGCGGATACCGCCCCACACATTCTCCCAATTGTGTTCCGTCGACTATTTTCATGGATCTTACAAGAACAGAAGAAAACATGTGGAACGAGTTTTCACACAGCGCCAGATACTCGATAAACCGCGCAGTCAGGGAGGGTTACAAAGTCAAAAATATAAGAAAACCTACGGAGGAACAGCTGAAAGAAAGTTACGAGTTATTTTACTGCACAGCAAAAAAGAAGAATTTTTATATGCCCCCGTTTCGTGAATTTCTAGTCAGAGTAGATCTCTTCGGAGACAAATCTTACTTGTGCGAGGTTAGAAATAAAGATGGGGAATTACAGTCAAGCAAGTTTTGTTTGGGTCACAAAAACATGGTTCTTTTTGTTTCCGGGGGATCTTCAGAGACAGCGCGAAAAAATAAATCAGGCTACCTCCTTATGTGGGAATCAATGAAATTTCTTAAAAGCGAAGGTTACGGGGTTTTTGACCTTGAAGGAAAGTATGATGAGAGATTTCCTATTCAAACCGGAAATTGGGAAGGGTTCAGCCACTTTAAAGAAAAATTTGGAGGGACGCCCGTCGAATTTCCAATTCCCGTGATAAAGTTTTTGAGCGGAATTTACGGCGTAGCTTCCAGACTCATGAGGGTGGATTTTTAACCCCGGTACGCGAACGGGCAAATATCTTTGTAATCGCACCAACCGCACTGGATTGTAGGATTGGCCTCAAATTGCCCCTTTTTAATATTTTCAACTGTTTCGACAATCTTTTCCTTTTGTTTCACCAGGTCTTCCTGAGTACGGGTCGTCGAAATTTTTTCTCCCGATTCCAAAAAATACAGAGTCAAAAGATCGGGTTTTAACCCGAGCGCTTCTTTTGCCGCCATTGCGTATATTGTCACCTGGGCGTCGCGGTCAACGTCCTTTTGGGCTTTTGCCGTACCGGTCTTGTAGTCGATGATTTCAACCCCGCCGCTGTCCAGATTGTCTATCCTGTCGATTCTTCCGAAGAAATTAGTGCCGCCGATTCTTAGATTGAAGGACTTTTCCAAGGCTTCGATGTTATCTTTTCCGGCCGCATGTTTGTTGTAATACTCTTCCAGTACCCGCTTTCCGCTTTCAAATCTTTCTGCTCTGTGTTTCTCGTCGTCGTAGCCCAGCGGTATCCATTTTCTTTCGTAAATTTCGTAAAGGTCTTCCAAAGAAACATTTTTCCCGAACATTCTTTTTGTGTGAAATTCTTTTAATGTCTCGTGCATTGTTGTACCGAAGCTGAGTGCGTAATTCGGCAACGTGGGTATGCGTAATATGTAAGAGTACTTGTACTTCAACGGGCACGCGTTATAAGTATCAATCTGAGTGTAGCTCATTGTTTGAGGTACTAGGTTAGCTACATTTACTGCCTGTGGGTCTCTAAACGCAGAGGTAACACCGAACAGGCTGTCTTGTCCTCCTGCTTTTTCGTCGGCTACTTTTCCGACATACTCCATTTTTAGTCCGACTTCCTGTAGGAATCCGCTGGGTACTTTTTCCCTTTTCCCTCCGTAATTTTTTGCCAGCGTCAGATACAAATATTTTTTGGCGCGCGTCATTCCGACGTAGAACAAGCGCCTCTCTTCCTGTATATGTTCATCGCCCGAAGGTAAGGTTTCCTTTATTAGTTCGTTAGGGACATCTATCACGTCCCCTTTATTTCTTGTGGGAAATCTATCCGAAACCAGATTAACCATAAAGACGATGGGATACTCAAGGCCTTTCGATGCGTGGACCGTCATCAAATTAACGGTGTCTATATCCTCCAGTTCGGCTTGTGCCGGATTATCTCCGGCTTCCAACACCAGTTCCATGTAATCCAAAAAATCAACGACCGTGGGTAGTTCTTTCGTATCTTCCCTGTGCTTAATTTCAAACTCTTTTACTTTGTTTAAAAATATATCCAGATTTTTGATAGAGAGCTGATTCTCGACCGTTTCATCTTCAACGAGCGGGCGCAAATAGCCGACGTTAGTGACCATATTGAAAATAAATTCCGAAGGAGTCTCTCTGGTAATATTTTCCTGCCTTTCCTTAATCAGTTCCTTTAAAAGGGACAGTTTATCTTTTTCCGAATTTTTAACTTCCTCCCACAAATCGGTCTTTTTATATCTCGCCTCAGCCAGGAGTTTGGAAATGTCGTCGCCGTCTATTTCTAAAGAGGGAATGTTAAGCACACGATACAGGCTTACGCCGTCTTTCGGATTAGCGATTACTCTCAGAAGGGCAATCACATCCCTTACTTCGTCTCTGTCGTAAAGACCCCTGTTTCCCACTAATTGATAAGGTAGTCCGTGTTTTCTCAAGGCCATCAGAAAAGGATCGAGATGGCTGTTAGCTCTTGCAAGTATAGCTACGTCTTTGTAGGTGTATTCAGGTTCTTTTCCCAGAACTTCATAGATTTTTTTGATAACAAACCCCACCTCATCCTCAAGACCCTCGGCTTGGCAGATCTCAGGTGATATCCCCTTGGTTTTTATCTGACTTATTAATTCTTTTGAAATTCCAAGTTTGGATTCAAGCGTGTCGGGGTTGTTATTTACTATTAGTTTATAAGAAGGGTCCAGTACTTTTTGCCCCGACCTGTAATTTTTTAGCAAAGTTACTCTTTCAGCCTTGGGGTAGTCTTCCATAAACTGAAGAATGTTGGATACGGCCGCCCCTCTGAATTTGTAAATAGATTGTGAATCGTCCCCGACTACAACCAAACTTCTGTCTTCCATTTCTAACGGGCAAAGAAGTTTAATAAGTTCATACTGCGCGAAATTCGTGTCCTGGAATTCGTCCAGCAACACGTGTTTGAACTGTTTTCTATACTTTTCAAGTATGTGGGGTCTCTCTTTAAAAAGTTTCAGCGTCCATGTTATAAGGTCGCCGAAATCCATTTTCGATTTTTCGAGTTTTAGCCGCGTGTATTCTGTGTAAACATGGGCAAGTTCAAATATCCTTTCTTTTTCTTCATTTTCTAGACTCGTACTTTGGACGAATTTTTCAAAATCTTCGGGAGAAACATTTTCGTCCTGCAGTCTTGAAATAAATTTGAGAATGGCCGAAATAAACTTTGTGGGATTTCCTAATGGCCTGAAATATTTCAGACCGAGATCAAACAGGTTCTTCCGTAGCAATATCCACTGCTCGGGGGATGAGAGGAGTTTGTATCCGGGGTCGATTCCGATTTCTATGCCCTCCGCCCGTAATATTCTGTCAGAAAATGAATGGAAAGTTGAGATCCACGGCTCTTCGTAACCTAAAGGCATTGCGTCGCCTGTTCTTTCAACCATCTCCCCCGCGGCTTTTTCGGTAAAAGTAAGGGCGAGAATTTCTTTCGGTTTAATTCCTTCTGTTTCAATAAGATTTTTTATGCGCTCAGTAATAACTCTGGTTTTTCCCGTGCCGGCTCCGGCGACAACCAGAAGGTGCCCCTTTTTATGGTTTATGACTTTGATTTGCTCTTCGTTTATGTCAGTTTTCTTTTTGGGCGGCATGTGACCCCTATTATAGCGCACATGTTCTCAAAAGGTGGCTCCCGTTGGCGTTTTGGGATAACTTGTAGTATAATCCCCCTATTCGAATTTCTGATCACTTTTTGTCTTGAGGGAGGGTAAAATGGCTGCAATAGTGTGGGTTGTCGTTGGGGTAGTTGCATTCATATTTTTGCTTTCGGGGTTGTCGATTTTCTTCAAGAATTCTGAAGAAACCCAAAAATCCTAGATTTCTTCGCTCTCCTCCTGGAGACCCCCGGTGACTGAGAAAATTAAACAGCACTCAACTGTTTATACTCATCTCACCGGGGATTTTTTTGTCTTTTTTTGGAAGTTTCAGTTATTCTAACAGCTTCTTTTGCTCTCCGTCATCAATAACCTGAATCTTTTCAATCTTATTAAATAGCCTAGAAAATTTAGTTCTTATACCATCCATTGATTTGTAACCGTTAGAAATATGTTTTTCTAAAACATCCAGATCGTCATTAAATTTGGACGCCTCCAATTTGATCCCATCCAAGGCTTTTAGAACCTCGCCCGCGTGTTTTTCCAGACTTTGCTGATGGAAGGCTACCAAAAGTACTTTCAGGAAGTAGGAAAGTGTGTTGGGCGATGCCATAACCACATTTTTTTCCTTGGCGTAAGCTTCAATCTCCGGCGTATTTACTATTAACTCATAGTATACGTTTTCCGATGGTATGTACATGATAGCTTGATGGGTAGTTCCTTCTTCGGGGAGAATGTATTTAGTAGCAATTTCCTCGATTTTTTTCTTGACATCGCCTATGAAAACCCTTTTCAGTTTGTCGCGTTCACTCTGTGCTTCCGCTTTTAACATCGCGGCAAAGTTCTCCATAGGAAATTTTGAGTCGATCGGGATTATTCCTTTTTCGGTAAATACCACGGCATCGCAAACCGCCCCATCCCTGAACTTGTATTGGGTCTTAAAGTGGTCGTGGGGAAGGAAGCTCTCGAGTATCTCATAGAGAAACTGTTCTCCGAGCCCCCCGCGTAGTTTTGGAGATTTCAGCACGTTGCTTAAGTCTTTCATGTCATTTCCGAACTCCTGAATACCTCCCAACTGTTTTTGTACAGTTCTGATAACGTCCTGCGAAGCGTCGAGGCGTTCCCAGATAAGTTTGGTCTGGGCGTTCATCGCCTCGCGGTGGCCCTTCATCTGTTCATCCAGGGTGCCTCTCTGCTGACTTAGTTGTTTTTCCAGCACATCGCTGCTTTTATCTACAGAGCCTTTCATTTCTTTTAGCCATTCCATAAGTACGCCGGTTTCGTCCCCCTTTATGTTTTTGATATTTTTTATCTGTGTTGATAGATAGAAGACAAGGAAGCCTAAAAGTATTAGCAGCACGGCGAACATAACTATAACGAGTTCATTACTTAGCATGCGATAAGAATATCAGCAACCCGCCCACGAGTCTAGGAAGGTAATGTTAAAATCATGTATATGCCGAAGTTTTTATACACAGCAATTTTTCTATTTGTTCTTTCCTCCGCATCTCTGGCTTATTCACTTTTCGTCCTCAAACCGTCCAACTACACTTATATTTTTATTTTTCTGGTCTCACTTTTTTTATTCTTCACCGGGCTGTTTTCAACAACCGGCTTTTTTCTTGCAACCAAAACTTTCAGCAAGGAAGGCGACCCGCGGGGTATATTCAGGAGCGTTTTGAAAATATCGGCATATACGTCTTTCGGAATTGTCATTTTCTTCTTTCTGAGAGGATTCAAGCTGGTGAGTCTGTTCAACATTTTCCTATCCCTGGCTTTTTACCTGGCTTTGGGCTACCAGCTTTTTGTGTACGGCAGAAAAGAGCGGTAGTGGTAGAATAACGGTACTTATGGACAGGAAAAAGGTATTAATTACAACAGCAATAGACTACACGAATGACGTCATACATATAGGCCACGCCTACCAAAAAATACTGGCCGATTGTCTGGCCCGCTATT
Organism: candidate division WWE3 bacterium RAAC2_WWE3_1; assembly: GCA_000503835.1. Lineage (GTDB taxonomy): Bacteria > Patescibacteriota > WWE3 > UBA101185 > UBA10185 > UBA8498. The sequence continues at coordinate 644,489 of CP006914.1, read as the reverse complement.
ATCGTGGGATTCTGGGCAAAGAAAATGTTTATTTTCTTACCGGCACCGATGAGTACGGTTCCACCAATCAAAAGGCCGCCGAAAAAAGAGGCGTTACACCTAAAGAACACGTGGACGAAATATCTTCCAAAGATAAGGCTGAGCTAGATGCTCTGAACTTAGATTACGACCGTTTCATCCGCACTACCGATTCTGATCACCACGAAACGGCGCAGAAATTCTTTCAAAACGTTTTTGATAAGGGCGACATTTATAAGGGTAGCTACACCGGACTGTATTGTGAGGGATGTGAGGCTTATAAAACTATGTCGGAGCTGGACGCGGACGGAAGATGTCTGTTGCACCCCACCCGCGACATACAAAAAGTTGAGGAAGAAAACTATTTTTTCAAATGGAGCGAGTATTCCGATTTTCTAAAACAGTTGATTGAGACGAAAGGCTTTGTTTTACCGGAAGGTAAGCGGAGAGAAATGCTCGGTTTCATCGAACAGGGGATAAACGACCTTCCTGTTACGCGCCCGGAGTACAAAGTGAGCTGGGGTATTCAGGCACCTAACGATCCTGAGCACGTCATTTACGTATGGTTCGATGCCCTTATAAATTATTTTACTGCCGCAGAGCCCGAAGGATTTTGGAACGACGAAACTCAGATTATTCATGTTCTTGGAAAAGACAATGCAAGGTGGCACGCATTATTGTGGCCGGCAATGCTCAAAAGTGCGGGGAAAACGCTTCCTTCCACGATTTATGTGCACGGTTTTGTAAATCTCAACGGTGAAAAAATAAGTAAATCCAAAGGTAACATTATAAGGCCGTCGGAACTCGTTTCTCAGTTCGGGGCAGATGCAGTCAGATATTATTTTATTAAACACGGTCCGGTAATCGAAGATGTGGACGTTTCAGTTGACCATATTAAGCAGGTGTATAACGCCGATCTTGCCAATGGATTGGGAAACACGGCTTCGCGCCTGGCACGTCTTGCCGAAACTTCGGGATTTGAATTTCCTTTGCCTGAATTGAAAGAGTGGGACGAAACTTTTATGAGGTATTTCGACAACTTCCGAGTTGATCTCGCTGTCCAACACGTCTGGTCAAAACTTGGGGTTTTAGATAAACATATTAACGACAACAAGCCCTGGGCAATCAAAGACACTACGCATTTACAGAAAATTTTAACCCGGGAAATTAACGAACTCAGAGAAATAATTAATTACCTTGAACCGTTTATACCGGAAACCGCGTCGAAACTTTCCGGGGTTTTCGGCAAAGAAAATATAGCTTTGAAAGAGCAGCTTTTTCCTCGTTTGTAATATGCCAAAACTTCTTTTGATAGACACGTTCAATTTTTTGCACAGGGCGTACCATGCTCTGCCGCCCTCTTTCCGCGACGCAAACGGAGAGCCCACAAATGCCCTTTACGGCGTTACCTCAATGCTTATTAATATGCTTACGCAGGTAAAACCCGACTATTTAGTGGCAGCTCTTGACGGTCAAAAACCTACTTTCCGTGTCGAAGACTTTACCGCGTATAAGGCACACAGAAAACCGATGGAAGATTCTCTGGCGTCACAGATACCCAAAACTCTGGATATGTTAAGTGCGTTCGGGGTTAAACAGGTCTTAGTAGACGGTTACGAAGCCGACGATATTATTGCCACCCTGGCGCTGGGTTTCTCAGGGAAAGTAGATGTGATAATAGCGTCAAACGACCGCGACTTGTGGCAGCTGGCAGGAAAGAATGTGATGCTTATGGTTCCCGACAAGCAGGGTAAGCTTCAGTGGGTAGGAAAAGACGAAGTTTCCGCCAGGTTGGGATTTCCTCCCGATAAAATTGCCGACTACAAAGGTCTAAGAGGCGACCCGAGTGACAATATTCCGGGAGTTTACGGCATCGGAGAAAAAACGGCCATTAAGTTGATAGAACAATTCGGATCAGTCGAAGATGTTTACAGGAATATTGAAAAGGTTACACCCGAAAGTCTAAAAGAAAAGTTGCTGGAAAATTACGAACAAGCGTTGATGAGCAAAAAACTTGCGACTCTTATTATGGACGTACCGGCCGGAGTTACGTTAAACGATGTTAAATACCCGGGGTACGATAAAGAAAAAGTTCTGGCCGAGTTAAGTAAGTATAATTTTAAATCTTTGATGAAAAGGCTGGGGTTATTGCCCGAAGAAGAGAAAAAATCCTCTTCCAATTTACCCGACGAAAACCAATTGGGTCTTTTTTAAAATGGACAAAAAAGTACAGGCAGAAAAAGTTGCTCAGTTATTACAAATAGAACACCCGGCTCCCAAAACAGAACTTGTGCACACGGACGAATATCAGCTTGCTATCTCTGTAATGTTGTCGGCACAAACTACGGACAAGAAAGTAAACCAGGTCACCCCCGCACTTTTTGCGAAATATCCTAATTGGGAGGCGTTGGCCTCTGCGGATACCGGTGAAGTAGCGGTTCTTATAAGGCAGGTAAATTTCCACAAGGGAAAAGCTGAGAGAAGTGTTGCCGCCGCCCGTACGGTGCTGTCTTTATATAACGGCGTGTTGCCTCACGATATGTTGCAGCTTATGAAACTCCCCGGAGTTGCCAGAAAAAGCGCGAACGTAATCATGCAGGAGTTGTGGGGAATTGCGGAAGGTATTGTGGTGGACACTCACGTATCCCGGGTGTCTGCGAGGCTGGGGTTAACATCACAAACAGAACCGAAAAAGATTGAGGAAGATCTTATGAGTTTATTGCCAAAAAAATATTGGAGAAACTTTTCAGGCAGTGCTGTTCTTCATGGAAGATACATCTGCATCGCAAGAAAACCCAAGTGCGGAGAATGTGTGCTTAACAAAATATGTCCGTCAGCGTATAAAGTGTGACTGCCGCGGTAATTAATTTTCCGGTTTTTCCAGAAGTATAAAGATGCTCCCCATTTTTCCGCTGTCTGTTTCTTTGTATCCCCACATTCCCGTTCTGTTCAGTTCAAATTCCAGAGTACCGCCGGACGCTATCTCCACCGGTTTTCTGAATTCTTCAAAAAAATCTTTCATCTGCTGAAGATAAATACTTTTGTCGGTTCTGTTTGTCCATCTTACCGTTTGATACTTGAGTCCGTTTGTCGAGGAAGGGGAAAAACCCAGGTCGTCAAAGGTAATCTTAAGAATTTCTTTTGGTTTTTCGACAGGCTCTTCCTCCGGCGTTTCCGGAGTGTTTTTATCTACAGGTTCGTCCGACAGCGAAGGTGCGTTCCAGAGACCTTTGGGGGTGTAGTTACTGCCGGTGTTAACCCCGGGATTAGTTAACACTTCCTTTCCGGTACTACTTTCGGAAGGTGCGAGAATCGGGCCTTTAACTTTCCGTGCCGACGAGGTAAGAATTATTAACAGAAAAATTCCGGCGATTACAGCGCCCGTGATAAATATTTGTTTATTACGTACTATAAATTCTTTCATCAGAGTAATTTTATCAAATAAGAGATGCGACCGTTTCTTTCATGAGTTCCTTGTTCACGAGATATCTTGGGGGCTTGTTACTTATCAGCACATCTACAACATTTTCCGCAGCCATGCGTGCCATTTGTAACCTGGCTTCCCACGTTGCACTTCCTATGTGTGGCGTGAGAACTATGTTGTCCAATAATTTTAAGTCGGGATGTATCTCAGGCTCGTCGGCGAATACATCAAGAGCAGCTCCGGCGATATAATTCTGTTTTAATGCTCTGGCCAGTGCTTCTTCGTTTATAATCTTTCCCCGCGCGGTATTTACTATGTACGCAAGAGGTTTCATTTTTCTGAATTCGTTTTCTCCTATCAGGTTTTCGGTTTCAGGTGTGAGGTTGCAGTGAATGGATATGAAATCACTATTTTCGAGCAGGTAGTCAAGCTCGACTTTTTCTGCGTCTAACAGGCTTTCGGCTTCGGGGTGCCTATTTACATCTGTGTACAATATCCTCATGCTCAGGCCGTTTTTAGCCATGCGTGCAAGGTGCTGACCGATTCTTCCGAAACCGATAATTCCGAGGGTGTCCCCCATTATTTTTGGACCGACAAAATTCATCGGATTCCAGTATTTATTATTACCCGCCCTGCAAAATCGGTCGGCTTCGGGAATTCGTCTACCCGCCGACAGCATGAGAGCGAGTGCGTGTTCAGCTACTGACTCAGTAAGGTCCCCCGGCGTGTTCCCGACGAAAATATTTTTCGAAGTTGCGTGCTCAACATCTATATGGTCGTATCCTACAGAGTATGCGGCGATTACCCTTAATTTTTTCGCTGCATTGATGATCTTCTTATTTATTTTGTCGGGGATTACGGGAATTATTGCATCCGCATCTTTTACGGCTGTCAGCAATTCTTTTTCAGACAACGGGGGTCCCTGTCTGTAATCAATCTCAATGTCTTTATACTGCTTTAATATATTGATACCCGCCCGGGGAATTTCACGCGTGATTAGTAATTTCATTTTAAAAGCTCGGGAGAACCGAAGAGCTTCATTTTAGTTTCAACAACCTTTTGAACTTCTTCGATTGGACGTTTCATGTATTTGTAAGGGGCAATTTCAGTTGTTTTGCCGATTTCCTCCTGCAGAGTCATTTTGAAAGCTACCCTTAGCTCGGAATTCACGTTTACCTTTACAATCCCCATCTTTATCGCGTGTTTTACATCGTCATCATAAACTCCGGATCCTCCGTGGAGGGAAAGGTACGTGTGGGGAAGGGCGGTGCAAATCTCCTTTAATTTGTCGAGGTTAAGGTGAATGACATCTGCGTATATTCCGTGGAGATTACCGATGAAGCTGGCAAAGACATCTACGCCCGTTTTTTCAACGAATTCTTTTGCCTTTTGGGGATTGGTAAAAAGCTCGGGTTTGGAATACATTTTTGTATTCTCTTTTGTGTGGTCCGCTGAACTTCCTTCTATGTGATCTATTTCTCCCTCGACCATTATTTCCTTTTTGTGTGCTTCTTCAACAACAATAGATGCATTTTCAAGATTTTCTTCGTAAGAGAATTTACTTCCGTCATAGTGGACATAATCAAATCCGGCCTTTATTGCCTCCAGGATGCTCTCTACGGATTCTCCGTGGTCAAGGTTTAAGATTATCGGTAGCTGTATTTGATCCTCGTATGCACGCGCGAGGTACACCAGTTGCTTAAATCCCATAAAACCCGCCTCACCGGGCGAAGCTTCTATCAGAACGGGACTGTGCAGGTTTTTTGCGGCCTGTGTGATCGCCTTAAAAGTTTCAAGGTTGCCCACATTGAATGCACCAATGGCCACGCCTTTTTCCCGTGCTTTTTTTAGTAACTCCTGTGCTTTCATATCTGTTTAATAATACCTTCAATTTCTTTTTTAGTAAGAAGACCTTTAGTTGTTCCTATCTCTTTTATGATACTTCCGGCATTGGCTACGCCCCACTTCAGCGCTGTTTCCGTGGGTTTTCCGTAGAATATTGCCGACAAAAAGCCTGAGGCGAAAGCATCTCCCGCCCCCGTTTTATCTGCAATCGGTCTCTCATCGGAGTAGCTTTTTTGAAAAGTTACTTTGCTTTCGTCACTGCACGAAGCCCCGCTGTTCGAATCGGTAATGACCGTCATTTTAGGACCGAGCTTGTGGAGTTTTTGATGAAGTTCCTCGGTTTCACCTTTGCCTACGAGAGCTATAGCTTCTTCGCGGTTCAGAAAGAATATATCGGTAATCTTTAAAACGTTTTCAAAAGTTTTTAGACCGTGCTTCATCTGAATTGTACCGGGGTTGAACGCTATACCCACGCCCGGGTTTTGCTTTACATACTCAATAAGTTTGTACTGGAAGTCTTCAAAACCCTTACCCATTGATGTGTAGTAGATCCACTTGGGTTTTTGCCAATCCAGTATTTTGTAGTTTCTCTCCGCGTGGTAGCTAAATATTGTTCTGTCGTTGCCGTAAATAATAACGCTGTTCACGTTAGTATCGTGGCCCGGCGTCTCGATACAGAAATCCGTATCTACACCGTGAGAATTTAGCTCGGTTACAACCCTTTCTCCGTTTTCGTCATCGCCGATTTCAGTGTAAATTACTGTTTCCAGGCCAAGTTTCTTGCCTCCGACCGCCACATTCAGTGAATTTCCAGCAACTGCGGTCTCGAAGTGCTCGACAGGTATTTTAGAGCCGTGGTAAAAGCAAATCTTGGGTCCGGCACCCCCTTCCACCAACGGAAGTCCGTCCTTGGCACCGATTTTCATATATAGATCTATGGCTACATCGCCTATAGTGAGCAGGTCCATATTATTTTTCTTTGAACATATTAAGTATAGCCTCTACAACGTGGTGAGAGCTAATACCATATTTGTCCTTTAACTCCCTGTAAGTTCCGGACTCTCCGAATGTGTCACTGACGCCAATTCTCAGGTTGAACACCGGAAATTCCTCCGCGAGAAGTTCGGAGATTGCGGAACCGAACCCCCCGTTAATTTGGTGTTCTTCCAGACTTACGCATCTTCCCGTCTTTTTAGCGGAACCTATAATGTTTTCTTTATCCAGAGGCTTTATAGTGGGGACAGCCACCACTTCAATATTTATTTTATGTCCGGCCTTTAGTACTTTAGCGGCCTCCAGTGCTTCGTAAGCAATCGTGCCTGTGGTGAATATCGTTAGGTCAGTACCTTCGATCAAAGTGTAGGCTCTCCCAGTCTCAAAAGGTGTTATTTCGGTTGTTATTTGGGGAGTAGGTTCTTTGCAGATTCTTAAGTAGACGGGACCGTGTATTTTATACATTTCTTCGACAGCCCTTTTTGTTTGTTCGTAATCTATGGGACTTATCACTGTTAAGTTAGGTAGTACTCTTGTAAGTGCAATATCTTCGAGAGACTCTGCGGCTCCTCCGTCAGGGCTGTTTGAAAAACCTGCGTGGGAGCCCACAATTTTTACATTTGCATTGCTGAAGCAAATCGAAAGTCTGATCTGGTCCCAGTTTCTGTAAGGTGAAAAAACTGCGTGGGAAGTCATAAAGGGCACAAGTCCCGACAAAGCCATTCCCGCTCCCATACTTGCCATGTTCTGTTCGGCGATTCCAGTCTCAATAAATCTGTCGGGGAACTTTTTCTTAAAAGGTGTCAGGCGTAAAGATTCTTCAAGATCTGCTGTGAGAACAACTACATCCTCATGTTCTTCGCCCAGTTTGAGAATTGCCTCGCCGAAGCCGTCCCGTCCGGACTTTAACTCCGAGTCCTGCAGAAATACCTCTTCGTTTAGATTTAGTGTTTTATTAAGCATCGGGCAGTGTGCGTTACTACTTATTGTTGAGGACCGGGCTGTCCTTCGGTAGGCTGTGTTTCTTCTTCCGTTACCTCTTCTTTTTCGCAGTTCTCAACTTTTTTGACACGGTCAAAGCTTATTTCGTAGTCGGTTTTGGAAATGGCTACGACGTCGGCTGTTATATTTCCTTCCACCTCGACCTCGCAGTTATCGCCTTTATCTGTTTCTTCTATAAGAACCAGTAGGTGTTTAGCATTCTTATCTTCGTAGACCTTTTTAATTCTCATTTTATGTCCGGTCTCGTCCTGAAGATCAGAAGATACGGCCAATAGAAATTCGCGGTCGTAATTTACCGAGTCTCTGACTTCCGTTAACCCCGTGGGATCAATGTAATTCAGGAACTCAGCCAGCTCTTCGGGGGATTTGATTATTCTTCGTTGTTTTTCAAGAGCCACGTCAGTTGTTATAACCGTAGGAAATCCGTCCAACCGCCTAATCTCCGTGCCTTTATTAAAGCCCGGGAGTTTTATTTCTCCCTGTAGTAAAAAATAACCTGCTCCTATCATTAATACTACGATAACTACCAAAGGAAGCAGGCTCATGTTTAAAGTTGTTTTTGTTTTATTAGTCATAATCCGATTTTATTTTGCCTTCCAACGAGGCCAGACTTTTTAGTGCTTTTAAAGCCTGTTCTTTGGATGGAACCTTTCCGTGCCATTCAAATTTATACTCCATAAATTCTACACCCTTACCGGGTATGGTATGTGCAATTATAGCAGTCGGACGCTGACTTACCGAACGTGCCATATTGCATGCGCCGATAATTTCTTCGATGTTATGTCCGTCAATTTCTATCACGTACCAGTTAAAACTTTCAAGTTTGTTGCGTAAATTTTCCAGAGGCATTACGTCCTCGGTGCGTCCGCTGATTTGTATATTATTTCTATCGATTATCCAGGTAAGGTTGTCCAGCTTCTTGTTCGGGGCAAACATCGCTGCTTCCCAAATCTGTCCTTCCTGCATTTCCCCGTCTCCGGTAACACAGTATACACGGAATGGACGGTGTTGTATTTTTGCCGCCAGTGCCATTCCTGCGGCCTGAGAAAGGCCCTGGCCAAGAGAGCCGCCGGAGTTTTCTATACCTGGAAGGACGCCGAACTTTGGGTGTCCCTGCAAATTAGAATTAAGTTTTCTGAGTTGTTTTAGCTCTTTTTTTGGAAAAAATCCTTTTTCTGCGAGGGTCGCGTAAAAAATGGGACAGATATGTCCGTTGGACAATACGAACCTGTCTCTGTCCGGGTCGGTTGGATTTTTGGGGTCTACGTTGAGAATCTTGAAATAAAGTGCGGCAAAGATGTCTGCCATCCCGAGAGCACCTGCGGGGTGTCCGCTCCCGGCTTCCAAAAGCATTTTCACTACTTCTTCTCTCAGGTTGTTGGCAATGAGTGATATTTTCTCAACATCGTTATTAACAGAGGCTCGGGGCATTAATTTGTAGTATAAGGTTTGTGGGAAGTGTTAACAAGGCACCTGCATAGATTAATTTCGATTTAGTGACTCAAGATAGTCCAAAACTTCCTGCGGAGTGTTGCATATGGTTAACATTTTTCTTTCGGCCGGTTTAATAAAAAGATTTTTTTCGATAGTGTCCAAAATTTCGTTCCAGAAATCGCCGAACATTACAATCGGCTTGCTGTTGGGCTCGTGTATCCAGGAACTTACCCAGGTCATTCCGAATTCACTTAGTGTTCCTATGCTTCCTTTAAAAACTATGTGGACGTCGGTATTCTGTAAAAGAACTTTTGTTCTGTCGAAGTAATCGAGTGTCACAATTTCCATATCAACGTCATTGGTAGGGTCAGTCCCCTCGTAGTGTCTTTTTGGTTTATTGGGGTGGTATGTTATGGAAAATGCTTTTCCGTTTCCGGCATGAGCTCCTTTTGTTGCGGCCTTCATGACCCCCGGACCGCCCCCGTTGAATATTTCATAGTCGTTCTCAGCGAGAAGTTTGGCAGTATCGAACGCCCGGATGTAAGGTTCTTCGTCTTCTTTCCATGCGGCTCCGCCCAAAAAGGCGATGCGTTTATATAATTTATTTTCACTGTCTGCTGAAGAAATTGTTGTTATATTCGTCATTGTAATATTAGCTCCTTTAATTTTGCCAGCATCCCGGCAGGATTTTCCGAGTCAAATATCCGGGAACCAATTACAACATCATCTACACCTAATTTCAAGACCTCGCTTAAATTCTGTTCATTTATACCGCCGTCGGCCTGCACTTTAATACCGGGGTGGTTTTCTTTAAAACTTGTAATTTTCGGAAACACATCGCGTATTATTTCGTTTCCCTGTTTTCCCGGGCGCACGGTTAGAAATTGAACGAAACTAATTCCACCGGGCAAGTGGTCTATATTTTCCAGAGGAGTTTCCGGTTTAACACTTACACCCACAGTGTATCTTTTTTCTACGGCTTTTCTGACAAAATCTTCTATGCCCTTTGCCTCTATGTGAGCAGATATTTTGAATATACTTTGATATCTTTCTTCAACATAAATTTCGGGGTGATCAGTCATGAGATGTATCTCAAGTTTTGAAATGGGTTCGAGAGAAGCAATGTCTTCGATGTTGGCGTAGGAACTTTCGGACACAAATTTTCCGTCTGCTATATCGATTTGTATGTATTCACACTGACCGTCAACCAGACTTATCTTCCGTCTGATTTCCTCAGGTTTCTTTTCGAGAATGGCAGGAATAATCATAGTATTTTGGCTAGTCTTCTTTTATGTCTCTCCGCGTTACTAAAAGGGGTATTCATCCAGGTTTTGAATATCGTCAGGGCTTCATGGATTTTTATGTAGTCTGCCGGTAACGTGAGTATATTTGTGTCGTCGTCCCGTCTTGTAGAAGCAGCGTGAGTTTCGTTCCACGAAAGCCCGGCTCTAATCCCTTTATTTCTGTTGGCGGCAATAGTAACTCCAACTCCGTTTCTACAAATCAGCACTCCCTTGGAGTCGGGTGTTTCCAACATTTTTTTCACGAGTTTGTCGGCGAAGTCCGGGTAGTCGTCGTCCGGGTCAAAAGTGAACGGTCCCAGGTCCTCATGCGGGATTCCTGTTTCCTCCAGGAATCTGGCTAACTCTTTTTTAATGTCCAGACCACCGTGGTCGGATGCTAAAAATATCATGCGCGGCGTCCTTTTATATAAATAAATAGAGACATCACTATTGAAAGTATAGATACCATTTGGGCCACATTCAAGGCGCCAACCTTCCACGGTGCTACCCGCAAAAATTCGAGAAAGAATCTTATGATGCCGTACCCGAAAAGATATATGGAAATTAATACACCCGGAACACGCTCTTTTTTGGCCGCCCTGACTAAAAAGAAAAAAAGCAGAAAATTTAAAAATGATTCGTAGAAAAAAATCGGGTGTTTACCCTGTATTGCCCAAGGTAGCGTAGTTTCCTTTCCGGCCAGTTCCGAATTGAAGTAATTTCCCCATCTCCCGATTGCCTGTCCGAGGGGAAGTACCGTTGCCGCGACCTCGGCAAGCTCAATAAAAGATTTTTTATGTTTTAACGCGTAGATAAATACTCCCAGCGCTCCTCCGATGACAGCACCCCAGATTCCCAGCCCCCCGTTCCATAACATAAAAATCTTTCCGGGATCCTGAGCATAATATTGCCGGTAGTCTATTACATGATATAGACGGGCGCCGACAATCCCGGATAATACCGCGTAAAATCCCATGTCCCAAACCGCCTTTTTCTTATCAGGGAAAATCTTTTCTGCGGTCAACAGACAGGCAAGGATAGATATGGATATTAAAATTCCGTATAGAGATACCACTTAGACAATTAGAAAACTTACCACGAGGACTGCAATCATCGCCGCAGAGTAAAGAATAACCCCTTTCTTATCCGGTTTGTTTTTTAAGGCCCAGAACCATTCATCAGTTTGTCCGCTAAAGTAGTGTTCCCACATTTTAAAAATAGAGTTCGCAAATATTGAGAAGACGAGTGCTGTCACTATTCTTGAAGTTGATGTATATGCTACAAGTACTGTAAGTACGGCAAATATTATTTGGAACAACGCGCTGTTCAAAGATTTGTCTACGACATCACCTTTGTTATAAAAAACGTATTTTAAAGCACCCTTATAATCTTTATCTTTGACGTAGTTTCTGAAATTTTTGGAAAAACCCCTTTCAGGCTCGAAGAAATATGCATAGAGAGGGTATTCGAGATCGAGCACTAAAGTACCCAGAAGAGAGGCAAGTACGGTGAATACGGCACTTATTGTGGATCTCTCAACTACTGTCGCAAGAAAGACTATAGCGACTACGGCGGAGATTATGAATTGTGTTCGGAGAGAAAGAACGCTTTTTTTGTCCATGTACTTAAATACTAGTTTATTCGGATTTTTTGTTCAACCTTTGTTTTTTGAGTTCACTTAGTTTCCACATAAACAACCGGCCTTTTGTGGTTGCTTTTTCCGATCCCATAACAAATTCTCGGGCGACTTCCAGTAACGCACGGTCTTCGGTTTTGGCCAGTTTTATGTACAAAGAGCGGTGTTTGCGGTCGTTGAGCTCGTCGGCAAGCCTGTTGCCGAATGCCTGGAACTCGTGTTTATTCCTGACGTCCCCGACGATATTTCTTTTCTGTAATACTTTTCCTATTTTTTCCATATGTTGTTCGGGCAGTCTATCGCTATTTCTTTGACTGTTCTTTTGCTATTTTGCCTATATAAGGAAGTTCAAACTCATCCCCCGCAAACGCTTTGAGCATTAAAAACATCCACATCAGTATCGCAGCGGCCGAAACGAACTTATAAACAGGAAATCCGAGTAATGAAGGAAGAGATATAGTAGCAATCCAATATAGTGCGTAAGAGAAAAGTCCGAAAAGTACGGACTGATATGAGTGAAATCTTACAAAATCATTTTCTTTACCTTTTATGATAAAGAAGATTCCCGACAGCGGAGGGAGAAGATACGAAAGCGCCGCGGCTATCTTTGGGTCAAGCTGTATACCTTTCTTTTCATTTGTATTTTCGGGTTCCATTTATACCCTTCCTCTCTGTTTTTTAAACAGCAGTTCTATCTCCTTGAGATTAGTGGCTTCGGTAGGATTTTTATCTTCCCTGAATTTTATTAATCTCGGAAACCTTAGTGCATATCCCGATGTGTGGTTTTGGGAAACACTTATTTCATCGGCGCCGATCTCCAAAACTATGCGGGGTTCTATAAGCACGTCGGGCATGAGAGATTTTTCGATTAGCACATTTTTAGGAACGGATTTTATTTTAAATTTGTCGGCAAGTTTTTTTATCTTTACCCATTCTTCGTCCGTCAGTCCGGTACCTACCTTTGTTACTGTCTTAAATACTTCGTTATCCTTGTCCATTACGCCTACCAGAAAGCCTCCTATCCCGAACTTCGAACGCACGCCTTTGCCGTGATAGTAGCCCAGCAACACGCAGTCCACCGAGTCTGCCAGCAGCTTTTCGTCGGCCTTTTTAAGTTTTATCCATGAGTAACTTCGCGCCCCCGCCTGGTAATTATCATCCGGGTTTTTTACAATTAGTCCCTCCAACCCCTTTTCTTTAGCGATTTCAAAATACTCTACCAGTTTTTCAAAACTTTCAGTTTCCATATCTTCATCTACCACTACGGTGTCGCCTGCGGCCACAATTTTTTTCAGGATTTTCTTCCGCTCCCGTAAAGGTAATTCTGTTGTAGATTTGCCGTTCAGGTAAAGTATGTCGAACACAAAGTATTTTAACGGAATGTTTTTTGCGGCTTCGGTTACCCCATGCTTTCTTTTTCTTTGTATTGTTTCCTGAAATGGAAGAAAGGCACCGGTTTCTTTATTGAACCCTATTGCCTCCCCGTCGAGTATTACGGAATCCGCTTTAATTTGTTTGTTTGCAGCCTCAAGCAAATCAGGGTACTGGTGGGTTGTTTCCTCAAGATTTCTCGTATAAGTTTTCATGAGAAATTTATTAGCCGATTCGCCGAACAGGTCGGGCGTGCCGGCACCGTCCCCAGCCTTTTTATTTCTGTCCATATGAAGCTGTACACGCGTTCCGTCGAATTTGAATTCAGCCCAGACATTGGGAATTCTTTTGAACGCTTCTTCCATTCCGCTTACTCGCTGACATTTTTGCGAGAGAACGGGAACTCCGGGTTCAATATCAATTTTGTTGAGACCTTTAATTCCGTCTTCCTTTATTCTTTGTGCAATCAGTCCGATATCGGGATGCTCGTTGTAGACGCGCTCTATCTTTTCCGCCAGCTTTTTATCGCCCGATATCAACGCCAGTGCGCTGACTACAGTGAGTTCCGTGAAACCAAGCCGAACTGTCCCTAAAATGATTCTTGTTATAAATTTTGCCGAAAGGGAGTCTACGGAATTGAGCAGAGTCATGGTTTTTTTCATTTTCAATTCAACGGATCCGGAACCTTCGACACAGGCTATTTCCATTAACTTGTCATAAACTTCGATAACACTGTATTTGTTATCAATATTTTTAGAAAGGACAGTTTTTGCGACCGACCCCAGATCCCCGAGTTCTGCGTAAAGAACCGGCACGTTCTCGCCCGTGAGAGCCTGCAGGATTTTTACCACTTGCCTGTCGGCCATATTGAACACCCTGTTTTCAAAAGGAGCCTTTAAATACCCCAGAGATAAGTAAACGGCCTGCGGAGTTTCTTCGTGCCCGAGCTTCCTGATAAGTTCACCAATGATATCGGTTATCTCTAATCTTTTGGGAGTGGTTTCCAGACGTTCCAGGTACGTTGCAAACTCTTTAAATTTCATGTGTCTATTCTATCACTAGCTAAGTTCGTAACGGGAAGATTTGGTGCTCCCCGATTTTTTGATGATTTTGCGGTCGAGCAGGGATTTAAGATCGCGCAGAACGGTGTCTTCGGAAATTCCCGGGAAAACGACGGGGAAATCCTTATTCTGCAGAAGGCCGTAATCCTGCAGGTACTCGATAATGCGTTCCTGTCTTTCGGTAACTTTTACCCTTCCGGTTGCCCTTGCGATTTTGGTATCCTTCTCCAGCAGTTTTATTTTTTCAATCAGGTTATACGTCTTGGTGGAGAAGCCGTGTGTCACATATTCGAGCCACCGGGTGTAATCAAAATTATTTTTTTCGATCTCGACCAGTGTTTCTTCGAATTCTTTTCGTGAGCTTAAAAAGTAGGAATCGATTTCTATAAGACCTCCGAGACTGTAGCCGTAAGATTCAAGCACGAGATCAAATGCTATGGACGCCGTGGATTGATTAAAATTTTCGAACGGCTCCATCCTTAATATTTCCGCAGAAAGTATTGCAGCGGTTATTAAAGGATGATTTTCTCTCGCGTCCAAACTGTTCAACCAGTCAAAAAGCGTTACTATTTTTGCCAGAATTTCTCCCGGATCCGGACGACCGGTCTTTTTAACTGTTCTGTACGCTCCCTGTTTTGTTTTCGGCATAAGACGACCGGTAAGTGTCTGATTAACATATTTTATGTCAATCTCTTCCAGCTCCAATTTTCTTCCAATCTCCCTCACCGATCTCAAGGCATTGTCGAAATTGATAACTTCCTGGGGTTTATTTTCGATGAATCCTTCCAGAGACGCCTTTATAATTTGCTCATCAATGCCCGTGCCTTCAATCTTAAGCAGGGAATATATTCTTGCTGTCAGCGACTCTTTTCTCAATTGCTTTTCCCACACGGGAAGGATTTTTACACTATCCGCGATTGCGCGGGAATATTCTATCGTTCCGATATTTTTTAAGGTTTTCTGCGTGACGGTAAATTCCGGGAAGAACATTGAGATAATTCTCGCATATTTCCCGCAGGTTACAATACTTTTATCTCGTGCGTATTGCCTTTACTTGAAAGGAAATCAGGCGATTCGGTGCTCGTAATTATAGTCTGCTGTTGCTCCAGAATATTGAAAACAGAACTACGGTGATCTTCATCAAGCTCAGAGAATATGTCGTCGAGAAGAAGCACGGGTCTTTCCTCGTTTTCCTGCTCGATGTAATTTATCTCGCAAAGTTTTAAAGCGAGCATCACGCTTCTTTGTTCTCCTCTTGAACCGAATTCAGCTAAATTGTGGTTCTTGTGAAAGATACAAAAATCATCGCGGTGAGGTCCCACGAGAGTAGTCTTCGCATGTATCTCGTTATCTTCGTGTTTTTTCAGACGTTCGTCAGAAATTTCGTTCATTAGATATTTGATATCAACTTCGGTATTTTTACCGTTTAGTTTTTCAATCGCACCGGGTAATTTTTTATTAAAGTAATCAAACAATTTGACTCTTTGTTTCTGAATGTAGGTTCCGTGTTCCAGACATTTTTTTGTCCAGTATTCTATCTCGTCCCAGCCTCTGTTTTCTTCAGCGATCTTTTCCAGAATCTTGTTCCTTTGACGCACCGCCTTTAAATAGGCGGCAACGTTTCTTTTATAATTCTTGTCGGTCTGAACGAGAATAGCGTCCATGTACTTTCTTCTCTCTGAGGGGGAACCCGTTATTATATTTAAATCTTCCGGAGAGAACATGACGCTGTTAAATATTCCGGAAAAGGACGCCAGGGACTTGGGAACTTTATTCACTTTGGTTTTCTTAGACGAAATATTTGAAAAGTCATCCTCTTTTATAACCTGCATTTCAAGAAGATATTTACCTGACGAGTTCTCGATATCGGCCCCCGCTGTTGAGAATTGAGCGGTGTAATTTATCATATCCCTGTCGTATTTGGCTTTAATGGATTTTCCTGTAGATAAGGCGTATATGGCTTCAAGGATGTTGGTTTTTCCTGCCCCGTTGGGACCCGTTAAAAGCACGATGTCGTGGTCAAGGTCAAGTCTTAATTTTTTGTGGTTGCGGAAGTTAGTTAATCTTAGCTCCGATATTTTCATTGCCTATTTAGGGGTTGGCAGACCGGGCAAAAATATGTGCCCCTTCCCGATATTTTAATGAAACTTACTTTCGACCCGCACACCGGGCATTTTTCTCTGGAGTATATCTTAAAATACTCCTGATATTTTCCTTCCCTTCCGAACGGGTCAACGTACATTTTATCGCCGAGGGTAGAGCCCCCTAATTTTATGCTTTCTCTAAGAACCGACCTTATCGAGTCAAGCAGTCGGGTAACAGTTTCTAACGTGACCTCATTTGTTCCGATAAGCGGATTGATTCCGGCGAGAAAAAGCGCGTCCGTTACATATATATTTCCCAATCCCGATATTATCTCTTGATTAAGAAGCGCGTTTTTGATATTTGTCCTTTTGGTTTTAAGATTTTCAAACAATTGTTGTGGGGTTGTATTTTCATCCAGGGGTTCCGGACCATACCTCGCCGCAAGTTCCCCCGTTTGTTTTGGACTGAGGATTGCGGCCTTTCCGAACATTCTCATGTCGCTGAAGGTAAGCTTAGTCCCATTGTCCAGGTGCAGGATTACTTTCACCCACCTTTCATTCCCGATAAGGTCGTTCCACAGCAACAACCGGCCGGTCATCGCGAGGTGAAAAAGTATGTGTGTTCCGTTCGAGAGTTCGACGAGGATGTTTTTGGCCACTCTTTTCACCGATTCAATCTTTTTGCCTGTCACGGCTTTAATAAAAACTTCGGTTGACGGCAAGGCTCTGTAATCCTTGAAAACCTGAACTTTAGAAATGGTTTTTCCTTTGAGACCTTTATTCAACAGGGCGGCAATCGTGTGAGTTTCGGGAAGTTCAGGCATTGTATTTTTGATGCTCCGCCCACTTTTCTTCGATGAAAGCTTTTATTTCATTCTGAAAACGTTGTTTGGAAAATTTTACTACCGATTCTTTTATTATTTTCGGATTGAACTTATTATCCAGGATAGCCTGCTCAAATTCCTTTATTTTTAATTCCAGTTCTTTTACATCACCGTCTTCAAAAAACATACCGTTCACTCCTTCGATGACCGTTTCCAGATGTCCCCCCGACTTGTGAGCTAATACAGGCTTGCCGTGGGCCATTGCTTCGACCGGGACAATACCGAAGTCCTCGTCTTTAACGGCGTTGATAACTCCAAGACAGTTCTCAATAACCGAATGTTTTTCGATGTCGCTGATCTTTCCCAAAAACTTTACATTAGACCCGGCCATTCCTTTTAGTCCTTCTTCTTCGCGTCCGGTACCTGCTATCCAAAGTTCGACGGGGATGTTTCTGAACGCTTCGATGACCAGATTGAAATTCTTGTATGCGGCAAGGCGGCCCATGGCAAGGAAATAAGGTTTTTTATTCCCGCCAGCCGGTGAGGTTTCTACAACAACTTCAACGGGAGGATAGATAACTTGGGCGTCCCTTCCATAAAATTTCTTAATCCTTGAACGGACTTCTTCGGAATTGGCTATAAGATAATTTGGTCTTTGGGCGGCGCTTTGATCCCAAACCCTTAACAGGGAGTCGAGAACCGTGACGAATGGCTTGAAGTACCAAGCTGATCTTTTAGCACTTTCGACCGAATATTTATATAAAAATCTCGGAGGTGTGTGTATGTAGCTTATGTGCAATTGTTCGGGTTTTGTCAGCACCCCCTTTGACCAGGCTGAGGAATCCGAAACAACAATATCGTATTCACGCAGGTCGAAATCCTCGAAAACCATCGGCATCAAAAAAGTCAGGTACTTCGGAAATTTTTTAAAAAGGGCGGTTTGGGGGCATATTATTTTCCGTCCTGTAATCGTGTCCGAAAGTTTTGCCGGGTCGTACATGCTGGTGTAGACAGGACCGCCGGGATACAGTTCCAACAGCGCTTCCAGAACTTTCTCAGCCCCTCCGTAGTTGACGAGGTAGTCGTGAACAAAAGCAATTTTAGGCTGTTTCATGCTTGTATTATACAGGGTGATAAAACTTCTTGACTCGGTATCCAATTTATGAGTTCATTCTTGTATGAGTAAAGGTTTTGGAGCCTTGTTCTTTATTATAGCCGCGTTCTTTATAGCGGCCCCCTTTGTCTTTTTTATTGTCAGTCTTAGAACCGGCTCCGAGGTTAAAGGTATTTCCGTTCCCGGTTATTCCACGGGCTTTTCGGTAGTGGTCAATTCTTCGCACGGCACGTGGGATCTTTATCAGTACGGTTGTGCGGATCTCGACGAATGCCGGGAAGGTCTGTTCTCGGGAAAGAAAATTTCCATGACAAGCGGAGGTGAAACCAGCTCTTACACACTGCCTTTCGTTACAGCGCCCAACTCCGGAGATATTAGTTATGTAAAGTTTTTTATTAAGCCCGGCTGGGGTTCCGTACAAAGGATCTTTTCTCTCGACGTGGGTACATATCCCGGAGTAGCGAACGCAGAGTTTGACGCCGAAGGAAAAAAAGTTAATGTCCTGATAGTTCCTACAGAAGCTTTTACGGCGTCTCACTTTATAGCGGGCTCATTTTCGGATTAAATAAAGTATCGAATAATCGCCGTATTTCCGATAAAATTATTTTTATGGAAGTAGTAAAACGCGACTCGCCCCTATGGCAGTACATGCCCGATGAAATTAGGGGACTTATCGAGGACGGTGAGATTGTGTTGAACTTTGTTTTTGCGCATCATCAGGAAGATAATATTTCCGACTATTCCTTTTTGGTCTTTCCTTTTGCAAAAGCCTACGAAGGTTTTTTAAAAAGGTTTTTTCTCGATCTGAAGCTGATATCCAAAGAAGAGTATTTCAGCGACGACATAAGAATTGGGCGTATATTGAACCCGAACTACATAAAAGAGAAGAGCAATGTTTTTGAAAGAATATGCGGTAGGGCAAGGGGAGGTAGAGAAATCTCCAGAAAACTATGGCAGGTTTGGAAAAGAGGCAGGAATCTGGTTTTCCACTACTTCCCGCATAACTACCGAAGGCTGGGGTATGAAGAAGCCCTGGATATAATAAATGACATCGTTGACGCGATGCACTCTTCGGTAACGAACTGCAGGGTTTGATTGTAACCCCATTTCCCCCCTCAGGTTATATAATGCAAACATGAGTGTCTCCATAATGAAAAAAGTTGCCGTAGGTATGAGCGGAGGAGTTGATTCCTCCATAGCCGCACTATTGTTAAAAGAACAAGGTTATGAAGTGACGGGCATATTTATGCAGTGCTGGGATACAGAAGATGACGGTTGCGGGGCGGATGAAGATAAGGCGTATGCACTACAGACCGCGATGGCGTTGAACATCCCGTTTAAGACATTGGACTTTCGATCCGAGTACAAAACAAGGGTCATAGATTATTTTTACACCGAGTACGAAGCCGGCCGGACTCCAAATCCCGATGTGATGTGCAACAAAGAAATAAAGTTCGGTATTTTTTACGAGTGGGCGATGAAAGAGGGATTTGACTTTGTCGCTACCGGACACTATGCGGGAGTTGAATATCGGGAAGGGGAATACAAGCTCCTTAAGGGTGCCGATGAGGGCAAGGACCAGTCATATTTCTTATACCGTTTGGGGCAGAGACAGCTGCAGCATACGCTTTTTCCTTTGGGTGATATGCGCAAACCTGAAGTTAGGGCGCTTGCCAAAGATAAAATGCTTCCCTCGTACAAACGACCCGAAAGCATGGGAATATGTTTTATCGGGGAAGTGAACATTAAAGACTTCCTTAAAAAACGGATCGGGGAGAAAAAGGGAAAGGTTGTTACCTCAGCAGGTGAGGAGGTGGGTGAACACGACGGCGTTTCGTTTTTGACCGTCGGCCAGCGTCACGGATTCCGGCTAAAGAAGTATTTCGGCGACCCGATGTATATTATTGGCAAGGATGCTGTGACAAACACACTGACGATCGGGAGCTACGAAGAGGCTTTAACAGACGGATTTTACGTATCCGATCTGAACTGGATAGGTACGGACCCGTTCTCCGGTACCGATGAAATAAAATGCGATGTGAGAATAAGACACCTCGGAAAACTCATACCCGGCTCCGTTAAAAAATCCGGCAACAGCCTGAGCGTCTACCTCTCCTTTAAGACATTCGGCGTCGCCCCGGGTCAAAGCGCGGTATTCTACAAAGGCAATGAGGTCTTAGGGGGAGGGATTATCAGTTGAGGTTACGAAAGTAGCTCCGACTACCCGTATTTTGTTCGTTGCAATGCCCGCACCCACCTTTAGTACAAAACTTTTAGTTTTTTCCCAGTTCTCTTCTGCGCCTTCCGACTTGTACAAAATATCATACACACCCTGTTTATCCAGCAACAAAGGTTCTCCATAATCATTCCATGTGTAGCCCCCATCGATAGAGTAAACGGTAAGGATGCCGTTTCCCGTAAAGGTAATTGTAGGAAACACGTCTACAGCTCCGTCGATAGGTTGCGGTGATATGTTTATTTGCGTGGAAATTGACTGTGGGTTGTACTTCTCACCGAAGACCGCAAAATAGCTGAAATGGTCCAGTACTCCTTCGATGAGCCCGGAGGCGCTGTCATAACTGCTAATCGTCTCTACCCAGGAGGCTGCGGCTCCGTTCCATCTGTATATTTTTAAAGTTTCCGGAATAAACCCGATCAGGTTTTCCGGGGAAACCATGAGCTTTATCTTTACCGTAATGTTTTCCGCCGACATATTTCCGAGCTGGTCTGCAATATCTAAAATAAACGCCGTGCTTCTTATATATTCCGACGCAGGAGACGGGAAATTTCTTTGAGGTTTGGACGCATGCCTTAAGGTTAATTGCAGGAAGTTTTTACCGGCGTTGTCAACTATTTCAACAATTTTATTTCCCAGCGTCAGGCGCGTGTTATTTACGAGAGGGGCGGTCTGCTTGGCCGGAGAAAGTAATTTCCACAGATTTCTGCTATAAGATCCTGTGTGAGAGCCCAACACATCGTTCCAGGAGAATTCAGACCACGGATCGGGCGATTTTGAATAATTCCACCCGAACGGGTCGGTTCTTCCGTGAGGGTATTCGTCGGAAAACAGACCGTCACTATCCGTGTCGGAGATTGTTTCAAAATGAATGTGAGGGCCTGTTGTACGCCCTGTTAAGCCCACTCTCCCTATTTCGTCCCCATTATTTACTCGTATAGTGTCATTACCTTGTACCAGGGGGTTATTCTGTAGATGCATATACACTGTTTGAAGCCCGTTCCCGTGGTCTATTTTTATAGAGTTTCCGCAGTCTTTGCAGTAGTAATAACTTGCGGTGCCGCTTCCCGATGCCAGTACAGGATCACCGTATTTTGCATCAAGATCAATGCCACTGTGCGAACTGTAGTAGATTTCGGGAACTGCACCATCTTTTCCGTCGTATCTTAAAGTAGTCCGGTTGTTTTCGTCCGGCTCACCCAGATAAGTATATGCCAGAAGAGGATACTGATGATCGAAGTAGGCGTTTATGCGTTCGGTGAGCTCCCGGTCATTTTGAATATCTAAAGGAGGGTCAAAGAGAGGAGAATACACATAATCGCTAACGAATTTCCTGAAAATCTTGCCCGATGTAGTTAGTGCCATAAGCGCAAAGTCCGAAGGCTTATAAGTTTCAAGATCTCTTACATCAATCGAACTTAGTGCAGACAAGGAGGTATTTTCGAAATTTTTACGGTTCCGGCTTGCGAGCACTTCCGGCCCGTCTACCACGTAAAGATATTGTCCCTGAAAAACGACCTTTCTCGACGTGCGAAGACTCCTGATCTCTGATCTTGTCCAGTTGTTTCCCCCGTCCCCGGAAATGAAAACCCCCGCGTAACCCGTTCCCGAAGCGGCAATATAATTACCGTTACCGGTAAAAGAATAGATAGTCGAACCTGTAAATTCGCCGAGAGTTTTCCAGGTTTCTCCGTAATCCCGGCTTAAAAGGACGGAAGTTCTTGTTGAGGCGAGAACCGACCCGTCCCAGCAAAAAAGAGACATAATCTCCGGTCCTTCAATTCCTCCGGACCCTATTTTTTGTGCCCAATTAATACCGTTATCCGGAGACACCATAAGGCCTAAGTATCTGGTTCCCAGATAAATGTAATTACCGCAGGCATCGACCGATGTTACGTTATACGTTAATCCTGCATGTTTCCATTCATCATAAGGATAACGGCTGATGTACAGGCCGCCGGGTGTATCGGTCGTGTAGAACGCACCCGCAAAAAGGGTATGGTCTTTATATTTTAGGACGTTAACCCCCTTTCTTTGCATCCCCAATTTTGACCAGCTAATTCCGCCGTCCCCGGAAAGATAAACTCCGTTGTATGGATTTAACCAAAGTCTGTCATCGAATTCCCCGGCAACAATCCCTTCCGGCGTTACCTCTATAACTGCCATCTGGTTCGATGGGGCCGAAACCGCTGTCCAGTCGGAAGCAAAAGCCCGGTGCGAAGTTAATAGGATTAAAGCCGAGAGTAGGAGTGCTTTCTGCATGTTTTCTAATATAAATGTGGCAGGACAATTTGAGTATTGTATAGCCTCTACGGATATTAGAATTTTGTTGTTTGGCTGTATAATGAGCCCGTGGATAAAAAAACCTTCATAGAGAAACTTAAAAGAGCGAATTTAGGATTATCCGATGGCGAGATTGAAGGTCTGCTCTTTGTTTTGCTTTCCGGAGGTTCCCTTATCAGGACTACCGGACTGCCCAAAGAAACCTTACGTGGTTTTAAGAGGGCTGTGTCGGCATATCTGGAAGAAACAGGTGGCGAAGATCCCGTTTTGAGCGGAGAAGGAAAAGAAGAGTTCAGACATTTAATGCTAAGACCCCACCTCTGGTCCTTCGGCGATTTTATGAAATGCGACAAAAAAATTGTTGAGAAATTCACCGGTATTAGAGAAGAATACAAAAAAGAAGCTTCCCGGGAACTCGATCAGTTCTACGCATTACCCGAGACTTCGGTTAAGAAAGCCCAGGTGATGGTGGCGCGGGGAGAAGTTGCGGGTAAAAATATTGCTCTTATAGGGGACGATGATTTTGTTTCTCTTGCCCTAATCCTTCTTGACGGGGGTTTCAGATCCCTCACCGTCTTTGACACAGACAACGACTTATTATCCTTTATTAAGACCAAAACTGCTGATATGGGTATAGATAATGTTCAGACGGTGCATTATGATTGCAGAGAGGAGTTAAAAGAAGAATTTTACGGACGTTTTGAGGTCGTTCTCACAGACCCGCCCTACACGCGTTACGGGGCAGAACTTTTTCTTGAAAGAGCGCTGGAGATGATCGGAGGCGGGGCGTCACCCGACAGAAAAATATTCTTTTTCTACGGAAACAGTTCAAAGACACCGGAAAAGTTTTTGAAGATACAGGAAATTGTGAACAGGGCAAATCTGGTGATAGAGGATAAAATCAAAAACTTTGCGCACTACAGCGGTGCCGAATCTATCGGGTCTGCAAGCTCGCTTTTTATTTTAAGAACCATTCCTTCCACAACTGTATATAAAGGTATAAGGACGAGCCGCAAAATTTACACGTACGAAGCTGAAAAGGAAGAAAGGTTTCCTTTTGTAGACCATGTTGTTATTAAGGTATTCGGAGTTTCCACGTTGCTGCTGGAGAGTAAGAGGAAGATGTTGGGTTTGCTGAACGATCTTTGCCGGAAACATCGGTTAAAGATAGTAGATACGAAGATAACGGAATTTAAAGGCAAGGGATTTACTTTCGTGTACGTGTTGTCCAACTCCAATCTTACCGTCCATACCTGGCCCGAGCACAACGCCCTTCATGTAGATTTAATTACGTGTTCACCGATTTTTGATAAACTGTCCCTACCAAAGACTGTTTCGGATTTATTCGGTACTGATTCAATTGAGATTAGCTTTGTAGAGTAGATCTCCGAAGGGTTTTTAATTACGCCTTCGGAGATTTTGTGGCTAGACACCGGCGAATGCTATCTGTTTAAGAGGAAAAAGCTCGATCTTCGTCATTTCTTTACCCCTGGTGTGGCTCCACACGGCTCCGCAGTATCTTACTACGGCAAGACTGCTGAATTCCTTGATGACACGGTTCCGAAGAGCCTCGTCCGGTATCTCTTTTGCGTCGATAATACTGTTGTGCTGAGGGGGTTCGTCGAAATAACAGGTGTAATCCCGGCCTTCGCAAGCAACAAGAATATCCATTTTCTCTCCTTTTCTAAAGTATGTTTATGCACTCGCTGATAAAACTGTAGCATAGAGTTGACAACTAATTAATATATTGCTATTTGTACTTTGCTAGTGTATCCTTTCTTCCGCGCACAATGATGTGTTTATATCGTTGTCGCCGTACTTTGATAACCGAAGAGCTTTCAAGAACTTTAAGGCAAGAAGAACGCAAAATTCCTTTTTTTAACTAAGAATTTGATCCTGGTTCAGGGTGAATGCTAGCGGTGTGCCTAAGGTATGCAAGTCGAACGATTCTGCAGCAATGCAAAGTAGTGGCGAACGGCTGAGTAACACGTGGGAATCTACCCCTAAGTAAGGCATAGCCCCTCGAAAGAGGGAGTAATTCCTTATGTGAAGGAAACTTCAAAGCAGCAATGCGCTTGGGGATGAGCCTGCGGCCTATCAGGTAGTTGGTGAGGTAAAAGCCCACCAAGCCTTTGACGGGTAGCTGGTGTTAGCGCATGACCAGCCAGAAGGGCACTGAGACACGGGCCTTACTCCTACGGGAGGCAGCAATCGGGAATCTTCCACAATGGACGAAAGTCTGATGGAGCGACACCGCGTGAGGGATGACGGCCCTCGGGTTGTAAACCTCGTTATAAGCACCGGCTAACTACGTGCCAGCAGCAGCGGTCACACGTAGGGTGCAAGCATTACCCGGTCTTACTGGGCGTAAAGAGTTCTGTAGGCGGCTAGATAAGTTGGTGGTCAAATACCTCGGCTCAACCGAGGAAAGGCTGTCAATACTGTTTGGCTAGGAGGCGACTAGGGGGTAGCGGAACGTATGGTGTAGCAGTAAAATGCGTTGATATCATACGGAACACCAAGGGGGAAGCCAGCTACCTGGGGTTGTCCTGACGCTGAGAGACGAAAGCGTGGGGAGCGAAACGGATTAGATACCCGTGTAGTCCACGCTGTAAACCATGCCTGCTAGATGCCAGATTTTTTTGGTGTCGAAGCTAACGCGTTAAGCAGGCCGCCTGGGGAGTACGGTCGCAAGATTAAAACTCAAAGGAATTGGCGGGGACCCGCACAAGCGGTGGAGCATGCTCTTCAATTGGCTGATAACCCAAGAACCTTACCAAGGCTTGACATGTATGAAGTAGTGGACCGAAAGGCGAACGACCGGTATCCAACCCGGAGCTTACACAGGTGTTGCATGGCTGTCGTCAGCTCGTACCGTGAGGCGTACCCTTAAGTGGGTTAACGAGCGCAACCCCTACTGCTAGTTGTATCACTCTAGCGGAACTGCCGCGGCAACGCGGAGGAAGGTGGGGATGACGTCAAGTCGGTATTGCCCTTACGCCTTGGGCTAGAAGCATGCTACAATGGCCGGCATAAAGGGTCGCAAAGCCGCGAGGCTGAGCTAATCCCAAAAAACCGGTCCCAGTTCGGATTGGAGTCTGCAATTCGACTCCATGAAGCCGGAATCGCTAGTAATCGTGGGTCAGCTATACCACGGTGAATACGTTCTCGGGTCTTGCACACACTGCCCGTCACGCCAGCAAAGCTGGGGCCACCCGAAGTCTCACATTAGTGGGCTCACGGTGGAATCAGTGATGAGGGTGAAGTCGTAACAAGGTAGCCGTAGGGGAATCTGCGGCTGGATCACCTCCTTTCTAAGGGAGAAACTTATGTTTCTTTCTCTACGATCCAAAGGACAAAGTGCCTAGCACGGTGTTCGGATCGTTTGGAGGAACACGCATCTTTGATCGGTGGAAACTTGACTTAGCACTAGCTGTTAAGAAAGACCATTGAAAAATAAGACGCACTCAACGTTGGATTAGCTCTAAAACGTTGAGTTACAAATGCTACATACGCCTTATGTAGTAAGAGCGGGTTTGGAAGAGAGCCTAAACTTCCAAGGTAAAGGTTGTTCTTCTTGCCTTTAAGCACTTGAAAGCAAATCGGTAAAAAACACTCCGCGGGGAGTGTTTTTTGTTGGTCTAAATTTTAGATCGGAAATTTTATGGTGAGTCATTCTGGACTATGCTGGAACTAACTCCATAGTTCTTAGTGCTAAAATGGGTTAATGACACCCCAAGAATTTGTTACTTGCGTTATTAACCAATACAACAACAATGCAGGCATCTTTAACAAAAAGATTAATGCAGAAGAATTAATACCTGATGATTTGGGTGACTTAAACAAATCGCTTTTTATTTTTTACGTTTTACAACTAGACTACGCGATGAAATCCCAAATTCTATACAAAGGTGCAAATAGGCTTTATTTGCAAAATAACCTATTTTTTACTCCAAATTTCATCGGTAATTTACCAGAGAAAGTACTGACCAGAACATTGGAGGAATATCTCCGTCCTAGATACATCAATGAAGCAGTAAGAAGATATGTGCACAATACCGAGATTTTACTGAATAGATATGAGGGTGACCCTAGAAAAATCTTTGAAAATACTCCATTCTGTCAGAATATTATAAAAAGATTAAAAGAATTTCGGGGATTTGGTCCAAAAATAGGTAATTTCTTTGTTAGAACAATGATAAATACATTTGATTATTCTTTTTCAGATATTGATACCATACTGCCTCCTGTTGATGTACACGATGTGAGAATAGCGTATTTGCTAGGTTATATTGACTCAGACCAGATGACTCAAAAAAACATAAACTTGGTTAAAAATTTATGGAATAAGGCGTGTGTTGACACAAATAATAGTTGGTTGGTCTTTGATAAAGCACTATGGTTGTTGGGGTCTGAGGGGAAACCAAAAAGCAAAGAAGACGTGCTAAATCTACTCAAATAATCAACTTGACGGTGGGGCATTTGGGGGACTACGTTGGAACTGACTGTAGCACCTCAAAAACATAGTGTATAATCACTGCAAAATCGTTTAAGGAGAGAGACCGTGGAGCCTGAACTAACGTCATTGGAAACTACTGTTTATCAAATCGTTCTATCGTGTGGATTGAACGGTGTCAGCGTTGAAGAAATTCAGAAAAGATTAAAAACTCAAGGAATTGATAAAACAACGCAAGATGTTAGGAAAACCCTTCAAAGTTTGAAGCAAGATGGAAAAGTTGAGTGATTTTTGTGGGTTCCTAAGATAGAGTATTTCAGTAAACTGGGTGCTCTATCTGCCTAAATCGGCGAAATCAATGCGAAAGGAGATTGGGATGGATAAACAC
Organism: candidate division WWE3 bacterium RAAC2_WWE3_1; assembly: GCA_000503835.1. GTDB lineage: Bacteria > Patescibacteriota > WWE3 > UBA101185 > UBA10185 > UBA8498. Next base: position 617,037 of record CP006914.1, on the reverse strand, counting down.
TACGATATTGTGGATGTAATTTTGCCGGGCGGAACCAAATGTAAGGCTATTTTGGTTAATGAGGTGTACTTAGCGCACCCTCAACTGAACCAAAACAGCCTGACCGCCCCCTATGAAAAAGCCATTGTTTTAGCGCTGGAGACAGCTGCAGGAAGTGAGGCAGTAAGAAAAGCCGCCAAAAACGCTCAACATCAGCTGCTGCTGCCTATTGGAAAACATTGGTTCGCACCAATGTCAATACATAAAACGGATGGTCGATTGATTGCGTTGTTACATTACGGTCCTGCCTAACCAAGCTTCTCCTTTACGAAACCTACAAGTTTTGTGAAGGAGATTTTTTTGATGGGTGATCATTTGCTTCGCAAAGCAATTCCACTCGCTCTGCTCGCAGAATTGATTTACCTCAAAGCAATTCCACTCGCTTCGCTCGCAGAATTGATTTACCTCAAAGCAATTCCACTCGCTTCGCTCGCGGAATTGTTGGGATCGAACGACGCTTCGCTTGGTTCGCTCCCAGTCTCACAGTACTTTTGCCGGCTTGCACCTAAAGTGCAATCCGCCAAAACTAATGGTGGGTGATCCAGGGATCGAACCTGGGACCTCTTCCTTATCAGAGAAGCGCTCTAGCCGACTGAGCTAATCACCCGCATAAAACTGTGCAAATTCTAGCATAGCACCAACGCTGAGTCTACGCCCGTACCTCTCAATTTTGCCACCCCAACCCATCCCTAGTATGATGTATATCACTTATGGTAAAAGAGCAAGCTCTTGTGGTAGTAGTTGGAGGGGGCACCGGCACTTTTGTCGCCCTTTCCGGTTTGAGAGAATATTCCCTTAACCTTAATGCCGTTGTTACTATGATGGATTCAGGAGGCTCGACCGGCCGTTTAAAAGACCAGCTTGGCGTTCTACCGCCGGGAGATGTAAGGCAGGCTTTGGTTGCGCTGTCAGAATCCCGCGACATTTGGCGAAAACTTTTCACCTACAGGTTTGATTCAGGAGATCTTCAGGGACATAATTTCGGAAACATATTTATATCCGCTCTCGAAAAAATCACGGGTTCAAATCAGGAAGCAATAAACCTCGCGGCAGAAATATTACAAACCAGCGGTAATGTTTACCCCATCACTTTTTCTAAGTCTTCGTTGTGTGCAAAATACTCAGACGGCTCTGTAATAGAAGGTGAGCACGCTATTGAATCAGTTCAAAAAAACCATGCAGCGATAACAGAAGTATATTTGTCTCCCCCCGCACTTATGAACTTGGAAGCGAAGAGAATTCTGGAAAGGGCAGACTACATAGTTCTCGGTCCCGGCGACATTTATACAAGCATAGTTCCGAATCTTCTCGTGACGGGAATGCAGGAAGTGATGAAGTTCACAAATGCGAAAATGATTTACGTCAGTAACCTCATGTCCCATCCGGGGCAGACGGATGGCTTTCCTGTTTCGAAGCACGTCGACGAAATTAACAAATACCTGGGCGGAAATTATGTTAATTATGTTTTGATAAACTCCAACCGTCCCTCACAGGAATTACTGGATTATTATTACACAATTGACGGGACAATTTGGGTTGAGGATGATACTTCGGATAAATATAAAGGAGCTAAAGTTATAAGACAGGACTTATTATCAAACGCAAAAGTTGTGGTTTCGGCATCGGACAAGGTCAAAAGAAGCCTCATCCGCCACGACCCCACAAAGCTTGCCGCCGCGCTCTTCGAAATCATTGACACCCCTTCTAATTAGTGTTAAAAATGTCCTTACCTTAAGGAATTTACCTTCCTTCCGCTTGACGGAAGTTAGTAAGCTCTGAATTTCCAAACTTTATTATTAATATGCATGTTCTATGCATTAAAGGTGTGCCGTCTCTGAAGCGTATTGAAAACACGTTTGTCTTCGGATAAACTGATAAAGCTTTCAATCCCTTCAGGGCCGTTAGCTCAGTTGGCAGAGCGCTACATTTGCAATGTAGAGGTCAGCGGTTCGATCCCGCTACGGTCCACCAAGAAAAATTGGTGGAAGGGCAAGAAAGTATTTTTTTGAAAAAGCTCTTTGAAAACTGAACAGAAAGTCTTTTATCAACAAAGATTCAATTTTACGATTCGATCGGAAACCGTTGGTGTAAACCAATGGTTTCGCCGGAAACAGTTTACTGTATCCAAATGTAAGTAAAGATACTAATGCATATGGTGGATGCCTTGGGTATTCGCGCCGATGAAGGAGGTGCTAAGCTGCCATAAGCCTCGAGGAGTTGCTACGAAACGTTATTACTCGGGGACTTCCGAATGGGGAAACCCAACCCGCTTATAAGGCGAGGTTACTAATTACTGAAAACTGCGCAAGCGGCCATAGGTAATTTAGAGGGAACTCGGCGAACTGAAACAACTTAGTAGCCGGAGGAAAAGAAACCAAATCAGGTATTCTCCTAGTAGCGGCGAGCGAACGGGGAACAGCCCAAACCCATATTAATATTGGGGGTATAGACAATCCTAATGTTTGATCATAGAAGAGTTAACTAAATTTTTTTCGTAGAAGAAGCCTTCTGGAAAGAAGCGCCATAGAGGGTAACAGCCCCGTATTTGAAACGAAAAAAACTCTTGGGTTGATCTTGAGTAGCACGGGACACGTGTAACCCTGTGTGAACAAACGACGTCCACGTCGTAAGGCTAAATACGCGAATACACCGATAGCGCATAGTACCGTGAGGGAAAGGTGAAAAGAACCCCTGTTAGGGGAGTGAAATAGATACTGAAACCGTATGCAGACAAGCTGGCAAAGCCCGTAAGGGTAATGCCGTGCCTATTGAAGAATGAGCCAACGAGTTAATAGATTGGGCAAGCTTAAGCCGTAACAGCGGCGGAGGCGTAGGGAAACCGAGTCTTAATAGGGCGACCAGTCCATTTTATTAGACCCGAAGCCAGGTGAGCTAACCATGGCCAGGATGAAACCCTGCGAAATCAGGGTGAAGGTCCGAACCGTTGTATGAGGAAAAATGCTCGGATGAGCTGTGGTTAGGGGTGAAACGCTAATCGAACTTGGCAATAGCTGGTTCTCCCCGAAATATATTTAGGTATAGCCCTTGATTACAAGGTCTACGTCGGTTTACCGACTAAGCCCTTGTTATATAACTTTGCGAGGTAGAGATACTGAAAGGGGATGGGGCGCGCAAGTGTACCCACCCCTACCAAACTCCGAATGCGCAAAGTGTTCCAAGGAGTCAGTGCTGCGGGGAAATCTCGTGGCACGAAAGGGAAACAACCCGGACCATCAGCTAAGGTCCCTAAATTATGCTTAGTGGGCAAGGAAGTGAGATCGTTAAGACAGCTAGGAGGTTGGCTTAGAAGCAGCCACCCTTTAAAGATAGCGTAACAGCTCACTAGTTGAACGATTTTGCGCCGACGATTTAACGGGGCTCAAGCATAATACCGAAGCTATGGATTTGCTGTTTATTCAGCAAGTGGTAGGGGAGCTTTGATGCAGCAGTGAAGGTGTACCCGTGAGGGGCGCTGGAGCGGCATCAAGTGAGAATGTTGGCATGAGTAACGTAAGGGTGGTGAAAACCCACCCCGCCGAAAATCTAAGGGTTCCTCCGCAATGCCAGTCATCGGAGGGTTAGTCGACCCTAAGGGGAGGCCGAAAGGCGTACCCGATGGATAGCAGGTTAATATTCCTGCACTTTTGTAAGATCGTTATTACCGATGGGAGGACGGAGCATGATGGACCAAGCTCATTAAGGATTTGAGTCCCAAAAGCAAGGCAGTCTGTGTAGGCAAATCCGCACGGGCGCTACGTCGAGCTTAGGGAAAGTCTGCCGCAAGGCGGATAATTTGGTGTCACGCAAGCTTCCAGGAAAATTCTCTAGGGAGATCTTACAATATTCGTACCGTAAACCGACACAGGTAGATGAGTAGAGGATACTAAGGCGAACGAGCGAATCGTGGTTGAGGAACTAGGCAAATTACATCCGTAACTTAGGGAAAAGGATGCCCTGCCACGAACCTGCGTAAGCAGGGAGTCGGTAGGGGGCACAAAAATGGCTCAAGCGACTGTTTAACAAAAACATAGGTCTCTGCTAAACCAGTAATGGGATGTATAGGGGCCGATGCCTGCCCAGTGCCCGTAGGTCAAGATCGGGGGTGATTTCCAACTTCGGTTGGAATGAGCTTTTGGTTTAAGCCCGGGTGAACGGCAGCAGTAACTATAACTGTTCTATGGTGAATTTACGCGCCGCCATAGTGGGTAGCTCGATCTACCCCGTTTGGATATGCCCAAACGCAACCTGACTATATGCTGGAAACTCCGTCCATGCTTTATGCAATAAAGACATGGTGGCTCTAATTAAAATAGAGGAAAGTATCTTGGACTACTCAACATATTCGGATAGTATCCGGGTGTGCAAAGTGAAAATGTATCAAGTGCGGACAATCAGCAGGAAAGACTAAGAATTGAAGGGTGGCTAGTTGGTTTTACAGATGGAGAAGGTGCTTTCACAGTTAGCATCTTAAAAAACTCCACAAGCAAAAACGGCTGGCAAGTGTTTCCTGAATTTATAATAACTCAGGGAGCACGAAGCAAGGATGCTTTATATTTGTTCAAAGATTTTTTCGGTTGTGGAAATGTTTATCTCAACAGAAGACATAATAACCACAATGAAGATCTTTACAGATATTGCGTTAGATCAATCCGAGATCTGCAAAATGTAATAATCCCATTTTTTACTCAAACCTCACTAAGGTCTGATAAGAAGAAGGATTTTGCAATATTCTGCCAGGTGATGGCAATGATCAAAAACAGAGAGCATCTCAAAGTATCCGGTTTATTCAAAATTGCCGCTCTGGCTATGAGGATGAATCGGAAAGTGCGACCCAAATTCTTAGAATCCCCACTCACTATACGTCGGGCTTCTGCTGGATCAGAAGAAGAGATAGTGGCGTCTGCATGGCGACATGCAGGGATTGGTTCTCAGGGAAGGACCGTCCAGAATTCGCAGAAATGCGAGTGAAGATTACAAGCGTAATCCCTTGTCGGGTAAGTTCCGACCCGCACGAAAGGCATAACGACTTGAGCACTCTCTTAATCACGAGCTCGGTGAAATTGAACTACCGGTGAAGATGCCGGTTACTCGTTGTTGGACAAAAAGACCCCGTGGAGCTTTACTGTAGCTTGGTATTGGTAATCGGTGTTAAATGTGTAGTGTAGGAGGGAGATCCATACTTGTATGTATCGTCAATGAAACACCTCTCTTTTGGCTCTGAGAGCCTAACTACTCTGCATTACCTGCAGAGGGGACAATGCCTGGCGGGCAGTTTATCTGGGGCGGATTCCTGCTAAAGGATAACGCAGGAGCCCAAAGGTTCTCTTAGCGCCGATGGAAATGGCGCTGTAAGCGTAAAGGTATATGAGAGCTTGACTGCGAGACCTACAAGTCGAGCAGATACGAAAGTAGGGCTTAGTGATCTTCCGTGTGCCTAGTGGTAGGCCCGGAACTTAACGGATAAAAGTTACCCCGGGGATAACAGGCTGATCTTGCCCGAGCGTCCATAGCGGCGGCAAGGTTTGGCACCTTAGACATACATCAAGGGTGCTACGAAAGTAATTTCGTACCAAAAATTCGGCTAATAACGGTGAACTTCTAATTGATTTCATTCAGTCTTCGGACTTTTTGAAACAAAGGAGAATACCGTGGGAAGTTTTCTAATTTTATTAGAAGACCCCGTATCGACTGATCCATAAAAAATGGCCATTATATAACTCAGTATTGGTCATTGGAGAAATAGGAGGTACCCAACAAATTGGGATAAAAACTCTTATTAAACGCCGACTCCTACTCTCACTTTTAGAAGTGAGACAAGAGGAAGAAGATATAGTCAGTGCAACTAGAGATAGTTGATTTACATGCGATGTCGTCTCGTCACATCCTGGAGCTGGAGCAGGTTCCAAGGGTCCGGCTGTTCGCCGGTTAAAGTGGCGCGTTAGATGGGTTAAGAACGTCGTGAGACAGTTCGGTCTCTTTCCACAACGAGCGTTTGGCTTTGAGAGGACTCATTCCTAGTACGAGAGGACCGGAATGACAGAACCTCTAGTGTACCAGTTGTTCTACCAAGGGCATTGCTGGGTAGCTACGTCCTGACTTGATAAGTGCTGAAAGCATCTAAGCACGAAGCAAACCTCAAGATTAGAGCCGTTCCGCTTTAAGCGGACACAATTCCTGGGAGACTACCAGGTTGATAGGCCGTAGGTGTAAGCACAGCAATGTGTTCAGCCAAGCGGTACTAATTATTTGTGAATCTTTAGTACATTTTTTCGCAGGATTTATTCTGCGGAAACTTTCGGATTGTTGTTGAATTTTTGTGATTATCTGACTTTCTGTTTGGTTTTTAGAGAGCTTTAATAGTTTTCGGTTAGGGCGGTTTATGTTATATTCCGCTTCCGGGGCTGGAAAAGTTCTAACAAAGTTAGTTGTTAGTGTTTGAAAAGTTTTTTGAAATCCAAATATTGCATTTGGGGACAAAACCCTGGTGATGATTGCGGTAGGGTAACACCTCTTCCCATTCCGAACAGAGAAGTTAAGACTACCAGCGCCGAAAATACTGAACAGAAAGTTTGGGAAGATAGGTCGTCGCCGGGGTTTTGTCTGTTCTCGTAGCTTTTATTTATAACCTTAGTTTGAATTTACTTAATATGCTGAACCTCGTTCGAACCATAGCATTTCGTGCTATAGCATCGAACTAAGGTCGTCGCCGGGGTTTTGTCTGTTTCCAAAGCTTTATTCAATGCGTACTATGCGTGAACATTTTTCAACTCTGTCGTTTGTTTAAGAAATTCTGCAACTTCTCTTTCATCAGCTTCTTGTCCTAGAAGATTCTTTAAATACTGTTCCAAAAATATTTTCTGATCTTCCTGGGATTTTGCATCTTTTTGCATCTCTTCCCGTTTTCTAATGGCGGCAGCCAGTATAAGTGCGTTGACCATCTTATTATTATTGTTACCTTCCCACTCTAGCCTCTCCGCCCCATTGATACGTTCCTGAGCAAGTTCCCGTGCTTTTTCAGGATCGTTAAGTTCCAAAAGGTGATCGATGGTTTCAGCCCACTCTTCGCGGTCTTGTTCTCCCGTTATTCCATTTTTTCTAATCCTTTTAAGGATCCGCGCGTATCTTGTTTCCTCATTTTCCGGACCCGTCTCCTCTTCCGGTTCTTGTCCAGTTGTTTCGACAATATCTTCTGAACTTTCGGCCTGACCAATGTTTGTTATGGGCTCGGCAGTCTCACCTGCCGGCGGGGTTGGATGGTGTCCGTCCGCTTCTGGGTGTGGTAGATGGTTGTAATTATTTCCTCCCAATTTCCGTACCTTTTCTTCCAACAATTTTCTTGTCTCCTCACGCATCACCCACAAATTTACTCTGAACCCTTGAGCGAATTCGAAATCTACGACTGCCGGGTTTTTTAATCTTTCCCACATAAGTGTCTTCGCAATATCTTCCATTTCTTGATCTGTTATTTTGTCGGGCTTTGTCTGATTGAAATATAAATTTCCCGACATCAATATAGATCGCTCGACTTTGTCTATCATGGGTTTTTGTGCATTCGTCATGTACTGGCTGTAAACACCTTCTTTGGTAAGGGCATCGTTATGCCATGCCGACGTGTTGTGACGCGCAAGCGTGTCGTACGACTCTATATAAGCTTGGTAGTTTTGTTGTGTGGGGCTCGTTGCCCAAGCTTCGTTTTTTTCGTACAAATCTGATTTTAATTCAGAGTCTTTTTTCTGCCATTCAATTCCCTCAGGAGAAGTTGCACGGTGTGGCCTTTCCGTAACGGTAACCGCAGTATCGTACCTGGTTTCAATTCCAGCAGGAACATTTTCAACATCAGTTGCGTTTTCAGGTTTCTTCGAATCGTTCCCTTCCTCTACAAGTGTTTGTAAGGCAAGAGCATCTTCTACCAATGAAGATAATTTTTCAGAATTTTCTCCGTCGTCCTTAATGTCATTATTACTTTCGATGGGTTCGGTTTGATGTTCAGAGTTTCTTTCTTCGGCTCTTCTTCTGTCACCAACCAAATCCATAGCTTGTTGCTGATATTCTTCTTCTGAGTCAGGTTCAAAAGACATAGTTTCAAGTCCCATATTCATAATTCTAACCTTTTATTGTCTATTGCGACAAGACTACCCGAAAAGGCTGGATTTCCCCATTTTTTCACGTTATAATCTCCCCGTTCCCTTCTATAAAGATAGGAAGAAAGGAGGTTTTTGCTTGAGAAGGTTTCCGGTAGAAATACGAAGGAAGCCCGAAAAAGCAAATACCCGAAAAATGTCAAAATCATCAAAGGTTCACAAGCCGGGGTCGGCTATGGCAAAACTGCTTACCGATAAAGATCTACAGATGAAAGATCTTAGGCCCGGAGATTTAGTAGAAGGCATTGTTGTCAGTGTTTCACACAGTGAGGTTTTGCTCGACGTGGGGGCAAAGTCTGAAGGTGTCGTTTCGGGCTCAGACTTGTCGGATGCCGACGAGTCTTTTAAGCACTTAAAGGTTGGAGACACAATCTTTGCCAAGGTTGTACAGGCCGAAAATCAGCAGGGTTACATAGTCCTTTCGCTGAGAAAGGCTGAAAAGGACAAAAAATGGAAGGGTGCTGAAGACGCTCTTGCTACAGGTTCTGTTCTGGAAGCTACCATCATCGAGTACAACAAAGGAGGTCTCTTAACCGATTGCTTAGGATTACGGGGTTTTATCCCCCTTTCTCACCTTGATAGAAGCCATTTTGCAAACGATATAGCAAAGTTCGCAGCCGGAAGCGAGGCAGAGTTGAAGGAGTCGCTAAAGGCCTTGGCCGGAAAGGTTATAAAGGTAAAGGTGATAGAGCTCGACCCTCTAAAGAACCGCTTCGTACTGTCGGAAAAAGATGCTTTGAGTACATACAGTGACGAGAGCAGGGAGAAAAGACTACAGGAAATAGCCGCGGGTACGACTCTGGAAGGTATAGTAACCGGAATAATGCCGTTCGGGGTCTTTATAGATCTGGATGGAGTAGAAGGTTTGGTTCACATCAGTGAAATAGCCTGGGAAAAGGTAAATAATCCTTCCTCATATTTTTCAGTGGGTCAAACGGTTAAAGTTATGGTTCTGGGAGTTGACGATCAGAGCAAGAAGCTTGCTTTAAGCGTAAAAAGACTTACTCCAAATCCGTGGGAAACTGTGGAAAAAAGCTACCCGGTAGGAACTAAGGTTAAGGGTATCGTCAGCAAAGTTGTTCCGTTCGGAGCTTTTGTGACGATAGAAAAGGGCCTGGATGGCCTTATACACGTGTCCGAGGCAGCGGGGCCTTTAAAAGAGGGCGACGAGGTGGAGGCCATCGTTATACAGGTTGATGGTACCAACCAAAAGCTTGCGCTAAGTACAAGATCACAGAAATAAGTACTTTACTAAGGATTTGAACTTCTATCCCCTGCCTTCCGAGGCAGGGGATTTGCAAATAATGCTAATAGATAGACTTACACAAAGAGCAAAAGCGGTTCTGCTTAAACTTCCTGAGAAGGAGGCTATCTCAAGTGCCAAAGTTCTTGTTGCTATAACGGAAGAGAACGGAATGGGTAATACTATCCTTCAATCGCTCGGGATTCACAATCTTAACAAGAGAAAAATGGTTTCACTGAACGATCTGACACGCGAAGCTTTTGTACAGGCAGCAAATTTTGAACACATGTACGTGGGGACAGAACACCTTATTCTGGCTCTTTTTAAAATGTGTGATTCTCCTGATTTTAACCGGCTTCGTTTCGAGCTTATAAAATTGAGTGTTTTCCCGAATACCGTAAAGTCTATCGATAAGAATAAAAAGACCCCCATACTTGACACTTTCGGAGAAAATCTCAATCAAAAAACAGTACGCAATATGGATAAACCGCTTGTGTATAGGACGGTTTATGAATCTTTAGTAGCCTCGCTTCTATTAAAGAACACACCTAATGTTCTGATACTCGGCGAACCGGGTGTCGGAAAAAGAGCCCTTGTTGAGCTTTTAGCGCGGAACATCTCTTCTCTTGACGTCCCGCCCGCACTGGTGGGATACCAGGTTATAGAGTTCGACATGCTGGCTTTTATGACCAGTTTAATGAACAAGAGCGGTGTAGAGACCGGTCTCGCACAGTTATCGGATGAACTCCGTTCCTTGAACCGTGTAATACTTTTTATAAAAAACTTTCAAAACTCTTTTTTTGCCACGGCTATGGGGTTTTCCATGCCAATTTTTTACTCGATGTTTAAGTCAGCTTTGGACAACTCCGATATAAAAATAATTGCGACGATGTCCTCTACCTTATACGAAAAGCTCGGCGCCGATAATGAACACATTCTTGAGGATTTCGGGACGATCGAGGTGATAGAGCCTACAGAAAAGGAGACCCAGAAAATATTGGAAAGCACCGCCCTTTATTTAAGTGAATTTCACAATGTCGACATAACGAAGACCATGGTTAACCTCATTTACAAAAAGGCCAAAGAACTTGAGAGCGATGATAAATTTCCACAAAAAGGCGTGGATCTTATGGACCACTGCTGTACATTCGTTATCCTCAAAAAGAGCAGAATTCCCGAAAGCTACAAGGATATGGTGGATAAAAGGTTTGATGTTCTTACCCAGCTTCAGGCGACTCTGGATGAGGGTAAGTACGAAAAGGCTCTGCATCTGAGAAAAAAGATCAAAAACTATGACCAAAAACTGTCTTCTAAAGAGGAAAAGATATTTATTCCGGAAAAAAGGCTGAAGATGACCTCGGACGATGTTAATGAAGCGGTGTCCGTTTTTAGAGAAGAAAGAGACTTAGATGAGGACAAGGCCGGGTTGAAAAATCTGTCACTGCTTTCGGAGAAAATAAGAGCCAGGATAGTTGGACAGGACGAGGCTGTAAATTCGGTCGCAAAAAGTCTGGTTCGCTCAAGGCTGGGGCTTAGGTCAAGGAAAAGACCGATCGGAAACTTTTTGTTCCTGGGGCCCACGGGTGTGGGAAAGACAGAAATGGCCAAGGTCTTGGCCGACCTGTTCTTCGGTTCCAAATCTCTCATAAGGTTAGACATGAGCGACTTCTCGGAGAAGCATAATGTTGCTAGATTGGTAGGTGCTCCCCCTGGGTATGTCGGTTACGGTGAAGGTGGCGAACTGACATCGAAAATAGAAACAAAACCGGACAGTGTTGTGCTATTCGACGAAATAGAAAAGGCACACCCGGATGTTTTAAACGTCCTGCTCCAGATTATGGAGGAGGGGGAGCTTGTGGATGCCAAGGGCACAGCTTACGATTTTTCACGTGCGGTTGTCATACTTACCAGCAATTTGGGTACCGAGATATTGCACAATAATGAGATAGGTTTCGAGGAAAAGACCATCAGTGACAAATCGGTCGAAGGAAGACTTAGAAATAATTTAAAAAAGATATTGAAGCCCGAGCTCATGAACAGGTTCGATGAGGTCATTATTTTCAAGCGGTTGCAAAGAGATAACCAGCTAAGAGTATTAGAGTTACTCATAAGGGAGATAAATACTACTATTAAAGCCCAAAATATTACTTTGGCGGTTTCCAAAGAGGTGAAGGAGTACTTGCTGGAGAAGGGCGGCTCCCTGGAATACGGAGCAAGAGCCCTTAGAAGGACACTGGAGAAAGAGCTCGTAGATTCGTTGGCCGAGTACCTTTTACATCATGAGAAAAGGCCGCTGTCTCTGTGTGCCTCGATATCCGGCGGGGATATAAATATATCCGCCAAAAAGGCCAAAAATTGCTAAGATACTAGTATGCCTAAGATCAGAACGGTGTATACATGCCAGAACTGTAACTACCAATCCTCTCATTGGGTTGGACAGTGTCCCCAGTGTAGGGAATGGAACACGTTTGTAGAGGATGTAGTGGCTGTGAACCAAATTTCCAGGTCAGGTTCCCGCGCGGGAAAAAATGCCGGCGCGACACCGATCCAACTTTCCAAAATATCCACAAAAAATATAAAAAGACTTTCGTCCAACATTTCCGAGTTCGACAGAGTGCTCGGAGGGGGATTTGTTCCCGGACAGGTAGTTTTACTGGCTGGAGAGCCGGGCATAGGAAAGAGCACTATCCTTACGGACATTTCTAAGAGTCTCGGTACGCAAAAAATTCTTTATGTTGCGGGGGAAGAAAGTCCCGATCAAATTAAAATAAGGGCAGAAAGAATGGGATATCCGGCCGAAAATTTATTTATCCTGCAGGAATCCGGAGTAGAGCAGATAATCTCGGCGCTCGAATTAACAAAAGACCTGGCATTAGTGATAGTGGATTCGGTTCAAACTATCTATTCGGAAGAAATTGCCGGTATTTCAGGTTCACTTCCGCAGGTACGAGGCTGTACCCAGCTTATAACTATGGCCGCAAAACGTACCGGAATCCCGGTTGTGCTTGTGGGACACGTAAATAAGGAGGGGGTTGTGGCCGGTCCCAAAGTACTGGAGCATATAGTCGATACCATCTTATATCTTGAAGGTGATCCCCAACACATGTTCAGAATGCTTAGGACAACTAAAAACCGCTTCGGTCCGGTATCGGAGGTCGGAATATTCGAAATGCAGGAAAAGGGCATGAAAGAGGTCAAAAACCCGTCGGAGCTATTTTTAGAAGAGCATGTTGCCGGAACTTCAGGCTCCTGTGTAACGGTCGTTATGGAAGGGTACAGGCCGCTTTTGTTTGAAGTACAGGCGTTGACGGTAAGAACCAGTTTCGGATATCCGAGAAGGACTGCCAGCGGTTTTAATGCCAACCGTCTCCAGGTGCTGGTAGCGACGATAGAGAAAAGAACCGGCATTGACCTTAGCGGACATGACATATATCTGAATGTCGCGGGGGGTTTTAAGATAAGTGAGTACGCCGCAGATCTAGCCGTTTGCCTCGCTGTTATTTCTTCCGTTAAAGACTTGCCGATAAAGGAGAAAAGCGTAGTATACGGCGAAGTAGGCTTGAACGGCGAGATAAGAAGAGTGTCCCACACCGAAAAAAGATCGAAAGAAGCAAAAAAGCTCGGGTTTGAAAGAATCATCTCCCCCGAAACTGCCAAAAGTTTGAGCGAGGCTGTATCAAAGGCTCTGTCCATGGGATACAATCTAAATAGTGGAAAACGGATTAAACAGACAACAACAAAAACCAAAGGGGATTCCTCAACTGAAGGAGTTTAACATTTGGGTTAGGATTGCTTTCGCGGTCATATTCTTCATTCTAGGCTTCAATCTTTCAAGAACAGCCTTTTTCTTTGAACTTCCTTTTTTTGGCTACCATACAGTATGGGAGTTTCTAATTTCTGCAGCTTCGGGGTTTATAGGTTTTTATGTTTTCCCCCTATTTTTAATAAGCGCACAATACTGGATTGAGGCAACAATTCACAAGGTGGTTAACGAGATAGTGTCCAATTTTTGGGAACAGCAGTCACGCAAGATACAGGAAGCAAGACGTGAAAAACAAAAGAAAAAGGTTGAAGAGGAAGATTCAAAAAGAAAATCCGATTGGGAGCATGCTGTTGTTCTGGACACGTCGGTATTAGTCGACGGAAGAGTGATAGATATAGTCAAAACAGGCTTTTTAGATCACCGTTTAATAATTATCCAGGCAGTACTGGATGAACTTCAAACTATTGCTGACAGCAAAGACAAATTAAAAAGACAACGGGGCAGACGGGGTTTGGACATCGCAAGAGAACTGAAAAAACATTCAAAAGTTATTATCCCGGACATAGGCGCGAACGGAAAGGGCGTAGACGCCAAGTTAGTTTCCTTTGCTAAAGAGCACAAATTAAAACTCATGACCATGGATTTTAATTTGAACAAGGTGGCACAGGTTTCGGGTGTCAAAACATTAAATTTAAATGATCTTATAAATGGATTAAAGACGATTATGCTGCCGGGGGAATCGATAAGAATAAAAATAGTCCAACAGGGCAAGGAAAAGGAGCAGGGTATCGGGTATTTGTCCGACGGCACCATGATAATAGTAGAGGGGGCAAAAGAGCGCGTGGGTGAGGAAGTAGAGGCTGTAGTTTCGAAGATAATACAATCCTCGGCAGGCAGGATTATTTTCTCAAAGTTGGTAGAATAGTCAGAGCCCTGAGACTTATAGCGCAAAATTTTCCGGTATGAAAAGTGTATGGGAGCACAAAAAAACACTCCACCAGAAGCGACATAAATAGCGGCGACCGCAGAGTGTTTTTTGTCGAAGCGTTTTTTTGCAATCTAGGATTGCAATAAGTCCATGCTTCAGAGCAGCCGAAGCATGATTTATATAAACTTTATATTATTTATCACGCGTAACAAGCGATGGTTGTTAGTCTGACACCCGTATTTTTATGGAGGACTGCGGAGTTTGTAGTTAAGTTCTTATGTGCATTGCTGTTATGGAAGTACGTACTGTTGTACAGTTATATGTATTAGATGAATGTTGTTTCATCCTATAAGTTAGAAATTGCGTGTGGATAACTTTTAGGAATGTGGATATTTAATAAAGGAGGTTCTGAATGGATAACAGCAAAATAAAGACGACAGTTTTGCTTGACAGGACACTTAAAAAGCTTGCTCAGGTTCACGCTATACAAAATGATATGACCTTGGGAGAGCTGATTGAGGAGGCTTTGAGGAAGTTTTTGGTTTAATTTGGGAAGATTTCCGCGTCACGTCTGTCTGTTTTCTGATGCATTATTTATTTGTTCATTTTGTAGCCTTTTCCTTTAACCGTGGATTTCCTGAGATGCGTCATAAGTATTAACCTCTCGGGAAGTAGACATGACTTATAGTGTATGGTATTATCCGAACAGCAAGAAACAACTACTAACAAAGGAGAGGTGACATGTTTGTTTTTGATTTTTTAATCTCGGCGTTAATCGGGTACATTATCCGAATTAAATGGGTTTTGGTTCTTTTGGTCGTATATTTTGTCCTTCTTATCTTGGGAGCCTTAGCGTATCCTCAACTCTTTGTAAAGTACCTGAATGTCGGGAACATTTTGGTGCAGACCGGAGGATTGTTGCTGGGAGCTTTTCTTAGATCTCTGAGGGACAAAAACCTCGCCGCAAGGGCTGAGGAAGAGAGGAAGGCAAAAGAAGCGGAAGAAAGCTTGAAGAAGGAAGCTGCTGCTAAAACCTCCTCCAAGTCCGGTGTACGTGCCCGCGGGAGAGTAAAGTAATTTTTGAAAGGTCTGCAGATGGTATCAAATAAACACAACAAACATCTGCAGGCCGACTTTTTATATTTCTTCCCTAACGTCCCATAGTTTTGACAAAAGGACGGGGATTTGTTACTATCTAGTGTGTTCTGGAAGGAGACGTACAACCGCCTAATTTCAGGCAAATCTCCCAGAATACAAAATTTACTTAAACTGTTGATTCATGTGCCCACGAAGCATATTAACTAGCAGTTTATTAAACTGCTTTTTGCCGGTAAATATTCCGGTGAAAGTACTTTGACAAGGTGTAGTGTGGGAATCCTCTATAAAGGACTATTTGATTAGGCCGGTTTAACCTTTGCGGTTATTCCGTTCCGGGATCTTGCACCCCTTTTGTGCATATCTAATTTACCTGGATGTGTGTAGAAGGGGTGTGGGACCCAGTTGTTTTCAAAAAAATCTTCTAATCAAAGGGCAGCCAAGCCCGAACCTTGAAGGAGGTGTGAAATGGCATTCTGGAAACGTAATAAGAAAAAGGATGTACCGTTGGTAGCGTTCGACGAAGACCCCGCGGTTGAACCCGCCGAAGTGGTCGAAGCAGAAGTGGTTGAACCCGCCGAAGTGGTCGAAGAGGTTAAGCCCGTTTCCCGCAACAGCGATCGCACCGCGATTATCGTTGTGGGCTCCTTGGCTATTGTTCTCTTCGCCACATTGGTGGTCGTGGGCCTGCTTTTTGCGAACAGTGTTTCAAAGGCAGCTGCGCTGGAACCTGTTGCGCCCGCCGTCGTGGTTGCTGAGGCCGCAAAGCCTGCCGCTGACGCCGAAGTTCCTGCTGCTCCGGTTGCTGTTGAACAGCCAAAGACCGTAGCGCAAGCTCAGACCACTGCCTCTCTCCCCGTCATTATGACGGTGACTCAAGTAGGGGGTGGCGAGTTTATCACGGGATGGGAAGTCAAACCTACCGGATGGCCGCAAGTAACTACCGGGACAGTCACTCTTCCAATGGAAGATAAACGTGACTGGGATGGAATTATAAAGGAAAACGGCAAACCCGTTTTCGTCGTTATTATTTCGTCCGATGCCGGTAATGCCAATGCCAAGCAGGTAGATTATCCGTTCCCTGATAAGGGTTTTGTCGCCGGATTTATTACGACCGAACCCAACTCAATCGCTATCACGACCGGGTGGAACGATCAGAATGAGCATTTCAATGTCTGGATGGAGAAATTCATCGTCCCGACTGATGAGGTGCTCGACGACGTTCTCAAAGCCAAAC
Organism: candidate division WWE3 bacterium RAAC2_WWE3_1; assembly: GCA_000503835.1. Classification (GTDB taxonomy): domain Bacteria; phylum Patescibacteriota; class WWE3; order UBA101185; family UBA10185; genus UBA8498. The sequence goes on along the minus strand of CP006914.1, from coordinate 600,591 downwards.
TTGCTGAAAAGCAAGCTACCGAGAAGAAGCCCGTTGCGTTTGCAATTTTGAGCACCGGGGAGATATTCAAGCTTAAGTAGTTCCCACATCCGCACCACGCCGGAGGATCGCAGAATCAAGAAACATTGTCTAACAAGACTTTGATTCAAGAGCTGCATCCTCCGGTACGTTTTTTAGTCCGCGCAAGCGGTTTTTTTGTGCCTCTTAACCCCCCAACACCAACGTGCTACCATAATATCAATGGAAACTACGAAGCTTCCGGAGAAACTTTCGGAGAAGATAAGAACCTTTTTTTCTAATAAATATGCGTTAATTTTGGCCTTAATTATCATTTTCAATATTACGCTGAATATAATATGGCAGTTTATAAATACAGCACCCCCGACCTGGGATAGTGCGGGGCACATAGTTCTTTCTTACATTTATGCGGACAGGATTCCCGAGTTTCTTGGCGGCCACGTCAACCTAATCTCGTTGATCCGGGTTTCGACGTATTACCCGCCGTTTCTGCATTTTTTGGGCAGTCTCATATTTTTAACGATTGGAAGAAATTATGAATTTGCTCTCATGCTGGGAACAGGATTTTTAGTCATCGCCCAGATATATTTGTACCTTCTAGTTAAAGAAGTTACTCAGAACAAAAAGACGGCCTTACTGGCCGTGTTAATTTTTTCACTTTTTCCCCAGGTCTGGGAACAGAGCAGGCAGTACCATCTGGATGTTCCGCTTACCGCCCTTTTGTTAGGCGCCTTTTACCATTTGATCAAGTCCCGCGGTCTTATTGATAAATACCATTCGGTGCTGTTCTTTCTTCTTTTAGCTTTTGCTCAGCTCACTAAGTGGTACGCGTTCGTATTTCTTGCTTTCCCTTTCCTTTATCACGTTTTTTATTCGCCTTTTAAAGCAAAGGTTTTACACGATAGAAACAGGTGGACGAATCTGGTCGTGGGCGGGCTCATCGTATTGGTGGTTGCGGCTCCCTGGTACGTTGTTAATTTCAAAACCATTATCCAAAACGTTCAGATTTCATCTACGGCGGATGCCGGCGATCCTTCTGAGGTTCTGAGCTTCGAAAGTTTTTTCCATTACATCAAGCTCTCGACGACGCATCAGATCGGGATAATCTCTATACTTTTGTTCATAGTGTCCGTGAGCTTCCTTTTTAAGCAGAACAGGAACATGGGCAGATATATCCTTTGGGCGACCGTCATTCCATATTTCGTATTGACACTGATTCAAAACAAAGATCTGAGGTACATTCTTCCCTTGACTCCGCTTTTTGCCTTTACGATAGCGTGTTTTTTTACGATGAGACCTACAAAGAAACTTCCGAACATCGGGATAGGAATTTATCTTTTCTACCTCTTTTTCTACTACTTTTTCTTCTCATTCAACCAATATCAGACGTTGCCTAAGAACCTCTATTTTATTTCAACGCTTTTTGCCGGACCCGGATACAGGCTTACCTGGGTAGCGGAACCTTATTCGTACGCATATAACGGTAAGGATTGGAAAGGAGAAACGATAGTTCACACAATCAACACACTGGCCAATGACGAACCGAACATCCACGGAAAATACAGGGTTTTAGAAGTGTCGGACAACAGATTTTACTCTATAGCCTCCTTTGACATGTATTTGCTCGAAAACCGCTATTTCGAAATGAACTTACAAATTCCCTACAACCGCCCCGACCAATTAAGTGACGAAGAACTTGCAAATTACCTTGCAACTATAGATTTTGCCATTATTCCAAAGGATCCAGGGCCTCCCGGACTTAGAAATATTGCTGTATTAAGACAATTGGTGTCCTATTTTTTAGATGGCCGCCATCCTGAATTTGAGCTGTCTCAGTCGTTCGATCTTCCGGATGGAAATGTTTTGTACCTTTTCAGAAGGAGCGACTACCTTAAATACAACAACCCGGCGCTTTCTCAGGAACATCTTAGGATTTACATGGGAAATAACCTGATCCTTGACCGCGAACTGCTGCCGCGCAAATCTTTTAATGTCAGATTCTACAAAGACAACGGGGAGTTTGTGGATATAAATTACCCCGAAGGCGGGGGAAACCAGATGAGACTTAGTCTGGAGGGGGTGAGTAGGGTCAGGATTGATTTGCCGGCGCAGGAAATGAACATCAAGGAGTTGCACGGGTGGAGATATTTTGACCAGCACTTTATAAGGGACGGCAAATACGACGATCTGCTTCGCGGTTCGTACGACACCTATGTTTATTATTCAGGAAGGTTGGCGCCGAAAAATGTTTTTACCCCCTTTACGGCCTTCGACGGTTCCGTAGAAGTGGCTTTAGGTGATGGAGTAGTGAACGTTACTCTTGCCGATTCCTCGGACTCGGTTTATGTAGCTTACGCCTATAATAAGTGGAAATGGGAGTCTGCGGTTCTGAATAAAGACAAAAGCAGTGTTTCCATCCCTCTGCAGGACTTGATTCAGATCGAGGTTACAAGCAAGCGACAGGTTATCAGAGGATTCGACAAAATGTGGGATTTTTTCATTTGTTATGACGGCAACGCCATCTGTTTTTACCCTCTGACAGAAATCCTATAGTTTTGACTTTAGAGCCTTTTCGTTGTAAACTAGCCCCAATTTCCGATACGTAATCCTAAAATAAAGGAGAGCAAAATGAACGCAAAAATCGTTGTTTTCACTGTCTTGTTCATTGTCGCAATAACCGCGGGAGCGGTTTTCGCTGAAAGTTACCAGGAGTCCAGTTGTAATCACTATACGCTGGTCGATGTTCCGGGACCGCTTGGAGAAGGGGCATTGTGGTTATCGACTGATCAGTCAATTGTGGTAACGGAAACTGAATCGTACGGTCTCATCGGAAGAGCTCTTGTTTTCGGACACGCGCCATTTGCTCTGGGTGGTGTTCCCCTTAATAACACGTGGGGATGCTACTACGAGGGTGGGTATTACCCACCGCAAAGTAGAGTAGATGAGTTGACCGCCGGGTTAGCCCCGGCCGAGTGTGTGTTTATTGAGGAATCCGGACATATCGTAGTTTCATCCCCGGTGGATGGAAAATGTATTTTGCCCGAACCGCCTCCCCCGACACCAACTCCTATTGTCACCGGCACACCCGTTTCCACGAGTACCGATACACCAACAGCAACTTTGGAACCGACCGCCGTTGCGTCCCTGACTCCAATGCCCACGGAGGTTCCACCTACCGCCACACCGGTTTCCTCCCGTGTAACTCTCTCCGGGGGTATAAATACCGGTGATAACGGTTGGCACGCGGCGATGAGCGGCGATGAACTGAACGTTACCACGCTGCTTCCGTTCGATTTTGTAGTTACTACATACGGAACAGACGGAGACGTAATTCACGTTAAAATGACCGCTGAGAATGTAATTCCCGTGGTTGTTTTCGGCCGGCTGGTAGGAGAACAAACCTGGCAGAACGGTGTCTGGTATTTCGATCTGGAGATAGTTGGTGATAAAGCCGAGATTGTAATTTACCAGCTGGAACCTCTCGAATTACCCGGGAAATCTGTAAACGTCTCGGTTAATGCTGATGGCGAAGAACAGGATCACAGCTGGGCGGCCATTGTTACGAATGGAAAGAACGGGAAATACGAGGTATTTCTGCCTCTTATACTCCGCTGAGTTTCAAACGGTATCGGGTAGTTGGATCTTAATCCACCCCTGATACCGTTTTTTTTCGGGCGGCCGGGTTTTACACATCTGCAATTGCCCAAATCCCTCATAAAACCTATACTTGGGGGGTGAACATAAGGGTTTTCAAACTACCGTTGCCAAAAAAATTACCGAAAACAGGTTTCTATCCGATACTCCTTTTCGTGATAATTCTAATAATCTTGGTCAAAAATTACACCCCGGGCACTTTTTTAACAGGCTGGGACACCCTGCACCCCGAATTTAATCTTTCACTGTACTGGCAGCGCATTTTGGGCGGTGTGTGGCAGGAACATCAGGGGCTGGGTGCTGTGGCTTCTCAATCCCACGCCTCGGAAATTCCCAGGATACTGCTCATCTCTCTAATAGATCTTTTCTTCAGCCTGAATTTTATCCGTTACGCCTATGCCTTTCTAATGCTTTTTCTCGGCTCTTTCGGCGTTTATTTTTTTCTCAAGGATGTACTGCTCCGTAAGTTCCAGAACCCTTCCAAATTGCTGGGGGCATTCGTCGGGGCCCTTTTTTATCTGCTAAATCTTGGGACACTTCAGAATTTTTATGTTCCTCTGGAGATGTTTTTGACTCATTTTGGGTTTCTAGGTTGGTATATGTGGTCTTCTTCCATGTTTTACCGGACGGGAAAACGTAAGTATCTGACGGCCTTTTTTCTATTTACGCTCTTCGGATCTTCCCAGGCGCACACAAGTACGTTATTTTATGCGTTTCTCATTTACTTTTTTGGATACTTTTTGATCATCCTTTTAACGGACCTTTCTCAAAAATTGTTGTGGCGCCCCGAGTACATAAAAAGGGTTGCGGTCATATTCTTTACCACGATTCTTATAAATTTTTTCTGGCTGCTCCCTAATTTTTATTTTGTCACAAATCACGGCAGAGAAGTGAATATGTCAAAGATACATGGTTTGTTCTCTAATGAGGCCTTTTTAGCCAATAAAAAATACGGAGGTACTCAGGACGTTACCATTTTAAGAAGTTTTTTGTTCAGTTGGGGGGAGCATACGGGGGATGCACAGTACGGCGAACTTTTGGATGAGTGGATCGGGCATCTCGGCAATCCGGGAGTATTGTTACTGGGCTACGGTCTGTTCGTTATTGCCTGTTTGGGAATAATAGCTTCAATCATAAGAAGGGAAAAATTCGGATACGGAGCATTTGCCTTTTTCGCCATCGGCATCTTTTTCCTTTTCAACGTCAACCCCCCGTTTGGAGGTCTTTTTGTGCTGTTGCAGAACACCATCCCTCTGTTTAAAGAGGCCTTCAGATTCCCGTTTACAAAATTTTCGATCGGATTGATGTTCGCTTACAGCGTGTTTTTCGGTTACGCTTTAAGTTGGTTTGCAAGTCTTTTCCACAAGATTACAAGGAGAGTACTTCTTCCCAAGTTTGTGAGGGGCACCATTTTAACCCTCGTGACCGCCGTTTTAATTTATTATATGTGGCCGGCCTTTTCGGGGAATTTGATAAGTCCGTCAATGCGCGTGGATATACCAAAAGAATACTTCGAAATGTTCAAGTACTTTGATTCGCAGAACGGTTACGGAAGGGTGGCCGACTTTCCCGTCCATAGTTTTTGGGGGTGGGTGTACTACGATTGGGATCCCGCAACGCGCTTAGGTTACCAGGGAGCGGGGTTTATATGGTTCGGAATCAAACAACCCGTGATGAACCGCGAGTTTGACAGGTGGAACCTGCTGAACGAACAGTACTACAGGGAAATGTCGTATGCGGTGTATTCACGTGATCCGGAACTGTTAACAGATGTTTTAGATAAATATAAGATAAAGTGGTTACTATTGGACGAATCGGTAATGATACCGGCGGCCGATGCCAAACAACTGTTTTATCCCGAGATTAAAAGTCTCTTCGCGAAAACACAGAAGATATCTCTTGCACGTGACTTCGGAAAGGGACTGTCGGTCTATGAATATACTCCGGTGCAGCCTCTATCAAGGATTGAGACTTTCGATACATTCTATCCGGTCGGGGATGTTGTTTATAAAGAGCCGTACGATACTGTTTATTCCTACTACAACCCCTATATAAGCGAGGGCGAAGAAAGTTTTCCTTACGTCGGTATAACCAATACCGATGAAACTATAAAAGAGGAGTATATAGAGGAACGGGGAGATTTTACTTTTATAAACCCGAAATTTATAACGGGAGATCCTATACTTTCGGGCAAAGATGAGAGCGGAGAGAAATCCGCCCGCGTTCCTTTGACCGCTACACTTGAACGTCTTCCCGGAAATGCGGGGCTGGTATTTTCTGTGAACCATATATCCTCAGGCGAAGAACTTACAAGGACAGTTTTTGACGGAATTAAAGGTGATTCTGCGGTGGAAATGTCGGTCAATGGTGACCCGCGGGGATTGTTTTTAAATTCCTTCGAATACGGAAAAAAAGATATCGGTTTCTACTACAACATCGGCGGTTCCAACAATATTGATATCTATACTCTGAAAGAAGCTGATGTGTCCACCGCGAGCTCTATCGGCGAACTTGAGCCTTGCAGCGACCTTTCCGGTCAGAGTTCTTATGAAATACAAAAGCTTGAGGACGGATTTACTTTGACCGGCAGTGGTTTGAAGGCGTGTCTCACACTTCCGGTTGCGTCAATTCTGGAAAGCAGTGCAGAAAGCAACACTTCTAATCCGTACGTTATAAAGGCCGACGTGACCCCTGCCAGCCCTTATTCAATATGTGTTTTCAGCAGCAAGTCGGGGCTGTGCGAGAATTATTACAGAGATGGTGTTCACATGTTCACATTAAAAGGGAACATCAGTGATTATTTTCTCAGGTTTAACTCGAACGCCCTGGGCAGCAATAACCCCGTAGCAACCACGTTTAAAAACATCAAAATGTATTCGGCAGGGGACACCGTCGCTTATCCCATGATCCTTGACGAGCAAAAGGTTCTCACGCCCTTTGTGTCCGAACCTTATAAAGTAGATAAGAACATGTCTTTTGGCGGCAAGGCCGTGGATATGGATCATTATTACAGGTACTGCAATTTGCTGCAAAATCAGGATGAGATGCCTAACGTTTCCGGTACGCCCGGCATTTTAACATATTCCTCAATTGAGAATGCCGTGTGCGACTCCTTTCCATTCCCGTATTTACCGCAAAACACCGGGTATATTCTGGAAATAAGGGCACGCAATGTGGAGGGACCGCCTTTGCGTATGTGTCTGACCAACGAATTCTCCAAGAGGTGCGATCTGTATGTAGAACTTCCCAAGAACCGGACAATAGAGAGTTATCACTACCTGATCCCTCCTATGGGTAAGGAAATGGGGTATACGGTAAACTTTTCTAACCTCGTTTTCGGCAGTGACTATACAGAAAATCAGCTGGAATCCGTCCGGCTTTCTCCTGTACCTTATAACTATCTGCGTAGTTTTCACACTGAGGTTTTGCCGGATACGGGAGAGCAGCTGGTCGTTCTGAACGAGGCCTACGAAAAAGGCTGGGTCGCTTTTTGTGGTTTAAAACCCTGCAACGCCAGGCATGTTACAGTTAATAACTGGTCAAACGGCTGGGTGTTTGAGGCAAAAACCGACAGTTCGGGTATAAAATTTATCTTTTTACCCGAGCTTCTGGAGTACCTGGGGCTCTTAATCTTGATTCCGGTCGCTTTATATGTTTTCAGGTATAAAGAGGACACCGCCGGAGACGGGGAGGATTATGAAAAGTGAAATCCTGGTCACCGGAGGAGCTGGGTACATCGGGAGTCATGCGGTTAAGAGATTGCTAAAGGAAAACTACAAGGTTCGTGTTTTGGATAATTTTACAACCGGACGGAGACAGGCTTTAGAGAACCTTAAAAAATACGGCAACCTTGAAGTGCTCGAAGTCGACCTGAGGGATGGGGAGAAAGTGAAAAGTACATTGAACGCCGTTAGCAAGAATAATGTTTCTGCTGTAATGCACTTCGCGGGTGTTTTGTCAGTCGGTGAATCTATGCAGGACCCGCACAAATACTTTCTTAACAATCTGATGGGATCCGTTAACCTTTTGGAGGCTATGAGAATAGCCGGAATAAAAAACATAATATTTTCCTCGACCTGTGCCACTTACGGTAACTCCCGATACCTGCCGATAGACGAAAAACATCCTCAAAATCCCACCAACCCTTACGGTGAATCCAAGCTTATGGTTGAGAAAGCTATTAGGTGGTATTCGGAGTTATTCGGACTGCGGCACGTAATTTTCCGTTATTTTAATGTTTTCGGTTCCGACCCAGATTGCGACGTTGGGTACAGTTCTTTGCCCCCCGTCCATCTTGTACAGAGTGCTGTAAGGGGCGCCTTGGGCCTTTCACCTTTTAGTGTAACCTGTGCCGATAATTTTGACACCCGCGACGGTACACCGGTAAGGGACTATGTTGACGTTGTAGATTTGGTGGACGCTCACTTTAGAGCAGTGAAGTATCTTGAAGGGGGCGGGACAAGTGATGTTTTCAATCTCGGTACCGGCAAAGGTTTTACAGTTTACGAAATAATAGATCAGGTAGAGAAAACTGTGGGAAATAAATTTGACCGCAACCCCGGGGAGATACGCCGGGGGGAATATGCGGAGGTTTATGCTAATTACGACAAGGCGAAGGCCGTACTCGGCTGGAACCCTTCCACGAGCCTTGAGGAGGGGATTAATAACCTGACGAGATGGTTCAAAAAATACCCCGAAGGGCTTGAAAACTGACTCAAACCGTCCAACCCCATAGTGTTGACAAAAGAGTCGGATTGGGCTAAAATACCGACATGGTTGATCTGTGTGATCAACACATGAGTACTAAGTTCCCTGCCAAACCAACAAAAACTGCCATATTTAACTTATCTCGTGTAGTAAGGTAGGTATGGGTTTTGTTATTTGAATTATATGAAAGAAAAAGGTTACAAGTTAATAGCATTGGTAGCTGTCGTAGCCGGCTTGTTCCTTTTGTCAAGTGACAAGGCCCTTGCTGACTGCGAGTCAAATTACGGCGGAGGCGAAACCTGCATAATTAATAAAAGGTTTAGCATAGAGAAGAAAGTCAGAATAGAAGGCGACGATGATTGGGAATCTAAAGTCACCGACGTCAAAGAAGACGATGTCGTAGAATTTAGAATAAAGATCAAAAACCTTTCTGACGAGGACGCCGACATAGATTTTGACGACATGAAGATGAGCGATTCTCTACCTAAAGAAATGGATAGAGTAGGCGGCTCAGGTCTGACGGAATCCTGGGACGATTTTGAACCCGGTGAGACCGAAACCTTTATTATAAAGGCTCGGATTGATGCGGATGAGTTTGACAGAGATGGAACTTTTGACAAATGTATAGTAAACAAAGCTAAAGTTCAGTGGGGCGATGAATTCGAAGGTTCCGATACCGCCACTGTTTGTTATGGTGAGGGTGAGCCTACAGAGCTGCCCGAGACCGGAGCTCTTTCGGTGACCGGTATAGCCGGAATCGGATCTTTGCTAGTCGGAGCTTTGCTGAGAAGGAAGAAGTAACCTCTCATAGAATGAGGTAATTATCTTCCCGTGAAGAGCCTGTGCTTTTCACGGTACCCCGTTTGCCCTTTGCCTTTAGGCAGGGGGCAGAATGGTTGGGTTTGGGTTACTTTACTCGACCATTCTGTTCCTTGCCTAAAATTTTCATCATAATTTCATTATGAATTTACCTAACGCAGCTAAAAAATTTATATTTTTCTTGTTGTCGGCGGTCTTATTGTCCGGCGGCGTCTACTTTGCCTATACGAAGGGGTTTCTGCGTGATTTCACTATGAAAAAGGAAGTCGTTGTGGAACAGACCGTGCAGGAGCAGACATCGGTTTTTGAATCGGTGATGAAGCCTATTTTTATGCCCCCCGTCCATATTTCCATAAAAGAGAGGAATATTAACGCGGATATTGTTGAGGTGGGACTGCAGGCTGACGGTACTTTAGATACCCCCAAAAAATGGAACGAGGCCGGATGGTACAAGAATGGCGCCAAGCCCGGCGAAGAAGGTAACGTGATAATCAACGCACATTTTGACGATAATCTTGGTAGACCTGCCGCTTTTTGGCAGTTGAAAAACGCCACAGTAGGTGATACAGTTCTTTTAGAAGACAGCTTAGGCAGACTGTACGCTTACCAGATCGTCGATTCTTTTTTAATTGATGTCAATGATCCCGACCGGCTCAAGGTGTTGAAAGAGACTGAAGGCAAATCTGAACTGACATTAATTACGTGCGGGGGAATATGGCTTCCGGGTAGATCGACATATGATAAAAGACTCGTTGTGAAGGCTGAACTTATCGATTCCTTTTGATTCGGATGAGGCTTAAAGTCGGGAGGTAGCAAGGGGCAGTGGCTATCTCCCGGCTTTAGGCAAACGCCTTAAACAGACCGATGTATAAATTTCATTTTTAAACAATTAAATATGCCAATTAGAAAAACTGTAGATACAAGTAAAGATAGTAATTTGATTAATAATGGTGTTCAATCCACGGACATTTCCGGTGTCAGAAAGAGAACGCCTGTTTCCAAAGCTCCCGCAACGGATAACGTTGAGAGCGTCTCTCCTGTTGTCGGACAAGAAGGAGCAAAAGAAGCCCCCGTTGTGTCAGCCCCCTTATATTCATACCAACACAAACCTAATAATTCTTCTGAGGATTATGGTGCCAACGGGGATTCGGTCGGTATAGAAGGGATGCTGGAGATATTAAACGACTACGGTGTCATAAGACAACGAGAAAAGGTTGAGTCGGACCTGCCGCGTGATGTTTATATCAGTCATTCTCAAATAAAAAGATTTAACCTGAGAAAAGGTGACAGTATAAAAGGATACGCAAGACCTCCCAAAGAAGGGGAGAGGTACCTCTCTTTGCTCAGAATCGAGTCGGTCGAAGGTATAGAACCCGAGAGCGCAAGAAGAAGACCTCAGTTCACCGAGCTCACACCTATTTTCCCGAAGGACTGGATGAAACTGGAAACGACCAAGGATGTCATTTCCACCCGACTTATCGACCTGATTGCTCCTATAGGAAAGGGCCAGAGGGCTATGCTCGTTGCTCCTCCCAAGGCCGGTAAGACCTTCCTATTGATGGATATTGCCAACGGTATAACGACCAACCATCCGGAAATAGTGCTGATGGTCGCTCTTATCGGGGAACGCCCTGAAGAGGTCACACACTTCAGCCGAAATGTAAAAGGTGAGGTTTATGCCAGTAATTTTGATGAAAGAGCGGAGGAGCAGACGCGTGTTTCTGAGTTGTGTTTGGAAAGAGCAAAAAGACTTGCCGAAAGAGGCAAGGATGTTGTTATTCTCATGGACTCCATCACCAGGCTCGCCCGTGCTTATAATATGGTCGCCCCTCCTTCCGGAAGGACTTTGACCGGAGGTTTTGACCCCGCCGCTTTGTATCCTGCCAAGCACTTTTTCGGTGCGGCCAGGAACTTCGAGGAAAAAGGAAGCTTGACCATTATAGCTACGGCCTTGGTCGAAACAGGATCAAGAATGGACGATGTTATTTTCGAAGAGTTCAAGGGTACCGGCAATATGGAACTTAGGCTCGATAGGAGCCTGTCCGAGAGGCGTATTTTTCCGGCGATAGACATTAAATCAAGTGGTACAAGACACGAGGAGCAGTTGTTCGATGCTCCCACATTGGAAAAAGTGTACAGACTAAGAAGAATGGTAGACCTTTTGGATGAAAGAGACGCCACGGATCTGGTCATAGACAGACTCAAGAAAACAAAGACCAACAAAGACTTTCTTGACACTCTTCACACGGGAGCCTAATTCATAAAATATAGCCGGGTTTTTGGATTTGCCGTTAAATCGCGGTATTGGTAAAATCGTTAGAGCCAGTAGTTATGGTTTTTACTATCAAACGCCCGGCGTCTAAACGTTTTTTTCAGCTCAGCTTCGAAGGATTTAGGCCACAAGGACGTAATAAATTTGAACAGTTCGTAAATATATGGGCGGAGTTTTTTCGTTCTCTGTTAGAGTATTTATGGGACAAGATCGTGGACCTTCTGTTTTTGATCGGAGCGGCCGTCTATTTTCTATTCCAGATACCCTCAACGGCAAAATCTTTTGTTGTCAAAAAATTGATCTGGTCCAGGGGGAAACTCGGTAGACCGTTGGCCTTTGTAACTGTGGTGACAGCGTCGTTGATAGTATTTATGATCGGTGAGGTTTTGAGCAGTTATGATTTTATAGCAAGTCCTCAGGTTAAGGCAGACTATATTGCCACTTCGAGCGATATTATTCCAAAAAGGGAGATGGCCGTAACGACCGTACCCGAGGAGAGAAAGAGGACCGAATCGTATGTATACAAGATTGAATCGGGAGATACCCTCTATAGCATAGGGCAGAAGTTCAAAATATCCGTTGACGCTATAAAATATGTTAATAGTCTTTCCGACAACTCGATACTCAAGGTAGGGCAGGAGATAACAATTCCTCCCGTAGCAGGGCTTATCCACACAGTCGAAAGAGGAGATACGCTCACCTCAATTGCGTTAAAATACGATGTTCCTGCACAAGCGGTGGCCGACTTTAATTATTTATTGGACACTTCAAATCTGGCTTTGGGTACTGAGCTGGTTATTCCGGGCGGAAAGGTTCCCAAGATCGTGCCGGTAATCTCGGTGTATTCGGGGGCTCCGTCGACGGGTATTTCTCCTGCGGCGTCTGCCGACAGAGGCTTTTGTGTCTGGCCGACCACGGTCAGGATAATTACCCAGTATTTCAGCTGGTACCACGATGGTTTGGACATAGCCACGCCTCACAATATTGCCCTGCCTCCGTTGCTGGCGTGTACCTCAGGAACAGTTGTCAGAGCAGGGTGGGATCCTTTCGGATTGGGGCTGCACGTGAGGATAGACCACGGAAACGGTTACGAGACAGTTTATGGTCATATGAGTCGTATTGATGTAAGCTATGGCCAGAAAGTTTCGCGGGGTGAGATTATAGGATTGATGGGAAACACGGGAAGATCAACCGGACCCCATGTTCACTTTACGATTAAGTACAACGGCGTCGCTCAGGACCCGTTCAACTTCGTTCAATAAAAATGATAGATCTGGTGAAAATAAAACTTAGGGCCGGTAACGGCGGGGACGGAAAAGTCTCTTTTTTCAGGGAAAAAGGTACTCCGAAGGGAGGGCCCGACGGAGGTGACGGTGGAGACGGTGGGAGCGTTTATTTTGTTGCCGACAGGAACATGGCTACTCTCAGGGATTTTAGAACGAAAGAGATGTACGCGGGCGAAGACGGAGGTCATGGCGGGAAGTTGAAAATGTACGGAGCTGATGGGAAAGATTACAGAATTTCAGTACCCCTCGGGACCTTGGTTTATGAGATAAAAGAAGGACGCGAGGTTCTGGTTGCTGATATGGACGATGACGGAAAGGAATTTCTTATCGCCCGGGGAGGAATTGGCGGCCGGGGAAATTACAGGTTCCGCAGTTCCACCAATCAGACTCCTGTTCAATACACTCCCGGAACTTTGGGTGAACAAAAAGATATTAAACTTGAAGTAAAACTCGTAGCTGATGTCGGTTTAATAGGGTTGCCCAACGCGGGTAAAAGTACGTTACTAAATAGATTGACCCACGCTAATGTCAAGGTCGCGAACTATCCTTTTACCACCCTTTCACCTAATCTAGGCGTCATGGAGTTGGAAAACGGTGAAAACATCATAATTTCCGATATTCCGGGGTTAATAGAGGGAGCTTCGGAGGGCAAAGGCCTGGGTGACGAGTTTTTGAGGCACGTAGAGCGTACCAGAGTGCTTGTACATTTGATAGATCCCCTGGAAGGCTACTCAGGTGAGGGCGGTCTGACTCCGGCAGAAAACGCCCTGTCCAATTACCGGAAAATAAGAAAAGAACTGGAAGTATACGGTAAGGGGTTAATGGACAAGCCCGAACTGGTTGTTATAAATAAAATGGACATTACCGAATCTAAGGACGACGCCGTCCATATTTTTTCTGAATTTAAAAAGAACGGTATTAGTGCCGAAGGCATATCCGGCGTAACGGGGGAGGGAGTAGAAAAATTGATGGGCAGGATAAAAAAGATTCTTGAGGAAAATCCGAAAAGATCGGTGTTTAATGCTGAAAAACCTGTAAAATTATTCACGATAGAGAATCTTCCGAACAAGAGAATGGTTTTTGGACGGGAAACTGTTAAAACTATGACTCCTAAAGGTATCTGATATAATTCTTAGGTTCCGTCTTGTCGCACTTTTATTATTGGAATTTGGGCCGTTAGCTTAGTTGGTAGAGCGCTTCCATGGCATGGAAGAGGTCAGCGGTTCGACTCCGCTACGGTCCACCAGAAAAAGTAGCGGTAGCCAAGGCTACCGATAGTTTTTCGTTGAATCTAAAACGAAGAACTACGAAGTGGTTCGTCATTGTGTAGCAATGTATGAGGAAGCGCAACGAACGGAGTGAGTGAGCAAGCTCTTACTCCGCTACGGTCCACCAGAAAATACACATAAAGAAACCCCCGCCGAGCGGGGGTTTCTTCTTTTCAATCTCTTTGTAATTCCGGGGTCTTATTCTCCCTGTTTTGGTAAAGTTCCCAAATCAAGATTCTGTCCTTCAATCTGTTGTTCCTCGCCTGCTTTGACCAGAGGTTCTTGTTGTACGGGACCCTGATTCTGCGAAGCGGTTATTTGTTCGACAGTGGGTTTAACCTGCCCGGTAGTACCCGCCGCTTTTATCTTTTCGTCTATAGCTGCAATCTCTTTGTTCAGAAGTTTGGCGTCCTCAGAATCGGCAGGAACGAGAGTTTTTGCAACCTCGAACGCTTGTTTTGCACTCTGCAGGTCATTTAACTGAACCATAGACTGCGCAAAGTTATAGTAGGCATTCGCGTAGTCGGGTTTCAGTGAGAAAGCCTGTCTGAACTGATTGGCTGCTGAGAGGTAGTCCTTTTGAGCGTAGTACATTCCGCCAAGATCAAGTCTCAGTCTCGGGTTTGTGGGGTCAAGCTGTATGGCTGTGTTGTATGCCGATACCGCCCACTCAGAGGCATTGTCGGCGACATTTAGAATACTTCTGTATATTAATGCTCTGGTTTCCCAGTTAGCCGCGCTGAGAGGGTTTATGGCCTCTGTGGTGACCCTGGTGGTAGTTATAGCTTCGGAGATCAAACCCTGTATCGTCTGCTTTTCGGCATCCGTAAGGTTTTCTTTTCCTGCTATATTATTTGCCAAAGCGAGGTCGGTTTGTGCGAAAGAGTTGTAATAAGAATCTCTTGTCGGATTAGCCGTAATAGCTTTTCTCTGATTCTCGTACACAGCTGCTCCGTCGTTGCTGATAAGGGCCAGAACAGCTTTTCTCATATAGAACTCTCCCATGTAGTTCTTGCTCCAGAGGTAACCTCCGTATACTACAGCGAGGATTATGACTCCTCCGAAAATAAACTTAGAGTATTCCTTATTTATCGCAGAACTGTCTCCTAAAGAAGCAACTGCTTGAATGTCTTTTGCGCCGATAGAACTGATCTGCGCAACTCTGCTGTGTTCGTCAATATACGTATGAGCGGCAACCAGTAAAGCGAGAAGTGTGAATAACATGAATGTTGATGCTACGGAAGCATAAGTGAACAGGAAGGAAGACATCAGGGCTACAAGAGAAAGACTCAAAACTTCGGTAAGTCCCTCACGGCTGTCGGTGAATTTGGTTTGATTCGCAAGTTTCATCATTCTCGAAGCCAGAAATATAACGGTGAGCAGACCTAATATACCGACCGTGGCGATGATGTTGAAGATTTCATTGAAAGGTATATCAAATCTTACATTCCAAAACTCCGTTGCGTTAAGGCTCATAGGTCTGAAACGGGTGAAGTTGGTTTGGAAGGTCGAAGGTCCTGTGGCAAGAAGAGGAAAGTTTTGTATTGTCGATGATGCAACTACCCAGCTTTCTCTTACCGGAAGACCGAGCTCTTTCGGGAAATTAGGATTTACGAGTACATTTCGTGTTGCCGGAACCAAAAATACGACTGCCATTGCAGCAGTTGTTCCCAGAATGGCAAGATAGTAAATGCCGTCCTTGAATACTTTAGAAAGATCGACGTAAAAGACCATTCCGATTATCCCGACCACAAGTACAGCCCACGCGGCTAGTGCCCCGGTTAATGCGACATAAAGGATACTCAGGATGGTTGCCCCTACAAGACCTATCTTTATTAACATATTTCTCTCGTAGGCTATAAGAACGAGAGCCATCACTATAGATAAGGATGCGAACATCGCTGTTTGTGTGGTGCCTCCGTAAAAAGAGAAATTTTGCAATTTCATGTACGGTGCGGAAGAAATAAAAATGTTGAAGTAGCCTAAGAGTGAGACGAAAGTCGCAATCCCGGTGCCGGTCAGGAATGCGTATATAGCTGTTTTTATAGCTTTGGGACTTCTGTACAAGGGGGTTGCGATGTAGTAGTAGATTACGAAGACTACCAACGAGAATAATCCTAGCCACCTTCCCTGGCTTCCGAAGATACTTACGGTCTTATTCATGGAAAAGACCGTAGCTAAAGCATATACACCTGTGAATATGACCAGGGGGAAATCTATGATGGACTTCGCAAGTTCGATTTTTTGACCCATCATCAGTCTTACTGCCCAGAGTATTGACAGCAGTATGGTGCTTACGATTATCAACGTGAGTTTGTTCAGTTCGAAGAACTCAGTTGTAATCGGCAGGAAAAAAATTGGTACTAGAAAAGGGAGTAGGTAAAGTGGAATAACTTTAGATATACCCTCGAGTATGACGGTTAAATTATTGTTCTGTTTCATATCTCAAGTTTGTACGCAGAAAATAAGTCTGTCAAGGGGTTTTCTCGTAAAGGGAAAGCAATAGTTAATTGTTGTAGTTACGCTATTTGGACACGAACCAGTTAAAAGATGTGTCGTAATAAAGCGGCGTGTCGAGTCTGAGTTCAAACCCTTCGCCCGCCTTTACATTAGTTACCCAATAAGCGGTAGCCGGTGAAAAACTTTGAGTAAAAGTGATAATTACTTTAGCGTCGGCGGTCAGGTTCTTACTGTTCACGAATACGGTAGAACGGCCTTTGGGAACTATAGTCGAGCCCGAAGCCAGTATCTCAATACTATCGCTGTTCGTTCCCTGTGATGAGTATGCTTCTATAAGACTTGATTTCTGGTTACCTATATTAATGACTCCGAATTCATTGGCGGATATTATGAGCAAAAGTATTAAAGTGGAGTAGGAAATCAGCTGGGTTCTAACCTCTTTGGATTTTATGAGATTCAGCAGGTTCGTGTATTTATTCTTTGTTTCTATTTGTTTGGCTATTTCGTCGTTACCGGCTCCTTCGGCCTTGAGTTTTTCAATAGTGACCAGTTGGCCCAGAACCCAATCGGGGTAGTGCCCCCTTATATTGCCATCGCTGTCCTTTTGTCTTGTCATATGAGGTAGCCACCCGATCTTTGTGTAGTACCTGAGTCTGTTGTAAGGATCGCCCTTACCAAAATCAACTCCCGTTTCGCGTGCTTTTAATACGAGTTCATCGGTGCTTAACATTTTTTCCATAAACGCATTATAGCAAATAGTATTTTTCTAATCTGGCTGGAACTCCGAATATTGTGTTTTATGGCGCCGGTATCATATTTGTATACATGATAAACGCGGCTCCGTCTGACATAGTGGTCTTTCCTTCGTGCGGCGGGCCTGTTAAAGGACTTCCGGAAAATTTATACGTGCGGGGAACACTGCCGACGGGTTTTAGTGAGAAAGGTCTTGGTATCGTGGGAAGCAGGAGGATCTCCCCTTACGGTATTAGGGTTTTGCGCGAACTTTTTTATTTTTTAAAGGACACCGAACTTATTGTCGTTTCCGGCTTCACCGCAGGTACCGATAGCTACGCCCACGAATTTGCTTTAGGCGCGGGTTGCATTACTGTTGCTGTAATGCCCTGCGGTTGTGATATTGTCCACCCCTCAACAAATAAAGAACTGTATAAAAGGATAGTAAGGGGCGGAGGGGCAGTAGTTTCGGAATTTGAGGACGGGTTTAAACCTCGAAAATGGACCTATCCAAAGAGGAACAGAATAATAGCGGCCTTATCCAAAGTACTTTTGGTTGTCGAAGCCTCCTTAAACAGCGGTTCCATGATTACTGCCTATTTTGCCTCTAAGTACGGTAGGAAAATTTTCAGCGTCCCCGGGGATATTTACACAGAGAGATCGGCGGGGACAAACAAGCTGGCCGCCGAGGGGGCGGAGATTTATCTTTCGCCCGGACAGCTTATGAATGAGATGGGCATTAATAAGGAGGAAACACGCCGAAACGGCACGACAGCCGCGGACGATGACAGGGAATCACGTATTCTTTCCGTACTAAAGGAAAAGAGTCCGGACTTCGATGATCTGAGCAGTGAAACAGGAATTCCCGGGCCCGTTCTGAACAAAATTATCGTTGAAATGATGCTGAAAAATCTGATTTTCGAAAAGGGAGGCGTCTATTATGTACTATAAAGTTAGGTCGTTCGTTATTAAGGGTTCTACGGTTGTTGATCTCGACATTGAGGTTACTATTTCGTCTCGGGGCATACCGAGGGTCGAGGTAACGGGTGTGAAGGGTGGGGAGTGTGTGAAAAGTATAAGAAAGATCAGAACTGCCTTTAGCAACTCCGGACTGGAATTTCCAAACAAGAAAATGAACGTGAATGTGTATCCGGCGGGTTTAATTTCTGACCTTGCAGACATAGAGTTTCCTATATCAATGAGTATTTTACTTGTTCATTCGGGGTCGGTTTCCGGTACATCGGATCTTTTCTACGGCGGTGTCGACTCGGCAGGTTATCTCGTTCCTTCGGTTAAAACTATATTCATGGACGACGGGTGGGCGTCGGGGAGAATAGGTCGGTTGTTTATACCGGACAAGTCCTATTATTTTAACGAAAAGAAAAATGACCTAAATGTATATAAATTGTCCTCTTTGGGTGACGCGGCGAAGTTTTTTATTAAAGGCAACGGAATGACTTTGATTGAAAGTCAGTCTTTGTCACATAGTTATGTTCCGGAGATCAGGGGCGGGGCGGGATGTTTCTGTAACGTACTCGGAAACGCTCGTGCGAAACGTGCTTTGACGATAAGTATTTCCGGACACCACAATATTTTAATGCTCGGTCCCTCGGGTACGGGAAAGTCCTTATTGGCAGAGAAGAGTGCTCGTATGTTTCCTGCGGGTACCACAAAAGATGTAGTGGAAATATTAAAAGCCGGAGTTTTATGCGGACTGCCCGTAGAAAATGTTGTAACAACGCCATTTAGAAGACCCCACATTTCCGTCAGTGAGGGCAGTTTAATAGGAAGTCCCAGAATGCCCGGAGAGGCAACTTTGGGACACAAGGGAATACTTTTCCTGGACGAAATGCACCTTTTTAGACCCAAAGTCTTGAACTCTCTAAAAACGGTCATTGATCTTAAGAAGATAGAGTTCCACAATGAGGGGGTTCCTGTTTCTTATCCCGCTGATTTCCTATTGATAGGAGCGGCAAACAATTGTATGTGCGGTCTGCTCGGGGCAGAGGATAGACAGTGCAAATGTAACGGAAAAGATATAAACACCTACAATATGAGGATGAATGCATCCTTATTGGAAAGATTCGATATTTTAACTTATGTATCCGGTTCTTCCTTGGAAGCGTCCCGTCTAAAAAACGGAGAAGAATGCCACGCGACATGTCCTGTCAGAGAGCAGATCGGAAAGGCGGTTTCTATTCAAAGGAACAGGCTCGCGCATTTGGGAATCAGTTACAATTCCGGGATACCTTACAACAGTATAAATAGAATATGTAACCTGGAGGGGGATGCTTCGTCCCTGTTAGAAATGACGGTTTCAAGATACGGATTATCCACACGGGCAGTTCACAGAATACTGGCGGTATCCAGGACCATAGCGGATCTGGAAAATGCTTCGGAAATCTCAGCGGCCCACCTGGCGGAAGCCGTCCAATATAGGGTAAAGAATGACAAACCTTGAATTATTTTAAATCATGTTGTATATTCCAGGCATTATGATGTTAGAAAAAGTTTCTAAGGCCTTGGCAGACAAGAACCGCCTAAAGATTATCCAGTATTTAAGTACGGGTCAGAGAAATGTTTCGGAGGTGGCGGATAGGCTTAATGTAGAAGAAAATCTGGCATCTCATCATCTCAGGGTTTTAGCCTCCCTTGGTTTTTTGAAGAATGACAAAAAGGGCAGAGAAGTTTACTACAGAATAAATGAGACGAGGTTTGTGGCTCTTCTAAAGGATTTAAACAGAAGTAAGGTTTTCAAAGAAATCCTGCTAAAAGCTCTGGAAGACTGAGTTTTTTTATTTCCGTTTTTTCCCGGCTTGCCGTTGCGAACCTACCCACGCGTTAATTATGCGGTAATAAGTTGTGTTAAGTCATTACATATTGTATTCAAGGCATCGCCTTGCGTTTATTCCGCGGTAATTAAATAATCGGATTTCTACCGAAGATAGACCCATCTCCATTTATTTTTTAAGCATATGAACTTACGATAAGGCGTGTCTTCAAACAGGGTTTCGATTATTTTAGCCGTAGGATTAGCCTTTATAACCGGGTATGTTGTATCGCAGATTTATCCGGTCTTCTATTCCGACAAACCTCCGGACAACGGCGTAGAAAATATCTGCGTCGATGCCGCCGATATCGCAGTGGAAATCACAGGCGCGGTGTCCAACCCGGGTGTGTATGATATTAAAGAAGGCGGCAGGATGATAGACGCCATCAAAATTGCCGGCGATTTTACATCCGACTACGACTATTACTGGG
Organism: candidate division WWE3 bacterium RAAC2_WWE3_1; assembly: GCA_000503835.1. Lineage (GTDB taxonomy): Bacteria > Patescibacteriota > WWE3 > UBA101185 > UBA10185 > UBA8498. The sequence continues at coordinate 580,114 of CP006914.1, read as the reverse complement.
TCAGTAAAAACATCAACCTATCCCAGATCCTGAAGGATGAACAGAAGGTATTTATTCCGTTCGAGGCTTTAGGATACAGCGTAAGCCGGGGTAACTGTTCTCAGGAAATATTTCCGTCATTACAGTCTAATCCCGTTGCTGAAAGCTCGGGGAGTTCCCCGGAGGTTGCGGGTACAACTTCCACGTCCGCCGGAAAGGTAAATGTCAATACCGCCACTTTTGATGAGCTCGATGCCCTTCCCGGCATAGGCGCCGCTTATGCAGGAAGAATAGTCGCCAACAGACCTTACTCGGGAGTAGAGGAGTTCAAGGAAAAATCCCAGATTACCAACTCGGTATACGAAAAAATAAAAGATTTAATTACGTTCTAATTTTTACCGTGGCGGATAAGGGTGAGGATGAAATTACTAAAACGGAACATCGGATTTTTACTTCTTATGTTAGTTACGGCTCTACGCGTATTATATTTTTGCAAGTCTCAGGGCAGTATTTTTTCTTGCACCCCGCGCCCTGAAAAGGGTCCGTTTGAGTTTTTCGAGCCTGTTAAGCAACATTTATCGGAAAGGGCGAGAAAGTTTCTCCCAAGCCCGCATAGTGAGCTTGTGCTGGGTATGACGATCGGTGTCGACGACCTTTCGAAATCTCCGCGTTTCAAGGATGCGTTAAAGCGGACGGGAACAATCCATGTGGTCGTGGTCTCGGGGTTTAACATGAGTCTGATCGCCGGTTATGCTTTGAAGATTTTCGGCAGTCCGTACAAAGTTAAGAACCTAATACTCACTATAATTACCACTTTCGGTTACGCGGCCTTTACGGGTTTTGAACCGCCGGTATTAAGGGCCTGGGTGATGTCTTCTTTTATGTTGGTCGGAAAGTTTTCCGGCCGCCTGTTGAATTCATTGCGTTTACTGGTTGTCTCTTATTTTGGCGTGCTGCTTATCAATCCGGGCAATTTTTTCAGCGCGAGTACGTACCTGAGTTTTCTCGCCACGTTCGGGTTAATTGTTTTCGCTGATCCCGTCGAAAGTTTTCTTTTAAAGTTACTTAAACACAAATGGTCTATATTGGGGGATTTTTCGGCAAGTTTTGCCGCCCAGATAATGGTTTGGCCTTTAATATCGGGAATGTTTGGGCAGGTAAGTCTTATAAGTTTGGTGGTAAACGCCCTCGTTTTGTGGACGGTTCCTATAACCACGGTGCTCGGCATTCCGGCGTTACTGCTCCCGTCAAAATTTATATGGATGCTCCTTTTTCCTTTTTGCGATTTTTTTATCAACACCGTAAATTTTTTCTCGGGGTCTAATAACGCCAGCGTGGCGTGGAAGATGTCTTTGCCAATGCTTGTGTTTTATTACGCCGTATTTTTAGCGTTGACCATTTTTATTATCAGGGCAAAGGAAAAACATAAATGAAAGGTCCCGTTCCTTTTCAATTAGCTTTTGTTGTTGTCTATATCTTGGTTTTTCAACTGGTGGCGGGTAGGCATTCAATAAACGAACCCGGTTTGGCGATACATGTTGTGGATGTGGGGCAGGGGGATGGTATCTACATTGAATTGAACGGAAGGCCGCTGGTATTAATTGACGGCGGGGCTGATTATACGGCGGATAAATACATTCTGGAAAGGACGGGTCTGGTTTGCAGACTGCCGCTGGTAATTTTGACCCACACCCACGCCGACCATTTTGTGGGTTTCAAACGAATCCTCGAAAGGTGTAAATTTGACATACTTAGATATAACGACGTTGTTCTTGACGGACGAGCCGTGCCCGAAAACGTAAAAAATAATCATAAAAATAAAGTTAAAAAAACTTTTGACGGGGAACAATTCGTCATAAACGGTGTATTTATAAAACTGTTCGTACCTTTCGGGAATATTAATGAAATGCCCAAAAACCTTAACAACGCCTCAGTCGTTTTACTTCTAAAATATAGGGATTTTGATGCCCTGTTCCCGGGCGACCTCGAAGCAGAGGCGCAGGAGAGGTTAGATCTCAGGAAGCTGAAAAGGCTAATTTCGGGGAGGCTGGACGTGTTGAAAATTGCCCACCACGGCGCTGTAAATGGGTATAGCCGGGAGCTGGTGGCTGAGCTCAAACCCCGGATTTGCGTGATCTCCGTGGGTAAAGACAACACTTTCGGGCATCCTTCCCCATCGGTCGTTGAGGAACTTGAAAAGGCCGGGTGCGGTGTAATACGCACCGATAAGGCAGGGAATGTTGTTATAAGATCACGTTGAATGATATGATGCTTTTGTCTATGGAAATTAGAAAATCCCAAGTTAAGAGAACGGCAGAAGACCTAATTTCTAAGGCCGTTTATAAACTCTATGAGTTAGACGGTTTGAGCATAGTCGCGGACCCGCCGGAAAATGAAAGCTTCGGCGACTACTCCACTAACATTTCATTCGGCTTAGCAAAAAAGCTGGATAGAATTCCTTTTGAGATAGCAACTGAGGTTGCGCACGAAATTTCATCCGAGAACCCGAAGATAGAATTCGAGGGTATGTTGTACCCTATTTTCGAAAAAATCGAACCCCATGCTCCGGGCTTTATAAACTTTACGCTAAGTGACAAATTCCTTTTCCACAACACTATGGATATTAACCTCGTAGACAAGTCCTATGGGTCAGCCGATTTCGGTAAGGGAAAAAGGGTAATTGTCGAATACTCCCAGCCTAATACCAACAAACCCCAGCACATAGGACACGCCAGAAATAACTTTATCGGTTCTTCCCTTTCCGGGATTTTGGCTTATTGCGGCTACGATGTTGTGAAGACGAATTACGTGGGAGACATCGGCATACACATCTGTAAAAGCATGCTGATGTACATGAAACATGGTAACGAAGCTCTTCCGGATAAAAAAAGCGATCACTACGTGGGCGACTTTTATACAATGTATGAGGTGGAGCACGAGAAAAACCCCGAAATTGAGAATGAAGCTCAGGAACTGCTCAGACGATGGGAAGCCGGAGATAAAGAAGTAAGGGCGGTTTGGGAAAAGATGAATTCCTGGGTATATGAGGGCTGGAAAAAGACCTATTCAGACCAGAAGGTAGAGTTCGACGTTTGGGAGTATGAAAGCGAAAAGATTAATGTCGGAAAAGAGATTGCATTGCTGGCTTTGGAAAAGGGATTGGCCGTGAAAGACGGGACCGGAGCTATTATTGCGAAGCTCGAAAAATACGGACTTTCTGATAAAGTTTTATTAAGAAGCGACGGCACGTCGGTCTACTCCACCAAGGAACTTCAACTGGCAAAAGAAAGTTACGACAAATATAAGTTCGACAAAAGATTGTACGTGGTCGATGTAAGACAGTCTGACTATTTCAGGCAGTTGTTCAAAATAATTGAGCTTTTGGGTTTTGACTGGTCGGATAGATTGGTTCACATCGCTTACGGCATGGTTTCTCTTCCTCGGGGAAAAATGTCTTCGCGCACGGGTCTGGTAGTCAACGCAGATGACGTGTTGGAAGATCTGGTGTCTCTCGAAGAGGAGGAAATCCGCAACAGTATAAAATCGCCTAAAATAGTCCGGGAAACGGCAGAACGGGTAGCTTTAGCGGCCTTCAAGTACGGAATGCTCAAAGTTGATACTAAGCAGGATGTTGTATTTAACTACGAACAGGTAACCAAATTTGAAGGAAACACCGGTCCGTATTTGTTATACACGTATGCAAGAGCCGGATCGGTGCTTGAAAAAGCTGGGTTCGAGATAGACGGCGGGAAGTTCAAATATGAAGCTATCCCTAAGGAATTTTCAATGCACTTCAAAGAAAGGGCGTTGGCATCGGTTCTGGTACATTTTCCGGAGTTTGTAGCGAAGTCCGCAAATGAGTATTCTCCTAACCAGATTGCAAATTATGCTTTCGAGGTTGGCCAGAAATTCAACTCTTTTTACGGTGAACTGCCGATTTTGGACGCGTCCTCCGAAAGTGCCAGGAAATTCCGTCTCTTTTTGTCCCACGCGACGATGGTCGTATTGAAGCAAGCACTAGGTCTTTTGGGTATCGAAGTAGTGGAAAAGATGTAAAAGCTTTATACTACTATCAATGTTAGGGCGTAAGTCAAAAAGCAAGAGTTCTTCTACACATCCGGGTCTCCGCTTTGTGAGATTCGTTCTTTCCGTGGTTGTTCTTAGTGCATTGGTTCTTGGTGTTACGCTCGGGGCAAAAGAGCTTTACGCCATAGACTCGGCCCGTTTCGGAGAGATATCTTCTTCCCTGCTCGCCAAGATTAATATTAATGTGAATGAAGAACAAATAGGAGAAGTGGCGGGAAAGTTCGCCGAACGTATTTCCCAGACAAATCTGGGCTCCGGAGTGTCTTCAAGCAGACCGGAGGAAGAGGTTGATAAAAATGTGTATGCCGGTAAGGACGTCGTAGTTGAAATTGCCATAATGTCAGACATTCACGACGATGCCGCCAATTTAAAAGTTGCTTTGGAAAAGATACGGGAGCGCGGGATAGAAGACGTTTTCATCCTGGGAGATGTAACGAGTTTTGGAGATGTTCCCTCACTGACAAAAATTAAGGATATTTTGGAAGGGTCGGGTGTAGAATATTTTGTTTTACCGGGGGATCATGATCTTGCGGACTCAGTTGACACCAGTAATTTTACTTCTGTGTTTGGTACTGAGTACGGGGAGACTGACATCGCGGGTTATAATTTCGTATATTTTAGCAACGCTGCTAACTACACTGTAATTACACCAAAAGCTATTTCATGGTTGGAGACTCAGCTGCCTGACGCAGATTTTTTCCTGGTGTCCCAGCCCCTATATACCGAAGAATTGGCGCCCCCTTTTAACAGAATTTTTATGGGCAGTACGAACGGTGAGGTCACTGATTCTACCTTGGTTGAAAAGCAGGAGGCAGTCCGTAGCCAGGGGGAAATGCTCCTCTCTTTGGTTAGAGATTCCCCCGACGTGAAAGCATTAATTGCCGGGGATCACCATAAATCTTCTTCTTTGGTAGACCCGAAAAGGTCAAGTCTAATGCACTATGTGGTCGGTGCCATAACTTCGAGTCTCAACGAATACCCCCAAAAGGCACTCCAGTCATCGAGATTTAGCGTCCTGTCCGTTTATCAGGACGGTAGCTACGGGCTTTCGGATATTGTTCTAGACTAAATAAATGCCCGGTGTTATAAATTACCCATGATCGAAAGAACTTTAGTTCTATTAAAACCGGATGCAGTTCAGAGAGGTATTGTCGGCGAAATAATACATCGTTTTGAGCGCGCCGGAATGAAAATGGTGGCTATGAAGCTTGTTAAACCGGACAAAGAGTTAGCAAGCAGGCACTATCCTGATTCTAAAGAATGGAAAATGAAGGTAGGTCAAAGGACGATAGATGACTGTATCAAGTACAACATAGATCTCATGGCTAATATGGGAACCACAGACCCTTTGGAAGTCGGTGAACTTGTGAAAGGCTGGAATGCAGAATTCTTGATGTCCGGTTCCGTTTTAGCAATAGTGCTCGAAGGAGTAAACGTCGTCGAAAGAGTACGTGCGCTATCAGGAGACACGGTGCCTGTAAAGGCTGCGCCGGGTACGATCAGAGGGGATTATTCCCTGGATTCTGCCATCGCCGCGAACAGAAGGAAGAGAACAATTTATAATCTTATACACGCTTCCGGTTCAATAGGAGAAGCTGAGGAAGAGATATCGCTTTGGTTTAAACCTGACGAAATTTGTTCATACAAAAGAGTACACGAAGAGTTGTACAAGTACGACCAAAGCTATGCATAATGTTACGCACGAACCCCTGAAAATACCCCTATTTAATTCCAAATCTTACCCCGTAAGCAGGGACTTTGACCTTAGCGACCCGTTGGATAGAAGATTGTATTTCAACGAAAAACTGGGCGATAAGGTAGAAAAACTTAAGGAGCTATTGGACAGACAAACCTTTGTAGGTTACATGGTGGCAAAAAAACAGGCAGGCAAGGGTACTTATGCCAAAATGTTTGAAGAAATAGTCGGTCCGACCAGATTCCAACACATATCAATAGGCGACGTAATAAGAAAGACGGAAGAAGAACTCACTTTTTCTGACAAAAGGTCGGAGATAGAAAATTACTTTGCCTCTAATTACCGGGGATTTCTTTCCGTAGCGAACGCACTTACCTCGTTGCAAAATCGGAACCAAAGCACCCTCCTTCCCACAGAGCTGGTTCTCGCTCTTGTTAAAATGGAAATTGATAAGGTTGGTAATAAGGCGTTATTTATAGACGGGATGCCTCGGAATTTAGATCAGATTTCATACTCGCTTTATTTTCGTAATCTGATTAATCATCGCGACGACCCGGATTTTTTTATACTCATCGACGTACCGGAAAGCCTTATAGATTTGAGAATGACAGGAAGAAGAATATGCCCATTATGCAAAACTTCTAAAAATATAACACTAAATCCCTCTAGATTTGTTGTTTCAGGCGACCGGGGGAATGAGTACGTACTGCTTTGTGACAACGAGGGGTGTTCCGGCTATGGAAAGGAGATATTGGTTGCAAAAGAGGGGGACTCGGGCGGAAAGGAGTCTATAAGGGAGAGACTCGATACAGAGGGTGAGCTTATTCGGGTTGCGAATTCACTGCAGGGCATCCCAAAAGTACTCCTAAGAAATACAATCCCGGTTGACCGCGCACTGTCTTATGTGGATGAGTTCGAGATTTCTCCCAGTTTCTCGTTCCAAAATAATGGAAAGGAAATAGAGGTGGTGAAAAAGCCCCTGGTATTGCCGGATGATGAGGGGATAGAGTCTTACAGCCTGTCCGGCGCCAGCGTAGTGCTTTCCATGGTCGAACAGATATACACAATACTTATTGGTTGATTGGCGCTTTTACTAGTATAATTTACACGGCCCGGAGGGATCGCATAGTGGCCTAGTGCGGCAGTCTTGAAAACTGCTATGCCCGCAAGGGCATCGTGGGTTCGACTCCCACTCCCTCCGCCAACAAAAAGTGGCCGGCGTTTACCGCCGGATATTTTTTGTTTGAGGGGCGTCTGGTCGTACCGCGAAGCAGGTTCGAGTCACACATTTCTGCGAACGAAGTGAGCAGAATTGCTTTACGAAGTAAAACTCCCTCCACCAGAAAAAAAATAAGCAGCCATCTTCCTTTTGGGAAAAAAATGACTGCTTTTTAGCGACTGCTATTTCTTTCTCAGTGCTTTTACTAAGGCACGAATCTCAAATCCTAATAAAGCCAACAGCGCTAAGTCGACTAAAACCACCCAAATATTAAATGGGTTTTTTGCCGCCAGCGGGTTTAAGCTTGCGAATACTAGTAAGCCCGCAAAGAACAGAATAGCAAGTATTGAGCCAAGGATACTTAGTGTTCCGCCCCTTAGCTTCAGAAGAGTGTACACTCGGGTGATAGCCATTCCAGAGAAGATACCACTTGTTAAGAGAAGTAGGTCGGGGAGTAACTCTGGTTCCACACTGAGCGCCGTGAGGAGTCTTGCTGCTGCAAGAAAAACGAACGCTAAAACCAGGTAAAAGACCATTCTTTTCCAGTACATGTTTCCTCCTAAATACTGCGTTTTCTGTGTGTTGATCGGTTAATTTTACCGTGGGCAATTCTATCATATGACCTATAGTTGGTCAATGTGGGGTGGCTCGGGGATGTTACTATCATCTAACAACGTCTAATCTCGTCTCTATCTATACCCCCTCCGTCTTCCTGTATATAATTTAAATATGAATCTGTGGGTCTTGCTAAAGACCAACAAAGAAGCCAGGCTGATATTAGCAATGTTAGCCTTGGGTATAGCTTTCTACATACTCGGCGCTGCTGTTGGAGACAAAACCGACGCATGCAAAGACGCCGGTGGTACCTGGTTAAAAAAATACCGGGAGTGTGAGGATATAAACCTGATACAGTGCGCGGGTATAAACGGCCTGTACAGCTTTTGTGCCAGTCCCTGTAGACACTACAAAGAAGAAAGCATAGCGGATAGGTGCGAGTTCAAATGCACACAGGTATGCGAATTTATCCGGTTCTCGAAAAAATGACACGTTTTGTCAACAAAGCAGGCCTGGTATTCAAGGAAATGTTACCCGTGCTCCTTAGACTTTTGCCCAAAACCCTCCTTTTTACGTATTTCGGTTTCTTTTTTCTTACCAAGATAAATTTGCCGATCGTCGACCTGGGGAGACATTTGGTCAACGGCAAGCTATTTGTAGAGCAGGGTAGCGTTCTCAGGACAAACCTTTATTCGTATACAAATGCAGATTTCCCGGTAGTAACTCATCACTGGGGAGTCGGGGTCATTTTCTATCTAATTTACAGAGTATCCGGGTTCGAGGGACTCACATTCCTTAATGCAGTTCTTGCCTCTTTAACGGCACTTTTTATTTATTTATCGGTAAGAAAGAGATGCTTCTTTGGTGTCTTTGCGCTGTCATTACTTTTACTCGCGCCTCTCTTTGCATCGCGCAATGAGGTACGTCCGGAGAACTTCAGTTACCTCTTACTCGCTATGTACGTTTATATTTTCGAATCATATGGGGTTGGACAGTTTAAGCTAAAATTATTACTCCCGTTCCTCTTTCTCCTCCAGGTACTCTGGGTAAACTTCCACATCTTTTTTGTGTTTGGAATTATCATTACGGCGATATACGTTTTTTATTTTATATTAGTCAAAAAAGTTGGCACGCAGAGGTGGGAGGTGCTTGTCTTGCTACTTTCGATTGTTCTGGCAAGCTTGGTTAATCCGTTTGGATTGGAAGGTCTGTTGACTCCATTTAACATCTTCAGAAACTACGGGTACAGGATATCCGAAAATCAGTCAGTATTCTTTATGCAAATCAGGTATCCGAAGTTCGAGTATTTTTTCTTTGAGATTGCGGGATTATTTTTACTTGGTTGTATAACGTACCTGCTCTACAAAAAGAAAGCGAAAGACGAATTGCCCGGAATAGTAATTTCCCTGATATTTTTGGTTCTCGGGGGAAAGTATCTTAGAGCAATCCCGCTTTTTGTTATCACTGCAATTCCTGTGATGACACTTGTTTTGGGCGAAATTAAAAAGAAAGTTTTTATTTACGGAGCCTTGTTTGTTGTAATAGGGCTGAGCCTAATCCCGGGCACTTATTTTTCGCCTTTTCAACCCGGTTTCGGCGTCGGCCTGGGAAAAGATTCAATGGAATCGTTGGAATTTTTCAACAGAAACAGCCTAAAAGGACCTGTTTTTAACAACTACGATATAGGAAGTTACCTGATTTATGGCTTATACCCGCGTGAAAAAGTATTTGTCGACAACAGACCGGAAGCTTACCCGGAGGATTTTTTCACAGAAACCTACGTTCCTATGCAGGAAAACGAGGAAAAGTGGAAAGAGGTAATGGCCCGACACAATTTCAACGTTATTTTCTTTTACAGAAGGGATTTCACACCCTGGGCGCAGCCCTTCCTTATCACGAGACTTGCCGACCATGAATGGGTGCCGGTTTATGTAGACGATTTCGCGCTTATATTGGTAAGAAACGGTGTTCTTAACAAAGAATTGATTGAAAAGTACCGACTGCCTTCGGAAATGTTTGTTGTCACGAAGTAGGGGGTTTGTGTGTTAAAATCTTATTGCTTTGCTCCCGTAGTTCAACGGATAGAACGTGTTCCTCCTAAGAATAAGATGCAGGTTCAATTCCCGCCGGGGGCACCAGAAACACGAACGTCACCGAAGGTGGCGGTCGGGTTTCTGCCCGTAAGGGGATTGAATGGCGCAGGCACGACGGTGCCGAGCCGGGGTCGACGGACGAGCCAGCAGGCGAGTACCGGTGACCAATTCCCGCCGGGGGCACCATTTTAAGATGTAGCTTTTTGCCTTGAGGTTTTTCGTGGGGTGTAAAGGCCTGCTCACCTTGAATACAAGGTTGCTTCCTTTTGCACGCCCCCGTCGTATTCGCTCTTCGGGGTGTAGCTCAGTTGGCTAGAGTGCACGGTTCGGGACCGTGAGGCCGGCGGTTCGAGTCCGCCCACCCCGACCAGGAAAGCCTTCCAAAATATAAGCAGAAATAAAAAAAGAGACCCGGGATAAATCCCTGGCCTCTTTTAGTGCATGTCAGGTTGCCCCAACATGCTCAGACATTGTATCAAAGTTTTTTGAAACGTCAACACTTTTTTGTTTTTCAGAAAAATATTTCTCAAAAAACCGTTTTACTTAAAAGATAACAGTTCCGGTTTGAAAATAAGAGCAAGACCGATTAACAATACAACGATGCCCCCCAATAAATGAGAGTACTTGGCATATTTATTTTTAATCCCGAACGCCTGCAGCGTTATCATGGCGCCCACAAATACAATGATATCGTCAAGCATGAAGATTAATATGTAGAACATCAGGTACAGATAATACTGCCACTCCGGAAGATTGTTCATGCTCAAAACCTTGGTATAGACAGCGGGAAGTCCTGCCGAGCAAAGCAGTTCTATCAAATTTACCGAAGCTGCAAGTACTACCATTCCCACCAGTGCAACGGAAAGATGTTTGTTCAGCACAACTTGTTTAATGCGTTCGATGAACCCGCGTCTTTTCTCGTTTTCACTGACAGCGCATCCGCCTTTGTTCTTGTAGAAATCATATAAGTAATAAATGCCGAGCCCCAGGGCGAAGAGACCCACGACGTATCTGACCACCAGAGCGTACCCCATAAACATGAAAAAGTTGAGCCAGGCGGCCAGGAACAGGAAGTAGACAAGTCCGGACGTGGCAATAAAAATTCCTCCGAGAAGCCACATTTTTTTCCTGTCCTTCATGCCTAGTAATAGACTAATAAGGAACAACAGAGCCCACATAGCACAGGGGTTAAACCCGTCCATCAGTGCTATGACGAAGGTAAATACAGGGAGGGGCAGTGATTTCGGGTCAAGATTGAGTTTGAACGCGCTTTTATTCCCGGCGGGTTTTTCTGTTTCTGTCCCGGAAGGCGTCAGGTAGGTTTTTACTGTGATCAGTTCGGGATTTTCAGCCAATACCTGTTCTACCATGTCTACGGGAGGATTTTGCAGGGCTTCCTTAATTTTTTCTTCGATTTGAACCCCGGTAGTTTCGTTACTGTTGAATCCGACTATCGACTCTTTTCCTAAGACCAGAAAAGGCACGCCTCCGGCGTCCACCCCCAGTTTTTCACCGACCTTTACCATAAATTGCAGGTTTTGGGGGTTATTCGATACCTCATAGGAATTTATTACCAGTTCGGGGTATTTAGGAGCGATTTCCTTTAGAAAAGTCTTTTCAGCGGTGCAGTGAGAACAAGTGTTGCTTTGGAAAAGATATATATCAAGTGACGAACTGTGGGCTTCGGCAGGCAGAAAGAGAGCGGTAAATACAATGAAAAATAGTAGCGGTGACCATTTACGCATCTGCTATTCTTCCCGGTGTCGTTCGATAATTTTCAACAGGTCTTTTTCTTTTATCTCCCCGCTAACTCTGGCGAGCTCTTTGTCATGAGAATCCAAAAATATATAGGTAGGCAGAAATCCTGCCCCAAGCCCGTACTTTAGTGCAATATCCGGGCTGTCATCAAACTCGTAGTATTCGGTCTTCAACCAGGGGTTTTCATTTTCTATCTTTTTCCAGATCGGTTTCATAACAAGGCACCCGGAACACCAGATAGCCCCTATTTTTAATACTTTCATTGGGTTATTGTACAATGGTAGAAAGGTTATGTTAAATAACAAGCACACCAGGCCAATTAAACTCTCGAATGTTTTGATAATCCTCGGCATTTTATTTCTGCTTTTTTCGTTCGGGCCGCTGTTAAAGGATGAGATATGGTTCTACATAAAGGAACTGCGTAACCAGGAGTATAAGATTAACGCGGAAGGAGGGGAGAAGGACAGTGTTTTCGCGAGGCTTTTATCCTCGAACCCTATCGCTATGACCCCTGTCGATACGGAATTTTCGCTTGTTATTGAAAGGATAGGAGTGAACGCTCCGATAATCGCCGACGTGTCGGTAACGGACGAAAAGGCTTATAGAGAAGCACTGAAACATGGGATAGCTCATGCGTCTACCTCCCAGTACCCTTCCAGAGAACCGGGCAATGTATATCTTTTTGCGCACGCTTCACTGAATTTTTTTGACCTCGGAGGTTACGCATCGGTTTTTAACCTACTAAGAAAGTTGAACTACGGGGATGAGGTTCATGTATTTTATAAAGGCGATGACTACGTTTACGAGGTTACGAACAAAGAAGTTGTCAAAGGTTGGAACACTCAGCCTCTGCTAAGACCCGTTATTGAATCGGTTCTCACTTTACAGACGTGCGATCCTCCGGGTACGACTATAAATAGATTTGTAGTAACGGCCGTGCTGAAGGATGTTATTCCGGGTTCGCGTTAGAGCTTTATCTGATTCCTACTGTGTAAAGGTCTGTTTGTTCCCCCGATTTAAAAGAGGTCAGCACGATTATCTTATCGCCGGACGGGACTGCAAATACCGAGTTGAACATAAGAGTGTTATTGTAGACCTCAACTTTATTCGTGCCATCTATTCTTATAAGAGAAATTACCCCTCTTTTGTCCTGTTCAATATTTCCTTCGACAAGGATTAGGTGGAAGCTGTCGGAGTACCAGGAGACTTTAGGCTGGGTGTCGTTTAAATTCGTTGTGAAGGCTGTGTTCTCTATTTTTTCGCCTATCGGGATAGGACGCTCGAAGTTGTACGTTCTATACTCGAGGGTGTCACCACTCTGGATCGTATACAGGAATTTTTTATCGTCGGGCGCCCAGAAAGCCCTTGAGGAAAGGGCGAGTTGCTTAATGTTTTCAGGAACTTCAAGCTTTTCGACCAACACTTTTCTCTTTTCCAGCAAAAGTTCCTGCCAACCCTGTCTTATTTCATCGGGTGCATAGGCGGTAGAAGCTGTGTTAGATGCCAGGTCTACCAGATAATATGTGTCGTTTGATGCCTGTAACAGTAGTTGAGTTTCGTCGGGCGACCATTCTATGCTCTTGCCCTGAGAGTATTTCACGAATTTTGTGTCCTGCACTGCCATTACGGAGGTGTTTCTGAAAAGACCTATTCCTGCTCCGTTCAACGAGGTGACCCAGACGCCGGGTTTCTCGCCGTCTTCCGAAAAGTAGGCTATTTTATTTTGGGAAGGAGAGATGCTCGGGTATTTTGCTCCGGTGTTGGTTAACGGTTCCAGCCTGGGACTTTGTGATACGAGTACGGCCGTGATATCCGTTACAAGCTCTTCATAAATCTCTATTTCTTTGTTCCAGGGCACGAATCCTTTTTTCTCGATCTTTATTTTATGCTTTCCGGGAGCTATACCCGACAAAGTATCGTTAGTTGCGGTCATAAGCTTTCCGTCGAGATAGACGCTGGCCCCATCCGGAAGAGATTTAGCGCTAATCATACCCGTTTTAGCAAGGTCTATAGTCGAACCTTTTCCCTTGTCCAGCCTATAACCCGACGTGTAAAGGTAGAGGGCGGATGTTACGCCCATTATTACAGCTATAGTTAATATCTTTTCTAAAATGCTAATCTTTTTCTTCTTTTCGGCACTCATAGTGCCCATTTTACCAGAAAACGAAGATAAAGTTTTACTCTTTTTGTGAGGAGTGTTTTTCATCTCATGGGGGTATATCCCGTCGCATAGTTTCCGGCCCGAATGCCGCACATGTATAATTACTCTTATATGACATGCGGAAGACGGGTAGACATATTGGGTGTGAACGTGGATATGGATTGTAATATTGCTTGTGTTATGAAGGAAATAGAGACCGTTCTGCTTAAGAGCGGTTCTCATTATATCTGTACAACAAATCCCGAGTTCATTATGTCGGCTCAGAACGATCCCGAATTCAGGGATATGATAAATAACGCCGATATGTCGTTACCTGACGGAGCGGGAGTTGTGATGGCCGATTACTATTTAAAGAAAATGTCGGGAATCGGGAAGAAGGGTACGGCCGGGTTTTTGGCAGGTTTGGAAGCAGGTCTGGAAACAGCCATAGGATCCTTCGGTAAATCTATGAAGTTTGCCCCTAAAGTTACCGGGGTCCGTTTGAGTGAGGAGATTTTTAAGCTCTCGTCCGATAAAGGGTACTCCGTTTTTTTGCTGGGCGGCATGGTAAGAGACTGGCGAGGAAAGCCCTTGGAATCCGGATCAATGGATGTCGCGGGTCAGGCCGCTGAAAAAATAAGAAAAGATTACCCGCGCGTAAATATTATCGGCGCGTCGTCCTCATTTTCTTATAGAGAAGAAGATGACGAACGTACTGTCGAATACATTAAAGAGTGTATGCGTAGGACAGGTGTTGAAGTTTTGGATTTTATTTTGGTGGGGTACGGACATAAGAAACAAGAGGCTTGGATTAGGAGAAATTTGGACCGGATTTCGTGTCGGGTGGGTGTCGGAGTCGGCGGAACTTTCGACTATTTGTCAGGTGTTAGTAAGAAACCGAATGACAAGATTACTCAATTTAACCTGGAGTGGTTGTTTCGTTTGTGTACTCAACCGTGGCGTTTATCTCGTATTGTCACAGCCTTTCCTTTATTCCCGATCAGAGTGTTTTTAAGCGCCCTTAAATAAAATCCCCAAGCTTTTGTGCATATAGGAATCACTATTGCAACAACATTCATCTGTTGACACCTTATATAACAAGTGTTTACATTTAATTATGATAAATCTTGAAGATAAACTTTATACGTCTACTGAAGTGGCAGATATTTTGGGTGTTAGTCTCCGCTCTGTTTATAGGTATATCGAAGAGGACAAATTACAGGCAGAGGTAAAAACTGCAACAGGTCGTCATAGATTTACTAAGAAAAATATCCTGGACTTTTTGTATCCCGGAGGTGCAGAAGAAAAAGCAGGACAACCGTTGCCTAAAGAGACTATTAAACCAGAAGTAAAGGAAACAAAGAAAAAAGAAAAAGTTGAGGAGCCCGTTGAAGAAGCAGAAGAAGTTGGTGAAGAGACGCCGATAGAACCGGAAACACCTGCGGTTGAAGAACCCGCACCAAAGGAAAAAGAAGTTCCGGCGGAGGAAGAACCGATAGATTGGTTGGCCAAGTTCAGAGAGGCAGCAAAAAAATTCGACGAGGAGAACGCAAAAAGGGTAGAAGCTTCATCTAAGCCTGCCGTGGCAGAAGAAAAAGAGACATTTGCCAGTATAACCGAGCAGGAACCGGTGGCGCCTAAAAACCCGCTGTTCTTTTACAGGAGCAGACTAGGAGGGCTTAAAGATATTGCTCAGAACATAGATAAATCCTCGAGGAATTCCGGACTTGATTATGCATTTACAATGAATGCGGGACTGTCCCTGTTTAAGGCCATAAAACCTTTCTCCCTGCTCCATGTGTACGTCAGATCCAAAGACAAGGATTTCTTTGAGAGGATTTTGATGCTCACACCTTCCGACGAAAACAATGCTCAGCTCTGCATCATGACCAACGATGACAAAGACCTTTACGCTTCCAGTGAGGAGCTCCATGGATTATTCGTCGCTGATAAGGGAAGACTGTTAGCCGATATAAGAAAGCACGGTGACGCCGACTTAATAGAGGAAGCCGAGTCTATTCTTTAAGGCTGTACGGTAGGATAACGAATTTAATAGACATTGGCGCGCACACCCCGGGCGGGATATTTGCCCAAAGATGGGTGTGCGTGTATCATCTAGTAATATGGCCGATAAAAAATCTCCGAAAGTTCACAAGATATTGTTGGTAGCCACTGAAGCCCAGCCCTACGTTTCGGTAGGAGGCGCAGGATCTGTTATCGGGCATTTATCCGGAGCATTGACAGGTCTCGGTTACGAAGTAGCTGTGTTCATTCCTAAATTCGGTCTGATAGACGAACAAAAATATCCTATGAAAATGGCCATGGAAGGATTAGCTGTCCCGACCGATGATGCGATAAATCCCGAGCTCGTGTGTAACGTGAAATACTATGAAAATGGTTCCGGCGTGAAAATATTCTTTTTAGAAAATCAGGAGTATTTCGAGAAGAGAGCTAATGTGTACGGTTATTCCGACGACCCCACCCGTTTTTTATTACTATCGAGAGGCGCACTGGAGTTCGTGAGACGCGGAGGATTTGTTCCCGATGTCATACATTGCAACGATTGGCATGCCGCGTCTATCCCATTTTACATAAAAACCCTTTACAAGAACGATCCCGTGCTCAAAAATATCTCGTCTCTGCTGACTATTCATAATCTGGCATATCAGGGTATCTTTGACCACAGACACGTTTCAGAAATGAATTTTGATGACGGTAAATCTGTCATAGGTTCGATATTCTCTGATAGAGTGAACACCCTTAACTATATGAGGAGGGGAATAATATTTGCCGACGCAGTTAACACGGTATCCAGAACATATTCCAAGGAAATACTAACACCTGAATTCGGAGAGGGGCTGGATAAGCTGCTTTCCGAACTTAAAGGTAAATTGTTCGGAATTGTGAACGGTATCGATTATGACGAATTTGATCCGGCAACCGATAAGTTGTTGCATAAGAATTTTGACGTTAATAATATTGAACTTAGGTCAGAAAATAAGAAAGCACTACAAAAAGAATTTGATTTGCCCGTTTCCTCGGAAAAAATGGTTTTCGCCTTCGTGGGACGTTTGGATTTTATGAAAGGTGTTGATTTATTAACTACTGTTATGCACCATGTCTTGAAAGAGTATGACGTGCAGTTTGTGGAGGTTGGCGCGGGAGACTGGTCTCTGACAGAACGTCTTAATAACCTGAAAAATGAGTTCCCGACACAGGTTGGCATACATCCTTATCCTAATTTTACATTACCCAGGCTCGTATTCGGCGGGGCAGATTGTATCTTGTACCCGTCCCGTTTTGAACCGTGCGGTATTGTTCAAATCGAAGCTATGCGGTACGGAGCAATTCCGATTGTCAGAAATGTTGGTGGTTTGGCAGATACTGTCGAGAATTTCGACACAATAAAACAAACCGGTACTGGGTTTTTGTTTAACGAGTTCGACGAGTTTTCATTGTTCGGTAAGATTATAAGAGCGGCAGAGCTCTACAAGAACGCCAAGTTATGGCGTAGTCTTCAGACAAACGCAATGCGGGCCGATTACAGCTGGGAGTTTAGCGCACGGGAATATTCAAAACTCTATGAAACAACTAAAAATTTTCATGAAAACCCACACCGCTCCTTCTCGGCCTTGGAAGGTTTGACAAACCTATAACTTTTTGATAGGATTTCGGCATTAACGGGTGCGACCCGAGGGGGACACTAAAGTTTCTTATGCTGTGGGCAGGAGTATAAGAAGCCGTCCCTCCCGGATCGTACCCTTTAATTTTTGCACGAGTATGAACATTTGTCTGTTAGTTGTTCCGGGGTGCTCTCAAAGAAATCTTTGACAAACACCCTCCTTTTATCTCATAATACGCGGGTGAAGATAGCCCTGGTTTTACACTTATACCAACCACCTACACAGGACGAAGCGGTGACCCGCAAGATATTTTCCCAATGCTACCTACCTTTGATAAAACTTATAAAAGCCAAGAAAAACGTCTCACTTACATTAAATATACCCTTGAGCCTGCTTGAGCAGGCGGACAAATACGGTTACGGAAGCTGGATATCCGACGTAAAGGATCTTTACGCCTCCGAGCGTATAGAGCTGACGGGTACTGCGGCATATCACCCTTTACTTACCAAACTATCGGAGGAGTCAGCAGAAAAACAAATTGTTCTGAACGAATACGCTTTGGGATATTATTTTGGAAGCAGAACAGGATTTGAAGGAGAGGCTGCGGTTATGACGAAGAACATCGGGGGGTTCTTTGCTCCTGAATGTGCCGTGAACGCCGAGGTTATCTCGCTTGTAAACGGACTAGGCTACAATTGGATACTCGTAGATCAGACAGCAATTCCTAATTTGTCATACGATGGATATGAACCGGTGTATGACACGCTTGGGGATTTGGATATAAAGATTGTGGCCCGCAACAAAAGTCTCAGCGACATGCTCTCTTTTTACAGAGGCTCTTCGGTAGATACTTTAGTCAACTCTATTTTTGCAGGTGGTGTTTCACAGGTCATAGCTCTTGATGGTGAGACTTTCGGTCATCACAATCCGGAAGGGATAGACATGCTGGAGGATATCATAAACGTAGTTTCAGAAAAAGGTGGCAGTTTTGTCAGTGTCTATCATCTGCTCCCCGAAATGCGCACTAAAAAAATCGATGAGATTATTGAGTCCACGTGGGGGGCAAGTTATGAAGACATGTCCGTAGGTAATGCTTACCCGTATTGGTCCGGGAATGAGATACAGAAAAATCTCGACGTTTTAGAAAAGCTCCTGGGTGAGAATCAGGTGCGGATCCCGGGCAACGATGGGGATCACGATACGACTGCGCAACCTCTGTGGTTTTACGAAAGTATGACAGATACTTCCGAAGAAACCAAAGAATACTTGAGACGATTGTTCTGGATAATGAAATTCGAGCATAGCGATAAATATTGGTGGTCCTCAAAGAAATCGATACTCGGGAACCCCATGCTTTTTCACAGGGGTATGATAGAAAGATCTCTGGCCTACGTTACAGATGCTGCAAACAGTATGCCGGAAGGCAAGATAAAAGATAAGACTCTCACATTGGTGCGGAACATTTCATCTATGCTAGAATCGTAGAGTGAAGTGGTTAAGCTTTCTTCATTTTTATCAACCGGCTGATCAGCAAAAAGATATCCTCGAGGCGGTGGTTTCCCAATCATACCTACCCGTATTTAAGTCCATAAATGCATCAAAGTTTGGCAGTCAATCTATCAATATTTCGGGATCTCTGTTAGAACTGCTGGACAATAACGGATACCACGACCTGCTGGGCATGGTTAAAAAATCGCTGAAGGAAGGAAAGATTGAACTCACCGGTTCCTGTAAGTACCATGCTTTTATACCTCTGGTTCCCGAGACAGAAGTTTACAGGCAAATAGTTAAGAATGAAGAGACGCTGTCCTTCTACTTTGGTAATACTTATAAAAAGGCAGGGTTTTTCCCGCCTGAGATGGCTTACTCCGGTATTCTTCCGGGTATGTTGGAGGAGCTGGGTTACAAGTGGCTAATACTTGACGAAATAGCTTACGCCAAAGAAATCGCATCTCCGTCAGACGACAAACTCTATCGTATTAAGGACAGCGGTTTGGGAGTATTTTTCAGAAACAGGCGGCTAAGTAATCTGGTCATGAGCGCTGTGGTAAGAAGCAAGGCAACCCTGGACCCTGCCATCAAAGATATAATACCCCGCACTTATGTAGTGACCGGTATGGATGGAGAAACATTCGGACATCACCGACCCGGACTGGAAAGTCTGCTTGGCGAAATACTCAACTCCAAAAAACCGTACTCTACTATGTCAATAAGTGACTTTTTAAACACCTGTTCCAGGGATTTGACTACGGAGACGGTCGTGCCCCGTGAGTCTACCTGGGCCAGCAGTCCTCGGGATATAGAAAGAGGGTCTCAATTTTTATCGTGGCTTGATATATCCAATCCCATCCATGGATATCAATGGGATTTTTTCAAGTTCGTTCTGAATTTGTTTTATAAAGTACCGGAAAGTTCCGATAACTACGACGAGCTAAAAAATAAAATGGACGTTGCCATGTCCAGCGATCACTTTTGGTGGGCATCTGCCAAGCCCTGGTGGAGTCTTGAAATGATAGAGCAGGGCGCCTTTAGATTTCTTGATATCGTTAAAAACATTCATGGTATTTCAGATAATGACATAAGCACTGCCCAAAAATATTATCAGCTGATAGTGTCCACCGCATTTGAATGGCAGCGCACGGGGAAAGTAAGGCAGATGGCGAAAGAACAAAATGAAGCAACAAGAATCCCTTTCAAAGAAAGAACTTATGACAAAGGGGGACATCAGAGGGGTGTGTGGGAGGGATTCATGCACCTGATAAAAAAGGAGGAAGCCAGGGCGGTAAAAAACATGGAATATGAGAAAGCCATACTTTGGAGAGATGCGTTGTTCAAACTTGAGCATAAATTGGACATATATGACATGATAAATGCGATAGACCTTTTAAGACTTGAGATAGGAAACGAGGAGGTTGAAAAGATCCTCAATAAATACACAGAAAAATACCATAAGATTCGAGGCGGCCAGCCCGAACAAAGAGGCTAGCACTTACCGGCGGGGGTTGTTCAACCCTTAATTTCTGTTAACATTACCTTTATGAAAGTACTTCTTGCTGCCTCGGAAGTAGCGCCGATTATTAAAATAGGCGGGTTGGGAGATGTCATCGGCGCCCTTCCAAAAGCTTTAGAAAAAATATCCGTAAACGTAGATGTTATAGCCCCATTTTTTCCTTCAGCAAAAACTGAAGGTTTACAGTTGTACAAGAGTTTTGATCTTCATGTTCCCTTTGCAAATAAAAATAACGTTGTAGAGGTTTTTAAAACTAAACTTCCGAATTCGAACGTCGACCTTTATCTTCTGAAGAATGAAGAGTATTTTGTTGCCGGCGGCTCAAGTTTTTTTGCCAATAACATTACGGAAACCCAAATGTTCGCCTTTTTTGACAAAGCAGTCGTAGAGTATGTCAAATCTTCTCTCAATACGTACGGTATAGTTCACTGCAACGACTGGCACACCGGGTTAGTCACGACAATGCTTAAAGACGAATTAGGTAATGAACGCCCGCGCACTTTATTTACGATACACAACCTAAACTATCAGGGTATAGGCGGGCCGGCATTGTTAAGGGACACAGGTATCGTTCCGGGTGAACACCCGCTAATAGATTGGGATCTTGCCGATGGCGACCTTAACATGATGCAGCAGGGCGTTACCTCAAGCGATTATATAAATACTGTGTCCCCGTCGTACGCAAAAGAGATATTAACCAGGGAGTTCGGCAGCGGTTTTGACGATATCCTGAGATCAAGGGAGGGGCGGTTGAGCGGAATTCTAAACGGAATAGATTATTCGGCGCAGCCGCGCGGTTACGATATAAATTCTGCAGAGGAAGGAAAAAAGAGAGCTAAAAAAGTCCTGCTTGAGAGACTAAAGATTGCACCGGAATACAAAGACACGCCCGTATTTTCATTTATCGGAAGGATTGACGCGTTCCAAAAGGGTTTGGACATTCTTTTTGAAGGTCTTCGGGAGCTTCTTAAGCAAGATGCGGTATTTATTCTGCTGGGAACCGGAGATAAAAATTGGGAGAAGAAACTCACGGAACTTTCACAAGATAAAACAATCAGCGACAAATTTTCATGCAACATTACGTTCGATATCGAACTTGCAAACTTAATGTACGCAGGCAGTGATTTCCTTGTAGTACCATCAAAATACGAACCGTGTGGCCTTATACAAATGATAGCTATGTGGTACGGTACATTGCCGATTGTTCATGACGTAGGCGGATTGAAGGACACGGTAAAAAACGGAGAAACCGGTTTTGTTTTCAACAGATACTCCTCTCAGGCGTTATTAACTTCTATGAAAGAAGCCTTGTCTGTTTATAGAACGGAAAAAATGCAGAAAATGATTCCAGCCTCCATGAAAAAGGATTTCGGCTGGGAACAAAGTGCGGTAGAATATAAGAAGTTGTACGAAAGAATTTTAAGTTAAACTGTCCATGCCCAAATTTATTTTTGACGAACTTACAGGCACCCCGACCATACTTGCGACAAACAGGGCAAAAAGGGTAGACCAGACCGGTGCGGCGGGCAACAAATCCGAACCTTTTAAAGACAGCAAACCCCAGGTATGTTTTTTCTGCAGAGGAAACGAAAGTTTAACTCCCGAAGCCGTTTATCAGGACTCTGACGAGTGGAATGTCAGGGTTTTTCCTAATAAATTTCCTCTGGCAGACGCTCACGAAATTGTGGTTCACAGCCCCGATCACGATAAAGACATTCCTGATTTTAGCCACGAACAGAACGTTAAAATCGTCAGGGCGTTTTTAAACCGTACGAATTATTATACGTCCCAGGGTAAGGAAGTCATGGTTTTTAACAATCGCGGGGGTAAAGCGGGTGCCTCGATATTACACCCCCATTCACAAATTATTGCTCTTCCCGGTTTCCCGGGAATAATCGAGATGGAGAAGAATAAGGCATTAAGGTATGTGAACGAAAAGAACAGTTGCTATTGGTGTGACGCAGTAAAGGACGGGTTGATGGAGACCAATCTTGTGTACGAGTCAAAACATTTCGCACTGCTTGTGCCTGAAGCAAGCAGGTGGAGCTATGAAATGATACTGATACCCAAGAATCACAGACC
Source organism: candidate division WWE3 bacterium RAAC2_WWE3_1 (assembly GCA_000503835.1). Taxonomy (GTDB): domain Bacteria; phylum Patescibacteriota; class WWE3; order UBA101185; family UBA10185; genus UBA8498. The sequence continues at coordinate 557,873 of CP006914.1, read as the reverse complement.
TAATTTTGAATATATGGACGAGGTCGAAATTAACGACTTCGCGCGTATTATGAAATCGGCGCTGTACGCGTACGACGTACTCTTCGGCAGACCGGACAGAAACTTTTGGATCCACAATCAAAGATATGAACCGTATCACTGGCACGTCGGTTTCATAGCCCACATAAAAGTGATGGGAGGTTTGGAATTGGGTGCGGGAATTTGGGTTAGCGACAAAGCAACCCCCGCGGATGCCGCAAAAACGTTGTCAGTTCACGTCAAAAAATGTTACGAAAGTGAGACTTTGAGTCTGGTTTAAAGAACACCCCCTAATTTTAGACAACAAAAAACGCCCCCGTAGAGGCGTTTCTTTTTCGCGCGAATATAAAATCGAATACTACTTTTGTACTCAAATGATTATACTTTTGTACTCAAATGATTATACTTTTGTACTCAAATGAATACTACTTTAACTCAACTTTAGCTCCAGCTTCTTCAAGCTTTTTCTTTGCAGCCTCGGCTGCTTCTTTCTTTGCTCCTTCGAGAACTGCTTTAGGAGCAGATTCTACGAGACTCTTAGCTTCTACAAGACCGAGCGCGGGGTTGATCTCTCTAACCGATTTGATAACTGAGATCTTGTTCGCTCCGGCTTCTGTTAAAACTACGTCGAACTCTGTTTTCTCTTCTACAGGTTCGGCGGGCTCGCCACCGTTACCGGCTGCGGGCATCATCGCTCCCATCATCATAGGAGCTGCCGCTGTAACTCCGAATTTTTCTTCAAGAGCTTTTACGAGATCGTTAAGTTCGAGGACGGTCATTTTTTCGACTATGTCCATCACTTTCTGCGCGTCTCCGCTTAACTTTATGTCTTTTTCGTCTGCCATATTAATACCGCACCCCCTTTCAAGGGTTAATAAATAATTAGTTAGTTGCCTTTTTCTTAGCAATAGCATCCATTGCGTATACAAATTTTCTGTGTACGCCGCCTAAAACGCCAACAAATCCGCTCAAAGGTGACTTCAAATTTCCGACTACCTGGCTGAGAAGAACCTCTTTCGAAGGAATATTTTTTATTACTTCCACTCTTGCCGAGTCGGCGTAGACTCCCTCGATTAAGGCTGACTTAATCTTAGGAAGCTCCAGTTTCTTTGCGAATTCAAAAATCGTCTTTATGGACGCAATGGGATCCTCGAACGAAAATACAGCCATCGTGGGACCTTCCAGGTCCTTTTTAATGTCGTCCGTCTTGATTTTTTCTTCTTCCAGAGCGACCTTAAGAAGGGTATTTTTGATAACAAGCATCTCGGAATTTTCGCCTTTCAATTTAGCTCTAAGGTCATTGGCGTTACCTGCAGAAAGTCCGCGGTAATCGGCAAAAACGATAGACTTAGCCCTGGCGACCTTTTCCTTTAAGCTTTTTACTGTTTCCAGATTTTTAATTTTTCCCATTTTGTTAGGTATACACCTCCTAAAGTGTTTCTTATCGGTAAGGACGGTTTTTGTATATGCCGTTTTCGCCGAAAAAAGAAACCCACCAAGAGACGGTGAGTTATAAACCACAAAATATACGAATTAAGGTTTACCTCGGCAAGATTTTTAAGCTCTGCATTAAGCTTTTGCGCTAAGTTACCCCGGCGCGGAAGCCCTTGCTGTCTTTGGCCACTATACAGGGGTAGTTTAGATAGAAAATCGGGGCATGTCAATGGGAGCGTTAGTCGAAGGTTGCCACACCCTTTGCAAAGTTGTCCCTGACCTGTATGGCGGTCAGAGGGTAGGAGAAGAGTTTAAATTCATCTATTTGTCCTGTGTAGTAAGCCGTGTTTATTTTACCTAAGGTGATGGTGCCCGTGTTAAAGGGGGTACTTGTTACAACGGTTATTTGATGCCAGTTTGTATCTGATAGTGTCGTTGTCGGGTATCCGTCCACGTAAATAGTGGGAGAAGAGAAACCGCCGGCTGATATTGTTCCTGAGGAGACAGTTAGAGTATGTGTGCCCCCGTCCAGATCTACTATTGACTGTGTTGTGGAAGAAGGTTTTACCCAAAGACTCATTGAATACGTCGAGGGACCTGTTCCCCGGGTAATATAGTCGTCAGTACCATCAAAGTGAAGGCTCGAATTAATCATACCCGATGTCCCGTTGTTCCAGGCCTGACTGCTTTGACCTGAAGAGCAGGAACCTTCCGAGGTGTTGGAAAGAGATGCGCCGATTGTTATAGTGCCGTCGAAATTATTTACACCCGAATCCTGCGCCACAAGACCCTGGCAGTCGTCAAGTTTCCACCAAAGTGACGGACTGCCTTTGCCGTGGTCCCAGGCAATTTGAGATGCGGTTCTGGCGTAGTCGAACACCGTAAGCTGTGAGATCTTTCCTATAAATTTATGCTGGGGGGCGGCCGAGTAGTACCGTGCTCCTATCAAAGTGTTATCTACGTCTGCCGAACTTGCTCTGCTTTCACCGGTACCGGAGCCGTCGTTCATACCATTAAGATAGAAGTTTACGGAAGTACCGCTTCTGGTAAAGACCACGTGATTCCAGGTGTTTGGAGTGAGGGCAGTATTGCCGTTTATAGCTCCGCCGGCCGGACCGGTGTTGTCGTACAGGAGCTTGCCGTTCGTGTTATCAATGGCGAAAAGGTGAGTAGCGTTTCCGGCGCCACTATCGTTTTGAACGAAAATGGTGAAGGCATTAGATGCGTCGGTGACTTTTCCGGGATAGATCCAGGCTTCGACCGTGATGGCATCCTGGGCGACAAGTTCGCCTGTCGCAATCGTGGCGTAGTTGTTAGTACCGTTAAATTCCACGGCTCCTCCGATATTGCCGTTCGTCCACGCGGGGCTGTTTGCGAGAGTACCTTGATGTGCGTTTCCCGACACATCGTTTATATATGAACCCTGTTTTTCATCGAAATTATATTCGGCAACAGGGGCGTTGCAGGTTGTTGCATCTCCCGGAACGCAGTATGCGGATTTGGCTGAGTTTAACGGTAAACCGGCTGTGTCTGTAGATAGGGCGCCAAAGGACATTGCCTTTCCGCGGTTGTATGCCTGAGCCACTTGTGAAGCGGTTAGGGCGACATTGTAGATTTTTACCTCGTCAATCTTCCCTGCAAACTGATGTTGGGGGGCAGCCGAGTAGTACCGTGCTCCTATCAGGGTATTGTCTATGGCAGCGGAACTCGATCTCGCCTCGCCCGTCCCGCTTCCGTCGGCCACACCGTTCAAATAGAAAGTTACGCTATCGGCATTTCTTACAACGGCCACATACTGCCATTGATTCGCCGTTATGGATGTATTGCTGTTAAGGACGCCACTTGCAGGAAGTTCGTTATCGTATAAGAGTTTGCCTGACGAGCCTGAAATTCCGAAGTTGTGGGTTGTATATCCCGCGCCGTTATCGTTTTGGGCAAGTATCGTAAAATCATGGGCTCCGTTTACGCTCGTGGGGTAGATCCAGGCCTCGATTGTAACGGTGTTTTGGTCGACAATTTCACCTGTCGCGACGGTAACGTAATCTGAAGTACCGTCAAAGTCCAAGGCGCGGTCGAATTTTCCGTCCTGCGACCATGCGGCGCCGGTAATTGTTCCGTTGTTCGTACTGCCTGACGAGCCTGTGTTATGGGCGGTGTTATCATAGCCCTCATCCATTTTCCACCAGCCTTTGGCGCTTCCCACAGGGGAGCCGGGTACAGGGTGGCCGGCGTTATAGTCAATTAACAAGGTCTTGGGGGCAAGGGCGTAGTCGTATATCTTGACCTCGTCCATATAACCTTTAAAGAAACCGGAGCCGGAAACATTCGAGCCCAAACGCAGGGTCGAGCTGTTGGCGGATAAGGAAGTATGCGTTCCTGCGGTAGAGGTTCTGTCTTCGGTGTTTATATAAATTTTGCATGAAGTTCCATTCCTAACGGCTGAAACGTGGATCCATCCGGACGATGAAGTTACGGAGGAATTAGCGGTTTTGCTTGTTATTTCGGCTGTTCCATTATCGGTAAGACAGTTTACGGCTCCGTTTGCATCTACGAACAGCGAATAACCTCCGGAACCCGCTGCTCCGTGCTTGCTTATTATATTGTAGGGTGCGGAACCTGCGGTGCCGAGGTTTATCCAGGATTCAAGGGTGAAATCACCTGTGATGTCGAACGGGGTGTCGGATGTGGTGACGTAATCCGAGGTACCGTCAAATATTCCCGCACTCCCGAATTTTCCGAGGGTATAACGGTTTGTTGTGGAACCGCCCCACGTACCTGCATTATTATTTGTGGAAATATCAAATACCCCGGTCGCATTTTTTTGATCGAAGGTGTAGTAGGCAAGCGGGCTTTTTGGTGTATCATAACCCGCGGCAATTTCCGAAGCGGAAAGTGCGGTATTGTATAACTTGACCTCGTCCACTTTTCCTATCCAGCCGCCTGTGGAAAGACTGTCGTTGTTACCTATATAGAAGGACTCCAAATTTGAAATACCGGTTGTGTTAGTTACCGTGGAATCCAGTTCTCCGTTTATGTAGAGCTTGGTCTCCGTGGAATTTCCGACAAGTGTGATCTGGTACCAGTTATTTGTTGAAAGTGTTGTTGAGGATGTACCCTCGTTTGTTCCGTTGGAAGAGAAGAGTAGTTTTCCTGCATTGACGGAATCAGTTTTGATGTACATTGACTTTGTCGTGCCACTGCCGAATGTCAGGTATTTTGTGGTGTTGTCCAGGGTTGTTGGGTAGTACCAACCGGTAACAGACACCTGATCGGACACGTTGAAGTTCGGAATATAGGGTTGTTCGGCTCCATATGTGTTGAGGGTGTCTTTCTCTGATTTGTATATTGCCTCGACCCAATCACCGGACCGCACGGTATTTGAGATACGAACCTCATCAATTAAGCCATCCCACATATTTGCCGCATTTCCTGAATCATGGCGCCTTCCTATCCTCCATCCGTTGGCTCCGTTGGGTAGGGGTTTGTTTAAATCGGTAGAAGTTTTTACAAGTACCGAATCTTTATACACCTTGATGTAATGACCGTCGTATGTAGCAAGAACATGTACCCATTGGTTTAGCGGAAACGCCACTGTGTCGGAAACCGTGGTCCAACTTCCGGAGTAGAATCCCGCCGATAAGTTATGGTTTGCACCCGTGAGATAAAGTTCAAATTCTACGTTATTGTCACCTGTGAATGCTTCGCTAACAACTGCACGGTAATCGCTTGCTTCACCTTGGGTATTAGCATAAACCCATGCCGAGACCGTAATTTGATCGATACTTCCCGATACACTGCTTGACAATGTTATGTAGTCATTACTGCCGTCAAAACTCTGGGCACCATTGATTTGTCCGGAGGTGGTAGGGTTAGGTTCGGTGGCGGCCAGTTTTGTGCCGTTGTTTGCGTTAGATGTGGAATCGTAGGTCGTTACTCCTGTGGTTTCTTTCATATGCTGAGAGACCACATAGTTTGAGTTCCAAACACCGCTGGCGTTTTGACCGTCAGATAAACTTGTATCATTAAAGTACATGTAAATTTTGTCGGTTGTCGCCCCTGCAGGTATATTGGGAACCTTTACCCAAACGAAGGAAGTGCCCGTCTCATCCCATTTTTCTATTTCATAGTTCAGTAGAGTGGTTCCGTCACTGTCGGTAAATCTTATATCCTGACCGGCATCCTGCGTTTTAGAGTAATTTATCCTTGAGCTATTTAGCTTAACCAGCACGGGGAAATTGGTCAGATCCTCGGCTGAAGCAGAGTTGTCGAAAGTTATGGGTATCCTGGTGCTTAAAGATGTGTTCGGTAATTTGGCACCCTCCGGTGTTACCCTAAGCGCATCGCCGGTACCATCCATCGTGAGACCGTTTCCTATTTTTCCCTGTCCGGAAGTCGGATTTCCGTTCCAATACCCGTCATATCCGTTATTTGTATTATCACAACCGTCTGTGACTCCTGTTCCGCATGAATCGGCAGTTGTTTCTTCCAGCTTCCATTGGGCCAGTAAACCGTTATTTATTTTTGTGGCGGCGTTTTCACCCAACGACGTTGATCCGCCCGGATTTGTTCCGTAAAGTTCGTTTTCTATTTCCTGTGCCGTTCTCGCATAGCGATATATTTTTGCCTCGTCGATGTGTCCTAGCCAATTGCCGGTCGTGCCGTCATTGGCATCTCCCATATAAAGTAGATCGTTGTTTGATAAAGCACCGGCAGTGGCTATGGAACTATCCGTTCCCTCAAGCACACCGTCCATATATAGTTTCAAACTGGTAGCACCGTCCTTTACGGCGGCCACATGGTGCCACTTACTATCTCTATAACTAACCGAGCTTGTCACCGAATCTTTAGGAAAAGTTGTATTATCATCGGAAATTTCGACCACGACCTTGCCGTTTGCGTCGACTCGGATCTGGTAACCACCATCCGCTCCCGTTGATTCGTATTTTGAAATAAGGCCCCTGCTGTTTGTTGTGGAGTAGGGAAGCGTGAACCACATACTTATAGTGAAACTGTCAGATGCCCCAAAATCCAGCCTGGGGTTGTCGGTCACCTTTACATAATCATCCACTCCGTCGAATTCCAGGCACGATCCCGAGATGCAGTTTTGTTCTGATTCCCATGTAGTTCCTTCCAGCTGACCGTTAAGTTTATTTGATGTTGAATCGTGCACGATAGCGGGCAGAATATTTTCTATATCAAGTACCAGCCAGGACGCGGTGGTCTTTGTTGTATTAGTACTGCTGTTTTTTATCTGAACATCGAGGGTTGACTCGGAGGCCGGAAGAGTGGTAATAGATTTTTGCAGTCTGACATAAGAAGTGCTAGTAGTGGACACTTCGGTTTCAGTTAGAGCTCCCGAGGTTGTGACATTGTATAGCTGGGCATAGGCGGTTGTGGCGGTCGCTAATACTGTTGCATCAAACGAGCCCGTGACCGTTCCTGTGAACTGCGCCGGGTCATAGAAGTTTAGCCCGTTTTTACTGGTATATGTAGCGGTCGCTTGGGTCTCAAGGTCGGTGTTTAGTGATCTGAAAGTTCTGAGGTTGGTTATGCCTTGTGCGTTTGATTGTTGGTGATTGATTTTGGCGTTATACAAAGTTATTGTCACGCCGCTTGAAGCCTTTGTACAAACCATGTATTCCCCGTCAGACAGACTTATTGACTGTGACACCACTCGTTTTGTCCCATCTGATGGTTTTGTGGAAATTTCACTTCCAGGTACTTGACTAGAACAACTGGTAGCATTGGAATATAAAGCAATGTAGGTGTTTGGATCCCCAAGGTTGGTCACCTGAATAATTAAAGAAGATCCTGTTGTGGTTGTTGTGTTGGTTGCACTATTCCGTAGTTGTACATCTAAAGAGTCAGCAGCTGTAGGTAAGTAGGAACTTAACTCAGCACTTCGCACACGCACAAGCGATGTGGAGTTTGTGGTAATTTCCGAGTTGGTAATGGTGGCGCCAGCTGAGGAGTTATACAATCTTGCGTATGCTGTCCCGCCGGTGGTTTTCAAGTTTGATTCGAAGAAATAAACGAAGTTTCCCCCTTTCATGTTGTAGTTAGGGGTCAGATTGAAGTTATAAATCTGGGTATATGTGGAATCGCTGTCGGTATATTTATATGCGTTGGCCGCGTGCACTATCTCAACATCCCTTACACCATTTGTTGCATCTGACTGATCCATTATTATCTTTGCGTTATATGTGTAATATGGTACGCTGTCTGCGCTACTGGTCTTTGTTCTCACAACGTACTCTTTTCCCGTCGTAAGTGTTATCGGGGAACTTCTCAGGTATGTGATGGTCTGTACTGCGGCCGTACTAACCTCAGATCCGGTGACGGATGTACCGTCGGTAAGGTTGTATAGATCGGCATAGACAGTATTTGATGTGTTTGAAAGATTAGACACCTGTACTATGATCCACGAATTTGCCAAAGAGGTGGTGTTGGTGGCCGAGTTTTTGGCCTGTGTATCCAGATCCTGCGCTATGAGGAAAGATCCAGTTGCACTTGGCATGCTTGCTGTTATATTGCCGCTTCTAATCCTTGTATATGAGGTGGAGGATGTCGTAATCTCGCCACTTGTTATTGCGGTTCCTGCGGTGCTGTTATAAAGCCTCGCATAGCCTGTCCCCGCCGATGTCTTCATTGTACTTTCATAGAAGTAGTTGAAAGTTCCTCCCTCAAACGTTATTTGGCTGGCGTGAATACCGGGATTGAATCCTGTGAACTTGTATGAGCTTGTATAGGTGGTGTCAGCATCGGTCATTATGGCATTTACCTGTGATTGGTACAGCTCAACATCCCTTACACCATTTGTTGCATCTGACTGATCCATTATTATCTTTGCGTTATATGTGTAATATGGTACGCTGTCTGCGCTACTGGTCTTTGTTCTCACAACGTACTCTTTTCCCGTCGTAAGTGTTATCGGGGAACTTCTCAGGTATGTGATGGTCTGTACTGCGGCCGTACTAACCTCAGATCCGGTGACGGATGTACCGTCGGTAAGGTTGTATAGATCGGCATAGACAGTATTTGATGTGTTTGAAAGATTAGACACCTGTACTATGATCCACGAATTTGCCAAAGAGGTGGTGTTGGTGGCCGAGTTTTTGGCCTGTGTATCCAGATCCTGCGCTATGAGGAAAGATCCAGTTGCACTTGGCATGCTTGCTGTTATATTGCCGCTTCTAATCCTTGTATATGAGGTGGAGGATGTCGTAATCTCGCCACTTGTTATTGCGGTTCCTGCGGTGCTGTTATAAAGCCTCGCATAACCTGTCCCCGCCGATGTCTTCATTGTACTTTCATAGAAGTAGTTGAAAGTTCCTCCCTCAAACGTTATTTGGCTGGCGTGAATACCGGGATTGAATCCTGTGAACTTGTATGAGCTTGTATAGGTGGTGTCAGCATCGGTCATTATGGCATTTACCTGTGATTGGTACAGCTCAACATCCCTTACACCATTTGTTGCATCTGACTGATCCATTATTATCTTTGCGTTAGTCATTTTTGCGGTGTTTGCGCTGGTTTTTATACAAACCGTATAGTCGGTTCCGCTTGAAAGGGAAATACTGTTACTTCTTACCCATGACCAGGTAGTCCCCGTAACGCTAATCTCGGATCCCGTTACCTGGGAGGAACAAGCTGCCCCATCCGTATAAAGAGCTACGTAAGAGGTCTGACCAGCGGTGTCGTTTGATAGCACCGCTTCAAAATAGGTAGTTGGAGCGGGAGAGTATTTGGATGAGTCGTATCGCCATATTTTTTTGTCAGTCAAGTTTGTATAGGAGGTTGCTGTTGAGGTTGTATTGGCCCCGATTTCAACCTGTGTCTCTGTTCCGGTAATCTTTGTGGTATCGGTCTGAACAACTATGAAACGGGCGGCGTAGAGTGTCTGGGGATGGGCTGCGTTTGAAGCCTTCCATCGCACTGTGTACGCAGTATCGTCGGTTAGAGTTAAAGCCGGACTTCTATATCGTATATATCCTTGAGATGCGGGGCTGACCTGAAACTCGGTCACATAAGTTCCTGACACAGTATATATGGCTATATACGGATCCGAGTAATCATAGTTATAGTGGTCAACCTCGAGATAAACGGTACCTCCGGGGTATTTGTCTGCATCCCAATAGCCGACACCAAGTGAACTGTCTGTTGGGGTGTAGGAAGTAGTACGTGTAGTCAGAGGAGGCGTATTTGTTATAGGGATTTGCTGTTCTACCCCAACACTGTCATTTGTAACCTTAGCTGTAGTTTCGAAAAAATTGGTAGGGGCGGGGTTATACTTAGTTGAATCGTAGTTGTATATTTTTTTGTCAGTTTGTTGAGTATATGTAGCTGCTGTGCCGGCCTCATAACTCCCCATCTCCGTCTTCGTCTCAGTTTGTGTTATTCCGACGCCACTTTCCTGTCTTATAATAAGCCGTGCGTTCTTGATCGAAACCTCGGTGTCCGACGTAGTGCCAAAATTCAGCGGTAGGAAAGATGTGCCACTTGTAGTGTCATATAACGCGGCTTGTGGTGTGTTCGAACCGACCCCTGCTTTTACTCTGACCGTGTAGGTGGAGGAGGAAAGATTATTACCCGATTCCGTTGTCCGATATTTAGTCCAAGTGGTTCCGTTATCCGTACTGGCAACGATTTCCAGATTTACTGAACTTACCGAGCTGTAAAGAGAGGGGTTATAACCGACAATTCCAAGGGAGTTATTCGTGGGCATGAACGTATATCCACCTTGTTGTGGAGCACCAACGGATACCGATGGCTCCGATCCGGTTGTGATCACACTCCTAGCGTAAAGCTGTCCCGGAAAATTTGTCGTATTTACCACTGCATAGCTTCCGGCCGGCTCAGAGATGCACAGTTGTGCCAGTTGTCCACTTCCGACCTCAGTCTGTCTGTAATCCAGCCAAACGGATTCACCGGAGTTTATGGATCTGGTACCGGTCGTGCCGCTGGTTGCGCACGTTCCCGCGTTACCGTGGCCTCCATACCAATAGGCCGGTACAGTATGGGTAGTGTCGGTATCCATGGCATCTCTGAGGTTTAGCTCGCTCGCGTCATCGCTGTTGACCAAAAAACCATGAGTTCCTGATGTATCCGCGACAAAAAGGAAACGGTATCGGGAAAAATAGTTATCTGAACTTCCATAAGGATTTGATGAGTTGTTAACCGCAGTAACACTGCCGCTCCCGTCGACGGCAAAACCGCTTGTGAGGTTCTGAACACTGCTGGCTACAGTGTCGAACTCTGTATGCGAGTCGGAAAAATAGCATGCCGTGCTGGAACTGGGGCATCTACTTGTCAACAATTGAACGGAGTTGCTCGTGAATGTGTTGGCCAGTGAGCTTTCGGATGTAAAGCCGGAATTTCCGTATCTTAGATAGATTGTAGTCGTTGTACTGCCGGAGATTAGCGGTACCTTAACCCATACACTTGCGGTAGTACTGTCCGTTTTTGACTCTATCCAATAATTAAGTTTTGTACCGGCAGAGTTGTAAAATCTAATATCCGAAAAATCCGTATTCATTCCCGATTGATATGAAAAGGTAACAGGAATCTGGTAGTCTGTGAGATTTTGGGCGGCACTATAGGTAATATCAATTGGGATTGAAGCGGTATAACTGCTTGTTGAATACTCGCCGACGGTCATAATCTCCAGTTCCTGTTCAATCTTTGTATTCTCCTTCTGATCGTAAGCCTCATCAAACTTCCAGTATGCAGCCGGTCCGGGGCCGACAGACTCGTTGCCTGTAGAGCTTCCGGCCGGGCTAAACGTTGCCTGCGAAAACTGACTTGTTTCAGCAACCGCCTCTACATAGGTATTTGCGTAATAGAAGTAAATAACCGTGGATCCGGCGTTTATAGTGGGTAGAAGGACATAAAAGTCAGTGGATACCGTGTTGCACGCTCCGGTGGCCGCATCAATGTAATATCTCAATACCTGACCATTGACATCGGTAAACCTGGCGTCAGCGCAGGTGTTTTGCATTTTAGACCCGGAGATTAGAGCAGAGGTGTCGGTTTCGAACAGGATTTTTTTATCAGCGTCAGCCGTCCCGTTATTTGTGATGGTAATTTTTTTTCTATAGTGCCAGTTGTCGTCAAACCAATCTGCCCGAACTTTGTCGGGATTTTTTATAGACAGCCAGATAACCGGAAGCAATACTATAAGCATTCCAACTGAGACGGGTACAAGATACTTTTTGTAAGTGGGGTAGCGCGACTTTAGAAAACGCAAAATTCTTGAAAAAGGCAGTTCTTGAGTATAGAAATTCCTCCAATTCTGTTTTCGAGCCGTAAAGAAGGCGATAATTTTTATGTATAGGAGTTGAAGTTTTTTGCTTGAAAATGCTTTTATACTACTACCTGTGTCTTTAGACCTCTCGCGTTCCTCAAAAATAGAAGTAACATCATGTTTTCTATAGGGTGTGGAGAATTTGCCAAAACCGACTATTTTCCTGCGAACCCTCTTCATTTTTTCTTTAATATTTAATCCCTCTTTCATGTTATTTTTAACAATTGTAGTCTAAATAAATTTGTCGGCCTATATGACAAAGCATGAAAAACGCCGTGTACCCGACAGGCTATTTTCATTCAACATTTACAATCCACCAATCGAAGGCTACATCTCCCGGGACCGGTCGATCGACGGCTACCGTGAACGACACCCCATCAAGTTTTTCTTTAACAATCAAAGCCTGCCCGTTAGTACTGGATGTGGCGGTCACGAATACCTTCGACCCTGTCTTTATCAGTGTGTTATCTATCACAATTTGAGTTTGTCCTGAGGTTATTGTCCCGCTTCCGACCGACTTTGAAGCAGCTTTTATAGTCACGTTTTCGGTTGATATATCTGTGGTTTCCACTTTCTGAGCCAGTAAAGTGCCTTTGACGGTAACGTTTCCGTTGGGTTCCACAACCAAGGCTCCGTTGAGGACGTCAACATTTCCTGCCAGTGATTTCTGGAGGTACATTGTTTGATCGGTGCAGAGAGTTGTATTGGTTGTACCGGTAAGCTCGTTGTAGCAGGAAGGACCGGCCACCTCGAACACATTGTTGAGTGTGTCGAGTTTCATTAATCCTGCACTTATATCACCGGTTACGGTTAGGTTAGATAAGGTGGTGTCGCCAAGTACGTTAAGGTCGGTTGATACCGCGAGGGCGTTTCCATTGTTTGATAGACCGAGAGCCGCGACGAACGCTTTGAGGTCTTCAAAGACTTTGTACATCTCGGCTAGCATTCCTTCGGGTGTAGTGGCTACAGTAGCGCTACTTTGTGAGCTTTGAGGAGCGGCCTGAGCTAACAGCTCTTTTATGGACAGGACCTCTGTTTGCAGGGCGGTCACGTCAGTTTCCAGGGTGTTAAGTTTGGTCAGGTTGCTGTCGGTGCTTGTAGTTATTGTACTAAGGGTTCCGTCAGCGGTTGTTGTGTAGGTTGTTAGGCCTGATTCTAAGGCAAGTAGTTTTGTATTTAGCTCTTTTGTGGCTTCAATTAATAAGCCTGTTGTTTCGCCGTAGAACAATCCATAGTAACCATCGTTCGGGTTTTGGAACACAAGCTCGGGCATAACATCAGCAACTTCCTGGGCGATCATACCTGTCATACGTTTAGGTGCGTTGGGGTCGAGCCAGTTAAATGTGACGCCTCTTAGTCTTGTTACTTTGTCGAGGGCATTGTCTATTGTTGTAACGTTTGTCTTGAGCCTGGCGTCTGATGTTGCTGTAGTTAATACACCGCCCGTTGCATAATTCACAGCTCCGACATAAGCGCTGGAACCGATTCCTCTAAATCTTGCTCCGCCGTTTACGTCAAGTGTTGCTGTAGGAGCACTTGTAGCTGGCAATCCTAAGCCGACCCATCCTGAGGAAGCTATCGAGAGGTAAATATTTGACGAGTTGGAAAGACCTTTTCCTATGGCGAACATGTCGTCATCGTCGCCGCCGGCGTCGTCTATTACACCCATCCAGTAGTCGGTATCGGTGGCAGTCTTTGTGTCGAAGAGCAGTGTGGTATCCGCCCCGTTTAGTCTGAGCCTGCCTGTTCCTGTTAGGTCAGCCACAATGTCACCTGAGTTATAGGTCTTAAGCGTGAGGTTGCTGCTGCCGTATGTTTCTCCCGCCGTTATGCTGAGAGGCCCGTATGATCTGAGCTCAGAGCTTGTCGCATTTGTAAATATGAGGTCGTAGGCCATAGACACATCGCCTGCGGCCGAGAAGGTTGTAGGTGTATAGAATTCGGTGTTGGTAGCGCCGAACTTGACCACGTTGGTGCCGTTGTTATTAAGGGTCAGATTACCGACGGAGTCGGTTGTGAACTTAGTATAGTTAGAGGCATCGTAGCCTATTCTAAATTGACCGTTTGTTGTGTCAGTGCTAAGCAGTGCGAGTTGTGACGCAGGAGCGGATGTTCCTATTCCCAGCCTTGAGTTTGAAGTATCCCAGAACAGGTTGTTTGAGCCGGATACCGCCGTGGAGCCGGTGAAGAAGGTTAATTGTCCGGCTATTCCGGATCCTGCGATACCGCCGCCCCCCGCGGTCGTCGCCCCAAGATCCTGCCATGCAGTTCCGTTGTAGAAGAAGAGCTGGTCGCCGTCGTTATAAATATCGCCCGTTGCAGGCGCCGAAGGCTGGGTCCCGCTTCTCACTCTTATAGATGCCTCGGATGTTGTAGCGCCCTTAACATCGAACCATGCCAAAGGAGCTGTTGTTCCTATTCCCAGGTTACCCCCTGAGTTAAGGGTCACCATTGCGGTAGTACCTCCGTCTGTGGTCCAAAGCTGGTTACTGCCACTTTCAGATCTCCAAATAAGGTCGTTATCACGAGAACCTGCAGCAAACTGACCTGCAGATGCGGCCAGTCCGAAGAACGCCCTGTTTGTTGTTCCTTCGAGGAAAGCTATTGCGTGCTGATCGGTTGTGGTATTTAAGGTGAGTAAATACCCGGGATTTGTTGTTCCGATACCGAGATTCGAGTTGGCATCTATATAGACACCTTTTGCTCCGGCGACACCAGTGCCGCCTCTAAGCCATGTGGGTCCTTCCACCTGGAGTTTCGAGATTGGGCTTGTTGTACCTATGCCGGTATATCCTGACTGGTTTACAAATAGTCCCGAATTTGCCGAAAGACCTCTAAGCCACGTGGTTCCGGATACATCGATTGAGGTTAAAGGAGCGGATGTTCCGATTCCCAGTCTTGAGTTACCGGAATCCCACCATAGATTGTTTGAACCGGATACTGCTGTGGATCCGGTGAAAAATGTGAGTTGTCCGGCGATTCCTGAGCCAGCAAGACCACCACCTGCTCCTGTAGCCGTAAGATCCTTCCAGGCTGTTCCATTGTAGTAGTAAAGGGACGTTCCATTGTTATATATGTCTCCGGTTACAGGGGAGGAAGGTTCAGCACCCGTTGCTACCCTTATGGAAGGTTTAGCTGTTGTTGCTGCTGCGACATCAAGCCACGCTGTGGGGGATGTTTTTCCTATTCCAACATTAGCGTTAAAGGTTAATCGATCGAGGCCCATGTCACCATAAATAAAGGCTGTATCTGCAGGAGATGAGGTGTTGTCTATATACAAGTTATTAGAACCTGTTTCATTGTATCCTGCTCTGTAACCTAAAAATATGTTGCTATCGGAGTTTGCGGATAGACTGTATCCCGCTTCGTAACCCACCGCTGCGTTGAAGTCTGAGCCTGTCCTTGCTGCTCCCCCGTACCCGGCCTTATGTCCCAAAAACAAATTTCCGGTACCCGTTTGGTTGTATACTCCTGCGCCAAAGCCAACCCCGATGTTAGCACTCCCGAGTGTGTTTGAGTAAAGTGCTTGAAACCCAACCGCGGTGTTATAGTTTGCCGTTGTGTTTGAGTAAAGTGATTGATAACCAAGTCCGCTATTATAGACTCCTGTCGTGTTTCTAGACAAGGCCTCTCCACCTACAGATGTATTTTGGTAACCTGCATTATTTGAAGATCCCGAAAGATAGCCTATGAATGTGTTGCCCCCACCGGATGTTGCAGATCCGTATGTATTAGCGGAACCTGCTCTGTATCCAAAGAAGGCGTTCGTTTCATTATCTGAAGTGATGGAGAGCAGAGGAGTGCCCGTTGGGGATTGCAGTTGAATGAGTGGCTGCGTATTAGATTGTGTGGCGTTCGCTTTTATTACGAATTGTTCAGTATCAGCGGAGCCGGCAAGTTCGAGTTTAGCTACAGGTCCTGATGTCCCTATTCCAAGATTTCCGCCTGTGTTATCCCACCACAGGTTATTTGAACCGGATACCGCCGTGGAGCCGGTGAAGAAGGTTAATTGTCCGGCTATTCCGGATCCTGCGATTGTAGCTGTACCGGAACCTGTTGTGTCAACTGCACAGTACCAAACCGAAGTACTTGAATTCCACTTTAAAACTTCTCCGTTCGCACACCCCCCAAGAAGTCTGAGACCGTCTGACACCACCTCAAGACCGGAATTATTGGATTTGACGGTTGTCGTCCCAGCGGTTGTCGCATCTATCGTTATATCATCAGCATTTATTGTTATTCCGTTTCCGCCTCCGATATTAATGGTTAGGGCGCCGGTTGTACCACCCCCCGATAGACCTGAACCTGCGGTAACTGCTGTTGTGGCGTATGTTCCCACGTTACCGGAATCAAGCAGTGTTCCGCTTCTTCCGGTTAAAAGATTAAGCTCTGTTGTGGAAAGGGTAGCTCCGTCAAGTATATTTAGTTCTGTGGCACTTGATGTTACCTGAGAACCCGAAAGATACAGGGAAGTAGCATTTAACGATCCGTCCACGAATAGTTTATAAGCGTTGGAGGTGGTGCCAATCCCTATATTTCCGCTATTTAATATTCTCATGGCCTCTGTACCGCCGTTTGTTCCCACCTGGAATACGATGGCGTCCGTCGTTCCGGTTCCTGATGTGGATTTAAGGGTAAGGACGGATGTGGGCGATGATCCGCCGACTATTAGAGGAACCATGGCCTGAGTTGTTAGTACTGGAGAGTCTGAAAAGACCACATTTCCGGTACCGGTTGTTGTCGCCCACGACGTTGTACCCGCGCTATTTTGTAGTACTTTAAGACCGGATGTTGAGGTTATAACACTTAACGTGTCAACCGAATTGGCGGCAAGAACGGAGCCCGCGGCAATTGATGTCAATCCGGTACCTCCGTAGGGAACGCTTATTGCGGCGCCATTCCAGCTCCCTGATGTTACAGCTCCTGTTGAACTGACCGCAAAGGCGCTACCTGTTCCAACACTTAGCGGGGCAGTGGGGTTGGTTGTTCCGATTCCGACGTATCCCGAGGTGTTTACAAATAGTCCCGAGTTAGCTGAAAGACCTCTAAGCCATGTGGTTCCGGATACATCAAGAGCGGTTAAAGGACCCGATGTTCCAATCCCTAGTCTTGTATTTGAATTGTCCCACCATAGATTATTTGAACCGGATATTGATGTGGAGCCTGAGAAGAATGAGACTTGGTTTACAACACCAGAGCCTGCGATTGTGGCTGAACCTGCAGTTCCTGTAGAATCAGCAGCGCAGTACCACATGGAGGTTGATGCATTCCATTTAAGAATTTGAGTATCTGTACATCCTCCGATTAGGCGAAGGCCATCAGCCACAACCTCAAGACCTGAGTTATTTGATGTGACTGAGGTTGTACCTGTGGTATCGGTATCAAGAGTTATTGAATCTGCGGCAAGTGAGATACCACTCCCTGCTCCAATATTTATTGTTGTGGCTCCCGGTCCTGTTCCTCCTGTTAGACCTGACCCTGCTGTTATGGCAGTTACGGCATAACTTCCCACGTTATTTGAGTCAACAAGTGTTCCTGTTCTTCCGGTTAAAAGATTAAGCTCTGTTGTGGAAAGGGTAGCTCCGTCAAGTATATTTAGTTCTGTGGCACTTGAGGTTACCTGCGTACCTGAAAGATATAGGGAAGTAGCTTTTAAATATCCGTTTACGAGGAATCGGTCGTCCTGCTGAATGATTGTGCCGATACCTGAATCGGTTATCTTGTTGTTGCCCAAGGTATTACCGGCTATATAGTTCCCGGTACTTGTATTGTCGACATATATTGCCGCCGAACCACCCATACCCGAACCGCCGTAAATATAGTTGGAAACGATTGTGTTGTAATTGCTCGCACCTAAGGATATAACCATGGCTGTATTAACCCCTGTAATAGTGCTGCCGTCAGTGGTGTTTCCGCTAATAACGCCATATTCGGAGTTATCCACCGATAAAATATACTGATAGTTAGAAAATTTGTTATCTGAAACTTTAAAATACTTAGCGTAATTTATGTAAATTCCTGCAACGCCCGATGAAATATTATTATTGGTAATTGAAATGTTGTGAGCGCGGGTGCTGGTTGATCCGGCATCGACATAGATTGGGTTACTGCTGTTTATAATGGTGTTATTGTGAATGGTATTATCACTGACCGATTGTGTAGTACCTTTCAGGTAAATGCCGTAACTATAAATATCGTGAATGTAGGTGCCTTCAATTTGAGACTGGGTTACCCGCTGGTTGAAAAATATCGCAACGTTATTAGGACTGGAATACGCACTTTTTTGACCGTCGACCTGGAGTTCTGTAATTTTGACATTGGTAACAGCTGTTGTACCCCCATCACCTAAAGTAATTGTTCCGTCGACAGCTGTCGAGTCAGCAACTCTTTTAACGACAGTAGCATTACCGGCACCTGTTAAGGTAACGTTTGATTTGGTGATATCTATGCCGTCCGCCCCTATATTGTATGTACCGTCAAGAAGTACAACGTTACCTCCTGTGGCCGGAAGGTAGTTGGTAACGGCATTCTCAATATCCGTTTCGTCGTTGGTTCCGTCAGCCACAATATCGGCTTTTTCCTTATTTTTACTATCTGATGCGGCAACTATCACGGTTGCTGTTGTTCTGTCTGATTGCCATTTTCCGTTAGCATAGACTTTGAGCCGGTCATCGTCAGTATCATAGTACATAGTGCCTTCGGTTGTGGAAGGTGAGGAAGGTGCTCCAAGCAGATAAAAATCTCCTGTAAGCCCGAGGTTTCCTACTACGTGCAGATTATATTGCGGGTTGGTTGTTCCGATTCCTATAGATCCTGATGCATTTACGAATAGTCCCGAATTTGCCGAGAGGCCTCTTAGCCAGGTTGTTCCTGATACATCGAGTGAGGTTAAAGGAGCGGACGTTCCAATCCCTAGTCTTGAATCTGTGGAGTTCCACCATAGGTTATTTGACCCGGAAATTGATGTTGAACCTGAGAAGAAGGCAACCTGAGTTGCGAGACCGGATCCTGCTATGGTTGCAGTACCTGAGGTACCAGTAGAATCTGAGGAACAGTACCAGACAGATGCGGTTGAGTTCCATTTAAGTATCTGTGTATCCGAGCATCCCCCAAGAAGTCTAAGACCCGAACCTGTTACCTCAAGACCTGAGTTATTTGATGTGACTGAGGTTGTACCTGTGGTATCGGTATCAAGGGTTATTGAATCTGCGGCAAGTGAGATACCACTCCCTGCTCCAATATTTATTGTTGTGGCTCCCGGTCCTGTTCCTCCTGTTAGACCTGACCCTGCTGTTATGGCAGTTACGGCATAACTTCCCACGTTACCTGTATCGACAACATTTCCGGATCCTCCTGATAGGCGGTTAAGTTCAGCGGCAGTCGCCGTTATCGCAGAACCTCCAAGGAATAAGGTGTTTACGCTTGCACTTCCGGCAATGTCCAACATGAAGTTCGGGTTGGTTGTGCCGATACCGAATTTTCCGTCTGCACCCATTTCAAACTCGTAAACACCGTTAGCATCAAGATCAAAGCCAAGTGAGCTTTGGCCTACCAGATACTTTATGGTTGCCTCGCTCTGATTGGTACCGATGTGTAAGGATGCAGGCCCTATATACACATCCCGCCACCTTAATGCACTGGAACCAATATCGTAGGTATCGTCTGCAGAGGGTAGAATGTTTCCTGCAACCTGAAGTATGCTTGCCGGGTTAGTTGTTCCTAGACCTACATTACCGGCGAAGTAATTTCTGTCACCGGAACCGGCCTGATATATTCCAAAAGCCTTGTTCGGCTGGGTGCCCGCAGTCATAGAATCTATGTAAAGACCATAAGTATTTGTGATCGTTCCGGTATTCGTCGGGGTTGCCAGGTATAAATCATAGGCGTTAGTGATTGTGCCCGTTGACGAATTATTTACCCTGAATCTTCCCCCAATACCTGTGCCAAGTATGCCCGAAGATCCGCTGTAGCTGATATAACCTTCTACACCTCTAAAAATGGCGTTCGTCAAACGTGTATTACTGTTGCCCGAGAGCGAGAGTTGCATGCCAGAGTAGATTTTTGAGGTGCTTGCGCCCGGAGTGACCGTAACGGAGGTTTTAAACCCCTGCTGATCGTTTGTTGAGGATGTCAACGTTCCGTCTACGTCAGCTACGCGACCGTCGGCCACATCAGGTGCCGTTGATAGCACTGATAGTGGGTAGGCAGGACCGGATGTTCCGATTCCCAGTCTTGAGTTACCGGAATCCCACCATAGGTTATTTGACCCGGAAATTGATGTGGAACCTGAGAAGAAGGCAACCTGAGTTGCAAGACCTGATCCTGCTATGGCTGCAGTGCCTGATGTACCTGTAGCTCCGAGATCTTGCCATGCAGTTCCGTTGTAGTAGTAAAGGGAAGTCCCATTATTATATATGTCCCCTGTAACAGGTGAGGAAGGAGCTGTGCCTGAGGCTACTCTTATCGAAGGTTTAGAGGTTGTTGCAGCTGATATATCAAGCCATGCTGTGGGGGACGTCTTTCCAATTCCCACATTAGCGTTGAAGGTTAAAAGGTCACTTGACATATCTCCGTAGATGAAGGCACTCCCCCCGGGAGCTGACCCATTATCTATATACAGCTTATTAGACCCCGTCTCGTTATATCCTGCTCTGTAGCCTAAGAATATGTTACTGCTGGAGTTAGCCGACAAGCTATAACCGGCTTCGTTACCTATAGCTACGTTATAGCTAGACAAAGCTCTTTGTGTGGTGTTGACCCCAAATCCTGCGCTTGTACCTAAAAATACGTTGTATGATCCGGTCGTGCTATACTGCCCGGCTTTGAAACCCAGCGAAACGTTGTCGTTACCGGTAGTATTTGAGAAAAGTGAATACACGCCCATAGAGGTGTTGTTTATTCCATAAGTGTTTCCGAAAAGGGCGTAAGCGCCGAGTACGCTATTTTGGTATCCGGCAGAATTATTATCACCGGCGCCGCTGCCAATGAAGGTGTTGTACATGCCGCTGCTTCCTGCACCCACAGTGTTCGAACTTCCTGCCAATCTGCCTATAAATACGTTTTCAACACTATCTGTGCTGATATCTAAGAGAGCGGTTCCGGTCGATGATTGAAGCTGAATCAAAGGGTTCGTATTAGATTGTGTAGCGTTCGCTTTTATTACGAATTGTTCAGTATCAGCGGAGCCGGCAAGTTCGAGTTTAGCTGCAGGTCCTGATGTTCCTATACCAAGATTTCCACCTGTGTTATCCCACCATAGGTTATTTGATCCACTGATTGATGTTGAACCTGAGAAGAAGGCAATTTGTGTAGCAAGACCCGATCCTGCTATGGTTGCAGTACCTGAGGTACCAGTAGAATCTGAGGAACAGTACCAGACAGATGCGGTTGAGTTCCATTTAAGTATCTGTGTATCCGAGCATCCCCCAAGAAGTCTAAGACCCGAACCTGTTACCTCAAGACCTGAGTTATTTGATGTGACTGAGGTTGTACCTGTGGTATCGGTATCAAGGGTTATTGAATCTGCGGCAAGTGAGATACCGCTACCTGCTCCAATATTTATTGTTGTGGCTCCCGGTCCTGTTCCTCCTGTTAGACCTGACCCTGCTGTTATGGCAGTTACGGCATAACTTCCCACGTTATTTGAGTCAACCAGTGTTCCTGTTCTTCCGGTTAAAAGATTAAGCTCTGTTGTTGAAAGGGTAGCTCCGTCAAGTATATTTAGTTCTGTGGCACTTGAGGATACAAGAGTACCTGCCAAGAAAAGGTTTGATACATTGGCACTCCCCGCCACATTTAGTATGTATCCTGAGTTACCGGTAGTACCTATTCCGACAAATGAACCGTTGTCATAGACCATACCGGTTATTAGGGTATTTGCGTCAGATATTCTAGCTAGGTAATTTGCAGTTAAAGACGTTCCGTCAACAAGTGAAGTTCCCCATACCCTTGAATCAACATCCCTTGTCTCAAGTACACCTGCATTCTGAAGGACTATTGAGTTACCGCTTCCTGCCGATAGACTTCCTATCCTTGCTGTTCCGTTGACATCAAGTGTGTAGGAGGGGGAAGTTGTGCCTGCACCTATTCTTCCGTTTGTTGTTACATAGTCTGTTACTGTTAAAGGAACAAGGTTTGAACCGATACGCTGCCAGTAGTTTGTACCCATAACGGCAGAGGATACCCAGGTGAAACCGCCTGTAGCATTGTCATATGTTAATACGTATCCGTTTACCCCCGCATTTGTTACCTCAAGATCAACCTCCTCTATTGTGTTATCCGTTATTCCGGCGCCGCTAAGTGTTGTGTTTCCGGCAGAAGTTAACCTTCCGTCGGCGTCTACCGTGAATGTTGAGACACCGCTTGTGGAGCCATATGTTCCTGCCGATACGCTTGTTGCCGCAAGTTCATTTGCACCCACAACACCTGTTTGTATCTGCAGATCGTTATATGGACCCGACACGTCTCCGGAAAACCCTGTTGCGGTTGTCAGATCATCAGATGCCAGTTGGTCCCATGTTGAAAGCTGGGTCGAGACATTACTTGTGTCTAAAAGTACACCTGTTCTTCCGTCCAAAAGATTTATCTCGGCTGTAGATACTAGTGCTCCGTCAAGTATATTTAGTTCTGTGGCACTTGAGGATACAAGGTTTCCTGCGATAAAAAGGTTTGATACATTGGCGCTTCCCGCCACATCCAGGTTATATCCCGGACCCGATGTTCCGATTCCCACATTACCTGAATCGGCAGCAAACACAGAAGAATTTTGAAGAGCGCTAGTTCCATCCCATCTGGCTAGGTAGTTATCGGTTCCTGTTCCTGTTACTCCTCCAAGACCTGAGACTGAGGAGCATTTCCATGTTTGTGAAGTATTATCCCAAGCCAAAACCTGGTTAAGTGAGCACCCACCTAAAAGTCTTATTCCATCTGCTGTTACCTCTATACCTGAGTTAGATGATGTTACAGCAGTTAACCCGGTTGTTGCTGAGTCTATTGCTATGGAGTCAGCTGATACTATTAATCCGTTTCCGGCTCCAATATTTATTGTTGTGGCTCCCGGTCCTGTTCCTCCTGTTAGACCTGACCCTGCTGTTATGGCAGTTACGGCATAACTTCCCACGTTATTTGAGTCAACAAGTGTTCCTGTTCTTCCAGCTAGCATGTTTATTTCACTTGTTGTGGCGGTAACTCCATCAAGGATGTTAAGTTCTGTGGCACTTGATGTTACGGCACTTCCTGCAATGAAGAGGGCCGAGGTATTAAGAGAGCCCCCTATATTTAAAAGATACCCGGCTTGTGTTGTACCTATTCCGACAAATGAACCGTTGTCATAGACCATACCGGTTATTAGGGTATTGGCGTCAGATATTCTAGCCAGGTAATTTGCGGTTAAAGATGTCCCGTCAACAAGTGAAGTTCCCCATACCCTTGAATCAACATCCCTTGTCTCAAGTACACCTGCATTCTGAAGGACTATTGAGTTACCGCTTCCTGCGGATAGACTTCCTATCCTTGCTGTTCCGTTGACATCAAGTGTGTATAGAGGAGCACTGGTTCCTATACCAAGTCTCGTACTTGTATTGTTCCACCAAAGGCTGTTATTCCCTGTGAGAGAACTCGCACTGTCCCAAAAAGCTACCTGTGTTGAGGCGCCGGCTCCGGTAATACCGCCAATGCCTGACACTGATGCACATTTCCACACCTGACCGGTTGCGTCCCATGAAAGAATTTGGTTAGATCCGCATCCCCCAAGTAGTCTAAGTCCATCAGAGGATGCTTCAAGTCCGGAATTGGACGAGGATACCGCGGTTACTCCTGTTGTTGTTGTATCTATGGCGATGCTGTCCGCGGCGATGGATATTCCGTTTCCCACCCCTACATGAAGGGTAGTTGCCCCCGGTCCTGTTCCTCCGATTAAACCCGATCCAGCCACTACTGAGGTAATAGCATAGTTTGACACATTACTTGAATCCACAAGAGTACCGATGCGTCCATCCAAAAGATTAAGTTCTGTTGTTGATATTAAAGCCCCGTCCAGGATATTAAGTTCAGTCGCGCTTGAAGTAACTGAAGTGCCACCAATCTTAAACAAACTTGTGTTCAGAGTTCCGTTTACCAACAACACAGCCGTGGTTTCGTTAAAAGAGAGCAGAGTATTATCGGTTGTCATGGTCCCGGCACTGTCAGAGTAAAACACTGCATTAGGCTGATACCCGACAGTTGTTATGGGTCCGACAAACGTACCATAGATTGTTCCCGCCACCTCGAGATCGCCTTCTATGTAACCGCTTTCCTGTTGTCCTACTATCCAGGCTGCGCTTGAGCTGCCATTTCCTACATGTAGAGAAAATTGAGGATCGGTTCCTCCTATCCCCACATTACCGTCAGCCGCTATAGTCACACGTTCGACATCGTTTGTCCTGATAGTAAGTCCGGTATTATCCGTAGTCCCTATAAAATCCGTAGTGCTGTCTGTCCCTGTATTACCGGTGAGCAGCCACGCATAAGAAGAGACAAAGGCATCGGAATTTGTCCAGACGGGGGCGGAACCGCTTGAAATTAACGTCTGATTAGCGGAACCGATGGCGAGAGTTGACATAGTATTTCCTGACCCCCCTATTAAAATACTTCCGGCAGTTATTGACGAAAGTCCGGTACCGCCGTAGCCCGGGGCGATAGGAGTACCGTTCCACACGCCTGTGGTTATAGTACCAAGCGATGTAATGCTGCTGGTTGGTAAAGAAGCCCAACTTCCACCTTCGATCATAAGTATGTTTCCGTCATCGGTGTCAAGGTCTCCTACTTCGATTCCACCGAGACCGACCACTTTGACATCGTTTAAGCCGGTTCCTACCACATCACCATTGATATCGATGAATTCTTCCAGTGTAGTTTCAGTTACATCATTGATGACCAGAAGGTTGTTGAGGGATGCTTCGCCCGTCATATCTATTCTGCCCGTTGTGAGTGTGCCCGTACCCAGGTTTGCGTCCGCATCTTGAGTTTCTATGCCGCCTAACAACGAAGATAACCCGGTTACCCGCAAAGTTTCATCTATATTCACGTTTCGTCTAAAGTTAGCAGGTACATTAATGTTGTAGATATAGCTGGTAACTTTGTCTTTGGAACCTAAAGTTAATCCGATTACTTCGTAACCTTTTTCTCCTGTCTCGATCTGTCTACTCATAGTGAAAGAAAGTATCTCTATGACATTATCTGTAAATCTTACATTTTCAGACAGCCCTATTAGAATTAATACTGCAGCGAAGGATACACCAGCTATTTTTGCAGTCTTAAAAAATTTGGCAGCTGCTTTGAGAGTCGAGTGCTGTTCAAAATTTTGCGAAACGTTACTATACGTTTCATTTATTTTTGGGAAGCTGGCGTTAATTTTGGGCCAGGTAAAACCGTGGGCTTTGACCGGAGTTTTGTTTTGAAAAACCGGTGTGTCGTTAACGGTAACGTATGATTTTTTGCGTGTTTGTTTTTCTTCATTAAGTATTTTTTTGAATCTTGCGACTTCTGATATATCGTATACCCTATAATTATTATCCAGTCTTCTTGATGTGATTTTACCTTCAGCTTCGAACCTACGGAGGGTAGAGGATGAAACGCTTAATAAATTCGCGGCTTCAGATACTTTAACATATCCTTCACTACGAAAAACGTTTGAGTCTGATTTTGAGTAATTTTTTTTGTTATTCTGGGCAGATATTTCCATGGCAGGAAGGTTTACTATTTGCCTATGTCACAACAGATAGTAAAGTTATTATAAATAATAGAGGGTTTTTTTTACTCAGTCAATACTTTATTTCCTTTTACTATCAACGAGTGATAAGGTTTGTCAGTTTTATGTTCGTTAGTATTTACATAAGGACCATAAACCTTGTTTTATTCTTTATTGACAGCCTTTTCACGGACTTAAATTATTAACATGTGACAATATGATATGTTTTGTTTTTAAGGCGTGTATTTTTATGTTGTAGACTAAACGTTTTTTGCTGATGTAAATATATGACGTGCTCAGCATTTGTTATTACTT
The DNA here is from genome assembly GCA_000503835.1 of candidate division WWE3 bacterium RAAC2_WWE3_1. Taxonomy (GTDB): domain Bacteria; phylum Patescibacteriota; class WWE3; order UBA101185; family UBA10185; genus UBA8498. The sequence continues at coordinate 532,077 of CP006914.1, read as the reverse complement.
TCTTTCGGAAGTTAGGAAATATTTTTTGCACGCGGTTCAGATTTTTAAGGTATTATTAACAGCCGGTTTTTATAGACCCCATAGTCCGGAGAGCATACCCGTGTTTATGTGTTTAACTAAAGTGGTTCGTCAGTCCTCAAATTTTTACAGCTCCCGACCCTTACAGGCTTTGCCTTGGTGTTCCGAACAGCAGGGTCAGGTCTTCTTAGAGTATAACGATAGCACTGTAAACTTATTGTGAACCGACACAACGCCCCAGAAATTTATTTTGCGGTCCTAGTGCACGGAATCGATTCTTCTCTGATATATATTTTTCCGGGTAGGGCAGAGAGGTCCTGGTGTGTACAGAGCTGTCCGGCTTTATAAGAATGTGCGTTTTTTATGGGCCGCCTCCCAAACATGAATGCCGGTCGCCAAAATCACTCAAACTTACCCGTGTAATAGTATGACAGAATTACTGCCTTCACCACCACATACCACGTCGTTAAATCCATCCGTGTTGTGGAAATAACGACATCGGTAATATTTCTAAAACCTTGTCAAACCCCGTGGATAAAAGGAAAAATGCGTGCGGCGTCTAAAATATTTTTCCTGCCAACCCCCCCCCCACGCACTCAACCGCCGAACCGCCCTATTTCAAGAATATTTTTTCCAAGGTTCCGACGCTCCCGCCCGCACATACTACGCCCCGCATTGACGGTTAATCCAAACTTCCTTATTATTGTACTAATGCATAAGTCTCTGCCTGAGTTTAAAATACACGCGCTGATAATTACTCTTTTCACTCTTTTACTTGTTCCAAGAGCACGCGCACTTGAGACCAACACAGCCTACTCTTTACAGATACAGGACAATAAGGGCAACGGAGGAGATATCGTCACTTACAAAGATGGGGTATACGCTATCTCGGCCGAAAAGTACGATACTCAGATGTTCGGTGTAATCGTCGACAACCCCACGACATCTTTTGAAGACACCAACTTAACTGATTACAAACTGGTCACAAGTTTTGGGGAAGTTGTTGTGAATGTTTCAAATAGGGACGGGGAGATTAAAGAAGGTGACTTTATAACGAGCTCTGATATCCCCGGCGTCGGTGTGCGCGCAAATGAAAGCGGCCAGGTTCTTGGTGTTGCTCTGGAGAACTATACTCCGGCAAATAACGAGGACATCGGGCAGATTCTTGTATTTGTGGACATCAGGACCAGTTTTATAGATAAAAAGATCAGCAAAAATCTGCTTGAAATATTGAAGACAAGTCTTACATCTCCGTTTATGACACCTATAGAAGCGCTTCGCTACTTGCTAGCTATCCTTACGGTGTTCGCTTCATTTGTTATCGGTTTCTCTTCGTTCGGAAGAATCACGGGCACCAGTGTGGAGGCTTTAGGACGAAATCCGATGGCGGGAACTTCTATACGGCGCGTAGTTATTTTCAATTTTGTGCTGACGGTTATTATCATGGCCGTTGGTTTGGCGATTGCGTATTTCGTCCTGGTGTTATAGATTATCTTTATGGATTTTGCAATCTTACTGCCCAACGAGTTCTTTACGGAAAGAGTTTTTTACTTTGTTATCGCTTTTTCCTCTCTCACCGTTTTTATTTTGGTTCTGATATTTTTGTACATACTCCAACGCAATAAGCAGGAGAGAGAAGTCTTTTTAGAAAACGAGATTAAAGATAAGGCATATGCAGAAGCCATGAAAATAATGGACTCAGCCCGTTTGAAATCCCTGAAAATCCTGGAAGAAAGCCAGCTCAAAGCTCACAGGACTTTGGATAGCGCATCCAGTTTAAGTAGGGAAGCACGCGATGAGTTGGATAGGAAATTCACTGCCATTTATGACAAACAAACAGCAACTCTGGAAGGATTGGGACAGGAATTAGTGAAGACATACAAAGATGCCCTGGAAAAAGAACGTCAGGAAAATTTGCAGGTTATCGGTGAGACATCGGATATGCTAAAGAGGGAGTTAACCTCGGAGGTAATGGAAATAACAGACACCGTTCGAAAAGGTACTATTGAAAAACAAAAAGAGGTCGAGAAGAAACTGGAGGAGGAGTATTCGCGTATTGAAGAGGAAATCAATGCTTACAAGATTCAGAAAACCGAGGACATTAACGCCAGGATATTTGACATAATAGCAAAGGTTTCGGATAAAGTGCTAGGCAGGGTAATAGACCAGTCGTCGCACGAAAAGTTTATTCTGGATACCCTTAAAGAAGAATTAATGAGGCAAGGATTTTCAGCTAAAAATGAAAAAATATGAATCATTTAACCTCCGAAACTCAAGGCCGAATATTGAGCTCTTTACAGACAGTGACCCGGGCAACCGAAATGTCCTTTTTATTGGACGAGATACAATCGGCTACTTATACCCAGGGAGCGGACCTGAAGGGGCTTTTCGGTAAACTATCTTATTATTCTAAAGAACTGGCTGAGCAAATAGGCGGTACAGACTTCGGAATCACCCGGGAAATAATAAAAGAAACCCAAGATCTCATCAAGCATTCTGACAGATTAAGGGTTGAAATGTCATACACTCCGTCTAAAGATTTTTTGTCAGGATTGCACGAGATCTTCTCAACACTGGGGTACCAAAATTTTTTGCTGGAGTTTACGATTGTACCCGAGACAGGGACCGGAGCACGTTTTTATCACAACGGAAATTTTATAGATATTTCAATGTTCGATTTGATAAAAGAGAAAATGAAGGAATTCAATTTTAATATTTGAAATGATAAACCAGGAAGAAAGTAGACAAAAATTTAACCAATACCTGGAGCAAACAGGAGAGGTCGGATTTATCGAAAAAGTTCAACACCCCATTGCGCACGTGTCCGGTATCCCGGGGGCCGGGGTATGGGAAATTATCTATTCCGAGAACGGGTACATGGGGGTGGTAATGGCTTTAGCAGGAGATTTCGCCGAGGTACTCCTCTTTACTAATGACATGATATTGGTAGGAACGAAGGTTTGCCGGACGGGCAGTCCCCTGGAGATTGGTGTGGGCGAATCTTTATTGGGGAGTGTCATAGATCCTCTTGGTTTTTCACTAAAAGATGGAGTTATAACCCCCGGACTGACCGAAAAAAGGGGAATAGACATAGCTCCCCCCGGAATAGACATAAGAGAGAGGGTACGCGAGCCTTTGGAGACAGGTCTATCTATGGTCGATTTTCTGATTCCGTTGGGCAAAGGTCAGAGGGAGCTGGTTATAGGAGACAGAAATATAGGCAAGACAACTTTTGTCATGCAGTCTATGCTCTCTCAGGCAAAGAAAGGAGCTGTTTGCATCTACGCCGGAATAGGTAAGAAAAAGCACTCCATAAAGGAGGTAGAGATGTTCCTATGGGGTCACGGTATTTCCCGAAACAGTGTAATCGTTGGAGCAAGTTCCTCGGACCCTATTGCCAAAATCTTCATCGCCCCATATACAGCTATGACAATCGCTGAATATTTTTGTTCTAAAGGCAGGGATGTTCTTTTGATACTCGACGATCTTACAAATCACGCCAAATATTACAGGGAGATGTCACTGATCTCAAAGAAATTTCCGGGCAGGGATTCCTACCCCGGGGATGTATTCTACGCTCACGCACGTCTGTTGGAGAGGGCGGGGAATTACAGGTTGCCGGACGGTAAAACTGCCGCCATCACCTGTCTTCCCGTATGCGAAACTATAGGGGGTGACATATCAGGATATATTCAGACAAACCTCATGTCAATTACGGACGGGCATATCTTTTTTGACCAGGACTTATATAAGGCAGGTAAACGCCCGGCTATAAATTATTTTTTGTCTGTTACAAGGGTAGGACGCCAGACGCAGAGTAAAGTAAGGTGGGGTATAAACAGAGAGCTATCCAGCTTCATGGTACTTCATAGTAAAACGGAAAGATTTATCCATTTCGGGGCAGAAATAAACGAGGGTATTAAGTCCACACTTGAGATGGGGGGCAATATCAATTTCTTCTTTGATCAGGCTCTGGAAGAAATACTGTCTATTAATGTACAAATCATACTATTTACACTCATATGGACAGGGATTTTAAAAGAAGAGTCTGAAGGCAAAATCAAATTTTATATCACACAGGCGCAGAAATTATATGATAAAGAGGAGAGTTTCCGAACTAGCATAGACGAAATAATAAATTCATGCTCGGATTTTAACCAGCTGTTGGGGAAGGTAAGTGCTAAGTACAAGGATATTCTTGCTATATTAGACAAAGCAGTGATTTAACTATGAAACGTATAAAAGAACTTAAAGAAGAATTAATCTCGTTAGAAGAGTTTCTGATCATGGTCGAGGCGTACGAAGAGATATCGGCGCTGAGAATGAGGAAGGTTAAGAAATCGGTGTTAAAACGCCGTGAGTTTATGCAGGGGTTAAACGAAGCCTTCGCGTATATCGCTTTTTCATACAAAGTTTTTAAAAAGACCGTCAAGAAGGGAAGTAAGCAGGAAATCCTAAATACAAACGGAAAGACTGCCCTGGTGTTTCTGTCCTCTAATACCGGTCTGTACGGGGACATCATTAGAAAAACTTTCGATCTTTTTATGACAGACGTTGCCAAAAATAAAGATGCTGATTTGGTAGTAGCGGGTAGGCTAGGGAAGAACCTTTTCGACGGTTCAGGCGCTAAACGTCCTTACACGTTCTTTGAAATTTCGGATACAGGCGTAGATGAAAGGGCTTTAAAAGGAGTAGTCAGTCACGTGTCCGCTTATTCCGAAGTTGTTGTCTATCATGGAGTTTTCAGAAGTATCCTTTCCCAGGAACCTAAAAGTACACATGTAACCGGGGAGGTTCTGAAAATAACTGAAAGCGCTGAGGAGTACAACGTGCCTTTTCTTTTTGAACCCAACATCAAGAATGTTGCCGAATATTTTGAAAAACAGATTTTGTCGCTTATATTTGAACAGGCTCTGTTCGAGTCCAGCCTGAGCAAATTCGCTTCCAGAATGGTGAGTTTGGACAGCGCTGCGGCCAATATTAATCAGAAGATTGGCAGGGTTGATTTTGATGTTAAAAAGGCTCAGCATCGTGCGATTAATTCAGGTATTCAGGGTAATTTAGCCGGAGGTGGTCTATGGAAATAAATAACAGGGGGAAAGTAATAAGTGTCACAGACGCCGTCGTCGAAGTGGAATTTATGGCCGAGCCCAGACCCCGGCTTAGAGATGTTCTAATGCTGGAAAAGGATCCGTCGATTAAAATGCAGGTTATGAAATCTTCTGACAACACCCGCTTTTACTGCATAGGACTGTCAAAGGTTCGTGCTATCAAAAGAGGGGATACGGTTGTTAATACGGGAGATACCCTAAAAATACCGGTCGGGATAGGAATATTGGGGAGAGTTATGAATGTATTTGGGGAAGCCAAAGACGGTCTTGGTGATATAAAGTATGACAAACTAACCTCCGTTTTTAACGAATCGCCTTCGTATGCCGATACCGTGGCCGATTTAAAGTTCCTTGAAACGGGGATTAAAATAGTTGATCTCTATGCTCCTTTAGTGCAGGGAGGAAAGGTCGGCCTGTTCGGCGGTTCCGGAGTAGGAAAGACGATGCTACTTACCGAAATACTTCACAACGTTATTAATAAAGATCCGCAAAATAATGTCTCGGTGTTTTGTGGAGTAGGCGAACGTTCCAGAGAGGGGCACGAGCTTTTTAATGAACTGAAGGATACCAATGTGTTGCCGTCGGTTTCTCTTGTGTTTGGGGCTATGGGTGAAAGTCCGGCCACCAGATTTTTAACCGCGTTTGCCGGGGCTTCGGTAGCTGAATATTTTAGAGACGACTACGGTAAAAACGTTCTTTTATTTGTAGACAATATCTTCAGGTTTGCTCAAGCAGGCAGTGAGCTGTCCCTGCTAATGAACAACATTCCTTCTGAGGATGGGTACCAGGCTACGTTAAACTCGGAAATGGCCAGTGTACACGAGAGATTGGTAGCCAAGAACGGAAGATCTGTGACAGCTATAGAGGCAATATACCTGCCAGAGGACGACCTATTCGACCCGGCTGCCCAGACGGTTTTTGGGTACCTGGATTCCTCGATAGTGCTCTCCAGAGACGCTTACCGTGAGGGAAGACTTCCGGCAGTTGATATCATACAATCAGATTCTGATGCATTAAATCCGCATAATGTAACACCTAAACACTATTATGTAGCGACAGCATCCAAGTCTTTACTGAAAAAAGCTGAATTATTAGAACGTATCGTATCTTTAGTAGGAGAATCTGAATTGTCAGATGAAGATAGAACTTTGTATCAAAGAGCACGAAAAATAAAGAACTATATGACTCAAAACTTTTATGTTGCGTCAGCACAGACCGGCCGTCCCGGGGTGTACGTAACTGTCGATAAAACGATTGAAGGTGTAAAAAACATCATGGATGGTAACTACGATGATGTTCCTGAGGATAAGTTTATGAATATAGGGTCTATTGACGAAATAAATACTAAATAATCATTATATGTCCGAACAAAATACTATATTACTTTCAGTTAGCGTCAGAACCAGAGAAAAAGTTCTTTTTGAGGGTAGCGCAACCACAGTAACCTCCTTTAATTTACGAGGTAGATTTGACATACTACCGTATCATGCTAATTTCATTACCCTAATTTCAAAATATGTCATTATAGATACGGGAAAAGAAACTGAGCGACAGTTTGACATAGATAAGGGGATACTTTATGCGATGTCGAACAAAGTAAGTGTGTACGTCGGTATATGATAGTAAGTGATAATTATCGTCTCTTTTACACAGGAGATTGTGCAGGGAGACATCAGAGATTAGCGTGGTCAACCTTAACGGACTGTCCCATTGATGTACTGATGAAGATACTTTTTATCCATTCCGGCGAGGCTTTTGTGGGTTTGCTTTGTTTGAGAGTTTTGTACAACTCCATGAAATTTTCTGATAATTGTTTTTCAGTGAAAGACCTTTTCCCTATTATGGTATGAATCATAGGAAGATCTTTTTCCGTTTTAACGTCTAAACGTCCTTTTTTAATCTCGCTCACGGCTTTTTCGGCATCCTCGGTCACGGTGCCGGTCTTAGGGTTGGGCATAACTCCCGCAGGTCCCAAAATCTTGGCAACTTTGGCAAGTTTTGGCATGAAAGCAGGCTCTGTCACGAGAGTGTCAAAGTCGATCCTAGGTTTTATCTGACCTTTTTGTATTAATTCTATGTCAGACTCTTTCAACTCCAGGTCTGCGCCGGTAACTTTTTTGCTTGCCAGAACTGCAACCTTTTTTGTCTTGCCTGTTCCATTGGGTAGGGTTAGTGAAAATCTCACGGGCTGGTCCTGTTTTTTTGAATCCAGGTCCAGATTTATATGAATTTCGACTGTGGCATCGAATTTTTCCTTAGATAACAATTTGGCTTTTTTTATTGCCTCCATTAGTTCCATAATATTATTTCTCCACATCGACACCCATTGAGCGTGCGGTGCCTTCTACGACTTTAACTGCCTGTTTTAGATCTTTGGTATTAAGATCGGGCATTTTGACCTGAGCAATCTCTTCAGCCTGCTTCCTGGATAAAACTCCGACCTTCTGTTTATTCGGAACGGGGCTGCCTTTCTGTGTCTTCAGAGCTTTCTTGATTAGGTGAGCAGTCACCGGTGTCTTCGTGATAAAAGTGAATGTCCTGTCTTCATATACTGTCAAAATGGCAGGTATTATGTCATCCGGTGTATTAGATGTTCTTGCGTTGAATTCCTTGCAGAATTCCATTATGGGCACGCCGTGCTGTCCTAGAGCCGGACCCACCGGAGGTGCTGGATTTGCTTTCCCACCCTGGATTGCCAGTTTGACTATTGCTTTTATTTTTTTACCTTTTTTCGGTTCTGCCATTTTAAAATTCCTATTAATAAATTACAATTGTACTACCTGTGTGAAGTCCAACTCCAAAGGTGTTTCCCTGCCAAATACTGACACGAGTACCTTTACCTTGCCTTGTTCGTCGTTAACCTCATCTACTTTTCCTAAAAAGTCTTTAAAAGGACCTTCGGCCACTCTGACCGAGTCTCCCACGCTGAATTTCGCTTCAAACTTAGGAGCTTCCATTTTAGCAAATTTCATCAGAGTTTTAACTTCGGACTCTGCCAGCGGAGTGGGTGTGGTACCCATGCCCACAAATCCTGTGACGCCCGGAGTAGTTCTGACTATATACCAGCTATCGTCATCCATTGACATGAGAACCATCATGTACCCCGGAAAAAGCTTTTCCTCAACGGATCTTTTTTTCCCTTCAGACACAACTATCTTCTGTTGATGCGGCACGAATATTTTAAAAATCCTGTCGGTAAAACCGCCTGCTTCCGCGCGCTGTTTTAGAGTTATCGCCACTTTATTTTCGTGTCCGGAGTAAGTGTGCACGACATACCAGTGCGCCAAAGGAGAGACATCGGCGTTTACCACAATGACGTTGTCTTCCTGGTTTTTACCGGCGTCGTCCGTATTTTCGGTTGTGTCTTTATTTTGTTCGTCCATTTTTAGTTAGTTAACAAAAAGGTTAACAATTGTGCAAATATAAAATCCAAAAACATCACAAATAGGCCGACCCCAAAGCTAACACCTATGACATAGCCAGTCAAGCGGATAGTGTCCTTTTTGGAAGGCCACGTGACGCGTTTGAGTTCTTCGTATGAAGATACCAGGAAATTTTGCACCTTGTCCACGTTCAGGATTTTAGCATTTTTTGCCCCAGGGAACAACAATTTTGCGGGTTTATCGCGTTCCACTTAGCTGAGGTACAGCCAAAAAAAGGCCCCCAATGATGTAAGAGTTGGGGGCCTTTCCACTAAGGGAAAGAAATCGGACTGCCGAATAAGTTATCAAGCATGCTTGAAAATGCTCTACCGACAGGGTTCATGGATAGCTTGGATGACCTGGTTTCCGTCAGAGCACAGCTGCAAATAGAGTTGCAAACAGTGTACTTGCGGTCTGCACGGTCTATCGGTAATCCACCTTGAAAAGACAGTTGCGCGCACCCGTCATTGTAAATTTTTAACAGTGCGGCGTCTCCTGCTTCAGGAAGAGCTGCAACAAGCGGTACGTGCATATTTACTACCTGCCTGGATGCTGTACGGGAAAGAATAAAGCCTCTTTGAAGGTATTCTTCCTGCCCGATGCTGCCTAAAGCGTTTGTTAACAAAACTGCCGATTCTTGAGAAATCCCGGTGCTGTAGGTGCTTAGGGATAACTTAAAATCCGATCCGTCGCTGTTGGAAGCGCTACCGACTATTTCTACGACCGCTCTGTATGCCGGTGTTTCGTACCGTTTTTGCGGTGCCGATTCAACAACATACGGAACGAAAGTATCGTATGTAAGAACTGCCGTTGCGACCAACAAAAAAACAAAAAACAGGACTAAGATTGTAGTTTGTTTCATTTCTCCTCCGAATTGTGAGAATAGTGTGATTAGCCGATTTGCTCTGTGCATTATAAGCCTGCAACCCTGATAAGTCAACCTATAGTACAAGTAAGAGGGGCGGGTAAATTTTATTGAACCCCAATGGTATAATTTCCAACATGCTGGATCTACTTGCTCAAAGTCCCGTTATTTTCGCAGTAGTACTAATTGCTTTAGTGGTGTCACTTTCGGTCCATGAGTTCGCGCACGCTTGGGTGTCGGATAAGCTCGGAGACCCCACTGCCAGGCAGTTGGGTAGAGTTACTTTGAACCCCCGGGCACACGTCGACCCCCTTGGAATGCTTCTTCTTGTAGTAGCAGGATTTGGGTGGGGAAGACCGGTTCCTTTTAACCCGGGAAACTTAAAATACCCGAAGAGAGATTCCGCGCTAATTGCCTTGGCAGGACCGGGATCTAATTTTATTCTCGCAGTGCTCGCGGCGGTCATCCTGAAATTCGTAAGCTCCGGCTCTATGGTTGGGGGAGCATTGTATCTTTTGGTTTTTTACAATCTAATGCTGGGTGTCTTTAACCTGATGCCTTTCCATCCCTTAGATGGTTTTAAGATTGTAGGCGGTTTATTGCCTAACAATTTAGCCATCCAGTGGTATCAAATGCAGCCGTACGGGATAATAATCCTGGTCGTGTTCATCTTTACCGATTCGTTCCAAAAAATTGTATTGCCGGTTGTTGGTATATTAACCAAATTACTTGGTCTGACAGCCTGATCCGCCTATTTAAAGGCATTTTGTCCGGCACCTTTCCTTTGACTTGTTTTCCATAAATGCTAATCTATACATAGATATCGTGAGATATCGTTTTAAGCCTAGTGTGATCGTTTAAGCTGAGAGTCATAGATTTCCTCTACGACTCTCGTGAAAGAGGGTTACGCGGTAACGGATTCGAAAGTTTCCGCTCCAAATGCCCACTTTTCTATAAACGGGGATCCGTCTCAGCGGCCCGACACACCGGGCAGGAATTATTTAAACCCTGCTTAATTTTAGCCGGGTTTTTTTGTTTTATTTTCATCGTTTCTCTGTGCCTTTGTGATAATATTTCCGTGTGAACATTTTTAACGGCAGGGATAAAGCAACAATTCTGGACGCCCAAATATTGGAACATCTATCCGGGGATCCGGTAGCAGGGGAGTTGGCAATAATATTAATAGGGGACAACGAAGCTTCCGAGAAATATATATCTATAAAAAAGAAATATTGCGACAGTAAGGGTATAAAGTGCGGTATATACAGGATTGATGCAAGGCTTAAAGACGGGGACATTTTCAAAAAAGTTTTCGGGGTGTTATCGAGTCCAAACACTGCCGGGGGGATTATCCAGCTACCGTTACCGCGCCCGTCTCTCGATCCCTGTTTGAGGCTTATCCCCGCGGAAAAAGATATAGATGCCATCTCGCCATTCTCAATGGAGGCTTTTTACGCCGGGCGTCCCCACAAAATACTGCCTGTAATTAGAGCCTTGGAACTTTTTATCTCTGAAACAGGCAAAAATCCGATCGCAACGTCCCTAAAAGCCGTAGTAATAGGAGAGGGATATCTTGTCGGGAAGCCTGCGGCCCATTATTTAAAGTCAAAAAATTACCGGATTACTGTTATAGATGATTATCGGACAGGTCAAAAAATAGAAGCCGACCTATTGCTCTTGTCAGCCGGAATTCCGGAATTAGTAAGAGGAGAGGACATCCCGGCAGGTTGCGACGTTGTGGACTTCGGGTCCACAATAAAAGACGGCAAAACCACAGGAGATCTTGATCAAAACTCGTCCCTGGATCATCTTGGCCTGGTTTCGATGTCCCCCGGGGGAGCGGGACCGCTGGTTGTTCGCTACCTGATAATGAATTTTTTGGGTATTTAAAGTTAGGCGGGAAAAGCGTTAGAATTATTTATAATGAACATTCATTTTGTAAGTTACGGGCATGTTTTCAGATCCCGGCTAGCCGAAGCCTATCTTAAATTCCTTTTGAGAAAGCACAAAAATATCCAGATTTCTTCCTCAGGCATAAAGTATGAGAAAGAGATAAACGGCCCGATTGCGTGGTACGCGATGAAGATTTTAGTGGACCATCAACTGACCCCCTATATGTCCGACACTCCTTTAATTACCACAAAAGAGATTTTGGAAAAACAGGACCATGTTATATTTTTGGACGAGGCCTCCCATGATTACAGCAAAAAAAGGTTGGGTTATAAGGATAGGAATCACGATGTGTGGAATGTTGAGTATCTGCCGCCCGAAAAAACAGGCAGTGAGGCGAGTCTTGACAAAGATCTATTTATAATTAAAAGATCGGAGCAGATATTTAAGAATATAAAGGAGCACTGCCACAGGTACTCAAACGATCTATCAACCACGGAAATTCCTTACATCGAATCACTTTATTAGTGTTGTTGTCAGTTTATTCCTGTCGAAACCTATGACAAACTCTGACTCATTATCCTCGTAGACGATTTCTGTCACAGGAACTCCCATCTGTCCGGTCGATTTAACAATGTATTCAGCCTCTTTCGGAGAGTCTTCCAAATACACTGTTTCATGTTTAATCATGTTTTTTTCAAGCCAATCTTTTTCTGCAGTGCAGTAAGGACAAGTGTGGGTAGAGTAGAGTTTTACATTTAGTACCTTAAGTTCTCCCGCTCCAGTAGTCTGATTTATAAGGTTTTTAAGTTTCGTTGAGAGCTCCGCTGCGTAGTTTTGCACGTCGTGATTTGGTGTTACGCCGGACATCAGTTCGGGGTTACCGGTTCCTACTACTACCGCTCCGCCTTTGTTCAAAATGGCAACAGAAGTAGGAATGAGTCCGACCAAATTAGCATCCGCTTTGAGTATTTTTTGGATCAGATCTTCATTAATCAACGTTACTATAAGTTCTGTTTCCGAACCTATTTTTGTTTGAGAAACTACTTCAAAGTCAAATTCTTTTGCTTTAGTTAGAAGATTTGACAAAGTTTGCTCAAAATCAAATTTACTTTTTCTGTAATATGCTATATTCATTTTTCTATTTCTTTCGAAAGACTATCTACCTTGAAGGCTACCTCGGCAGCTCGGGGGTAGAGAAGTTTATAAAATACAAATTTACCTTCTTTTTTTGTATCCAAAATCCCGGCTTTTTTTAATTTTGCCAGGTGTTGCGACACAGCGGATTGGGACATCCCGCACGTTTGAATAAGTTCATTAACACTTTTCGGTTTCTCCGACAGGCACATAAGTAATTTGATTCTTACCGGGTTGGAGATAGCCGAAAAAATATCAATTGTCATGGCTCAGTCATATTAGCAGTTTCTAATATGTTGTCAATAGTTTAGGTGTTTATCTTGTAATTACGGCATTTTTGATTTTTTCAGTAAATATGATAAAATTGCTGAGTTCGTAACCGCGTGTCAAGGACACCGCGGCTGTCAGTTAATGCTTGTGATCTTATCGGCTACCCAAAGTTGCCTTGTAAGTATCCTTCATTAATCGCAGGAACATTTGTATGCATTTTTTAATGAAGGGTGGTGTAGTTTAAATACAAATGGCAAGAATATACGTAGGTAACTTACCTTACACAACTAATGACCAGGACTTAGCTCAGGCTTTTTCACAGTTCGGAACAGTAGTTTCCTCAGCTGTTATCAAAGATAAAGCAACAAGAAGGAGCAAAGGTTTCGGTTTTGTTGAGTTCGAAAGCGAAGAGAAAGCTCAAGAGGCAATCTCAGGTATGGACGGAAAGGACTTCGAAGGAAGAACCCTTAAAGTTTCCATGGCCAAGCCGATGGAACAGAGATAATCTTTATCTCTTTCCCGAATGATACACAAGCAGGGCTCGTTTAGGGCTCTGCTTCTTTTTTACCCCTTTTGTGGTGCAGGAAATATTATTGTTTCTTGATTTCCTCGTATATCTTTTTGGATAGTGTGCTTATTACGCCCGCCAATTGTTCAAAATCTTTTCCTTTGGTCATAATGCAAATGAGGTATGGCTTTTCAGGGTAGTACACAATGCCGCAATCGTGGAGATAAACATCTCCTGTCAGATCTTCAGATTTTCTTAGCCCAAATTTGTGTGAGATTGCAATTTCCTCAGGTAAATCCTTTGTTATTCCGCTGTCGAACCGTGCGTAGCTCATCAAGGTAAGTGCATACTCTGAGGCACTCCGGCTGACGTAAGATGAGTTGTATAGAACTCTGAACAGGGAGGCATAAGACTTTGCAGTCAGGATATTTTCAGTTAGGTTTGAATCAGGCACGGTCATGCCAAGATCCTGCATAACCTGGTCAAGTTCTTTGGTGTCTATCCTGTTTACAAGTAATGTGTAGGCCTGATTGTCAGAATTGACTACCATTCTTTCAAAAAGTTTTTCCAGCGTGTATTCTTTTTCCGGAGCCAGACTTTCAAGATTGTCGGCGGGATCCGGCATTTCAAGCTCGTTTTCTTTGTAGCTTAACGTACTTGATAAAAGACCCAGGTTATTTTCGATTTTTTTCAGATAGGCTATAAACACAGGAACTTTAAGAAGGCTCGCAGGTTTGTAATTCTCGTCTTCGTTTATCCCAAACCACGGTCCGTTGTTAAGATCGCGGTAGTACAGTGACACGCTGGATACATTCGTGCCGTCAACTAGTCTTTCAATTATTTCGCTGACTTTTTTTTCTATCGAGTAGATGTTTTTATACTCCAGATCAGAGCTGTAATCACATTCAAGAAGAGGGTTTATAAATTTATATTTTCCGCCCTGACGTTGTCCTTTTTGAGTAATATTTTGTAACTCATCTTTATCTTTAGCACCGGTGAAAAAAGTGGGGTAGACGAATACTCCCATAATTCCGCCGAGTGCAAACATCAAAAAAAGTACCATGGAAAAAATGAAGTAGGCTTTTTTGTTGCAGTTAAAGCTTTTCTGTGTTTCCTTTTGTATTTTCATAATCACGCCGGATAAACAACATAATACAAATAAATTTACCCGTTGTGTACCTTTTTCTACTTTCTCTATGGATTTTTATCTCGACGATAACTATAATTTTTTACAGTAGTCTATGCCCAAAAAATACTGTTCGTTAGCTAAGGCGTTTTACAAAATACGTCACTGTTTTAGGTGTTGCGTTGCAGTGACTCTGGGACTTCTAATTCCGTTATCAATTCCAAATCTGATCCGCGAAACCGTTTACGCTGATGAAATAGATGTGACCCAGAGCTGGACTTTTAATAATCCCTCGGATTACACACTTTCGGATGATGATCTGGTAGAGGTTTCGGCAAACTCAGCAAGGTTAAAAGTAAGAAACTATAAGTCCGATGCAAATACGGCAGGTTTGTTTCATTTTGATGAGTCGAGTGGTGCGACTGCAGAGGATTCTTCATCAAACAACAAAGATGGGGTTGTAGAAAACGGCACCTTCGACCCTACCGGAGGGCTTTTTAACGGGGAACTTGAACTCAATGGGAGCAGTACACAGGTCGTGGTGTCTTCAAGTGAGCCTTCATCTCCTCTACATTTTTCTTCACAACATTCCATAGAAGCTTGGGTCGACTTTACGGACGATTACGATCCGGCAGTAGACGACACCTCTAACGGTAAAAAGATGGGTATCGTGGACAAAGGCTCCTACAAACTATATTTCGACGACCAGACCGGAAAGTTGAACTACGAACTCTCTTCGTCGGATGCGGAGTCTTGGACTCAGATAGCTGGAGGAGACTCAAATCAGGACAGCAAAAACAGTAGTTGGGATCAGAATGGTCAGTCGGCAGTAACGTCCGTTGAGTATTACCAAAATTTAGTTTACGTAGGGTTGGGGTCAGGTCAGACAGACGCAGAGGTATGGAGATGGGACGGTTCGGCCTGGTCCAAGATTGGCGGAGATGCCATGGGCTGGGGGTCTACAACTTATTATGAAGAAGTCACAGCGTTGGAAGTTGACAGCAGTGGAAATTTATATGCTGCCTTGGGAATAAACAATAATGACGCAGAAGTATACAAGTGGAACGGTGGGAACTGGACAAAAATCGGGGGAGACGGTACAGGAGCAAGTCCCAGCGAGTACGGTTGGGCATCAGGCACTCCCGGCCCTTACGAAGCCGTAAACGCTTTGTACTATGCGGGAACTTATTTATACGCCGGATTGGGAAATAGCTCCGGAGATGCAGAAGTTT
Source organism: candidate division WWE3 bacterium RAAC2_WWE3_1 (assembly GCA_000503835.1). Lineage (GTDB taxonomy): Bacteria > Patescibacteriota > WWE3 > UBA101185 > UBA10185 > UBA8498. The sequence continues at coordinate 516,498 of CP006914.1, read as the reverse complement.
GGAGATGGGATGGGGATGTCTGGGAGAAAGTTGGTGGAGATAACTATTTCGGGGGATGGAATGCAGGCTACGATGCGGTTTATTCCTTCGCGTATGACGGCACTTACCTGTACGCAGGTTTGGGTGTGACTGCGGGGGAAGCAGAGGTGTGGAGGTGGAACGGTTCAAACGATTGGGATAAGGTCGGTGGCGATACGCTTGGTTGGGATGGGACCAGTTTCGAAGCCGTAAACGCCTTGTACGCGACAAGTACCTACCTTTATGCAGGGCTCGGTAATGGCACAAGTGACTCAGATGTGTATAGGTGCGCGGTTTCCAGTTGTACTACAACATGGGAAGTAATCGGTGGTAACGGTTTAGGGTGGGCAGATGCGGTCTATGACAGAATTTCCAGTATAACCGGGGACGGAACCGATATTTATGTCGGAACGGGTATTAATGCTCAGGACGCAGATGTTTGGAAATACAGCGCCGCAACGTGGGAGAAAATCGGAGGCGATGGAGTCGGCTGGGCTAACAACGCTTCGTACAGGACTGTTAGAGGTATGGTGTATTCAACTTACGATAGTACTTTGTACACAGGTCTTTATCAGGCCGCCGGCGCCGGGGAGTTGTATTCCTACAACAGCGGTACGTGGAACAAACTTGGGGGAAATTATAAAAACGAAAGTTGGGGGTATTACGGATTGAATAGCGTTGAAAGTCTGGTTCAGGTTGGTGATTATTTGTATGCAGGTACAGGAAGAACGGTAACTCCCGCTACACACGTGGCCGGTGCACTAGTTTGGCAATACGATGGAATTTCGTGGGGCGGTGTGCCGGTAGGTGGTTTGGGTATTAACGGGAGTTGGTCTTCTGGAACAGAAGAACACGAATACGTCCACTCAATGGAGGGGTACAACGGAAAACTGTATGCTGGTTTAGGAGCAACCGCCGGTGATGCCGAAGTATGGCGGTACAATGGAACCGACGATTGGGATATTATCGCAGGCGACGCTGCGGGTGGCTGGGCAAGCGGGTTTGAACAAGTAAACGTTCTAATGTCATATGAGGATTATTTGTATGCAGGCTTGGGAACAGGAGCCGGTGATGGAGAAGTCTGGAGATATAACGAAACTTCCGGATGGTCCTCCATTGCCAACGGAAACGCTGCTGCGGAGGGAGCTTTAGGTTGGACAAGCGGTCAGAATTCAGTTACGGCAATGACCATTTATAACGGTCAGTTGACGGTAGGACTTGGTTCTGGAGCGGATGATGCCGACATATGGGTATACAACGGAAGTGTGTGGTCGAAATTAAGAGACAGTACGGCTTGGGGTGCCGGTTATAATACCGTCGAATCTCTTGCTGTTTACAAAGGTGATTTGTATGCGGGGCTTGGGCTCGGTACAGGGATGGCAGAAGTCTGGAAATATGATGGTTCCGCCTGGAGTCAAGTAGGCGGTGATGGTGCAGGCGAGTCCCCGAGTATTCTGGGGTGGGACTCCGCTTATGAAAAAGTTAGAAGTATGACAGTTTACAATGGGGAGCTTTATGCTTCACTGGGGGATACGGCAGGGGACGGTGAAGTCTGGAAATATAACGGAAGCAGATGGCTCAGAGCCGGTGGAGACGGTACGAACTTTGGCTGGACCGCAGCTATTGAGTTCGTTAACGCCATGCAGGTTTACAAAGGAAAGCTCGTAGCTGCTACAGGCCTGACGGCTAATACAGATGCGATGGTCTGGTCATACGGTAATAACAAAATAGTTTCATCCACACGTTCCAGCTGGGATTCTTCCGACAAGTATCACATTTCAGCAACATATAACGGAAGCCAAATGTCTTTAAAAATAAGAGATCTTTCTACAGGTACAACCACAACCAATACTCTTAGCACTTCTTTAACCTTACCTGATAATCAGCTTGACTTACTATTAGGCTCAAATTATGGATCAACAAACAAGTCCTCCGGACAGGGATATTTTGAAGGATCTCTCGACGAAGTCCGGTTGAGCACTGTTTCCAGAAATTCGTTTGTAGAGGCGCCCTATTCTACGGACTCGCAAACCGTTTCGAATTCAACAGCTGTTTTTACAGAAGACATTGCTTGGTATACGGGATTTACACCGAGCGAAACACCTAATGGGGGAACTTTGACATATAGATTGTCGGGAGACGGGGGAATTAGCTGGCAATACTGGAACGGAGTTTCATGGGTTTCTTCCTCAGCTCTAAATCAGGCTAATACTTCAACGGATGTAAATGACCATATAATTGATTTTCCAATTACTTCTGCCGGATTAAAATGGCAGGCAATTTTTACGGGTGATGGTACGGAGCAGGTAACTTTGTCCGGGGTAACGCTAAGCGCTGAACCCGATACATCGAATCCCAATCCTCCGACCTCATACACGGTTTTGGACTCGGAATCAGGTAGTGACCTACTTACTTCCGATACTTGGTATTCGCATGATGCCCCGTACTTTTCATGGTCAGGGGCAACTGACGTAGGAGATGCCGGAATAGATGGTTATTGCGTATATTTCGGTGATGACATAGATGCCGTACCATGTGACCCTGGAGTCGGTACATTCCAGGAAGAATCTTATTTTATTCCGCAAAATATGGTCAGCGGAACGTCTTACTACTTCCGTATTCAGACAAAAGATAAAGCTCAGAATGTCAGTGCTGTGTACCCTGACAGCAGTCCTTTTATTTATAAATATGACGGTGAGGGCCCAACACTACCTGCCACTGTGTCGGTTTCGCCTCCAGGTTATACCGCAGTCAACGAGTACACATTTTTGTGGCCTGGTGCCGGTGTGTCTATGGCTAAAGATTGCTCGTCGCCGGATGTTTGTTCAGGATTAGCGGGCTACCAATATAAGCTTGGAGAAGACGGAGAGTGGTCCGATACTACTACTCTGACCGAGGTTGTGATACCTGACGCTGCTTACCAGGACGGCGTGAACTACTTCTATCTCAGAACAATAGACAACGCGCTTAACGTAAGTTCGAATAGTGAGGGTGTTCCCGTAGTGTACAATGTTCCGTTTTACTACGCGGGCACGGCTCCCACAGCACCTCTGGGGCTGGAATCTCTACCTGAGACGACGGCGCTTAGCCCGTCTAGTGCGAATCTTTTCACATTTATATGGGATTCTCCTGAACCCGGTGGATATAGCGGTGCCGAAAGCGACCTGACTTATTGCTACACGGTAAACGTCGAGCCCAGTATTGTGGATGGGGTGGACAACTGTACCTTCACAGCGCCGGGAATAACCGGGGTAGGCCCCCAAGCTTTTGCCAACCTGCCGGGACGCAACGTTTTCTACGTTTCTGCCAGAGACGGGGTAGGAAACATTAACTATGGTGCGTTTATTACGAAGGAGTTTTTTGTTAGTACCGCAGCGCCCGGCATACCCCTAAATGTTGAAATTGCAGATGTCTCAGTTAAGAGCACTAGTTCGTGGAAGCTGGCAACTTCCTGGGAAGCCCCTGCTGTCGGAACAGTTGCCAAATATGAAGTTCACAGATCCACGGACAACGTAACTTTTACTAGAATCAGCACCATAGAGGGAGGAATCGCACATGTGGACACAGGTCTGGAGCAGCAGAATTATTATTACAAAATCCGGGCTTGTGATAACACCAATAATTGCGGCGCCTTTTCGTCGGTAGTTTCCATGATGCCTACAGGCCGGTTTACGGAACCTGCGGCGCTTAGCGCGGAGCCTGTCGTTACCAACATTACCACTAAAAAAGCTACAATCTCTTGGTCTACAAACAGAACTTCGGATACAAAAATACAGTACGGGGAAGGCTCCGGTGACTACATTGATGAAGAGCCTTCAAACTCCGAGCAGGTTACCGATCATGAGATAAATTTAAGTAACCTTAGTCCGGGAACCACTTATTACTTCGTCGCCAAATGGACTGATGAGGATGGAAATACCGGAATAAGTGAGGAATACGAATTTAAAACAGAACCTGCACCTACGGTAACCGACCCGAAAGCATCGAACGTTAGCATAGACACAGCTGAAATTGTATTTACGGCTGAAGGGGCGACAAAAGTGGCTATTTATTACGGTGAAACTACAGCGTTGGGGGGAATTCTTGAACTTTCCACATCCACATCAAAAACTACGTACTCGATGCTACTCGAAGGGCTCAAAGATGAGACTAAATATTTTTATAAAATAAATACGTTTGATACTGAAGGTGATGAGTATGAAGGTAATTTGCTGAGCTTTCAAACACTGCCCAGACCGAGGATAGAGAATGTTAATATAGTTCAAATCAAAGGAGCTGCAAAAACATCGGTACTTGTTAGTTGGACTTCAAACACACCCATTTCAAGCGTTGTTACCTACTACCCGAAAAATTCTCCGGCCGCAGTTAAAGACAACGCCAATGTTGCGTTGACTTCAGGTAAGCACCGTATTGTACTTGAAAACCTCCAGCCTCAGACGCCCTATTCAATCATCGTAAGCGGAAAAGACCGCGTAGGTAATGAAGTATCGTCTTCTGTACTGGATTTCACAACTGCAACTGACACAAGGGCGCCTTATATTGAGAATCTTAAGGTAGAGAGCAGTATGAGCCCGGGTGACAGTGGCACGGGCGAGAAAGTTGCACAGCTCGTTATTTCGTGGGACACAGATGAGCCGTCAACTGCTCAAGTCGAATTTGGCGACGGTACAGGAACAACTTATTCTCAGAAAACAAAGGAAGATTCTAGTATGACTTACAACCACGTTGTAATATTGTCTAATCTGGTACCTTCCAGAGTATATCATTTCAGAGCGATGTCGACGGATAGCGCCGGTAATGAGGGCTACTCGGTAGATACTGTAACAATCACACCGAAGGCCACGGATGACGCGTTGAATCTGGTAATTTCCAGCCTTCAGCAGGTATTTGGTTTTCTCGGGGATATAAAATAGAAATGGAATCCGAAAAAGTAGTTGAGGTTAAAGACGTGCACAAATCGTTCAGAGTAGGTACTGCGGATGTGGAAATACTCAAGGGAATCTCGTTCGATATATACAAGGGTGAGTTTTTGGTCATACTCGGTCCGTCCGGCTGTGGCAAGTCAACATTACTTCATACTATTTTAGGTCTGGAAGGTCCCAGTACAGGTCAAATTATAGTTTTGGGGACTGATATTTATTCTCAGCCAAACGAGGACTTTAGATCGGAATTCAGGAAGAAAAACATTGGGATGGTTTACCAACAGGCTAATTGGATCCGCTCTCTCAATGTGCGCGAAAATGTAAGTTTCCCGCTTGTTTTGACAGGCGTAGATAAAGGAAACGCTGCAAATGCAGCACTTCACATTTTGGATAGTTTGGGAATGAAAGACTGGGCAGAATATTTTCCGTCCGAGCTTTCCTCTGGGCAGCAGCAGAGAATTTCACTGGCCAGGGCTCTCATTAATGACCCGAAAATTATTGTTGCCGACGAACCTACCGGAAACCTCGACTACCAATCCGGGGTTGCTGTAATGGAGTTGTTATCCAAGATGTCGAAGGAAATGGCCAAGACCGTCATCATGGTCACGCATGACCTGGAATACATAAAATACGCAAACCGCGTCGTCAGAATATTTGACGGTGGGTTAGAAGGTATATATGAGGGTAAGGACAAGGATAAAATTATGGCGTCAATGAAATTCAAGAGGGGCGTAGAGGTTGAAGTGGGTGTACAGGAAAATGAAAATAAATAAAATCTTTGAATTTATTAAGAATATCCCGAACTTTTTTAGAAAAATACCTTATTTTCTGTTAAAGCTTTGGGAAGGCCTTAGATTTTACGCTGTCTTTATGTTCATGTTTACGCTTTATGTCTTAAATATTCCCACGGTATTTTTAATTCGCTCGCACCGTACTCCGAACATGATCAGATTTACGATAATGAGATTTAATGTTGCTATTGCGCGTATAGCCCAAAAATATGATACACAGTTCGCATCCAGAATGAGCTGGTTCGACTTGTTCGATCTTGCTTTTAGAAACATGGCCTTCAAAAAGACACGTTCTATTATTACCGTGGGTGGGATGGCTTTGGGTATTGCTGCCATCGTGTTTTTGGTATCTCTCGGCTATGGTGTACAGAATTTGGTAATAACAAGGGTGGCCAAACTTGATGAGATGAAACAGGTCGACGTTTCTACGCAGCCGGGGAGCAGAAACAAAATTACGGATAAATCACTTGAAGATTTCAAGAGTCAGGATTACGTCGAGGCAGCTCTTCCCCTCGTCGGAGTAGCAGCCAAAGTTAAATTTGAGGGGTCAGTCACAGACGTAGCGGTTTATGGAGTGACCACAAAATACTTGGAAAATTCTGCTATTAAACCTATTGATGGGGTACTTTTTAAAACCGAAGACACGGTCTCTATAAATACCCATAGTATTGAAGAAAAGGGTGTTGAGAGTGAAGAAAATATAGGTGGCGCTCCTGAATATGTTGTTGGAGGTGATGTTTCCGGAGTTATGGCGGTAAAAACTCAATCCTATATTGGAGATAGAATAGGGGATATTGAGTACACAATATTTCCAAATTCGTGGCTTAGGGTATACTCGGAGCCCAAACTATCCTCAAAGGTTATAGGGTACACAAAAAGAATGGTCGGCGTCCAATATGGCGAAGAATATTGGGGTCAAGAGTATGTTCCCGCAGAGTACGGGAGAATTGCACAGAGTGGTTCCGGTGAGTGGATGGGAAAATGGATCAAAGCAATGGTTCCGGTTTGGGAGCAGAAAAATTGTCCCCTACACGAGCCACTTTGTGAGGAAGGAAGATATTATCCTACTTTTGACGAGTCCGGGGGGCAGATGTATGCCATAGGATACACACCGGAACTTGAAATAATGGTTAACAAGGTCGTATCAAACTTCTTAGTTTCTGAAGAAGGGGTATTGGGAATAGAGGATGTCCGTACGGTCCTGGGGGATTCTGCTCCGGGAGACAGTGCGGTATTAAATACCACCGGGCAATCGTCACCTGTGAACGCTTCTGGTCTGGAACAATTGTCAGACGAAGACTATATCGCGAAAGTGTACGAGTCTTCTGCGTCAGCCGGATTAAGTCAGAACACCAAAGTTGTTTTGCCCGATGCGGCGCAGAGGGAAGCAGTAGTAAACACCGCCTTTTTAAAGGTTCTGGGCTTTCATGAACCTAATTCTGTAGGTAGTAAATTTAACGTGTCATTTGTGTTGACAGGCAATCTGCTGGACTCTAATAAAAAAGTCGAAAGTGAGTTTACTGAATACAAGATTGTCGGAATAATACCGGGCGATGACTCACCGTTTTTCTACGTACCTTTGAACGATCTGAGATACCTTGGTGTTACAAATTTTTCGCAGGTCAAAATCATCGCAACCGCGGCTGAAAAACTTGCCGAAGTGAGGAAAAGAGTGGAGTCCGGAGGATTTCTTACCAGCTCTGTTGTAGACACTGTGGCTCAGATTAATCAGCTGTTTTCTACAATCAGACTGATTTTGGGTTTGTTGGGCGGTGTTGCTTTAGGTGTAGCCTCTCTGGGCATGTTTAACACCCTTACGGTGTCTTTGTTGGAAAGGACAAGAGAAGTTGGGTTGATGAAGGCTATGGGCATGACTACTGACGAAGTAAAGAGATTGTTCCTAACCGAGTCGATACTTATGGGATTTATGGGGGGCGTTATCGGAATGTTTTTGGGTTTTATTTGCGGCAAGTTTATTAGTTTGATCCTGTCGATAATGGGGCTAATAAAGGGCGCGGGCTTTATAGATATTACGTACATACCTCCGGTATTTTTACTACTAATATTTTTCCTTTCGTTAACGGTTGGTCTTGTAACGGGAATTTATCCATCAAGAAGAGCCACAAAAATATCTGCGTTGGACGCATTACGATACGAATAAAAAGAGTTTTACCCACGGAAAATTGAATCATCAGGTCAGTTTTGGTATAATGCGGTGTCTTCAAAAAGTTTTTCTTTGCATGTTTTTGAACGTACAAAAATGAAAAACTTACGAAATTTATTAAAACACCCACGCCCCAAACCTTATATATTAATGTCTGTTTGTGTTGATTTTTCCATGAAAGGCGGTGAATAGATTGAAAAACATTATTGCAATTGCAGTAGCTGTAGTTGTGCTTACATCGGTGGCTTTTGCTGCAAAACCTCAGAACCCCGGATCAAACGGTAAGGCCTACGGGCACATGAGTAAGGAAGAAAAAATGGAGGCGAAACTTGCAGCCAAGAACGCCAAAGAAAAACCTGTTACTAAAGCTTATATGTACCCCGATGGTACTTCTACCGATTCGGACGCACGCTACGATTACGATGATGACGCCTGGGGAATGTTGTTAGTAAAACACAAGAAGGATATGGTTAAGTTCCACGGGCACAACCTGGCAGCCAATAAGGAATACACGTTGAAATATGACGGTAATGAAATTGGTAAGGGTACATCCAACGATGACGGGAATCTGAAAATTAATGGCACGTTTAACTCTTCTTGGAATAACTACAATCCTGAAAAGTTTACACTCAGCGCCAGTGACGAAACTACCTTAGAGTCGAGGCTTAGAAGGCTTCGTGGCGAGGAAAACTAAGAATTATAATCTCAAATAAATTAACCGGGCGGCTACACTTAAGCTGTCCGGTTTTTTGAAATAACAAAAAGAACCTCTTTCCGTATATACAAGAAAGAGGTTTTATCGGACAGTTTTAGCGGAAGGCATAAACCCAATCATATTCAATCTCATGGGGTTTGAGACCTTTTATGCGGTAGGCTACCCACACTTCAGGCATAAACAAGGGATTTTTGTTGCACCTGTACGAGATTTCCCTGGACAAGCTTTTCTCAAATTTTTCCACTTCTTCTTTGGTGCCGCCACGCTGGCGAAGAAGTTCATACTGCGCATTATCTAGGGTAAAGTTTTTCCGTGATGCAGTGCGTTCTTCAATTTCCTTTTCAATCTGGGGATCACGCTTAATCATTTTTCTCTCCTTTTCTCTAGTGTCTATTTTAGCGATTCTAGTTTTGTTTCGAGGCAAAGTCAACGTACGTGTTCAGAAAGGGTGTCGGGTTGTATTAGAGCGTATTCTTAGTGCTATCATTTGTGTATGAAATATAAGGTCGTAGGAATTTTGGATATATTTTTTGCTTCCTTATATGCTTTGACGCAGATAGCTCTTTTGTTAACTGTTTACCCGAAAATGCTCAGTCTATACCAGGAAATGGATGCTGAATTACCGATATACACTCAATATTCTTCGGTTTTTTCAGTGATATTTTTACTTATTTTTTTAGTTGTAATTATTGTAGGGGTTAAGTTGTTAATGAAACCCACAAACACTCTGTTTAACCTGGGTGTAATTGCTTTAGTGCTTTTATTAACCTTATCAGGTTACTTTGTCGCCGTATCTGTACTCGGTGTAATTGTGCCTATTTATAACGTTACAAATTCTATTTAACTGTTGCGCCCTTTTGATCACATAAAGATCTGGTTCTTGTATAAGATATTTCAAAGTTTTTATTGTTGTATGAACCCGTAAGAACAATCTTTTCATCGTTTTCAGGATTTTTTGGAAGATTTCTGTCTTTAGTATTGATAAGCTGTGGTTTCCCATCTGGATTTAGGGTAAAAACCAGATAATTGTAGTTTGGACCTATTTCGTTACCTTCAACAGTTACTTTTCCTTCGCAGGTATTATAAAGTTGAATACTCGCGTACGTGCAATCATTATTGGATACCTCTAGACAGCTTGGAACATTCGTGTAGCGTAATTCTTTGGTTACGTTGGTCGAAAAACAACCTCCTAAGAAAAGACTTTTTCGACATCCGGGTGGGAGAAAGAAATCCTTATCAGCTTTATATCCCAAAATTCCAATAGCTAGAATGCCGACTGCGCCGACTACGACGACAGTAACAATAATCTTCTTCATTACATGATTATTAAACAAAGAGATTCGCTTTGCAATTAGCTTTGTTTGGCAGGCTCGCCAGGATTTGAACCCGGAATGTCCCTTTTGGAGAGGGAAGTGATGCCATTTCACTACGAGCCTATGAAATTTCTGGAGCCTGGGGAGAGAGTCGAACTCTCGACTTCTTCCTTACCATGGAAGCGTTCTACCACTGAACTACCCAGGCATATTATCTTGGTCATTTTAGCCTATTCGAACTTGGTAGACAATCACTCTTTTTCCCGAAAGGATAGTCGCTAGAGTGCCAAAAAAATTTTCCATTGACACACTCCGTCGTCAGAGACTAGACTTAAATCCCAGAGGATGGAAAAACGCTGGGACATAAATTTAAATACAAATGAACTAAGGGCCGCAAGGCTCTTTCCCATTTTTAAGGGAGAAAATTGAGATGAAATACCGGGAAACATCGAAATTTTTTGAGATAGCGGAAGAGATGGTGACCCCCAAAGAAGACTTACTTCCCGGTTTAGTAAAAAGCACCTTAAAGGAGGAGAAATTCGAACAGATAAATTTGTTGAAGTCGCCGGACTATACAGTTAATAGGGGTAACCGCAAGGTATTAACAGGCGAAATGGATCTCCGCGAAATTTATGCTGATTGGCCGGAAAATGTTTTGAACCCTCGAATAGTATCCCTGGCTACCGAGGAGGGACTGGCTCTTTCGGTTGGAAGATGGACTGTAAAGCCGGATGGAATAAGCTTCTTGCCGTCCAGGCTGGATCTCGGAATACCGGCCCAAATGGATCTCGCAACCCTGACGGAATACTTGGTTCAGACAGCTGAATTTAGAGGAATTTTAACCGAGGCCGACGGACATCTGGAAAAGCACATGGCAGTCACCAATTTAATTAGTGATCCTAAGGTAAATTTGCAGGACGCCATATATTTTTTAACAGGAAAGACCGTTGTTTCAACCCAACTTCATATACGTCACCAGAGGGATGACAACCCTGAAAACCCGTACGGTAGGGTAGCAGTGGCTTGTAATCTGAGAGATGAGGGAATTGACGCCAAGTGCGAGTATGTTTGTTTGTGCGACGCCATAGCAGGTGGGTTGCAGATTGTTATGGCGATGGAGGCGTATGAAAAGAGTTTAAAAGTCAGGAACGACGGTTCCCATTGTTTGAAACATTTTGTGGTTTTCGCGCCTATTTGCAGTCTTTCCGGCGCCGCCGTTATATCGATTAGGGCGGCCATGATGGGCGTAAGGACGACATTTTTCGGATCAGCCGGCTCCATGCTTCACGCCATGCCTCCGGACAGGTATATGTGCCCTTTTTATTACGGGAAGGACTCCGAACGGCTGGTTCCTGAGCCGGGTGTTTTGAAAATTCAGGAATATATTTTTGGTGAAGCAAAAGATAAGGTATGTTTATGGTGCAACTGGGGAGCCAAGAGATTTGCCCCTGCGCAGGCTTTGAAAGACTCACAGGAGGAGCTGAAAACCTACGGTCTGACCAATGAGGGTGTTCTAAGCAGGGCGGGAACACTAACGCCCGGACAGATTAAACGTTTCGGTCTCGACCCCATGAAATTGGTGTCCACAGCCACTATCTATGAGGCTTTAAAGTACGGAAAATTGAACGAGCTCCACAAATTCTTGGATAGTTAAGTATGGTGCCGAGGGAGGGATTCGAACCCCCGTAGGCATATGCCAGCTGATTTACAGTCAGCTCCAGTTGGCCACTTTGGTACCTCGGCGCATTTGAAATATTAACATTTTCTCCCTGTCGTGTGAAGAAAAAAAGAGGGGGACCTTTAGTTTTAATGTAAAGATCCCCTGTATGAATTTGTCACAAGACCCTAACCCTCCAAGTATTTTTCGGCTTTTTTGAGGCTCGGTGTCCGCTCTATCAGCCTTGTTCCGAACATTAGTGCGTAATTTGCAACTAACCGAGCGGCAGAAACTGCCTCCGTAATTTTTTTCAGCTCGTCAAGATTGTTAGCGAGCCTGACCGCTACCAGACCAAATTCGGTTTTATTTCCTTTAATCGTATTAAGGTCTGTTACCAAAAGGGCTGCCCCCGCCTTTGTTGCGTCTTTGTACAAATGTATCTCAACGCCGAGAGCAGCATATCCAAAAGTTCGTTGAACCCGTGGTTTACGCACTTTTTTCTTCATCTCCTGCCTCCTTTCAGTCGTTTCTGGATTGTACCGAGTGTTTAATTTGGCAAGGGGTACAAAAACCAAAGTTTTTGTCCTTTGTGGTTTCGGCTAGCCGTTTTCCAGGTATTTTCTTGCCCTTGTAGCCTGGCGGGTATACTCGAGTTCGTTGCCTCGTTTAAGCACGAAGTTGAAGTATAAATCCATGTCCGAAAACTCCTGAAAATGTTTTTTAAGTTCCTCCACAGTATTTGCGTATCTTATATACCACACGTGATTGCGCGGTAGCTGATCCGAGGGTGTCTGGACGAAGTCTTCAGCTTCCTGAACAGTGCTGAACGCTCTTACTTCTACCGTCGGCTTATCCTTTGGTACCGCTATTCTTAGGGTCATTTTTCTCTCCTTTTTCTATAGGTTTAGGGGGATTTTAGCACAAACAGGGGAAAAACTTAAATGGAGCCAAAGGTGGGGATCGAACCCACAACCTGCTGTTTACAAAACAGCTGCTCTACCATTGAGCTACTTTGGCGAACGAAGCGAGCCAAAGACTACTGACTTTGGCGAACGAAGCGAGCCAAAGACCCGGCTATTTAAAAGTGAATCTAGTCGATTTTAACACAATAGTTTTTAAAGCATAAGCAGTTGAATGAGGGGGTTAGATTTAATCCGGTACTTTCATATTTTCAAATTGCTCGTTCGCCCATTTTATGTGTTCTTCTAAGGTTTGGGAAAGGCCGAAATCAGCTCTGATTCTATTCACGTTCTTAGGATCTTGAAGGGGAAGTGGTTCGGATACGCTCTTACCATCAATGTTCTTGTGAATCTGCATAATTTCACCGAAACGTTGTTTTTTCCCGCCGCGTACGAGAGCATTATCAATTAATATGGCGACTTTTTCTCTGTCTGGTGTACTTTTTAATATTTCGTCGGATTCGCAAATGCTTTCGATGAATTTTAGGTCTCTCGAGTGGCAGGATAGTGTTATGAACCGATTAACACCCGACTCACCTAATTTACAAATAAAATCCGTCCCGAGAACGCCAAGTAAAAACTTCAGAATGTTTGTGGTAATAACGTCTGTAATTTTGACAGGTAAGACACCGTACTTTCCGCGGTATCTGACTTTTTGATCCACTTTAAATAGCAACAAAAGAAGGAAATTGACTATTTTGATTCTCATACAAGTTTATTTAAAAGAGGCCTGCAAGTAGTGCAAATTTCATGCATTATGCAGGCCTTGCTGTTAACTTAGAAGCTTAGCAATTTCTTGGGCTACAGAGTGCCCACCTCCATTTTGAACAAAAATCCACGAACCTGTCGGATTGTTCTCTAGGAAGTAGTATATACCGTCCGTGCCCAAGATAAAATCCATTGCGCTGAACTTCAACCCAGGTGGGGGATTAAACCCACAACCTGCTGTTTACAAAACCTCAAACCACGTTATAGAATTGCCCTAATACCTTTTTTCATCCGTTCAGTTCTTAAAAGGAGAGACGTAATGAACAGTAAGGGCGGTGATCCAAGTATAGGTAGTGTGAGTGGTACGAAAGTTTCCGCACGAAACTACCCGAGAGGAATGGCTCTGTGGCAAGTTTCGCTTTCGGACGCTATCGAGGTCGACAATTGTTTAGGCTGTCCCAGTTGGAGGAATTGCGACAGGTGTAAAAATAACCTTCCGCAAAAACACTCCATAAAAGACCTCAAAGATACAGTGGATCGTTGTATGTACAGATGAAAATGGTATTTGCCTTATAAAGCCGGGGGATCTGTGAAAAAATGATATTTATTTCACAACCTCCGGTTTAGTCTTTCCGCCCCCCCCCCCAATCTTCAGCATACCCTCTATTTTTCTGTCGTTGACATAACAACGGCTTGTATGATTTAATTCACTACGTTATGTCAAGAATGTGTGATTTTTGCGGCAAAACCTATCAGCAAGGAAACTTAGTCCCGAGAGGGGTAGGTAATCGTGTTACCCGAAGGACCCTGACCAGGAGAAAAGCTAATTTAAGAAGCAAAAGGCTTGAGATAAACGGACGAATGGTCAGAGTGACCATCTGCGCATCCTGCTTAAAAAGACTTAAAAAGGATATAAAAGAAGCAAATTTGGCTTTGGTACAGGCAACAGCGCAAGCTCGGGTTTAGACTACATACCCGTTCTCAAACTCTTTCCAGGACATTATTTTTTTACCTTCAACCTGCAACTCGTCTATAGATAATTTGTCCTTTTCCAAATGTGCCGAGTATATTTTTACGGTTAACTCGCCGTCGATGTGTTCTCTAAGCTTAATTTTTCCCCGGGTAAGGCACCCGGCTTCCTGGATGTCCTTTAGATAAGTCCAGGCAATGGGCCATGGGTTAAACGCCCTTATTTTTTGGTCGATACTTTTTGGGTCGTTTTTCCAATTAATCAAGCCGTCTTCCTTAAATATAAATGTGTTGTGGGGGTGGGTTCTGGAAAAGGTATACGTCGCGTTATCCTCGTTTTGAGGCATGGGTTTTATGCTTCCCGAATAGTGACCGAGGATAACATCCGGGAGTTTATCTGCGGCCACGTGAAAAAGAGTTTCATAGAGTTCGCCAGAAGTTTCGGTTTGGTTCATCTTATAACCTATTTGGCTAAGGATATCACCCGCATCCATACGTTTGCTAATAAGTTGGTAGGTAACACCCGTTGTTTCATCCCCGTTTAAAATCGCAAATTGTACGGGGCTCGCACCGCGGTATTTAGGCAGGAGAGAGAAGTGGATGTTTATTAATTTTCCCGCGAAAAATTTTATTATATCTTCGGGGATAATGTAGCTAAAATCGGCGACTACGCCGTAGTCGGGTTTGTATTTTTGAAGGTTTTCCAGAACCGTTCTCAGGTCATAATCTCTCAGCGACCTTATTTCTACGTACTTAATGCCCTGTTCCCGTGCCCATTTTTTAACGGCGGTTTCTCTTAGTTCCCTGTTCCTTCCTACTTTTGTATCGCTTTTAGTCACACACAGAACCAAAGAAAAATTGTTATGAAGGTTTTCCAGAATGGCAAGCGACCTGTCCGAGGTTCCAAAAAAGGCCAATTTCAGTTTTTTCACTTTTCCTCCTCTGCGTACATGACATCCATTTCCTGTTCTGTAAGTACGTTTCCTATGACTCTGTCGGTAAAAAGAATACCCTCGAGGTGGTCTATTTCATGTTGAATTGTCCTTGCAAAAAAATCCTGGGCTTTTATTTTTATTCTTTCTCCTGAAATATCCAAAGCGTCGACCTTTATTTTTTTGTAGCGTTCAACTTTACCGTATGTATTTGGGACACTCAGACACCCCTCATAGTCAATTTCTGTTTCTTTGGACGCACTGCCTATTTTAGGATTAATCAGAACATAATCCTCATAGGCGTACTCGCCATTTTTGGCAGGGTCCGGGAAAAAATTTCTTACGACGCACATCTTTTTGGAAACGCCGATCTGAGTTGCGGCTATCCCGGCGCCTTCCGGGTCTTTTGCTACCTTTAACGTGTCCAGCAGGTCCTGAGCCAGCTTTTTTTCCTCTTCCCCGACACTGCTCACCTTTTTGGCTTTTACGCGAAGCACCGGATCAGGTATTGTTACGATTTTTCTAATTGCCATGCACATATTTTACCACTATTGCGGGGTTTCTGAGTCAGGCAACGGGCTTGTGCTATACTCAAAAATGTTATTCTATAACTGCTTATGAAACTGGTAATTGTTGAGTCGCCTACAAAAGCAAAGACGCTGTCCAAGATTTTACCCCAGTCTTACAGCATAAAAGCCTCGATGGGCCACATTAGGGATCTTCCTAAAAGCGGCCTGGGTGTAGATGTGGAAAAAGATTTTGCGCCCGTATATGAGGTTCCCTCTAAAGCTAAAAAAGTTCTGACCGATCTGAAAAAAACTGCGAAAGAGGCGGAAGAAATTGTGTTGGCGACAGATCCGGACAGAGAAGGGGAGGCGATAGCGTGGCACCTGGAGGAGCTTTTGCGTGGTAAAAAGGACACCAGAGTTTTTTCACGTGTGGTTTTTCACGAATTAACTAAAGAAGCAATTGACGGGGCGTTTAAAAATCCCGGCGAAATAGATTTGGATTTGGTTGATGCTCAGCAGGCACGCCGTGTGCTGGACAGGTTGGTAGGCTACAAATTGTCCCCTTTATTATGGAAAAAAGTTATGTACGGTTTATCGGCAGGCCGTGTTCAAAGCGTCGCCGTGCGATTGGTTGTGGAACGTGAAAGAGAAAGGCACGCGTTTAACCCCGAAGAGTACTGGGGCGTTCTGGGAGAATTTCAAAACGGAAGCAAAAAAAAGATTTGGGCGGAGTTATCTGAAATTAAAGGAAAAAAAGTCGAAATAAGTAATGGAGAGCAGGCAGAGGAAATTAAAGCCGGAGCCCTAAAAGGAACTTACGCCGTTACTTCCCTGAAAAAATCCGAAAGAAAAAAGAACCCCTATCCTCCTTTCAAGACCTCCACTCTCCAACAGGCAATGGCCAATATATATGGGTTTAACGCCAAAAAAACCATGCGGGCAGCTCAGGGTTTGTTTGAAAAAGGTTATATAACTTACCACAGAACAGATTCACTGAGCCTTTCCCCACAGTTTATCAATGAAGCACGGGAACTGATAAAAAAACGGTTCGGAGAGGGGTATTTACCAAGTACACCTAACCTATATAAGACAAAGTCAGCTAATGCCCAGGAAGCACACGAAGCAATTCGTCCTACTTCGGCACATGCGATACCCTCGAAAAGTATAGGGCTGGCAGGAGATGAGTTCAAAACATACTCGATAATCTGGTTGAGAAGTCTAGAATGCCAGATGAATCCATCTATATATGAACAGACATCATTGTCTATAGGTTCGGGCGATGGGTATATTTTCAAGACTTCGGGGTCTGTTGTGTTGTTCGAGGGGTGGTTGGCCGTATCAAAGATGGTAGGAGTGAAAGAGGACGAAGAGGAAACCTCTAGTATCCTTCCTGAATTAGCCGAAGGAACAAAAATGAAGCTTTTGGAGATAAAAAATGAACAGCATTTTACCCAGCCCCCGGCTAGATATAACGATGCAAGTCTGATTAAAAAAATGGAAGAATTGGGTGTCGGTCGCCCATCAACTTATGCACCTACACTTTCCACCATTCAGGATCGTAAATATGTTTTACGCGAAGGCAGATATTTCTATCCGAACGACGTAGCCTATGTGGTCGTTGACCTTTTAGTGGCGCATTTTCCGGAGATTGTTGATTACAACTTTACGGCCTTGATGGAAGAGAGCCTGGACAAAGTGGCAGAAGGAAAAGTGGAGTGGGTGCCGGTTATCCGCGAATTTTATAAACCGTTTGAGAAAAAAATCAGCGAAAAGGACAAAGAATTAAATAAAAGGGACGTTACGAATTTGGGGGAGAGCGAAGAAAAATGCCCGGAATGCGGCCGCGTTTTGGTTTTTAAACTGGGTAAGTTCGGAAAGTTTTTAAGCTGTTCGGGCTATCCTGATTGCAAATATGCTAAACCTTTAGAACCTTTGAACGGTGCGGGGGGAGAGGACGAAGATTTCGGAAAATGTGATAAGTGCGAAGACGGTGTGATGGTGCTGAAACAGGGTCGATTCGGCAAGTTTTTGGCCTGCAGTAATTATCCCAAGTGTAAAAATACCAAGCCATACATGGACAAGGTTGGGATGAAATGTCCGAAGTGCGGGGAGGGCGATGTGGTTAGGAAAAAAGCTAAGTGGAAAGAGTTTTATGGGTGTAGTAGATACCCGGATTGTGACTGGAAGAGTTGGAAGAATCCTGTGGCTGTGGCGAGCGGCAATGGGGAAGATAGTGAAAAAGATGGGGATAAGGAGTCGGTGGACAGTATAGCTTAACTTCCGGTCGGTATTTTGATTTTTATTGCATTGTTGCCCATTTTTGCTTTCCACACCTGATTAAACGCGGTAACCTGTAGTTGTAATTTTATGAACCAAATATTATACTGCTAGTGAAGAATCCCTAAAAACCAACAAATAAGATAACTATGAAATGAGAGGAGGGACTGAGATGAAAGGGCTGGTAGTACTTGTCGTTGTTCTCACCATATCGATGGTTCCTTTTGGTAATAACGCTGTTTTGGGCAATTACTCGGGGTTAAATATTGGGGACGGCTCTTTTGCAAAGGATCCAGTATCGGATTCAACCGCGGTCGAAAGCGCATGGACAAAATACGAAGCCGAGTTCTTCGTGGACACCTTTGTGTACCCAATCTTTCGAGACCCTGGTTATTACCCGGGATCTGACGTTAAAATGGGCACGTTTGCAATCTTGATGGGGTGTACGGGAAATTGTGCGGAATGGATTTCGCATGTTATCGAGGTGGACAGCATAACACCCGAATACATGTGCGGATGGCTTTACGAGTACGGTTTTAAACTGGACTACGGGAGACATCTTAACGTCGGTGGAGAAGTAATAGAGGTGTTAAGCAGGGAAGACTATGTGCGACACCTTAACGATCTTCTTGGAACTGACAAGAAACCCAATTGCCGACAATTTTTAATTGATTGATATACTTGCCGAGATATTCTCCCCATATCTCGGCATTTTTTATGTGCTAAATTGCCATATCCGCGGGTTGTGTTATCCGACTAACACTTTCAGAATATGAAGCTTCGGTTGCGTTATCAAACCTGTTTCCTTCGTGGATAGAAACGTGCAGTATCGTAAGAGAGTAGGTTTATTTCTCCGTTTTTTTTATCAGAGGGCTTCACTTTTTCCGGAACTCATGAATTTCGACATTTTGGCCAAATAGTAGTATAATCCAGCCATCCAATTTCCGAATAATAATCGGATTACGAGAAAGAGAGAGGAGAGTTGGAAATGAAAAAGAATAACCTTTTCTTAGGCGCAATGCGGGTTTTTTTGCTGTTCCTTCTGCTCTTTACGACATGGAGTCCCGTACCGTTATCGGGAAGGGAACAACCTGTGGTAGAAGCCAAAGACGCTGGTTCCCAATTCCAGGCCAAAGGAAATTCTGTTCGCCCCGCGGGGAGGTGGACGACGGAGTGTGATCCACTTAAGGTGCTCCGTATAACCTGGACATCGCAGGTTAGGCTGACTGGCGGAACTTTTCTTTTGGAGGCCGAGTTTAATAACTTTGCGGAAAGATTCAGCAAACGGGGCCTTCCGGGTAAAAGTGACCCTGTCATCGGTGCTGTGTCGGCGTTCAAAATTATGCTCAAACCAGACACAATCTGGCTCGACATAATGTCGGACGGTACTCTGGCCCCCGAGCATACGGGGTTTGACCAGTCAGTTGTAGCATATTCATACCCCGGTGGGTACGACGCTATTGCTGATGAACTCATGACCCTGGGTATCGATTGGTCCGCGCTTTATGTGGAGCTGAAAGCTGCTGCAGAAATGATTGAAGAGTCGGTGGATATTAACAAATTTTGCCCGACGCCTTCGAGAAAACAACAGTGGCCAAGAACGTTAACGGGATAGGAAGTGCGAATGCGAGGCGGAGACAAATTATCTCTCCTTTTTCGATTTTGCTCCCTCTCTCGTGAGTTTTTAAATGCCATTCTATGATTCAGTATACTGAGTTATGGGATGGCATTTTGTTGTTACTGCAGGGACACGTTGTCATTTTGTGATGTCTGTGCTAGTATTCGGCTAATCAGGTTCGGTGGACAATCAGTCCTAAAACTCATAAGAAGAAGGAGGAGGAAATGAACGCCAGGATGGTTAAGATTTTGCTCATCCTTTTATTGGTGCTGTTGGTGGTTTATCTCATAGCCAACCGTTCTTATGGCTATGGTATTGAAAATACCGCAATTGTCGAAGTGTTGCCGTCAACCACCTCAATACCACCAACACTGACTGCGACTTTAACTGCAACACGAACTTCCACGGTAAGACCAACGAATACGAGTACACCAACGATATCTCCGACTCCTTACCCAACGTTGACCCAAACTGCTACGCAGAGTTTGAGAAAATGGAGTGTCGATGAGGTCGGGGTGTTTATCAGTTTCGTTGGAAGCTGGTTTTGGTCGGAGGACATCTCGTTTCCACACCTACCGCGGGAAGGCGATGAGGTTGTTCAGTTGCTGGATGGTGAGTTCGTGTATAGTCGGGCTACTGATAGCTGGTCGGGTCCGGCGGAAAGAGTAAACCCGGACGATGTTTGTGTGTGGGCATTTGAGAAGCTAAGTGAGGGGTACGGTCTTACGATAATCATCGATGGCAAAATTGTCAATGAAAAAACCAGGGAAGAACGCTGGTCTCAGTTTGCCTCCATTATAGGTAATCCCAACACAGAACCCTACTGCCCTCAGTTCGATATGTCTTCCGAGGCGCCTGTTTTTGGTGATACAAATTAGTATCCCGTAGTTTTGTTCTACAATAATGCCGGGAATCCGTTTATTTTCCCGGCATTTTTTTAAATAACACGGTTTTTGCCAATTACGCTAATCAATCTTGGAAAATCTAAAAGGAATTTCTATATTAACCACAGAAATGTAAGACGTAGATGAGCGGCGGCTAAAAGATATTAAGATTTAGTACGTATTTTGCAATTGAATTTGCAGGTTCTTTGTGTGTAGAATGTGCTAGTACCATGAAAATACTCAAGAAAGTTGCCTTGGTAACATTTCTAATCTTTTTAATTGTTGGGTTAGTGTTCTTGTTGTTTACTTATTTTATTGACAATGGAAGTTTATCTTTAGGGCTTAGTGATTTGACTTCTCAGGAAGACAATAGTTCCGACCAAAGTACGGCGTTCTCAGTGTATACGAACTCATATGTAATGGATCCCGACCTTGGGGCTGTGACAGGAACTTCCCAAAAGAACCAAGCCGCAATTGAATTCCAAGAGTGGCTTAGGAAACGTTGGGTTTCCAATGAAAATCCTGCGGAACCAGTTGACACGAAATACGACTTTTTTGTCATTACAGGTTTAAATAATGGTAGTGTAGATGTGAGGACAGGTGAAGATCAGGAGATGGGGTCAGTATCCCTAAGGTGTTTACCCGAAGATACGGCGTTATTCAAGAGTCACAATATGGAATTCGTTTCAGCAAATTTTGATATAAACAGGGAAGTAAAACTCGGGGATACGTTATATACAGAATGTACGTCAGAGTTGTGTGAAGCTACAAGTTCCACATGTGTCCTTGTTAGAAGACCCTAGAAAATTAGCCTGATGAAGACTCTGTAATATTATAAATATTTCGTTTACGTGTTATTTTTTTTGGTGTAGCATATTTGTATGGGAAGGTATCGGTATTTTATTTATCATCTTCTTTTTTTATCGGTGTTAGTTTTTCTTCCCGTTTTTTTATCCGGTAGGATTTTGGCTGTAGGAGCTGATTGTAGTGATGGGTGCGATGATTTTATTCCTAATTACGGGTGGGAAACTATGAGCAAAGATGGTTACTGTTATACCGGCGGTGGCTGTCCTTCGTTTGCTTGTTCGGACGCGGGTTATACTGCGATAATATGTAGTGGACGTTGGACATGTTGTGCTTTTGGTGATTGCACTAAAGCGTGTAGCAGCGAAATTAACTACTCCCAATATTGGGGTACCTGTGATAAGTGTACTACATCAGGCAGTGAACCTGGTGGAGGTCCAACATACGGCAAAATCACCGGCAGAATGTTCTCCGACTACAACAGAGACAACCAGCCGAACGGAAGCGGTGAAACCTGGGCAAACTCAACATCCGCGTGTGCAGTATACAAAAGCGACACTTTAAATAATACAATAGGGGGGAGCAATGTAATCCCCGGTACGGGTTGGTTGTGTGATGGGGCAGGGGCATACTCTGTTTCAAACGATATTGTTACAGGAGCAAAAGATGTAACTTTGGTTGGGACTTTACCCGGTAGTGTTAACTGCGGTACTGTAAGGTGGTCTTATAGCACAAGTAGCTCTGCAAGTGACGCAAAATCCGGAAGCGGATGTCTTGCTTCTGGACTAAACATCACGACCGGATCTAACTATTTGTGGTGGTGGGCCGTTCCAAACACACCGCCTACCGTCACTTTATCCCCGACGTCAATAAGTTATACCTCGGCGGGTGAGGTATATCCGGTCAAAGTCGGCATAACCGACCCCGATCCTAACGGGGCTATAAAGATTCCCTCAACATTAACGGCAGGTTTGGGTAATTTAAGGCAAACCTCTGTTATCGAATTTAGAGCTTATGGAAATCAATATAACGGGCAGTGGCCGATTGCAAGGATATATGGCTGGCGAAAAGATACCGGTGCGAGGGTCCTTATAGCGGATGCATGGAGAGGCGGTGCCACAGACATTCTTATCGATTCGTCGACGCCAAAGTGGTTCTATGTAGGGTTGCCGTGGGGAGACATTAATACATATAGTCACTTTGACTTTGAGTTTATAAATGATATATGGGATCCGGTAACAAGGACGGGTACAGACATTTTTGTAGACAACTTGAGTTTTTTTCAAGACGACCCGATGTGGGATTGGTATCCTTACGTCGTCGAGGCGGAGAATGCGAGCTGGGTTCAATACGACAGGGGTGACACGGATGATGGCTATGACGTAATAAGCCCAAGCACGGTTACCACGTCGAACGGAGGAAGTACTTATTCAATGATGGCCTGGGGGGGCGCGTTAAGATTTCCAGTATTGTGGGTAGCCCCAAGCACTGCAGTTTCAGGCAACCTAACATTTAATGTTTCTGACCAGTACGGCGTTGTTGTCAGTAGAAGTGTTTCTATCAACCCCGTATATAGAACCATAAGCGGCAGAGTTTGGAAAATACCACCCGGAACTACAATAAACGATACGTATTGTGCAACTAATCAGGCTTCCGGCGGATCAGGTACGTTGACATCGGGTACTATAACTGCAAACTACACAGGGCGTTCTTCCGGCATTAATAATACGTATAGCATTACCGGTGTTTACGGTTACGTGAATAATTTGGCTTTGTCTAACATAGCTTCGCCTCCTGTGTATAGACTCGCTTGCGTTAATGGTATAGCCGATACCGGTGCTACGGGTCTCACAACTACGAATTTCGCACACACCTCACCTATAAATCAGACCATAAACATAGGACTTCGCGAAATAACCGCAAAAAAGTGGGCGGCCGCGTACTCAAGCGATGTTTATGCGAATAGTATTTTAATGTCACTTCCTCCGGTTGCGTGTACTACAGCAACTAACCCCCTTTGTCCTGTATATACGAACCCGACCGAAACACCTGCCTACTTTACTTTGGGGTACAATCCGTCAACTACGCCCGGTTCTCTTGGCTCGTCATCGATATTTACGGGTGAATCGATTTCCGTAGGTCCCTCGAGACTTTCGGAGTCAAACATTTCTGCAACCAATGCTAATTTAGGCCAAGGTTCGAGTTTTAGAAAGAAAAACGATAAATATTTGAGTTCAAATCTCAGGTCGTTGGTTGAAGCATTGTATGCCAAGGCGGGAACGGGGGCTAAAACCAGCGTCCCGGCATCTTATTCACCAAATTCTGTTACGGTACTTAGTAAGACCGTAAATAGTATTCCCGACGGGCTTTCGTATACGGTTTCGGGCGGACTGGCATTTTTGGTCGTGCCTAAAAGCGGGGGTACAACCTTTGTAATAAATGATTTAACACCGGCTGCCGGCGGACGTCTTGTGATAATCGCCGATAGGAATATTGAAATAGGCAGTTTGGTTTCCGGGAGTACGTCAGGAAACGCTAAAACCACAGCATCGCAGGTTAGTGCGTCAATCATAACCACCGGGAATATTACAGTAAAAAACAACCCTTCTACCAGTTCATCCTCTCCCGGTACTCTAATAATTGACGGTCCGTTAATTAGCGGAGCCGATATCAACCTTGACAGAGACTTGACTGCCGTCGTAAACGAGGTCAGACCGGCATTGTTTGTAAAATTCAATCCATTTTATTTAACGGAGCTTAACAAAATAGGAATAGCGAACAGCATTCCCGACCTGAGCCCTCTCTTTGTATTTGATTTTTCACAGAAAGGGAATTGATTATAATGCCGTTGCATGTTCATACTACAACCAAACCACTGACCGACAATAGAGGCCAGGCTCTGTTGTTCGTAGTCGTCGCCCTCACAATATCTATGGTTGTAGGAGTCTCAGTCGCCACCAGAACCCTTTCTGTTACTAAAAGGGTATCATCGACCGATACGCAGGCAAAAGTGTACTACGCGGCAGAAGCGGGGATAGAAAGATTCGTAGGCTTACCTGCAAGTGAGCTTGCCGTTATCGCGACAAAAACCTCTTGCGGAAGCACCACGCAGGCAACTTTAACATCGGGGGAGTGTGTCTTTTTTCTTGGAGCAAGCGGTAGTGTGGAAACAAGAACAGCTGTCACAGTAGAATCTTTTACCTACAACGAAACAACACCCAGTTCTCACTATTCTACAGAACTTAAGAACGGTACGTTTTCGACGGTTGCTCTGCTCAATTACGCCGGATCGAGCCTGAATCTGTGCTGGAGAAACCAGCCATCGGCCGGAAATAATACCGCCCTATACTATACGTTGTGGAGCCCGTCAGCTCTTCTTGGCAAAGCCTTGGTGATCCCTCCCGGCAACATATTGGACCCTGCTCTTAAGGTATCCGGGTCTAAGGATGCTGTGGGTGGAACGGGAGAATACACACGGTGCACGACCGTAAATATTCCTTCAGCCCCGAGCTTTATAAATATTATGTCGATTGGCGGAGATTCAAAGGTCGGAGTTTTTCCTGCGTCTTCCTTTGACCTCCCGACCCAGGGTTTCAAAATTACATCAAAGGCCACCCTTAAGTCATCGGCCGATGTTCAACAGCAGGTCGTGAAGGTGATAGAGACTATACGTTCCTATAACCATGTTCCGGGATTTTTCGACGCTGCAATATACGCTCAGGGTAACATTGTTGCCAACTAGTGTCCGTTGTGTTAACTTATCAATTGCCTATATCTCCCTCCCGAAAGGGCATAGGTGAGGAGCCGCACGAAGCGGCGCCAAAAATAAAAGGGAACCCGCTATTAAACTTATAAAAATTGCGCGGTTTCCCAAGTATTAAAATTTAATAGAATGCGTCTATAGAGGCGTCATGGAAGTAAATCTATGTCTAAATACAAAGTACCTAAAATAGAAGAGTTAATTGAGGCAGGTGTCCATTTCGGCCACCAGATAAGAAGGTGGCACCCCAAGATGGAGCCCTATATCTACACTGTCAGCAAGAATATTCATATTATTGATTTGGAAGACACCGAGCGTCTATTGAAAGAAGCGTGCGAATTCCTGTATAAACAGGCATCCGAAGGCAAAAAGATCGTGTTCGTAGGAACTAAGAAGCAGTCTAAGGATATTATTCAGGCCGAAGCGGCAAGAAGCGGGGCTATGTTTGTGAACGAGAGATGGATCGGCGGAACAATCACTAACTTTCCTACCATAAAAAAGAACCTGGACAAGCTGATCAAGTACATGCGCGGCAGAGAGACAGGAGAGTTCGACAAATACACTAAAAAAGAATGTCTTCTCATTGACAGGGAAACCGAGAAAATGAACCTTGTTTACGGAGGAATCCTGAGTCTTGTCGAAACCCCCGATGTTCTGTTTGTCATAGATCCCAAACGGGAAAGAACAGCGGTAAAAGAGGCTCAGAACGCCGGGATTCCGGTGGTTGCCATAATCGATACCAACGCCGATCCTACCGGAATAGACCACATTATTCCCGGTAACGATGACGCTATAAAATCAGTTGCGTTGCTGATGCGCGCCGTATCCGACGCAGTCGAAGAGGGGTATAAAGAGTTTGATAAAAAGGGTGCTGAAGAAACGAAGAAAACTAAAGCCGCAACGGAAGAAAAAGAAAACGTTGTAGTTACAACTACAGAAAGCCCGGTTGTCACGGCCGAGGTAGAAGAGATAGAAGAAAAGCTTGTCGAAGTGGACGGGCCAAAGAAAATAGAGAAGATAGAAGAAGACATGCCAAAGAAAGCTGCCGAAGAGTTGAAATCGCCCAAAAAGGCCCGGGCTAAAAAAACTGCAAAATGATTACGCATTTTGGAGAGTACTCTAAAAAGTGGTACGCATTTCAGGGGATTACCCCGAAAAGTGGTATGCATTTTGGAGAATACTCCAAAAAGTGATTTTAATAAGGAGATAAAATGGAACTAAACATAAAAGATATAAAAAACTTAAGAGAAGAGACCGGAGCCGGTGTTTTAGAAGTAAAACAAGCTCTGGAGAACTCATCCGGAGATTACGCCAATGCTAAGGAAGAATTAATGAAAAAAGTCGGCTCTAAGGCTGCGAAAAAATCCGACAGAATTACCAAGGACGGCCTGATTTTTGCGTATCTACATGCAGGAGGAAGGGTCGGCACTCTGATTTACATGGCGTGTGAAACCGATTTTGTTGCTAAAACAGAAGATTTTCACAAGCTCTGCAAAGAGGTGGCTATGCAGGCCGCAACGGGCGATTACAACTCCGTTGAGGACCTTCTGAGCGATGAATACATAAGAGATCCCTCAAAAAAAATATCGGATCTGCTGAACGAGACAACCGCTAAGGTTGGGGAAAAGATCGAGCTCAAAAAGTTTGTGAAATATTCCGTCGGAGAGGAATAATTACAATCAGTTGGTAAGCCCGGATTTTCCTGATATTATTCAGTACATATGAATAATTCCGAATTAAGATCAAAACTTTCAAAGGTCGGGGAATTTTTACGGGGAGAATTGTCCCAAATCAGGACCGGAAGAGCTTCACCCGCACTCATTGAGAATATCCAGGTAGACGCATACGGAACGAAAATGATGCTCATAGAGGTCGGTTCTATTACGGTTTTAGACCCGCAGAATCTTGTCATTACGCCATGGGATAAAGGTCTTATCAAATCCATTACTAAATCTATCAGGGAAAGCCAGGCAAGCCTTAATCCTGTAGAAGAGAGTGACAGAATAAGAATACCGGTGCCCTCGCTTACCGAGGAAAGACGCAGGGAGTTGGCAAAGATTGTCGGGGTAAAAGCCGAGGAATGCAAAAACTCGATACGAAACATAAGACAGGATGCCATGAAGGATATCGAAAAGATGTTCAACGACAAGAGCATTGGAGAAGACGAGAAGTTTCGTCTTAAGGAAGAAACGGAAAAGATCGTTAAGGAGTTCACCGACGGGGTAGAGGAGATCAGCGAAACAAAAAGATCCGAGATTTTAACGGTGTGAGGCTTCGCCAAACAAAAATATGACAACCCTATTTATCTTTTTATTAATACTTTCGGTTTTGGTTTTGATACACGAGTTGGGGCATTTTGTGGCCGCAAAAGCCGCCGGTGTCAGGGTAGAAGAGTTCGGGTGGGGGCTTCCTCCGCGTATTTTGGGAAAGAAATTCGGTGAAACCACTTATTCTATCAACCTTTTACCTTTTGGCGGTTTTGTAAAGCTCACGGGTGAGGACATGGATCAGGGTGGGGGTGACACGGAAGACTTGGGTAAAACAGGCATGCCGGACCCGAAAAGTTTCGCATCGAAAACACCACTACAGCGGGGGATAATATTAATCGCGGGTGTTTTTATGAACATCGTGCTGGCCGTTGTCATTTTCTATATTTTCATGTTCGTGAACGGTTTTAAGACTTTCCAGATGCCTCTGATCTTTGACTATGATTTTAAGTTCGGCGATACTACAAAAATTGGAACGGTCATTTCCGGTATTCAGCCCGGGTCGGCCGCGGAAAAAGCGGGTCTGACACTAGGCGAGGCGGTAGCAGCCGTGAACGGAAGAAAGGTTACGGACATCGCGCAGTTTAAGAGTGTTTTGGCAGAGTACAACGGAGCTCCCGTCCAACTTACTTTGACCGATTTGAAGGACACGACCTACACAAAAATCCGGGACGTTCGGGTTTCGCCTACAAAAGATGAAGACGGCAAACCGATTATAGGGGTATATCTTGGAGAGTCAGTGTCCATTTCATACAAAAAGCCTCTCGACAGAATCCTTGTAGGTTTTTATCACTCATACAATGTGATGGGATACTCCATGAACACTTTGGGCCAAATGGTTTCCCTTTCATTTAAAACTAAGGACATTTCTCCTGTTTCCGAGAGTGTATCCGGACCGGTAGGAATTTATAATCTTGTAGACATGGTTCTGAAGTACGGAGGGCCCAATGCCTGGCTTACATTGTTTGATTACACAGCACTGATGTCTTTAAGCTTGGCAGTCGTCAATATACTGCCTTTCCCCGCCCTGGACGGGGGCAGGGCGGCATTTGTGCTGTTCGAAGGCATAACGCGTAAGAAGCCAAACCCTAAAATGGAAGCCGCTTTTCACAGACTTGGCATGGTTTTTCTGCTGGGGTTTTTGATACTCATAACAATAAGAGACGTAACAAGGTAGTAATTATCATTGTACCTGCAAGAATTAGAAACATCTCCGTTTAAGTTATATTAAAAGCCTTTTTGCGGTGTATATAAATAGTAAAAAATTGACACAGGTAATATACTGGAAACTGTCGTACATATCTGGTAAACTCTTACGACTCCCGAGTGGCCGTTTATAAATGGTTAACACAAGGAGACACGAACTGCCGGAATTGTGTATAAGTACGAAAGCACGTTTTTATTTAATATAAAGCGTTTGGAGGTGCCTACTGAATAGCAGACTCTGCTAATTAGCACTAATTATTAAGAGCTGCTTATTATAATGACGAAAATAAAAATAAGGAACGGTGAATCTTTGGAACAGGCCTTAAGAAGGTTCAATAGAGAAGTGCAAAGATCCGGAATCCTTGACGAAGTAAAAGACAGATCCCACTACAGGAAACCAAGCGAATTAAAAAGACAGAAATCCAAGGAACTTGAAAGAAAGTTTAAATTTGAGAAACTTAGAGGATGATCTACGATAATTTAAAAGCTATGGTTTTCGAGCTTCAGAAGTCCGGCGATGCGTTTAAGCTCGGGGTGTTGAGGTATTTCATTTCTCAGGTTCAGAATAAGGAAATTGAGCTTAGAGCCCAGCAAAAACCCCTCACCGATGAGGATGTTTTTAAAGTTATCCGCAAACAGATAAAAAATAGAAAAGAAGCCGCCGAGCTATTTGAAAAAGGCGGAAGGGCGGATTTGGTAGAAAAAGAGAAAAAAGAACTTGAGGTTTACGAGGAGTTTGCCAAAATGTTCCCGTTCGAGCTTGAACAGCCGGTTAATTTTCCTCCCAGAAGGTAGATGAAAAAAAATTTACCTGAGAAACTGAACATGGATGACATCGTCATTTCCGTTACCATTACAGGCGATAAGGCAGTTCAGGAGTTAAACAAAAAATACCTTGACAGGGATAACACGACAGATGTCCTGTCCTTTCCAATAAATGAGAAACAGGAAGACGGGTCGTTTTATCTCGGCGATGTGGTAGTTAACAAGGAACAGGCTTTAAGGCAGGCGGATAAGTATGGCAATGATGTTGAAACCGAGGTGTCGGAGCTCGTAGCCCACGGTGTATTGCACCTGCTTGGTGTGCATCATCACGACGACGACGAAAATACCGTTCACGGTAAGCCTGTTAAAAAGGACGCCGGGCTATGAAGATGCTCGTCGGCCTCGGAAACCCCGATAAAAAATATTCCAAGACCCGTCATAACACCGGATTTATCATACTGGACGAAATTGTTTCTGCTCATGGGCTCTCCTGGGATGCGTCCCCGAAATTAAAATCGGAGATTTGCAAGACCGGGGAGTACATTTTAGTCAAACCCCGGACTTTTATGAACAACTCCGGAGAAGCGGTGAGCCTGGTAAAGGAATATTTCGGTATAGACACCCCCGATATATGCGTGATACATGACGATGTCGATTTACCGTTTGGGCAGAGAAAAGAACAGGTAGGGGCAGGACACGCCGGCCACAAAGGTGTTATGAGCATAATGGATTCCTTAGGGACAAAGGATTTTAAGAGAATAAGGGTCGGTATAGGCCGGCCGCGCATCGGTTCAAATCTGCCGGTGGACGACTTTGTTCTGAACGATTTTTCTTCCGAAGAGTTGGACGGGATTAAAAAAATAGGGGTCCCGCTCTCGGAAAATTTGAATTTTCTCTGATACGAAACCCCATTCTCAGGATCTAAAGCATTGCTTGCATTCTACCTGCGTCTGGTTTTAAGACCTATGCGCTGGATGTATCGGAAGATGCCCCGCCAGGCACAAGGATATTTTTCCCGGAGACCGTGAGAGTCCATTTGGGCAAATTCCGTTGCCTTTTTTACAGTATCAAACCCGCACTTTGGGTCTACAGCTTTGACTGCAATTTCAGCCCTTTCCGTGGCGGAGCACTTGTCCCAGGTCTCAAACGGCCATGTTTTGCTCTTTCCTGCTGTACTCATCTTTCTATCTTTCTGCATCCTAATCTCCTGTCTGAAGAGTAGCACTAAAAATCGCGAGTAGCGTCATTATAGCAAAAAGTCATGGCGGAATTTTGCTATTTTACAGCCGGCGTGGGCTTACTGTGGTTTGCACCAACACCGGTTGGTTGTATCTGACGGGGGTGTTGTAATACAGTTATTATGTTTATGTTTTACACCAAGTACCGCCCGCAAAAATTCAGTGAAGTCTGCAGGCCCAACGATGCCGCCGATGCATTGTCCAAGCAGGTATTAAGTGGCAAAACCTCGCACGCCTACCTTTTTGTAGGCCCCCGCGGCACGGGAAAAACCACATTAGCCAGAATTTTGGCCAAGGCGTTGAATTGCGCGGATATTAATTCAAAGGGCGATCCCTGCTGTAAATGCCCGTCCTGCGTTGCCATAAAAGAGGGTTCTTTTGTGGATATGATAGAGATTGATGCCGCCAGCAACAGGGGAATAGATGACATCAGAGAGATCAAGGACAAGATAAAACTGGCACCGACGATGGGTAAGAACAAAGTTTACGTAATCGACGAGGTTCACATGCTTACGAACGAGGCTTTTAATGCACTTTTGAAAACTTTAGAAGAACCGCCGAAGAAGACCACATTCATACTTTGCACCACCGAGCTTCATAAAATACCCGACACCATTAAGTCCCGATGCCAGGTTTACAGGTTTAAAAGAGCTACAATGCCACAGCTAGTTGAAAAACTTAAAGAGATAACAAGAAGCGAGAAAATAAAGATATCCGAAAAGGACTTGGAAAAAATTGCGCTCGCCTCTATGGGTGGTTTCAGGGACGCTGAAACGTTGTTGCAACAGGTCTCGGACGGCGAAATCAGTGTTGATTCGCTTGTAGGTATGGGTTCCAAGGAGATTTACATAGAACTGACCGACCATTTGATAGACAGCAATCCGGGTGCCGCAATTAGAATCGTTTCTAAAGTTTACGAAGAGGGTCTGGATTTGTATGTTTGGACAGGCGAGTACCTAAGATATCTGAGAGAAATGTTATTCATAAAATCGGGTGTAAAAGAAGAAGTGTCGGGTGCGACGACAGAACTTTTAGTCGAAATGGAAGAACAGGCGTCCCGTCTGTCGGTAGAGTGGCTCCTGAATGCGATGAGCTCAATTCTTGAAGAGCACAAAAATATAAAAACATCTTTTATTCCTCAGCTTCCGGTCGAGATGGCTCTGGCCAAGATAGGAGGAGAACTAGGGGAGGACAGTTCGGGAGTATCGGAAGCTCCGGGACAACCTAAAACCTCGCCAAGTATAGGTAAACAAATGTCAAAGGATGAAAAAGAGGAGGAAACAGAAGGGCGGGAGGCATCCGAAAAAGTGGAAAAGGACAAAAAAAGTTCGGTTGAAGATAAAGAAACAGTTAGCATAACTTTAAAAAATATTGAAGAAAAATGGAAGGAATTCATAAAAAGGAGCCGGGAATTGAACCACTCATTAACTGCTCTTCTAAAATCAGGAAAGCCTGTAAATGTTGAAGGTAAGTTTGTCATACTTGAGGTGTTTTATCCTTTCCATAAAGAAAGGCTTGAGTCGCCTCAGAACAGAAAATTGGTCGAAAAGCTTATGGCGGAGATATATGACGTTCGTCTTTCAATAAAATGTGTTTTAAGCAAAGAGAAACCAAAAAAGCTAAAAGGTGGAGAATCGGGAAATTTGACAGACCTTAACATAGCTCCGGCGGAAGTGGTTTTTAATAAAGATTCGGTGATTGAAGCATTCGATGGCGGACTTCCCTTAATTTGATAGAATATTCAGGTGAAATTACCCAGATCTTTAACCAGACTAATAGAATCTTTCGAAAGACTTCCGGGAATAGGTCCCAAAACTGCTCAAAGGCTGACATTTTATCTTTTGCATTTCCCTCAGGAAGAAATTGAGGTTTTTGCCGAAGCGTTGGAAGGGTTGAAAAAGAACACCAAACTATGCTCAATATGTAGGAACGTGTCGGAGACTGACATTTGTTCAGTATGTGGCGATCCCGGGCGTGACAAAAGAACAATAGTTGTAGTGGCGAACCCTCTCGATTCTTTTGCCCTGGAACGAACCGGATTCAAGGGAACTTACCACGTACTGCACGGCATTATAGATCCTCTTAATAATATCGGCCCGGAAGAAATTTTTATAAAAGAACTTATCGATAGGGTCGCGGCATTATCAGGTGAGGTGTCTTTTGAAAATATCAACGATCCGGAAATAATCGAAATTATTATAGCAACCAATATGAGCATGGAAGGGGAGTCTACGGCTATGTATATATCCAAAATGTTAAGAGAACGGGGCCTGGACGGCAGCAGGGTGAAGATAAGCCGCATCGCAAGAGGCCTTCCGGTCGGCGGCGACGTAGAGTACGCGGACGACATCACCTTAGGCAGGGCACTCGAAGGCCGTTTTGAGATCAAATAATTTCCTTTTTCTTTAGGCAGATATTTCTTTTTGCAGGGTTATGTTAAAATCGAAGCAATGAAGTTATACAACTCGCTTACGAGAAAAGTCGAAGATTTCAGTCCGTTAAATACCGAATTGGTTACTATGTATGCGTGCGGTCCGACCGTTTATGACTATGCCCATATAGGTAATTTTAGGACATACACACTCTCAGATTTTATAAATAGGATTTTATTGTTCAACGGAAATCGTGTGAAATTTATTATGAACCTGACGGATGTAGGTCACATGACCGGCGATAATTTAGGAGATGCCGACACCGGCGAGGATCGCATGGAAAAGTCTGTTGCCAAAGAAGGACGAACAGCGATAGAGATAGCTAATTTTTATGCCCAAAAGTTTATCCAGGACTACGATAAAATGAATTTTATCCGCCCCGAGAAATTTACCCGCGCGACAGAGTATATTGAAGAGCAAATACGTTTGGTAAAAATCCTTGAAGAAAAGGGCTTTACCTACACGACGTCGGACGGCGTTTACTTCGATACGTCAAAATTTGAAAGTTACGGACAACTTTCCGGATATACAACGGACAACGTTATGGAAGGGGCCCGAGTAGAAGTCAACCCCGAGAAAAAACATCCTACCGATTTCGCGTTATGGAAATTATCGCCAACAAATGTCAAACGTTCGCAGGAATGGGCTTCGCCCTGGGGGATCGGGTTTCCCGGTTGGCACCTGGAGTGTTCGGCTATGTCCCTGGCCGAGCTGGGAAATACTCTGGACATCCACGTCGGCGGAGAAGATCTCAGGATGACACATCACCAGAACGAGATTGCCCAAAGTGAATCCGCAACGGGAAAGAAATTTGTCAGATATTGGATCCACGGAGCTCATATGATGGTCGACGGGGGAAGGATGGGAAAGAGCTTAGGTAATGCGTACACTCTTACCGATATTGAGAAGAAGGGTTTTGATCCGATGGTTCTGCGATACTTTTTTATGACATCTCAGTATAGAAGTAAATTGAACTTTACCTGGGATGCTTTGCAAAGTGCGCAAAATGCGCTGAGGAGGCTTTACGAGCTCGCCCGTGGATATAAAAAGGATAGTTCGGTCAAACCTTCGAAAGAGTTCATCAGGAAATTCGGCGATAAAATAAACGACGATCTGAACCTGCCGGAAGCTCTCGCGGTAGTTTGGGAGATGATAAAATCCGAAATGGAAGAACCCGAAAAACTTGCTACCTTGTTAAAGATGGATTCGGTATTAGGTTTAAAGATCGAGGAACATCTGGCGTATGATACTCCTCAGAAAGTGTTGGACGTGGCAAAAATGAGGTCCGAATACAGGAAGGCAGGAATATGGGACAAGGCCGACCTGGCGAGAAAACAGATTCTGGAAATGGGATATGAGGTTGAGGACCTTCCGGACGGCAAGTTTAAGATCAAGAGGAAGATGTAAACGTTCGGCCGCACTTGATTAGTCTGTTTTCAGCCATCTTACGGCGTTTACCCCTATATACCCTCTCAGTAGGTTGCCGAACCTCGGTTCGTATGTGAAATCTTCAGACGGGTCCTCAACATTATCGGTTCCCTGCAAGGTTCTTTGGAAGATAAATTTATCAGCCACAAAAACTCCCTTCAATCTTAAGGTTCCGGTTTGGTCACCCTCGTTGGTGTCGTACGCGGTGTAAAAGGTGCCGTCCGAATAAATGGCGGAGGTTATTTCACTAACCGTCTTTCTGATTTCCACATTTCCGGATACTACAAACAATACGGCCGAGGTCGATGCCAGCACAATCTCCTTATCGAACCTTAAGTTGCCGTTTATAAAGACGACCTGTTTGAATGTGGAAGTGCCATAACCGTTGGGAACACTGGTAGGATTTATCGTAAAGTTGCCGTTTTTTATATAGACACCATCGGCGGTCGGAAGAACGCTGAATATCTCGGTAGGCGACGGGTTTACTGCCTCCAAAAGCTCGGTGTAGGAATAATCTTTTGCTCCGGTGCTGTTTTTCACGACCCAGCCTTTGGTGCTGGTAAAGAAACTTACTTCGGCATTACCGGCCTCAATAACGCTGTCGGTATTTTTATCGCTTGATTCGGACAGCATATTTATACCCAATCTGCTTCCGGCTAACCCGCCGCCCCGAAGTTTGATCCACGGTCCATTGATGCACAGATCTTTGGTGGAGGAATTTCCCGCCACATCCTCGGCATAGAACCTCACCGTCTTACAAATTTTCCAATTACTGTCGCAGAAATCGGTTTTGGGTGTTAATAGAAGGGCAGTTGTGGCTCCGGGCGAAAATGGAGGGGACATAAGAGGCGCCCATGTATCGGGTTGCCAGGTGCTGGAGCACTGCATCAGGTCGGAAAAACTACCAAATCCAGGGTTTCTATCCGTATGGTACTGAAACTTATCGGTGAGCGTGGAAAGACCGGATGTTGGGTCATCAACCACGGTCGTTACATAAAGGTGGTGGTCGCTTGGCCCGAGGAGTCCTCTGTAAGCGTTGGAGTTACGCCAGTTAGTGGGCGGAGTCTGATCTATTTTAAATGTGGTAGATTTGGTAGTTTCGATGTTTCCGGAACGGTCGGTGGCATAATAGGAGACAGTATGATTGCCGTCCGTGGATACCGTGAACGAGGTATCAGCGGATTTTGCCGAGTTGTTTATTGAGACCCCGTCTATGTACAAAACCCCGGTACCTAAAAGTCCGACTTCCATGTAAACCCCTATTGCGTCGGACACACTTACAACGAAATTTTCGCTGACCTTTGTCCAGGTCGTGGTCCCATTTATAGAACCGCTTTGGGCAATTTCGGTATAAACGAAGTTATCGTTAACATCTTTTGACACCGCGAAGATCTTGAAATAAGCACTGCCGGCGGCGGATTCTGTTTTGAGCCAAACTTCGGCGCTCATGTTGCTGAGGGGGTTAGCTACCGCATAGCTGACAGCGTGATTGATTGAGTGCCAGCCGGCACCGGTTGAGTTGATCTTTATTGATGTAGTACCGAGAACGTAGTTAAGTGTGTTTCTGCTATATACCGCCTGGCCGTCCTGCAAACCTGCCTCCCATGAAAGTGTGTTTATAGAAGATCCCGCATGTGCGGTCTCGAACGAGGGGTTAGGAGCGAGGTTCAATGTATCGGACTGTGTGACCGTTACCCAGTTTCCCGAGTCCACTTTATAATTTATTGAGGCAACTCCGCTTTCCAGATCGGTTGAAGCCAAAAGTATATTTACCGGTGTGAGATACCAGTCGTCTCTTCCGTTTGGTGTCGACGGTGTTTTGGTCAGCGTTGTAAATGGAGGGGTGTTACCGGCGTGCGTTGCCTGCTGTAGTAAAAGGGTAAAGAGGAACGGTACAACTATTGTAACTAGGGCAGACTTCTTTGGATTCATCTGTATATATGATAGTTTAGGGCGGTTTATGGTGCAATGATTTGTCCGTTACGTGTTGTGCATTGCCGTTGGTTGGTTTAATCTTTTTACATGGAGATGGAAAACGAATCTGATAGCAGGAGTTCAGATGATGA
This sequence comes from candidate division WWE3 bacterium RAAC2_WWE3_1, assembly GCA_000503835.1. Lineage (GTDB taxonomy): Bacteria > Patescibacteriota > WWE3 > UBA101185 > UBA10185 > UBA8498. Next base: position 480,096 of record CP006914.1, on the reverse strand, counting down.
AACATCCGGTACTGTTGCGGTGCCCGATGATAGTGAAAGAACCGAACCTGAAAAAGTAACTTCCATCGTTTCCGATAACCCGGTTCGCGGGTCCGATCCGGTTCAGCTTATGCATTCTCTAGTTGCCGACCAGGAAAACCGCCGAAGACAGTCAGCGAAAAAGGCGAAAGACAGGGCAGAGAAGTTGCAGTCGGAAAATGAAGAAGAGAAAAGAGTGAAAAGAGAAATAAGTGAAAGCACCGGTCCCACCGAAAAAAAGCTGAGCGAGTGGCGAAGGGAGTTTGGGCATAAGGAAGAGGAAAAACTACTGGAATACTTCATGAAAATTCCGGTTGTCACGATAGTCGATTGGGAGAACCACGAGAGAGAAGTACAGCTCCCGGGAAGGATCTACGTCGCACGTGTAAATGCTCTGCGGGATTGGAACGGCGAAGGAGATTTTGCACTTTCCTGGGGCAAAGAGTGGTTATTGGTAGATTTGACTACTTCTAATGATTCTAAAGCATTGGCGGAGAAATTCGATAAAGAAAGAAATGGCGGCCCGAGAGTTCTGAAACTGGATCCCGAAACCCTAAATAACGCTGTTCTGGGCGGGGTTTATTATCAGGACAAGATTGTAAGGGCCATTAGGGACATGGTGGCAGCGTACAAGGATGACCGTTTACATCAGGGTCCGGATGGGATATAATCAGCATTCACTATAGGATAAAAGGAGAGATTGATGACCGCCCCATATTACGTAGTGGCCTACCTTGTTCAGGCAGACGTACGCAGGAGCAGGGTAGTTTTACTCACGGTTCCGAGTTGGGAAACACCCATTATTGGGGTTTTTGAAACACTCGAAGAGGCCAATGTGGTTTATAAAAGTATGTTTGACAATGAAATACCACCACTTGAGCCTATTTCCGTATCCGCGTTTTTGAGCAAAATAAACGAACTCAAAAAAGAAGACGCCCGCCTTTCTCAGATTGATTTGCGCCCCATTCTGACCAGACTGTGACTTAAATTCTGATCAGAACTCCGGAACAAACCCCCGCAAAAAGACTTATACTAAGTTTTTTGACGGGGGATTTTTTATGGATCGAGCAGGATGTAATAATCAACCCCGCAATTTGACCCTTCGCACACTATGGGGTATAATGCACATGTTAGTTGAGTTGGCAAGTTGATCGTTGGTTAAGCTCAGAAATCAGCTCAGCGCGCTAGGAATTGGGTTGTTTTCCTTGTTTAACAACATGGACGGCTACTTTGACTCAGGTCGTTAATCCGCTTGGATATTGAGTTTGCACGGCTTTCGGACACTTGACCTCAAATAATAGGCAAGTAACAGAGAAAACCAACCATGGCAGGAGGTGCCATGAACACAATTAAGATTTTCCGTCCCGCTTTTTTGAACCCGTTGTGCAAGGCACTTGGTCTGTCCATCGGGGACCTATGTGTCCTTTCCCGCAGAAGTTTTGATGGGGAAAGAGAAATATGGGCGGTGGGGTTGGATTACGGTGGGCGTCGGTTCCCTCACATCATTTTGGGGGAAGAATCAGGCGCTTCAATTAGCTGGATCAAATCGGCCATCGGCCCGGCTGTAGAGCTAGTTCAACGGGCGTTTTTACTGCCCCAGTATGAAAAGTACGCTACCCGCAAGGTAGACGCATTGCTTTGTGGTTATATTGAACTGGGTTACTCTGGTGGATTGCACTTAGCCCAGGAATCGTCAACTATGTAAGACACCTTGAGGAGGTAAATGGAAGCTATAACAAGCCCCATTCTACCTCCTCAGTTCTAACAAATTCCTAACTTTTAGGTGTTTATTAGAACTTTCGAATTTTTACGTTTACATCTGACTTTATTTCCAAACCAACACTATCCCTATATAATCACCCCATATGTCACTATCCATCGGAATAGTCGGCCTCCCCAACGTTGGAAAATCAACATTATTTAACGCCCTGCTTAAGCGTCAGGCCGCACTTGCGGCAAACTATCCCTTTGCCACCATCGAGCCTAACACGGGTATTGTGGATGTCCGCGACCCGCGTCTCAATATTCTCGCTCAGTTCGTCAGAAACGATTACGGCAGTAAAGCAGGTGACAGGCAGATTCCCGAAAAAATAATACCGGCTGTTGTCCAATTTTATGATATTGCCGGATTGGTAAAAGGTGCTTCTCAGGGCGAGGGACTCGGAAACGAATTTCTTGGTCATATCCGTGGTGTAGATGCTATTGTTCAGGTTGTCCGAGACTTTACAGACGAAAATGTCATCAGAGCAGGGGCGACCAATCCTGAAGAAGATATACAGACAATAAACACGGAACTAATACTTGCCGATCTTCAGTCCTTAGAAAAAAAGATGCCGATTCTCGAAAAAGAACTAAAAATGGCAAAAGATCCCGATTCTAGACGTAAGCTACAGGTTATAACAAAAGTGCACGAGACCCTGAATAGGGGAGAGCTTGCGGTCGCGTTAAACCTCGAAAAAGAAGACGAAATTTTGATAAAAGACCTTAATTTGTTAACTCTTAAACCAATGATAATTGTACTAAACACGGATGAGTCAAAATTGAGCACGCAGGATACTCAGAAAATAACAATATCAGGTAAGGACGGTTTAGAAATTTGTGCAAAAATCGAGTCGGAACTTGCAGAATTTGACGAAAACGAGAGACAGTCCTACATGAAAGAAATAGGAATAACCGAGCCCGGTCTCGACCGTTTAATCCGCGAGGGATACGAACTACTTAACCTCGAGTCCTTTCTCACTATGGGGCCGAAAGAAGTACGTGCCTGGACTTACACAAAGGGCGACAAAGCACCTCAGGCGGCAGGAAAAATACATACAGATTTTGAACGCGGATTCATATCTGCCGAGATTGTTAATTACAGCGATCTAAAGCCCCTAGAGAGTCTTAAAAAGGCCCGGGAGAAGGGTCTGGTGAGGCTCGAGGGAAAGAATTATACGATGCGGGACGGGGACGTGGTTGAGTTTAACTTTAGCGTTTGAACCGACCCCCTTGCACAAAAGACTCTTTTTTTGTACTATTCATAAGCTCAAATGATTCTAGTTACATTAGACGTCTTTGGTAGACACCTAAAACATAATGTATATAATAGACTCGTTGACTAAGGGAATTATCTAAAAATATGAAGCAATACGAAATAATGAATATTTATAAACTGGAACTCGGTGAAGAGGGAGCTAAAGAGCTTTCTTCCAAAGTTCAGGAAAATATTGATTCTAACGGGGGCAAAGTAACTGCCTCTAATTTTTGGGGAAAGAGAAAGTTTGCTTATGAAATCAACAAGCAAAGAGAAGGTTTTTACGAGGTAATAAACTTCGAGATTGATCCTTCAAAACTCAAAAAATTTGAAAACAAACTTAAGTTAATGAACGGTGTGTTTAGGTATTTAATTACAGCTCAGAGCTGACATTTGGAGGTATATGGCATCAAGAAACCTGAACAAGGTAATACTCATAGGTAACCTCACGAGAGATCCTGAGATGAGATACACTCCTCAGGGTAACGCCGTAGCAAGTTTTGTAGTGGCCACAAATAGGGAATGGGTCACGCAGGGTGAAAAGAAACAATCCGTTGATTTTCACAATATCGTAGCCTGGAATAAATTGGCCGAGATTTGCGGACAGCTTCTTAAAAAGGGTATAAAAGTTTATGTTGAAGGCAGACTTCAGACTAGAGATTGGACCGGCGATGACGGTAAGAAAAGATACAAAACCGAAGTTATAATAGACGATATGATAATTCTTAGCCCTAAAAAGGACGGAGTAGAGGGCGAAGAAGAGGTTACGGAAGAGGATTTTGTCACCGGCGGCGATGCCTCCGGGGAGGAGATCAACCTTGATGACATAGATCTGGGGGATCTTGATTCTTCAAATTAATTAAGATACTAAGGCCCCCGCCCGGCGGGGGCGAAGTTAACAAGATATGGCACTAAGAAAAAGAACAACAACTAAACAACCAAGAAGGATGAAAAGGAATACCGAGTGTTATTTCACCCAGACAGGAACCAAGCCTGATTACAAAGAGGCTCTGGTGCTGAGACGGTTCATCAGTGACAGGGGTAAAATTATCCCTCAAAAGTACTCGGGTCTGATGTCCAGGCACCAAAGAAAGCTTGCTCAGGAAGTCAAAAAAGCCAGATACATGGGGCTAATCCAGTATACAGACAGACACGCCATCTGATAATATATATTCATGCCCGTTTTAGCTGCCTATATTGGTTATTCAGGTGTGAGTGTTGCCTTGGAAAAGCAGGACGGTTCCTTTGGTTTTCAGCGATTTCCCTATTCTTACTCACGTGAACTTTTCTCAAGCGTCTGCGATGAGAACTTTTTCTATACACAGGTACTTGACGGCATCGCAAAAGAAAACAAGGTAAAGCTTGCCGATTTTGACGTACTGATGACCGGTATAGTGAGTTTCCCCTTACAGGATCTGAATATAAAGTTGATGGCAGACGTACGTGATCTTCTCTCCAAATACGACGGAAATTTTCCTGTGCTGGTAGACGAGAGTGCGGTGATGACTAAAGACAGCGTGCTTTCCCAGGTTCCGATCGATTTTGTAACGAACAACGAGTACTTCGCCAATATCTCCATCTACCCCCAGCTTATAACCAGAGATTACAACGATCAGGTAAGTCTCGATGGTCTCATAATAGACAAAGTTAAAAAAGCCGGGATTAAGTTAACGTCCGACAAACCCGTGGTATTTACGGGCGACCGTTTTGCCCGCCGTGACTACGAAACCGTATTCAAATATTCTTTAGCCTTGGATCTTTTTGACAGTCCGGGCTACTACTATGTAAAGATCGATAAAAATAATGCCGTTCTTTTAGCTCAGCTCATAAAAGAATATAACCCGAATATTAATGTGGACACTTCACAAATCATTGAAAATGTCGGCACTTTCGCTATTGTGCCGGGGGATACCGAAGTGTTGCTCTCTACGGCTCTGGATACCGGCCAGTTCTTCGATATTAAAAAGAGCTCAGTTTTTGCTATTCCCCTGGATAATTCAATTACCACTAAGTTGAGCGTGAAAAATAAGTCGATAGGTAACCTTGAGGGCGGAGTAGTAGGGGGAACTTTGGGTCTGCTTTTCGATACCCGCGAAGTCCGCACCCAACTTATCTCGGACATAAAAATAATGAACGTGTTCATGAGGGAGATTGAGGAGGCCGTCAAGGGAATTTAACAATGCTGGCGCCTATTATTAGAAAAATAGTTGAAAACAAGACCGTTATGGTAGAAAGGTATTTACCCAGTAAGGGTAACTTATTTGTTCAAAAAGGAGACAAACTGGAACCTTTCCAAAAATTAGGAGACTGTTTGTATTCGCCGAACACGGTTTACTTTCCGAAAGAGTTCGCACCTGTGAAATTTTTGCGGGAAAAGGTCTATTTTCAAAAAGGCAACCTACTGGGAAAACTTGGTACTAAAAAGATCGAGGCCGAATCGAACGGCTATATGAGTTTTGATGCTTCTTCGGAAGAATATTTCTTCGAGGACGTGCCGGCGAAATACACACTTTTGTCCGGTTTGTGGGGAGAGGTAAGTGATGTGGTTCCCGAAAGCTCTGTTTTAATCAAAACTACCGTAACGGAAATCGATCTCGTAGCCTGTACGAGTAATTTCTCCTTCGGAGAGCTCGTGGTTTTTCCAAACCCTACCGAGATCCTGGAAAAGTTCTATCTGGAAAGTTTTATAAAAACCACCGAAGGAAAAATTGTTTATATCGGTCACCACGCCGATACGGAGACCATAAAGAAGGCGCACGATCTGAAGATCTCGGCTATAATAGCCGGAAGCGCCGATCCTACGGGCTTTTCCTTTGCAAAATCCGTGAACATGGGTCTTGGGGTGTTGTCCGGCTTCGGCAGGCTGGAAACCCCCGATTTCATTTATAAGTTGCTCAATTCCGTGGCGTACAGACATGTGTTTTTCCACGGAGATTTGGGGGTTCTGCGTATCCCGATGTCCGGCACTGAAGAAGAAACCGTCCCGTCAAAAAAGAAAAAATCTCCGCTCAAGGTCATAAAGAAAGTGATGAAAGGACAAAAAGTGCAGGTATTGCAAAAGCCCCATTTCGGAAAGATCGGAGTAATTGACAGAGTTTCAGTATCTAGTATATTTGTAAGGTTTGATAATGAGCTTGGTCCGGTAGAGATTGATTTGCCGAATTTTTACATTATCGAATAGAAAAAGTTATGAGTCCTTTCGAAAAGTTCCAGCGTTTTTTAATTACGATCCTTATAGCCGTAGGCTTTTTTTACGGAGGTTATTATTTTGGCAAGAGCGGTTATATTTTTGAAGTAAGGAAGAATCCTCCGAAAATTGAAATTAAGAACCAATATCCGGGGAGTAGGGAAGTGGATTTTTCATTATTCTGGGAAGTCTGGGACATTGTGAGCAAGGATTATCTCGAAAGGCCGGTCGATGCAGAAAAAATGCTTTACGGCGCTATACAGGGGATGGTCTCGTCTCTGGGCGACCCCTACACCTCTTTTTTACCTCCCGTGATCAATAAAAATCTTAACGAACAGCTGGACGGAAAGTATCAGGGTATCGGGGCTGAGCTGGGACAGAAAGATAATCAGCTTATCATTGTCTCTCCTTTGGACGGTTCGCCTGCCAAGGCCGCAGGACTGCTCCCCGGAGACAAAATATTATCGATAGAAGACGAAATGACGATCGGGATGAGTATCACGGAAGCAGTCGCGAAAATAAGAGGAAATGCCGGCACGGAAGTGAAATTAACAATTCAGACCGGAAACGATGCCCCGCGCGAAATTTCTTTACGCAGAGACATTATCAGGATTGCCAGCGTGAGCTGGAAAGATATGGGCGAAGGTACAGCTTACATTAGGATTAGCAGGTTCGGAGGGGAGACCAATAAAGAATGGGACACCGCTGTCAATGAAATCGCCGTAGGTATGAGGGAGCTGGACTCGATAATAATAGATGTGAGAGGCAATCCCGGGGGATATTTGCTGTCCGCCGCCCATATTTCAAGTGAATTTTTCGGAGGAAAGCCCGTGTTGTACCAGGAAGATGCCACCGGAAATCAGACCCCGTTAAATTCTGATGCAGCAGGAAGTTTTAAAGATGTTCCCAGAGTGTATGTGCTGATAGACGGGGGCAGTGCTTCTGCTTCAGAGATTCTCGCGGCTGCCCTGAAATCACAGGTTAACGCGAAACTTATCGGAACAAAATCGTTCGGGAAAGGGACTATACAAGACGCCCGGGATTTCGATGACGGTTCGGGAGTGCATATAACGATCGCAAAGTGGCTTACCCCCGACAAGGTATGGGTTCACAAGGTCGGCATAGAGCCTGATGTGGTGGTAGAAGTAACGGAGCAGGACATAAAAGACTTAAAAGATCCCCAGCTGGATGCCGCTCTTGAGATGGCTAATGAGCTGTAGTAAAATTCAGGTTCAGCAAGGAGGAAATTGCTATGAAAAAACCTTCAAGAACATTGATCGGAATCGTTTGGCTTATATTCTTTATTTCTATTCTTTTAATACTTGACGACAGGTATAACGGCGAGAGAGCCTTACTTAACAGAGCAGGTTTGGCTGATTCCGAACTGCTGTCATCTCTTTCAGAAAAGTTCCTCAATATTTTTAAAAAGGACGGTTCGCGCTATTCTTCCCCCAAAGTAGTTACACGCCAACAGGTCGTGAACGAGGAATCTACGGTTATCGATGCCGTGGATAAGACCTCCCCGGCTGTTGTTTCAATAGTTGTTAAGACGGTGAACTTTGATTTTTTCAGCGGGCCGACGACCAGCGATCAGGGTATCGGGACAGGATTTATAGTAGACCGCAACGGACTGATCGTTACCAACAGCCACGTTGTTGACGACCCGAGCGGTGAATATACCGTTGTGACCAAGGACGGCAAGACATACGAGGTGAACAGGATAAACTTAGATGAACCTTCGGATCTTGCCATTATAGAAATTTCCGCCCGCAATCTTCCGACGGTGGAGTTTGCCGATTCCGACAATCTCAAAGTGGGGCAGATGGCAATTGCTATCGGCAATGCGCTGGGCAGATTCCAGAATACCGTTACGGTTGGTGTTATCTCGGGTATTTCAAGACAATTGCAGGCTACGGGCGGTTTGGGCGGTGTAAAAACATATGAAAATGTTATTCAGACGGACGCCGCGCTCAACCCCGGTAATTCAGGAGGTCCGCTCGTCAATTCAGCGGGTCAGGTTATCGGAATAAACGTCGCCACTTCAATCGGTGCTGATAATATAAGTTTCGCAATTCCCGTTAATACTTTAATTCCTATTCTTGATGGATTCCTTAAAGAAGGTCGTATAGTCAGGCCTTATCTTGGGGTCACCTACACAATGATTACACCCGAGATTGCGGAAATAAGAGGCATGCCGGTAGGCGCCTTCATCTCAAGAGTGACTCCCGGGTCTCCTGCCGTTAAAGCGGGCCTTTTAAGAGGGGATATTATTACAAAAATAAATGAAACGTCTCTGGACGGAGAAAATTCCTTGTCTCAGGTTATTGCCGGGATGAAGGTGGGGGACAAATTAAAATTGTACGTGGACAGAGAAGGGAAGGAAGAATTATTCACCGCAGTGATTGAAGCCGCTCCCGAGAACTTGCAGTAGAGAAGAAGTTATTTAAGCCCGGTGTCCAAATACTCCAGAATATCTTCTATATCACCGTCCATTATTAGGCTAATGTTGTGCCATGATTTATTAACGCGGTGGTCCGTGACTCTATTCTGCGGGTAGTTATACGTGCGAATCTTCTCGTTTCTCATGCCCGAGCCAACTTGTCCCGCTCTCAAATCGGAAATGCTTTTGACCTGCTGTTCCTGCATTTCGGTATAAATTCTGGACCTTAATATTTCGAGCGCTTTTTCCCTGTTTTTGCCCTGAAATCTCTCTTCCTGACACTCTACTATAATGCCGGTCGGTTTATGGGTAAGACGCACGGCTGTGGACACCTTATTTACGTTCTGTCCACCCCTGCCCCCGGACCTGAAAAATTCCCACTCAAGATCGTCGGGGTGGATCTCTATCTCGACTTTTTGAAGTTTGGGAAGTACCGCCACAGTAGCCGTCGAGGTGTGTATGCGTCCGCCCGATTCGGTAGCAGGAACCCTCTGTACCCTGTGAACACCGGACTCGTTTCTTAGCAATCCGTAGGCATTAGTGCCGCGAACCTCTGCGGAGATTGTCTTTATGCCCCCGATCTCGTTTTCGGACTTGAATACTTCAATAATTTTCCAGTTCTTTTTTTCCGCAAAACGTTCGTACATTCTAAAAAGGTCGCGCGCGAAAAGCCCCGCCTCGTTACCCCCGGTACCCGATCTTATTTCCAGGGTAACCACATTAGGGTTTATATTTCCGTTATCGGCGCTTTCCTCCTGGGCATCTTCCTCCCCGGCGGTTCGCGGAGTTTCCAGCTGTCTTTTCTGGTCTGCCAGTTTTGATATTTCCTCTTCGATGAGCTGTAACATCTCCCCTTCGGCGTTTTTCTTCATTTCTTCGTGCTCTTTTATTAGGGTGTCGATCTTTTCTATTTCATTTTTGATGTAACTGTTGAAGTAGTCCATGGTAGTTTCATTATTTCAGATACTTGGGGATTGTTGAAGAGGCTCGGTTCCCGGGGGCATAAATAAAGCTTGGAAACACGGTCTTCCGGGATTGATCTACTGACCTTCTTCTTTTTTGATATGCTCGAGCATTTCTTTTACGCTCATATCTTTTGAGCCGGGGGCCTTTTTCTGGATCTTTTTAGAAATTTTTATTTTGTCGGCAGCTTTTTTCTTTTCCTCTGCCAATATCATCTTCCTGTTGAACTTGTCGATTCTTTTTTCAGTGTCGACAAATCTTCTTTGGCCGGTGTAAAAAGGGTGACAGGCGCCGCAGATTTCCACGGAAATGGACGGCAAGGTAGACATTGTCGTAAAAGTATTACCGCAGGCGCAGGTTACGACGCATTCGTTATTAACTTTTGGATGAATTCCCTTTTTCATAGCGGTAACGAGTATATCAATATTTTTTAATGTCTACAAGTCCGGCCGGTACCTTTAACTTTCGTGCCGATTGTTTTTCTCAGCAACCACAACCCCGGCGGCGATAAAGACGGTTCCCACGAGCATTAATGTGTTGGGCAGTTCGCCTAATATCAGGTAAGCAAAGGGAAGAGCAAAAACAGGCGCCAGATAGCCGAAAATGGCAAAATCCGACACCTTTGCGTTTTCCAGACCCCAGTGGTTCAGCCAGTATGCCACTATCGATGAGAACACAGCCATGTACAGCAGGCCGACCACCCCGTTAATGTCTATACTTAAAAGAGTGAAATTACTTTCGCCGCCCATATTTAAGTTCTCAAATACCGCTAAAGGCACCAGCGTAAACAGACCTACATAAAAAGAGAGCAGTACGACAGTAGCGGCTGAGTATTTTCCGGACATGGGTTTGATATTGATAAAACTCAGGGTTTTCTTGAGTGCGCCAGATTTTCCGCCCATACTGAATTTGGCCCATATTACATAAATTACCCACGTCAATGCGTAGAAAAGTCCGAGAACATTGCCCAGTATCCGGTCCGATACCTTGCCGGCACCGCTGTTGCCCCAAAGCATGGGTTCCAAAACTATCAGTATGGTACCAAGACTTGCCAGAACCAGACCTGTCTTCATACCTTTATTTATCCTATCTTTGTAGAAATAATGTCCTGCGTACACAGTTAAAACCGATGCCATAACACCTATAATCGTGTAATCGAGGACCGAGGTAAATTTCAAGGCCACAAAGGGTAAGATCAGTGAAGTTTGCGAGAAAAGTCCGAGGAGAAAAAAATTCAGGTAATCGGCCTTACGTATGGGCTCTTTTTTTAATTGGTAGATAGTAATCGGTAGAACTATCACGCAAACTATCAAAAAACGCAGGTATAGAAAGGTAAAAGGCGGTATGTATTCGAGCGTGTACTTTATAACGGCACCGGCCGCTCCCCATATAAGATTTGCTCCAAGAAAAGCCGCCTGCACTTTTATAAAATTGTCGTTTATTATTCCCGGCAGCAGTTTTTTGGGCATACATAAAAGATTATATGATACTTTCACTTTTAACAGAACACCCGGCTCCAAACCTTCCCAAGCGTTGTAAAAGGAAATACTCTGCCTTTTCTTAAAATGATTTAATTGATATGATGTAAGCCATGGAAATTACGTACATCGGACACTCATGCTTTAAGATAAAGGGAAAAGAGCTCACCATCGTAATAGACCCCTATGACTCCAAAATAGGCTACAAACTTCCTAAGATGGAAGCCGATCTTTTGCTGGCTACCCACGATCATTTTGACCACCATAACATTGCGGGCGTTTCCGGCTACAAATTGTTAATAGACGGACCGGGAGAATACGAAGTTAACGGGGCATTTATATACGGGATTCCCACATTTCATGACGACAAAAAAGGAGGAGAAAGAGGATCTCAGACTATGTACGTAATAGATATCGACGGATTTACATTAATGCACCTCGGTGATCTGGGACATGAGCTCAGCACCGACACATTGGAAAAAGTAGCCAAGGTCGATGTGCTAATGATACCTATAGGCGGTACCTATACTATAAATGCGGAAACCGCTGCCGAAGTTATTTCATCCTTAGAACCGGGGATTGTTCTGCCAATGCATTACAAGACCGACGATCTTGTTGGTTTTGACGAACTGCAGGGAATAGACAAGTTCATGGATGAGATGGGGGTGGAGAACAACATCAAAAAAGAAGAAAAGCTTAAAATATCATCCGGAAGTGATATACCTGAAGATACCGAAGTGGTTATACTTAAACCTGCCCACTAAATAAAATGTCCGCCAGAAGAATTAAAGACCAAAAAGAAAGAGCGCGGGTAACGCAGCAGAGCGCACACGTCCCTCCGCATGACGAGCAGGCTGAGAAATCGGTGCTCGGCGCTCTTTTATTGGATAAAGACGCCATAGTTAAGGTGGTTGAATTCCTAAGACCTCATCATTTTTACCGTGAAAACCATCAAAATATTTATGAAGCAATACTCACGTTGTTCGAAAAGAGAGAACCGGCAGATCTTATTACGGTACCCAGCGAACTTAAGAGAAGAAATCTCCTTGTTCCGGTAGGCGGAGTCTCTTATCTGACCGAGCTTGTGAATTCAGTTCCCACCGCCGCTAATATCGAGGCGTATGCAAAGCTTATAAAAAATGACTATATCAAAAGATCGTTGATTTCCGCGTCCGCTGAGATAGGAGAACTGGCTTTTGACGAAGGCGAAGTAGCGGAGGTTTTGGACAGAGCCGAGCAATTAGTTTACTCAGTTTCCCAGGACGCGATGTACCAGGATTTTATACCCCTTAAAGATACCCTGGAGATTACTTTTGAAAGGCTTGATGAGCTGAGCAAAAACAGGGGGGCGCTGAGAGGCGTACCGACAGGACTCAAGAATTTGGATAGGTTGCTGTCCGGTCTGCAAAAAGAAAATCTGATTATTTTAGCCGCTCGGCCTTCTGTCGGTAAAACTTCGCTTGCACTGAACATCGCGCAGTATGCTTCTGTCGAGAAAAAATGCGGTATAGGAATATTTTCACTGGAGATGGGGCGGGAAATGCTTGTGGACAGGATGATATCGGCTCAGGCAGGCATCGACAACTGGAAAATTGCCACAGGCAATCTTGACGACGAAGATTTTGAAAAATATGGTGTCGCAGCGGGTGAACTGGCCGAAGCTAATATATTTGTCGACGACACAGCAGGAATAGGACTGCTCGAAATGCGTACAAAAGCCCGAAGACTAATGCTTGAGCAGAAGATCGACCTGATAATAGTTGATTATCTGCAGCTCATAAGGGCTCCCAAGGCCGAAAGCCGGGTGCAGGAAGTATCCGAGATCTCCCAGGGCTTAAAGAACCTCGCCCGCGAGCTTAAGGTTCCGGTTTTGGCTCTTTCCCAGCTGTCGAGAGCAGTGGAGCAGAGGGGCGGAGACAAAAAACCTCAATTGTCGGACCTTCGTGATTCGGGTTCAATAGAGCAGGATGCCGACGTCGTCATGTTCTTGTACAGGCCCAACGAGGAAGACAGGACTAACCTCAAGCTTAATATTGCCAAGCACAGGAACGGTGCCACAGGGGAGTACGATTTGTTCTTTAAATCTGAATTTACAAGGTTCTTTGAGGTCGAATCTCACACTCAGGAATAACTTCCTTTTGTCTTTAAATTGATGTATAAAGTTGATAGAATTGAGCGGTTCGGGGCCTATTTGACGTGTGTTCCACGCAATGGGCGGTACCGGTTTTAAGCGGTCGTGGCGGAAGAAGAGCTTGTCCGGCGCCGGAGCGCCTGCGCTTCCTCTTATTCCACTCGCCGGCCGGAAGTGGCGGTTTCATGCCGTGGTGGCGGAATGGTATACGCGGTGGTCTCAAAAACCACTGGGATCTGATCCCGTGAGAGTTCGACTCTCTCCCACGGCACCAAAAACTATGATAGCGACCGATCTAAAAACAGGGAAAATATATCAGGAGAACGGACAGCCTTTGCAGGTCATAAAATATGAGCACATAAAAGTCAGCCGCGGAAGTGCGAATGTAAAAGTAAGGGTGAGAAATCTTATTACAGGACAGGTGCTGGACAAGGGATATATTGCTACGGCGAAAGTCGAGGACGCCGACGTTCAGACTAAAACCGCCCAATATTTATACAACGACGGTAGTTACGTTTTTATGGATCCGACGACTTTTGAACAATTTAGCATACCCAAAGATATTCTCGGCAGATTGACCGATTTTCTGATCGAAGGAGAAAAAGCGATAGTTCAATATTTTGATGACAGGCCAATATCGGTGGATCTTCCGGCATCTCTGATATTCGAAGTAGGTTACACAGAGCCGGGTTACAAGGGCAACACTGTTACTAATGTTCAGAAAGAGGCAATCCTAACTAACGGCACTGTTGTCAAAGTTCCTATATTTATAAAAATAGGGGATAAAATAAAAGTAGATACCCGTTCCGGGGAGTACATTTCTAAAGCCTAAAGATGCTGTTATCGGAAATTATTAATTTCGGCCTTGTTCGTGTCCCCACAATGTATCTTGTTCTGGTGATAGGCTTCGTATTTTGGATTTTCGTTATGTGGTATGAAGCGCGCAAGGACGGCTTCGACGACGAACGGTTTTTTGACCTCGTCGTTGTCTCGACAGTATCTGCGGCACTGTCCTACTACCTTTTCGGATTACTTTATACCTACCTGCGTATCTATAGGCCTAACAACCCCATTTTATCGGTAAATTACGAGATTATTGTGAGCTTTTTGGTACTGCTTGGCGCGTTTCTCCCGCCCTTTTATTTTTCGGATAAGAGACGCTGGTCAATATTTAGAATATTCGATATATACTCTCTGGCATTCGGGTTTTTCCTTGTTTTTATAAGCCTCGGGGAATATTTGATAGACGGTTCGATGCACCATTTATGGATCGCTGTTCTTACTCTGTCTTTTTATCTGGGCGTGCTGAGATTTAGGGGATACAGATTTGTGTCCGGCCTGATTTTTTCCTTATTTTCTTTTTATCTGGCTGTAGTCATTGCGGTTTTTTTCAAATCTTCGGGATATTTGCTCTTTTCCGGTGCATTGTTTATGATTGGTCTACTCAACCTGTACTACAGGAGTAAAAAATATATGAACACCAGAAATTTGCCTAAAGAATTTATAGAATTAATTAAAAGACAGTTGATCAGAAAAGAAAAAGAGCTTCAAAAAGAGCAGGTAAGTTTAATGAAAGATGATCCTTACCTTCAGACAGGGAGGACAGAGTCGAACTCCGAATACATGGATGAGGCTATCCTGGAGGACACGAGAAAAACCGTATCCGACGCCCGCGTGAATATAGTACAAACCATGCTTATTGAGGTTAAGAGAGCTTTGGGTGCTATTAAGATAGGAAAATACGGTATATGCGAAGTGTGCGGCGATCCAATAGATAAGGCCCGTCTAAGAGCATACCCGCAGGCCACCACCTGTCTGAAGCACGCCGACGGAGAATAAGTCTCCGTGGGTTTTCTATCTTTCCCAATCCGGAATTGCGGAATTTTCTATCCTATACCCCTGAGCCTGGCTGTACTTGTAATACTTTTTTATCTGGCGGGAAAAAGCTCCTTTAACTCCGTTATGTCCCGCCTGGGGCTTGTTCTTATCCTCTCAGGAGGAACTCTAAACATTCTGGAGCGGGTTTTTACAGGGTGCGTAAGGGATTACATAGGTTTCTTCGGGTTGTTTCATTTCAATCTTTTCGACCTATTAGTGACTTCGGGGGTCTTTCTGTTAATATACGAACTGTGGAAGACCAAAAAATAAAGATAATTCATGAGACTGACGACTATCTGGTGATAGACAAACCGGCAGGCTTGGTAGTTAACCGCTCGAATACGGCAAAAGATACTACTTTACAGGATATGATAGAGGAGAGAAGTCCTGCCGTGAGCGAAGGCGATCCCGACGAGGTAACCCCCAGCGATTTCGCCTCACGTTCCGGTATAGCACACCGTCTGGATAAAGATACTTCCGGCATATTGTTGGTGGCTAAGAACGAGGGATTTTTTGAGGAGGTGCTAGCTCAGTTCAAAGAACGCAGGATTGAGAAAGAGTATGCCGCGGTGGTACACGGAAGCCCTGAGGAAGACACTATGGAAATTGATGCTCCTATCAAGAGGAGTCCCAGGGATCCCATGAAAATGGCAATAGTTGCCGGAGGAAAAGAAGCACACACACTTGTGAAGAAAGTGAGCGAGTTGAATATTAATGGCCACCGTTTTTCATATCTTCAGGTTAAACCCACGACAGGACGTACGCACCAAATAAGGGTACACTTGGCCGCCGCTTTGTTGTATATCGCGGGGGACCCTATTTATTGTCCAAGAAATTTACTCACAATAAGCACAGAGGTCTTTGGGAGGATGATGCTGCACGCAACCAAAATACGCTTCTTTGACCCGCAATTACATGAATTTGTACAATTTCAGTCCCCTTTGCCAGTGGAATATCTTCCATTCACTCCAAAAATATAGTAATGTATGAACATATATGAGATCTGTACCTGCCCAAAGGAAGAATCCTATTCGTAAGAAAAGTTCTTCCCGTCCATCTAATCATAAGCGTAGTTCCGGAGCGGGTAATAAGAAACTCATAAATAGAGGCACCAAAAAGTATTTTTCACAAATGGCCGTAGGTGGCATCATTTTCCTCACGGCCTTTATTTTTTTGGCCGGATATTCAATCTATAAATATTTGAACCAGGCTTTTGCTTCGGCGTCCTCTCCGAACTCTTATTCCATAACTGACAGCAATATCGTAAGCCTCTCCTTTATCGAGGTAGAAAGTATAACTGCCGATCCTGTCATCCTTAAAGGTCTTAAGTACATTGTTTTCGATAAAAATGATGAAAAAATAAGTATTTTTGATCTTCCGCTGAGCCTAAAAGTAGATATGACGGGAAAGTTCGGAGAAGAAGAGATTTCTAAGGTTTTTGCTCTCGGGGCTTTAAATTCCACGGACGTTGTCGAAGACGGGATAAAAACGGTGAATAACACCGTTATGAGAATATTCGGATTTTCAATAGACAGGTACATTTTGGTCAACGAAGGTTCTGCGGAAACGCTTCTGAACTCTTTTTCCGGACACGGGTTGTCGGAAATACTAAATTTACAGGTGGCGTCAGATCTGAAAAAGTATACTATCAGCGACCTGAGTATCACCGAGTACTATTCCCTGGTCAAATTTTCCGGCGGCCTGGTAAAAGACAGGATTTCTATGTATTCGGTCACTCAACGGGATATCGACGACAGCACGAACCTGGACGGTCAGATAGCGGATATGAATTTTGACGGTGATGTAGCCCGCGAGGAACTAAGCGTTTCAATTCTTAACGGTACCGATTACCCCGGGGTAGCCCTGTTTGGTGCACGTCTTGTAACCAACTCGGGGGGCAGGGTAGTGGCAGTCTCAAATGCTTCCTCGAGGTACGATGCCAGCTACATAATAACTGATATCAGGGACTCTGCTACGCTGTCATATCTGAGTCGGGTGTTAGGTATAAAAAATGTTATTTCAAAAGAAGAAGCTCAGAGATTCAACGAGAACGAGGTAGACAGGTCCGATATTACTGTAATAGTGGGATTTGACACTGCGGACTCTTTGTACTAACATAACCCTAGTACTCTCTCCTTTCTACCCCCGTCCCAAATAAGGGCGGGGGATTATATATTTTAGGACATGTTTCTAACTTACATTTTAATAACAGCAGGTTCCTTCCTGATTGTGGTGTTCGTGATCTTCCTGAAAAGCCGCTCAGGCAGTGAAAGTGTTGATTCCACGCTAACAAAGGAGGGTATGCTTGATGAGAGCAGTTTTGAGGTTTTTGAGGTTCAGCTGAGCAAAAATGAGGAATTAGAGGTATCCGCGACCAGAGCTTCGTTAGCCGCTGAAAGCATGTTCGCGGCCTTACATGGACTATTGCGGGAAAAGCCGGTAAACCAGGAGTACCTCTCATTTGAGATTGTATCCTCAACCTCCGATGGTATCCGATTCTATTATACGTGTCCCAGAGAGATTATTAAGTTCGTGGAAAGCCAGGTTTATGCTCAGTTTCCCGGAGCTCACGTTAAGGCTGTACCTGACCATGCCCTGAGATTTAAAAATACTTCCAAACAGTTTGAGATCGCAACGATCGACTTCGCCCGCCCCTATTTTTTTCCCATAAAAAGTTTCCGTGATTTTGAAATAGATACAATGAGCGCTTTGACCTCGGCCATTTCCTCTGTCGGAGATAATGAGGAGATTTGGTACCAGTTCGTTGTGAGACCGGTTGCCGATACCTGGCAGAAAGAGGGTTTCGATTATGTGCAGAAAGTGAGGGAAACAGGTTCCGGCGGTAACGTAGGCAACCCTTTTTTCTCAGGATTTTTTAAGATTTTAGCAAAGGAATTTAATGAATTTGCATCCGGTACTGCCACAGGCGCTTTTCAATATAAAGAAAGGGTTGATGAGTCCAGAGCCGCATTGAAACCCCAGATAAAACTGGCTCTTTCCACCGAAATGGAGCTTAGGGCGATCGAAAATAAATTGTCTCATATGGGTTTTGAGACCAATGTTCGTGTCATGGCGACAGGAATCGATCACGACAGGATCACCAATAATCTGAGATCGTCTCTGGCGGTTCTTAAGCAATATTCTTCGACAGCGAACAATTCCTTTGTTGCCGATAAGGTGTCAAACAAACTCCACTACCTGGACATTATGTGCAACAGGGCAATGGACGAGGACAAACTTTTATTACTAAATTCTGAAGAACTCGCCACTTTTTTTCACTTTCCTTCGTCGGCCATCGATACCCCCAACATTCCGTGGGTTTATTCAAGGAAATCGGAACCCCCCGCAGATCTTCCTACAGAAGACTGTGTTTTTATAGGGGAGACTACCTTCAGGGACAAGAAGGTTCGTTTTGGTCTGAAAAACAACGATGACAGACTCAGGCATCTGTATGTGATAGGGAAGTCCGGCACGGGTAAATCCTCCCTTTTTGAATCTATGGTTGCGCAGGACATAGCCGCCGGAGCGGGAGTGGGTGTTCTGGACCCGCACGGAGAAACTATTGAAAGAATCCTTGACAGGATACCTGATAACAGGGTTGAAGATGTTGTTTATTTTGACCCGTCCGACACCGAGCTTCCGGTAGGTCTCAACCTGCTGGAGATAGATGACCCGTCCAATAAGAATCTAATGGCCTCGGGGCTTGTGGACGCAATTAAGCAGCATTTTGATTACTCATGGGGTCCGAGACTGGAATACCTTTTGAACTACGCTATCCTGACCCTTTTGGAAGTTCCCGGCACGAACATGCTCGGTATCACGAGATTACTGGAAGATAAGAACTATCAAAATTACATACTTCATTTTGTTAAGGACCCCGTTGTTGTGAAATTCTGGGAAAGCGAGTTTAAAGAAATGAAAGGGAACCAAAAGCTCGTGACCGAGGCAATCTCACCTATACAGAATAAGGTTAACAGGTTCCTGGCTTCCACAACAATAAGGAACATTCTCGGCCAGAAAAAATCCACACTGGATATATGGGATGCCATGAACTCGGGAAAAATCCTCTTAATGAACCTTTCAAAAGGGAAGATCGGTAGTGACAATGCCAATCTTCTCGGTGCGCTTTTGGTGTCACGTATACAGTTCTACGCTCTCCAGAGGGCTAAGATACCGTACGACGACCGCCGCCCCTTTTACCTTTATGTTGATGAGTTCCAGAACTTTGCCACCGGAAGTTTCGAGGAAGTGTTGTCTGAATCAAGAAAATACAAGCTTGGACTGTATCTTACCCACCAGTTCACCGCCCAGTTGCCGGAGGAGCTGTTAAAATCGGTTTTCGGCAATGTGGGAACCATCATGGCTTTTTCACTGGGTGCCCCCGACGCAAAAGAGCTCGCTAATGAATTTGCTCCTTATTTCAACGCCGAAGATATTATCTCCCTGGAGCGTTTCCAGGTCTACATGAAGCTGATGAAAGACGGCATGACGTCCCATCCGTTCTCCGCGAGGATAATGGTACCTTTCGAAAAGGATTTTCTGATTCCCAAAACAGCCAATAGAGAAAGAGTTATACAAAGAAGCCGTGAGAAGTACGGCGTGCCCCGTGAGTATGTGGAAAGCAAGATAAACAAGTGGGTAGAGGCTAAATTTGACAAAGGTATGGCAATTGCTCAAGAATATAAAGACAAAGAAGGCAAGGGCGGTACTGCTACCGGGATTCCTTTGGAGAAGGATGTTTCGGGGGAGCAATTAATTTAAGGAAGGGAAGAAAATGACCGAAAACGAATTAGATTCAATATCCGAAAGGGGTTTGGACGACCTGAGAAAAATAGTTGCGCTTACACACAGTAACTTAGAAAAAATTTCCCGTATCCTGGACAACATAGACAAGGAAAAAAGAAAAGAAATGTATAAGGGCATGCCCGGAGTTTCGGGATACTTTGACGGTGCTTATTTAATAGGGGAGGACGGTTCAAAATATGAGGTTCCCGCCAATTACGCCGCAAAATCAAGGATAGTTTTCGGTGACACTCTGAAAATGATAGAGGAAGACGGCAAAAAGCTGTTTAAGCAAATAGATAAAGTTCCCAGGAAAAGACTCGAAGGAATCCTGTCCAAAAAGGAAGGGAAGTGGTATTTGCTTTCTGACGGGGGAACTTACAAGGTTTCGGACATTGCCGCCGAGTTTCACAAGGCTGAACTGAACGATAAGGCTGTGGCTTATGTGCCGGAAAATGCCTTAAATGCAAGCTATGCCGCCCTGGACTATCTTGAAAAGGAAAAATTAGCCGGCAGCCCCCAGCAGGCTCGGGAGACTTCTGCAGGTACCGTAACTCCCGCAATCCCGACGAAAAACAAGGAGGTAAACGCTTCTGTAGTCGAGACGAAGAAGCCCGAAGTTAAAAAACCCGAGGTCCGAAAAGAACTTAGCAGAACCGAAAAAAGATCGGCTGTCGTAAAACCAAAAGTTGTGGAGAAAACTGCGAAGCCCGAACAAAAAATAACGCCCAAACCCGAGCAAAAATCTTCACCGGAGCCCCAAAAGACACAAAAAGAATTTGTTGCAAATATAATGGATGATGACGATTTGAGGTAAATTATTCCTCAACTATCTCTTCTTCTTCCTCGTCCTCTTCGTCTTCCAGATCTATATCGTCTAGCCCCTTCTTTATATAAGGTCTTATGTCTTGTTTTTCACTGCGGAAGATCGGGATAGATGATTTAATTATCATGGTAAGGGACTTGTCGGCCGACCTTATAACATAGCCGCTTACTTCGGCGTGCGATTCTGCGGCCTTGTTCAGCCTGGAAACAATCTCTTTATCTTCCAGAATCGAAACTAAAATATCTTTATCCTTTTTACTCTTATAGACCTCGACACCCCTCCTTTTTATCTTGAATTTAAGGCATTCCCCAATCGTGAAGTCCCTTCCCGTCACTCCCTTACAGTTGATATTCGCCGTTATTTCAACCGTCGTCCCCGGTTCTTTAAGAAGGTGGTTCGAGTTTATACCGTTTTCGTGCTTCAGCTCTACCTTTTTGTTCTTGGCAACCTCCAGATTTTTAAGAGCGACGGAATTTATGGGATCCACGGATAACACCTCTTTAAATATCTTTTTTGCCTTTTCGAATTGTTTTAACTGTATAAACGCCCTTCCTAACCTGATCTTTGTTTCCAGGTTGTTAGGATATTTTTCTAGAATTTGGGAGTTTAATTCTATCGCTTTTATCCATTCATAGCCTAACGCGGCCTCAATCGCTTTCTTGCTCAGTATGGCGAGGCTTAATTGCATGCCTACAAGGATAATAAATATAAAGTTTTTGTCAATCGGAAAAAATGCTAATATAGCAGTTATGTCGGGACATTCCAAATGGGCAAATATCAAGAGAAAAAAGGAAGTTACGGACGCTAAAAAGGGCAAGATCTTTTCTAAAGTAAGCCGGCTTATCAGCGTTGCAGCCCGCAATGGTTCTGACCCGGAGTCCAACGCTTCTCTTAGGATTGCAGTCGAGAAAGCTAAAGAAGCCAGAATGCCGAAAGAAAATATAGACAAGGCTATAGCTAAAGGCTCGGGACAGGGTGGAGGAGAAAATTATTCGGAAGTTATATATGAAGGTTTCGGACCCGGCGGAGAGGCTTTTTACATTTTGGCGCTTACCGATAACAAAAATAGGACCGTCGCGGAAATAAGGAACATCTTTAGCAAGGCCGGGGGCTCTTTAGGCGGCGCGGGAAGTACCGCCTATATCTTTAACCCCGACCCCGAAAACCCGTCATACTCAATGGAAATAAACGACAGTCATTATGCCTCGAAGCTTGAATCCCTTTTGGAAGAACTGGATGACCATGACGATGTCCAGGATGTTTATGTAAATTTCGTCTTGCCGGAAGAATAGTGTAATGATTATTTTAGGTATAGATCCCGGTACGGCCAGGCTGGGTTATGGAGTAGTCAAAGAAAAAAGCAAAGGCGGTCTTTCTTTGTCTACGTCCGGTGTTCTGGTAACAGCAAAAGAACTCGAATTAAAAGATCGGCTTCTCTACCTGTACGAAAATCTTCTAATTCTCATTAATAAATATTCTCCTGATATCATAGTCGTAGAACGCATCTTTTTTAATACAAATGCCAAAACCGCGATTGCCGTAGGCCAGGCCAGGGGGGTAATACTTTTGGCGGCGGCAAGCACAAGAACCCGCATACATGAATATACGGCGCTTGAAGCTAAACTTGTATTGACCGGGTACGGGAGGTCGGATAAGAAAGTAATGCAGGAAGCTGTAAAAGACGTACTTGGTCTGGACGCCATTGTAAAGTCCGATGATGCGAACGATGCCGTCGCGATGGCACTGTGTTATGTTAAGAAAGGGGAGTCAAAGAAATGATACGCACTATTGCCCAAACTTTAACTCAAAAAGTAGAGAAAAAATACAGGTTCGCTCTGCACGCGGTGTTTTACGCAGTAATATTGTACGCACACAACAGCGGTCTTATTCCTCTGGAAAACCTGGCGCTTTATCTTGTCATGCTTTTTGTTACCGGATTTTCGGTGGTACTTGTACATTACCCTAACGTGACCTACAAAAATATTTTTATGGCGGTGCTTCTTCCCATGAATCTTGCATTGGGCGGCACTCTTTCTTTATTGCTGTTCCCGAACATTAGTGTAATCTTCAGGTTCGTCGCAATAGTGGTCTTTTCGTTGTTGGATTATATTATTCTACTTGTCGACAACGTTTTTTTGGTCATAGAGGGTAGGGAAGAGCTGATTCCTCTTTACAGGGTTGCTGTGACGTGGAGTCTTATACTGCAGATTATAGTTTTTATTCCTTTCGTGGCCTCGGTCTATAAATTTAATGTTAATAGTTACTACCATGCCATAGTTGTTGCAGTTGCCGCTTTCTTTTATTCTTTATACCAAATATGGGTCACAAGATACGATAAAGATGCGAAGAATGTCGGGGTAGTGGAGAGGATCTTCCTGTCTTTTATAGTTCTCTTTCTCGTTTTTTCCGGTGTAGTGGGTGTTTCATTCGTTCCGTCGGAGCCTTTTCTGAAAGCTTTGTTTACATCATCCGTTGCAATGTTCGGCCTTAGCTACGTGAGCGCTTATTTAAAGAACGAAATAAATAAAAGATTGATTTTTCAGTATGCGTTCATTACCGTTTTTTTCTTGGTGTTAATGTTGATATTCCGACCATAAGTAAGTGAGTGGGTGAGTGAAGTAGGGGAGAACTATAGGGTAATTCACCCCTCATTTTTAGCATTTAATACTATAGGGTGCTAGTATATTTCATATTCCCGTACGTTTGTCATATATTTATGGAGGTTTGTCATATATCTGAGCAATCAGGCTGTTCAATCTATGACAGTATTTGTTGTAACAACAACGTCCTGCACGATTGTCATACTTCCTGGTGGGGTGGGGATGTGGATAACCCGGGGACCCGGATTCGGTAATTTGGTTTTTAATAAATCAGATCTGCTGAAGAAGCTTACACTTTTATTCCTTTTCATTTAATGAAGTAGTTTAATAAATATTCGGTAATTAAAATATATATAATTTTGATTGCGTTTATTTTTTCTACCTTCATTCCCTCTTACTTATTTGTGCCGTATTTTTTGTGTTTCCTGTGCAACGGCTTTAACCCCCAACACAACGTCGTTAAACATACATTATACGACGTATGATGTATAGCCAAAACCGGACTGCCCGACGTATAGATATATCCTTACAAATTAAAACGGAATTATTTTTCTATTTCTTTATTTATTAATGCAATAATATTTCCGGCTTCTCTTTCCGGAATCTACTTTCCCCTATTTTTCACGCATCACCCTCGTGCTGCACATTAAACGCAAACTGTCCCTTCCAAAATTATCTAATTTCTCTACCCGCCCCCGGTTCATTGGGATATTTCATCCTCTATGTACTATAATCTATATATCTTAATGAAATTCGGGGTCATTTCATGAGACGCCATGCCATTATTTGTTGTTGTTGCAATCAAAACAAGAAGCGACGCTCCAGGATGCCCCGGGACAAATTTTTTATAAAAAGATGACTAAAGTATCGTCCGAATCAAATCTGTCCGACGTGATAACTCAGTACCTCGAGTATTGTGAGATAGAAAAGAACCTCTCGCAGAACACCCTAAAAATGTATCATTTTTATCTGACGGATTTTATAGAGTGGCTCGGGGCATTTTTGAAAAAAGAAAAAGTTACCCCGGGAGATATAACCGATGAAAATATTAAAAAATACCGCCTTGATCTTAACCGCAGAATAAGCAGTAAATCCAACATGGAATTCAAGCGTTCCACTCAGAAGACATTTTTGGTTGCAATAAGGGCATTACTGAAGTACCTGGTGGTAGAAGAACAGCTGGAGATAATGTCTCCCGAACAAATAATATTGGGTAAGTCGGATGACCGTGTGCCGAAAGTCCTGAACGAAGAGCAGATGAAGAGGCTTTTTGACGGCCAGGACCTGAGCAAAAGGTCAGGAATAAGGGACCGCGCCATTTTAGAAACCTTGTACAGCACCGGTCTTCGTGTCAGCGAACTGACCAAATTGAACAGGGACGACGTTAATCTGGATTCAGGAGAGTTCACTGTCATAGGTAAAGGACGCAAGGCCCGTACTGTATACCTTTCGCCCGTTGCAAAAGAGTGGATTAAAAGATACCTCGGACTTAGGGGAGATTCTTTCAAGCCGTTATTTCTAAGATATTCCGGCAAACATATGGAATCGGATGATTTTGACGGCGAATCTTTACGTCTCACCGTAAGAAGTGTCGAGCGCATGATCAAAAAATACGTTTCTAATTCAGGGATTTCGGTCGATGCCACGCCTCATACTCTTAGACATACATACGCTACGGGGCTGCTTCAGGAAGGCGCGGATCTTAGAAGTGTCCAGGAACTGCTCGGGCATTCCAGTGTTTCCACGACCCAGATATACACACACATTACGAACAGACAGCTTAAGAATATCCACAAACTTTATCACAAGGATATTGAGGGAAAGCCCAATTTCAGTGTAAAAGAGTCGAACGGAGAGACTGCGGACGAAGAATCGGAGATTACTTCTCTGAACTAATTCAAAATAACATCGTGAGCACCGCTTTCGCGCATACCGGCAGAGGTTATCTGAACAAATTCAGCGTTTTTCCACAGTTCCTGAAGATTTCTTGCCCCTGAATAACTAAAGCCCGATCTTACGCCGGCCAGAAGGTTTTCGACAACGTCCCGAAGCGATCCTTTATAAGGCACGAGCGCTTCTACACCCTCTGTATGACCGGTATAAGACTCATTTTTATCCTGAGAGTACTTCCCTATTTGTCTTATCTTTTCCTTTTTTGAAGTTGATCCGTTATATTCTTTATATTTTTTACCGTTCAGTTCAATTATTTCACCGGGAGCTTCGTCGGTTCCTGCAAATAAATTGCCCAGTGTTACGGCGGACACACCCGCAGCGAGAGCCTTGACAACGTCACCTGAATTCTTGGCGCCCCCATCGGCAACTATAGTCTTGCCATACTTTTCTGCCGCCTTTTTTGCATCAAAAATGGCCGTTATTTGGGGGACACCGTGACCCGTCACCACCCTCGTAGTACATATCGAACCCGGTCCCACACCCACTCTAACCGCGTCTGCGCCGGATTCGAAAAGGGCGCATGCCCCCTCATAGGTAGCTATGACTCCGGCTATCACGGTTACGGCGCCGCCGTACTTTCCGGAGATGTATTTAGTTGCATCGATGAACTTTTCAAGATGACCGTGAGCCACGTCCATAAGAATCACGTCTGCGCCGGCTGTCACCAGTAATTCTGCGGTTGCCTTGTACCCCTCTTTGCATCCCAAAGAGGCTGCAGATACAACACCGGCGGCCTTGATTTTGAAGATTTTCTCAGCCAAAACTTCGGGAGGGTCGAACCTTGGCAAAATCCCCATTCCCCCCAGTTTTCCGAGTGCTACCGCCATTTCCACGTCTGTTACAGAATCCATGTTCGTAGATATTAATGGAATAGACAGTTCGAGCTTTTCAGATAAACGGGTTTTAAGGTTTATATCCCTTCTCGACTCTACAGAAGAGGCTTTGGGTATTAAAAGGACGTCGTCGTAGCTAAGAGCTGTTCTTAGTTCGTTCGAATACACAACCATTATGTTACGTCAGGGGAAACCGTTCAGCAAGTTTTGAGTAATGAAGCAAGGGGTTCGAAACTTTTTCTGTGAATTTCGCACGGACCGAAGGATTTTATCGCTTCTATGTGTCTTTTAGTTCCGTAGCCTTTGTGAGCAGAAAAGCCGTAAAGAGGAAATTTTTTGTCCATTTCTATCATCAGATTGTCTCTATAGACCTTCGCAATTATAGACGCAGCACCTACGGTAATACTTTTAAGATCTCCGGCGATTATGTTTAGTTGGCGGTCTTTTTCTATAGATCTGACCCTGACCATGTCGGTAATGACGAACTCCGGTGTAATGTTAAGATGTAAAACGGCTTCTTCAAAAGCTCGGGATATGGAGGCAGACATCCCCTCTTTGTCGATTGAGGCATTATCAATTTCCGCAATGGAATAAGAAATACATTCTTGGATGAGAAATTCGTTCGTTCTGCGTCGTTTATTTGGTGATATTTTCTTGCTGTCGGTTATGTCCCGGTAATGTGTTTTATATACATATTCGACGTCGTTATTCCTATCGGAACTCCTATATCTACTGATACTCCCATTCCTATCGGAACTCCCATTTCTATTATCGTAGTTATCTAGTTCTTCCTCGATTTCCAGCATCTTCTCTATATCCAGCATGGCTGCAACTACAACCAACGGACCCGCAAGAGGTCCTCTACCCACTTCGTCCACACCGGCAATGTAATTAAATCCTCTGGAAAGATAGAGATCTTTTTCTATTTGAAAGTTTTCCGGAAACCTCACAGGTACAGAATAAATTATTCGGCGGTTACTTCAAGTGCTTCTTCAAGTGCCGCAGCCGAAGTTAAAGTGTCTCCCGAATCCAGTTTGATGAGTCTGACACCTTGTGTTGCCCTGCCAAGCACGGGAACAAGTTTCGCCCCTATCCTTAGCACCTTACCGCTTGACGTAGCGAGGAGAACGTCCGTCCCTTTATCGTTAAACACCGATCTGGCACTTACCAGATGGCCTGTTTTGTCGGTGACTTTATATGTGAGTATGCCCGATCCCGCCCTACTCTGGGTTTTGTATTCACCAGTTTTTGTTCTTTTCCCATACCCTTTGTCGGAAACGACGAGAAGATCTATGTTTTTAGCGTTCTTGGGAATTATTACTGATCCCACAACTTTGTCGTTGCCTTTGCTCAGTTTTATCCCGGTGACACCTCCTGCGGCGCGGCCCATATCCCTGACGTCTTTCTCGCTGAATCTTATGGACTGTCCCATGGTTGTGGTTATAAGCACATCATCCTCACCATAAGTAATACCGGCAAATGCAAGATTGTCCCCATCCCCCAGTTTTATGGCCAGTATTCCGGACGACCTGATGTTTGAAAATTCGGGCATTCCGGTCCTTTTAACCACGCCCTTTTCGGTAACGAAGAAAACAAAGCCCTTTTCCTCTGCCATGTCGGTCGTGGTTATGGTCAAAAATGCCTGCACCCTCTCACTTTGGGTCATGCTCAGGAAGTTAACTAACGGTGTGCCTTTAGCTGTTCTTGAGGATTCCGGTATGTCCCATACGCGCATTTTATAGACACGCCCGGTGTTGGTGAAAAACAAAGCCCAGTCATGGGTGGAACAGGTTCTGATTGTGTCGACGCTATCCTCTTCTTTTAACCCCTGCCCGACAACTCCCTTGCCTCCCCTGCCCTGCTTCTTGTATGTGTCTTCTTTTAGTCTTTTGATATAACCGCTTTCACTTATTGTCACGATACAGGGTTCGTCGATTATAAGATCTTCGTCAGAAAGCTCTCCTACCATTCCTTTTACAACGACGGTTTTTCTTTTGTCTCCGTACCTTTGTTTAAGATCGGAGAGCTCCCTTTTTACCACATCAATAATTCTTTCAGGCGATGCCAACAGGTCTTCGTAGTCTTCAATTGTAGCGATTATTTGTTTTAGCTCGTCTTCAATTTTCTGTCTTTCGAGAGCAGCCAGTTTTCTCAACTGCATATCGAGAATTGCCTGGGCTTGTATCTCGGAAAGACCGAACTTCTTTATTAATCCAAGCTTTGCTACTTCGGCATCCTTGCTTGCTCTTATAAGCGCGATTACAGCATCAAGGTTATCCAGCGCAATTTTTAGTCCTTGTAAAATATGCTCGCGTTCACGGGCTTTCTTGAGTAAGAAAATTGTTCTATTGACCACTACTTGCTGTCGGTGTCGAACAAACTCCTCTAATATCATTTTGAGGGTCATTAACTTGGGTTCGTTGTCCAGCAAAGCGACGAAGTTTGCGTTAAAAGTGTTCTGAAGTTGGGTATATTTATAAAGCTGATTTTGAATTTTCCTTACCACTGCTTCTTTTTTAAGTTCTATGACAATTCTTATTCCCTGTTTGTTGGACTCGTCCCTTAAGTCAGAGATTCCTTCTATTTTTTTATCCTTGACCAGGTCGGCAATCTTGGATATCAGTGTGGATTTGTTGACCATATAAGGAATTTCGGTCACCACAAGCTTTACTTTATCACCTTTTCCTTCTTCAACACCCATTGTCGCGCGGGTCACTACCCTACCCTTCCCCGTTGCATACATCTGTATTATTTCTTTTTGGTCGTAAATCGTACCGCCTGTCGGGAAATCGGGACCTTTTATTATTTTTACGAGATCTTCGACATTGGCTGAGGACTCGAAAGCCAGTTTTGCGATCTTTTCTTTATCGTCTTTTCCGGGCTTTTCGCCTATTTCCAAAGCTTTTTCAATCAGAAGTTCTATACCTTCCACTACCTCGGTAAGGTTATGCGGTGGTACATTTGTTGCCATACCTACGGCAATTCCGGCCGCGCCGTTTAATAACAAGTTGGGTAAAAGACTGGGTAAATAGGTAGGTTCGTAATTTTGCAGGTCATTCATTACGAATGTTATGGTTTCTTTGTCTATATCGGAATAGAGTTCTTCGGAGATTTTTTGAAGTTTACACTCTGTGTACCTCATGGCTGCCGGCGGATCTCCGTCGATGCTACCGAAGTTTCCCTGAGGAAATATTAGCGGGTATCTCAGGTTGAAGTCCTGTGCCATTCTCACGAGAGCCTCGTAAACAGAAGTGTCGCCGTGGGGGTGGTATTTTTTTAAGACTTCTCCTACGACAGCGGCGCATTTGTGGAACTTGCTCGATGCTGTCATTCCCTGATCCTGCATGGCGTAGATAACTCTTCTTTGAACGGGCTTCAACCCGTCTCTGACGTCAGGCAAAGCGCGCGAAACAATAACCGACATCGCGTAATCCAGATAAGAACTTTGCATCTCATCTGTGATTTCGGTTTTGATTACCCTCGCATCCAATTCTTCCTGAGTAAGTTGAGTTATTTCTTCTGTTTTCTTAGCCATAACTAGATAATATTAACACTTTTTCGGCCGTCTTTCCATCCCTTTTTTAGTGCTATAAAGGGAAAAACGCCGTAAATTAGTTTTTCTGGGGCCGGTTATTTACACAAAAAGAAAGACCGCGCCCGGCGCGGTCTTTCACAAAAGTTAGCGAGGCTCGGTTGCTTAGTTATTCCGTAACGAACCCCACCTTTTTAGAGTCACCCTTCTGAAAGAAAAGTAACCAGGCAAGTGCCGCCAGTATAACTGCAGCAAGTCCGTATTTAACCGCGGGGTTAATATCCACGACTAAAAGAGGAGCTATGATAACCGAAATCAGGTTAATAACTTTGAGCAAAGGATTAAGAGCCGGACCTGCGGTGTCCTTCAACGGATCTCCTACAGTGTCTCCCACGACGCTTGCTTTGTGTGCTTCCGACCCCTTACCTCCGAAATTTCCTTCTTCAACATATTTTTTAGCGTTATCCCAGGCACCTCCGGCATTGGACATGAACACGGCGAATAGTTGTCCCGATAGAATCAAACCGGCGAGGAAACCCCCGAGAGGTTCGACCCCGAATAAAAGTCCCACCAGCACCGAGCTCAAAACAGCCAGCAAAGCTATTGGCAGTAATTCCTTTTGGGCTGATTTGGTACAGATGGCGACAGTTGTAGCATAATCAGGTTTTACGGTACCTTCTAATATTCCGGGTATTCTAAACTGTCTTCTCACGTCAGCAATGATTGCTGAGGCTGCACGTGAAACAGCATCAATCAGGCGTGAGCTGAATAGTAACGGCAAGGCACCGCCGATTAACAGTCCTACAAAGACCAGGGGTTCGGATACCCTAATACCGCCCGACAAAGTTCCGGGTCTTACTTTTTCGACGTCGGTTATGAACGAGCCGAATAAAGAAACTGCAGCGATAACCGCGCTTCCTATAGCGACACCTTTGGTGATAGCTTTTGTAGTGTTTCCTGCTGCGTCAAGACGGGCTAAAATGGCCTGACCTTTAGGATCGATTTTTGCCATTTCCCCGATACCACCTGCGTTGTCTGATATAGGTCCGAACGAGTCCATAGCGACATTATTTCCGGTAAGAGTAAGCATTCCGATACCGGTTAATGACACGCCGTACAGAACGTAGACAGGAGGAAATCCTGAATAAATTGCAATTGCCCCTACTATAGTTATAGCGATGACGAGAGCAGACCAAACGCTGGATTCCAGACCTGTTGAGAGTCCCGAGAGTATCGTTGTAGCTGCTCCGCTTTTGGTTTGTTCTGCGATTTTTTTAACAGGAGCGTATGCACCGTCAGTGAAATAACCTGTTACGTGGTCGATGACAATAGCTAAAATAACACCGATAACGACTGATCCGAACGCTCTCCACTCATGCATGTAGAGCTGTGCTAGAACAGCGAACAATACAGTGGAAATCGCGGCAGAAGTATAGAAACCTCTATTAATAGTGTGTAACGGGTTTTCGTTGTTTCGACTTTTAACAAAGGCAGTTCCGATTATCGAACTTAAAACTCCGATACCGCGTACTATTAAGGGAAATACTATCCATTTTACGGATCCTGTAAGAGAAGCCAAAGCCAATCCCAGAATTAATGATGACACTATAGTAACTTCGTAGCTTTCGAAAATATCGGCTGCCATTCCTGCACAGTCTCCGACGTTGTCTCCAACCAGGTCAGCGACAACTGCGGGATTTCTTGGGTCGTCTTCAGGTATACCTGCTTCGACTTTTCCTACGAGGTCAGCTCCGACATCTGCAGCTTTTGTGTAAATACCACCGCCGACTCTCATTAACAGAGCAAGCAAAGTACCGCCAAAGCCGAATCCCAGTAATGCGTCGGGAGCTGCTTTTCCGAAGAATATGAAAATTAAAGTTCCGCCGAGTAGACCGAGTCCGTCAGTGAGCATTCCCGTAACGGTACCTGCACGATAAGCGGTTTTTAATGCTTCCGGTGCCTTCTCCTTAGACGCAAGGGCGGCAACCCTGATAGATGCATCTATCGCCATTCTCATGCCCAAACGACCAACCATTGCTGAGAACATCGCTCCGGCTAAAAATGCCAGTGCCCGTCCTACTGCAACGATAATTTTAGCGTTCACACCGAATACTTCAGTAGCTTCGATGGAAGGTTGAACAACCCACACGCTAAGAAACAACACAACTACGAGCACCCCGATCATGTTACGGATGATCTTCCACTGCGATGCTAAGTATGCTTCGGCTCCTTCTTTGATGCCGCTCCACACTTCTCTCATCCTGCCCTCCGGCAAGGCAATGCTTAAAATTTGACGCCTCAAATAGAATGCGTAGTAGAGCCCTAAGAGAGCTATACCCAAAACACCGAACAAACTTGCAACTTCGAACGTTGAGAATTCTTTTAATCCAATCATGAGGAGAATTTTAACCGCGCGCACGTTTGTTTGTCAACCCTATTTTCCTTAATATTATGCGGTTCCCGGCGTGTCTACCCGCGGGAAATTTGACTTGTTGGCAAATAATTTTCTCTTTAGATAAAGAAAAGGACCCAAAAAGATATTCTTTTTTTGGGTCCAAGCCGGGAGGTAGCGGCCGATGTGGTCTCAGTTCAGATGGTTTCGTACTCTGCATTTGAAGAGTTCTATATTAAAATCTTCCGGTTCAAACCCCTCGTCCATTATTTGTTTCCTGATTTTTTCCAGCGTCGGACCGTGAAGTTCCCATTTGTTTCCCGTTTTGGAGGCTTGAATGTAGAACAAAAATTCCTTGGTCTGCACTTCCGAAATCAGAGTTACGGGAACTCTTACCAGGTGTTTGATATTGTCAGGACATACCTTCTCCGTGGCAGGTGTGCCTATACGGCAAGTTGTAATTGCCTGGAGGTCACTCATTATTCTCTCCTTTAATAATGTATTTTGAAAAAGTATAAACTAACTTTGGAGATTATGTAATATCCAGATTTGCCTGTTTAGCGTGCGTTTGAATAAATCTCTTTCGGGGAGCCACTTCCTCGCCCATAAGCATTGTGAAAACTTCATCGGCTTTCGAAGCATCCTCAACATTTATTTGTTTAAGTCTTCTAGTTTCGGGGTTCATGGTAGTTTCCCACAGTTCGTCGGCGTTCATTTCACCCAACCCCTTGAACCTTTGAGTTACTGCTTTTTGGCCTTCGGGTGTCTTCAAAAACTTTTCCCTGTCCCTGTCATCAAAAAGATATCTCTTCTCTTTTCCCCAAACTGCCTTATATAAAGGAGGCACCGCAACGTAAATATGTCCCTCCTGGATTAACTCCGGCATATGTCTATAAAAGAATGTTAAGTAAAGTGAAACGATGTGCATTCCGTCGACGTCGGCATCCGCCATGAGTATTATTTTTCCATACCTGACCTTGGCCGGATTGTACTGTTCCCCTATCCCCGCACCTATGGCAATAATAAGGGCTTTAAACTTGTCACTGTCTACTATTTTGTCCAAACGAGCTCTTTCTGTGTTCAGAATCTTGCCGAATATAGGTAGAATGGCCTGATACTCCCTGTTTCGACCCTGCTTTGCCGAGCCTCCTGCCGAATCGCCTTCTACAATAAATATCTCTGTTTTTTCAGCATCTTTTTTGGAACAATCGGCTAATTTTCCAGGTAGGACGCCGCTGCCTTCGAGAGCCGTTTTTCTTATGACGGTATCCCTCGCGGCTTTCGCTGCCATACGGGCTTTAAGTGCAAGGATATTTTTCTCTATTATTGCCTGGGCGTCCTTGGGATTTTCGTTAAAAAAAGTTTCAAGTGAATCTTTTATTACCGACTCGACCGCAACCCTGACATTTGTATTACCTAATTTTGCTTTGGTTTGTCCTTCGAATTGTAAAGAGGCGGAGTCAAGTGAAACTGATATTACGGCCGTAAGACCCTCTCTCAGGTCGTCGCCCGATAAATTCGGGTCTTTTTCTTTAAGATACCCGCTTTTCCTTGCGTAGTCATTCACACATTTGGTGAGGGCTGTTCTAAAACCGGTCAAGTGAGTTCCGCCTTCCGAGTTTTTGAGGTGGTTTGCAAAGGTTAGTACATTTTCGGTAAATGAGTCGTTGTATTGAAGAGCTGCCTCTACTGTTACGTCGTCGTAATCTTTTTTAACGTGATACACGGTCGGATTAAGAACCGTCTTATTTCTGTTCAGGGCGGTAAGGTAGGCTCTCACCCCGCCTTCAAAGTGATAGGTGTAGTGCTGGCCTGTTCTGTGATCTTCGAGCTCGAATTTTATGCCTGCCGTAAGATAAGCATATTCTCTCAGCTGGTTCAAAAAATATTTAAAATCAAAACTTGTCGTTTCAAAAATGGTTTCATCCGGCATAAACTCTACTGTGGTACCGGTCTCATAATTAAAAGAAGAAAGGTCGATACCCCAGGGAGCCGCTTTTAGTTTTGATATTGTTTTTGTCTTTGAGGGATCTATTTTTTCCACCGGCCTGACTACGTGACCGCCGTTTTCGTACTCCTGTATTACGGTCTCACTTCCTCGTTTGACCACTACCCTGCACCATTTGGAAAGTGCGTTGACAACAGAAGCTCCCACTCCGTGAAGACCGCTTGAAACTTTGTATCCGCCACCCCCGAATTTTCCGCCGGCATGTAATTTTGTATAAGCAAGTTCCAGCGCACTTACGCCGTAACCTTTTTTAATATCATAGGGAATACCGCGACCGTTGTCGTAAATTATCGCTGAGCCGTATTCGGTGAAAACGAGCTTGATGTGACTTGCGTAACCCCCGATAGCCTCGTCCATAGAGTTGTTTACTACCTCTGTTATTAAGTGGTGCAGACCTTCCTGTCCGGTGGAGCCGATGTACATTCCCGGTCTTTTTCTGACAGGATCGAGACCTTCCAGTACCTGGATTTGATCGGAGCTGTAATTATCGTAGTTGTTAGCCATAACCCTAGTATTGTATATCAGAGGGAGGTTTTATTCAACACCTTTTCGCCCTTTTTTGCCTACAAATCAAGCAAAAGAGCCTCCAGTGCGAGGCGCTGGTTCACATTAGTTTCCTCGAGGTTTTTTTTAGTTTGGAGTATCTTTTTTATCTGTAATGCCGCCACGGAGCCCGGGGTTGTGAAATGGAGGTCCCGTACCCATTTTTCCATGACTTCTCCGATCTCCTCTTTTTCTATTTCGGATATTTCTTTGGCCTTGTCAAGGCGTTGACCAGGGTTCATAGCCAGTATCCCATGTATCCCGGAATCCTTTTTTTCGTTTTCCTCCGAAGGGAACGCACGTTTCTTTATGCACCTGGAAATTACCGTCTCAAGAAGTGAGTTCTCGGTTTTAGAAAGCAGAAATATCTCGGCGTATTCGGGTGGTTCTTCCAGTATTTTGAGCAGGGCATTTTGGGCTTCCGTGGTCATGAGCTCGGAATTGGCTATTACCACGGTTTTCTTATCTCTGCTCAGAGGCTTTTCCTGTAGAAATTTTTTTACTCCGCGGGAAGAATTAATCCCTATGCCTTTCTTGCCCTCTTCCTTTTCCACTAACAGAAGATCGGGATCAACGGAATTTTCAATGTGAAGGACACCTTGCTTTCTGAGCATCTCCGCCCTGTCTTTAAATG
Source organism: candidate division WWE3 bacterium RAAC2_WWE3_1 (assembly GCA_000503835.1). GTDB lineage: Bacteria > Patescibacteriota > WWE3 > UBA101185 > UBA10185 > UBA8498. Next base: position 444,882 of record CP006914.1, on the reverse strand, counting down.
TCCCGCCATATATAAGTACTGCCTTACCCATAGAGAGATTATACTTTATTTATTCCGACGTGGAATGAGGCAGTTAAAGGAATGTTGTTACCTCTAATATAAAAGAAGTATTGCGGACATTGTGGCAAGTTGCTAACATATTTAGGTAGAAGTAAGTTGGCTGCCCTATGTTAAAAGCAGATACAGTTAAAACAGTCGCAGATGTTTTGTACGAAAAGAAGCTGATAAATTCGGATCAGCTCGCTGCTATCAAATTTGAAAATGTTAATACCGGTAAAAGTATTGAGCAGGTTGTAAAAGACCGTGGCTATGTTAAGGCTGAGGATTTTGCCGAGGCTTTGGGTGTGGTCTACAACGTTCCCTTTATTACCCTCACGGCGGAGCAGGTAGATCCGAGTCTGATGGATCTTGTTCCCCTTAACGTTGCCAAAAAATATAGATTTGTCCCCTTTGAATTAAAAGAAAATAAACTTTCACTCGCGATGATCGACCCCCTCGATCTTCAAACCATCGACTTTATAGAACGTAAAACCGGGTACAAAGTTGTTCCTTATATAACTACCGAAAAAACAATTGAAAAGGTTTTGGAGGAGCAAAAAGGAAAAGAGTTAGGCGAAGAAATCACGGCTGCCCTGCAGGAAATTACCGAAACCACTTTAAAAATTGAAGAGAGCGGCGGCGAAATCACGGACGCTACTTTACGCGACGCGCCTATTGCAAGAATTGTCTCCATGATATTGGAAACCGCCGTTAAGATAGGGGCATCGGATATACACATAGAACCCGGAGAAGACGGTTCCCGCTTAAGGTACAGAGTTGACGGTATTTTGGAAGAAAAAAGAAAACTTCCGAAAGAGATGCACGATTCGGTTATTGCGAGAATAAAAATTCTGGCTTCAATGAAGATTGACGAAAAAAGGGTTCCTCAGGACGGTCGTTTTAAAGTTCAGGTAGGAAAAAGCGAGACTGACCTGAGAATCTCTACCCTGCCCACTATTTACGGTGAAAAAGTTGTTATCAGGTTGCTCAAAGAAGAAGGTACGGTTTTTTCATTCCGCGACCTCGGTATGCGCGGTTCTACTTTAAAAAGATTTGAAGAGGCTTCATTAAAGCCGAACGGAATGCTTCTGGTAACAGGTCCTACAGGTTCAGGGAAAACCGTAACTTTGGCGTCCGCTTTGAGTAAATTGAACACTATTCGCGTTAACATCGTCACACTGGAAGACCCGGTAGAAATACGGGTGCCGGGGGTAAATCAGGTACAAGTCAATCCTCAGGCGGGGTTAAATTTTGCCGACGGGTTGAGATCATTTTTAAGACAGGACCCCAACATTATCATGGTCGGTGAGATACGCGACGGAGATACGGCAGAGCTCGCGGTTCATGCCGCTCTTACAGGACACTTGGTCCTGTCTACTCTTCACACCAATTCAGCGGCAGGTGCGTTGCCCAGGCTGCTTGACATGGGAGTCGAGAATTTCTTACTTGCCTCTACTGTTAATGCCATTCTTGCCCAACGATTGGTCCGAAAGATTTGTGTGGACTGCAAAGAAGAATACGAACCTCCCGAAGAGGTACAGGAAAGTGTAAAGAAAATAATGGCGGAAGTTGCTGAGAACAAAGTGTTATTAGCCAGAGACCCTGAGATTTCAAAGATCTTGAAAAATGTGAGCGGTAAAGAAAAACTCATGTTATGGCGCGGAAAAGGTTGTCCGAAATGCGGCAACGTCGGTTACAGAGGACGACTGGGAATTTTTGAACTTCTCTACATGTCCGAAGAAATATCACACCTTATCCTTGAGAACGCCCCATCAAGCAAGATTCACGAAACTGCGGTAAAACTTGGCATGTTGACCTTGCTTCAGGACGGTTACCTTCGCATTGTTGAAGGTATGACAACGCTCGAAGAGGTATTGAGGGTCGCCAAGTAAATAAGATAAGGAGAGGATAAAATTATGAAACTTAATGCAACACAACTATTAGAAAGGGTCGTTTCGCTGAATGCGTCGGATCTGCACGTTTCTGTGGGAAGTAAGCCTTATGTTAGGATCAAGACCGTCCTTTCCACGCTCGAAGATTTTGATGTACTTACGGTCGATGACGTCGAATACTTCCTCTCACAAATACTGGACACTCAGCAAAGAGAAGTACTGGAAGTTAATAAAGAGCTGGATTTTTCGGTTGCGCTCGGTGGCAAGGCCAGGTTTAGGGTCAACGCGTTTTTTCAAAAAGGATACCCTTCGGCGGCTCTACGTCACATACCTATGTCGATACCCTCCCTTGAGGCCCTAAACCTTCCTCCTTACTTGGTGAATCTATGCAGGATAAAGTCGGGGTTGATATTGGTCGTGGGACCTACCGGTCACGGTAAATCGACCACCATAGCATCGATGATAGATAAAATAAACGAAGACCGTCCCGAGCACATACTGACGGTCGAAGACCCTATCGAATACATTTTCGCCAATAAAAAATCTTTAGTTGAGCAAAGAGAAATGTTTCTGGACACACACGACTGGACCGTTGCCTTAAAATCCATGCTCCGACAGGATCCCAATGTCATTCTCGTCGGTGAAATGAGGGATTCGGAAACAATCTCTTCCGCGCTGGAAATTGCCGAAACAGGACATTTGGTTTTTGCCACCTTACACACCAATTCTGCTTCGCAGACCGTCGAAAGAATAGTTTCGTCCTTCCCTTCGGAAAAGCAGAATGAAGTAAGGGTTCAGCTATCGCAAGTGCTGGAAGTAGTCATTTCACAAAGATTAATACCCTCCCCCACTAAAGGTGTAGTCCCGGCCGTGGAAATAATGCTGGGAAGTGACGCCGTGAAGAATTTGATCCGCGAAGGTAAAGCTCACATGATAGACAACGTCATTAATACCAGTTCTCAGGTGGGAATGGTGAGTTTAGACAGATCAATAGCTTATCTGGTGAATAACGGACTTGTCGATTTCCAGGAAGGTATAAAGTACACCTTAAGACCCGAAGATTTTAGACGCTTAATAGATTCTAAAATGGTGAAATAGGTATGGCGATATACACGTATACAGCTAAGAACATGGCAGGAAAGACGGTCGGCGGATCTGTCGACGCACGGACCAAAGATCTTGCGGTGTCCTTGTTAAAAGGCCAGGGGATGTATGTTATTTCCATCCAGGAGAAGAGAGAAACCATTTTCGATACGTTTTTGAATTTTCGCGGAGTTTCCCAAGGGGATGTTGTCACATTTACGAGACAGTTTTCTACCATGATTTCGGCAGGACTGCCTATTTCCCGTGCCCTGGAAGTGCTGGCCGCTCAAACTCAAAGCCAGAATTTTAAAAAGATCATCTACGATATTCTAAGAAATGTTGAAGGGGGCGCCTCGCTTTCTACGGCACTCGGAAGATACCCGGAAGTATTTTCGGTTACTTATCAGGCACTTGTGAAAGCCGGAGAATCTTCAGGCAAAATGGATATTATTTTAAAAAGATTGGCTGACAATATGGAAGCCCAGAGGGATCTGAATTCCAGGTTCAAAGGTGCGATGATATATCCCATTGTTGTCATGATAGCAATGATCGGTGTATTCGTGGTACTTATGGTTTTTGTCGTCCCCAAACTTGCGGACATGTACAAAAGTATGGATGTCGAGCTTCCTATAGTGACGCGCGTGATGATCTCAACCTCGGATTTTATGGTCAAAAATATAGTTGTGATATCCATCATTGCCGCCGCGCTGGTGCTTGCGATCAGGTATTACGCAAAAAGTGACAAAGGGAAATATTATATCGCGGAAGTAACAATGAGGCTCCCTGTTTTTGGGAAAATAAACAAGGACAAGGATTTTGCGCAATTCAGCAAAACCCTGGCCTTGCTCATAAACTCGGCAGTCCCTATAGTTGAGGCACTGGGAATAGTTTCGACCGTCATGTCCAGCCCCACATTCAGAATGGCCGTGCTGAACGCGGCAAGACAGGTTGAAAAAGGAACATCACTCTCCAGCTTTTTTAAATCTTCAGAACAATTCCCTCCCCTTCTCTCGCAAATGGCAAATGTCGGGGAAGAAACAGGAAAGATGGATGAGGTACTGGATCGTGTTGCCATATATTATGAGGGCGAAGTGGATAATAAAGTAAAAGGCTTGTCAGCCGCGCTCGAACCTATCATACTCATTATATTGGGTGTTATGGTAGGATTTTTAATCATCTCGATCATTACACCTATTTACAAAATTACACAGTCAATCTAGTTAAAAGATTTTATTGAGCGAGGAGGTGAAAAAGATAGAACTACTATGAGAAAACAAAAAGGTTTTACATTAGTCGAGCTTTTGGTGGTTATTGCCATCGTAGGTATCTTAGCAGGTGCTCTGTTAGTTGCTATTAATCCTCAGTCGATGATCCAGAAATCAAGAGATGCGAAAAGACTGTCCGACATTGACTCATTAACCAAAGCTATTAACTTGGCTCTTACCGATACTGAGATTACTCTCAGTCCGACAGGTGTCTGCGCGAGCTGTACAAGTACCGAAACGAACAGAGGTCTGGACGGTACGGGTTGGGTAAAGTTCTCGATCCCGACAGGAAAGACAGGGCTTTCGAAGTTCGTTCCTGTTTTGCCGATAGATCCTATTAACGGCACAGTATCTGCAGTGGGCACGCACGTATACACATTCGGATCCACAGCAACTGATTTCGAGGTCAATGTTGTGCTAGAACACGCGGACAACACAGCGAAGATGACTACGGACGGAGGAAATAATGCAGCAGCATATGAAGCTGGTACAAGTCTTTTGATACTTCCTTAGTTGGTTGCCGGCAATCAGCGAGAAAGGCTCTCTAACGGGGGCCTTTTTTGTTGTGCAATTTTTAAAAAGGTGCGAGAATCTGCTATATGGTGTTAAGTTATATCAATCTTGGTCTTATTTTTATTTTCGGAACCGCTCTGGGTTCTTTTTTAAATCTTGTTTCGGACCGTGTTGTAAAGGGCGGAAAAATCGTCGCCGATCATTCGAAATGCGATAAGTGCGGAGAGGAATTAAAACCCCTCAACCTTATTCCGGTTATTTCATTCTTGGTGCAGAAAGGAAAGTGTTCGTATTGTAAGACCGGTCTTTCGTGGTACCACCCTTTTTCCGAAGTACTCGCCGGGCTGTTTTTGGTTCTTGCCGCGACTCTGTCAAAGTTTTCTTTTTTCGAACCCTTTTCCGTCTCTACTTTAGTAGGGTTTCTCTTTTTGGCCGTAGTATTTTCATTTTTTGAGATTCTATTGCTCACGGATCTTAAATATTTACTTGTTCCCGATAAAATAGTAGTTCCCGCCATAATTTTTGTTGCGCTTTTTAATTTATCAACAACGGTAATCAATCTGTACGAGTATCGAGACAGACTGCAGAATGATGACTTCGGGCGCTATCTGTTAAAAGCAGGATTTTTTGAGAGTCAGGTTGAGACAGCGGTGCGTTCTCTCGGTTTTAATTTTGTTTCTGCTATAGCTATCGCCTTATTCTTTTTCTTTATTGTTTGGGTAACGCGCGGAAGAGGTATGGGTGGCGGAGACATAAGGCTTGGGTTACTTGTCGGACTGGTGAATGGTTTTCCGTACAATTTGTTAGCAGTATTTCTGGGATTTTTTATAGGAGCGGTTGTAAGTATCGGGCTTGTTCTGTCCCGCAAAAAAACACTAAAAAGTGTTGTACCGTTCGGCCCGTTCCTGATTCTGGGAAGTCTGGTTGCTTTTGTCTGGGGTATTGAAATATTAAACTGGTATCTCAACCTGTCTTAAACTGACACCGAACTTTTTAATTTTGTTTTTCGGAAGAGTAATCCAAAAAGTGCTTCCCATTCCGATACCTTCTGAATCGGCTCCTACCATCCCACCCATACCGTGAATGTAGAGCTTTACAATGTACAATCCCAGGCCCGTGCCTCCCGAATCGGTGGCGATAGTGTAGCTGTTGTCTATCCTCCCGAACTTATGGAAAAGCTTGGGAAGGTCTTTTTTGTCCACACCCGCCCCGGTGTCCTTTATGGAAATTCTGTAAAACTCTTCGTACTCCTCTATCGATATGGATATGGTACCTTCCTTCGTGAACTTCACTGCGTTTTCCACCAGATTTGTGAACACATCTCTCAGCTTTTCAGGATCAGCGTCGACCAGAACCTCATCCGTCGGAGAATTGAATTCTAACTTTAAACCCTTCTCCCCTACCCTGACGTCAAAGTTAGAGAGTACGTCTTTAATGACATTGACAAGGTTGATTTGAGTAATAGAGAACGAAACCTTCTTCCTCTCGAACTTGGAAATGTCCAGCATATCGTTTATAAGGGAAATCATTCTCTGGGTACCTACCAAAGCTTTATTAAGATATTCAAGTTGTTTTTGGTTCAATTTTCCGGCTTTTTGTTTTTCCAGCATCCAAAGATAGCTTTTTACTATTGTCATGGGAGTTCTAAGTTCATGAGAAGCCACGGAGAGAAACTCATCTTTCAGGGTGTTTAACACTTTCATATTTTCGTACGCTTTGTGCAAATCTTCTTTGGCCCTTTTTAGGTTTGTGTAAAGTTTTGAGTTCTCTACTGCGACACCCGCACTTTCGGAGAATTTTTTCAGCATTTCTTTTTCGAAATCAGTTACTTTATCAACCTCTTTGGCGAGGCTTACTATGATTGCACCGATAACCCTATCATGCGAGAACAGCGGGGTTACAATATGTGATCTTGTTCCTGTTATTTCCTGGATGCTTTCTGCCTGTTGTCTGGTTAAAGTCGGTTTGAAAACATCCCATATGTAAGGACTGACCACCTGTTTTTTGGTTTCTATAGATTGTATACAAATGTTGTCCGCGTAGCCGAAAGGTATCGTCAGCTCTCCGAAAAATTCCTCTAATTGCACCTGTTTTTCTGTGTCCCCCATGCCCTTTGAGAGAGAGATTTTTCTTAGGACGTTACTTTTATGGTCTATCAACGCCAGAATCCCCAATTCATATCCGAGGGCGTTAGGTATTATGTCGGCTATTTTTTGTGTGAGTTCGTCAAATTCAGTGGTCTCTAAAATTGTTTCGACTAATTTATATGTGGCGTCAAGCGCACGGTTCTTATCAATGAGTTTGAATATTTCACTCTCTTTTATCTCTACTATTCTATCGGGCATTATGTATATTAAACTAGAAAATTTGTTTGTTGACTATAGCAGGGTGTGTTATAAATAACTTATGCCTGATAAAACAAAAAACAAAGTACTAATAATTGAGGACGAGCAGGATATTAGAACCATCTATGCGGAAGTCCTGCAAAATGCGGGTTATGTGGTTGACCAAGCTCCTAACGGGGAGATTGGAGGAGACAAGATTAAAAATTCCGACTGGAGCATACTGCTCCTGGATATAATGCTTCCGGGTAAGGACGGTCTTAAGATATTGAAGGACCTTAAGGAAACACCGGAGTTGAAAAAAGGCCCTGTGGTTGTTCTTACCAACCTGAACAGTGAGCACATTATTCAGGAAGCTTTTAAGCTTGGCGCCGACGGCTACCTGATAAAATCCGAAGTGAATCCCGATAAGGTTGTTGAGGAAGTGGGAAGGTTTTCGGGCGTTTAATCTAAAATAAGACTCCGTTTTGCTCGACCGGTATTTTCAATTAATGTGCCTTAAGTTGTACCGCAGGCCTTTTTATGCTATTTTGCAGTTAGTCTTTAAGAGCAATTATCCCAAATAAAGTCAAATAATCTGAGAGAGAAAAGGAGGCGAGGAGATGGACAAAAAACGGTTCTTTCCGGTTGGAGTTGCTGTTTTGCTCGTTGCTGTAGTCATTGGTGTGGTAGCGTGGTCGGGGATATCGGGGACTCTTCCGAAGCCGGAAGCTGTAGAGGTCACGGGTGTGACTTTAGTTGCTAGTGCAACAAATACGATAGAATTTACTCCGGTTCCGACGGGTACGCAGGTTCCCTCAAGTACACCAGTTCCTTCCAGTACCGCCACATCGACAGCAACCCGGACTCCGGTACTGTCTGCTACACCGCTAAGTGGGTATACATTTTACGGTTCACAGCTCGAGTTTTTGCGGATAAACCTGGGATGGAACTACGAGACCTCCGTCTGCGGGAACGGCTTGAACGGTGTGGCGAACGCTGTTGTAAACAAACCCGATTCATGTGTTATCGGAATTTACCAGCCTAAGAGAACCGTAACCCCCGGTAACTACTTGTTTCTTGCAAATTTCTATAAATTTGCAAAGGGTTCAAACGTGTCTACGTCCTACGCATACATGCTCTACCCGTACAACGGCCCGTTCATAGACCCGGACGTTAACTGGTCGGTGTACAACCCGACTTCTGTTTGGGAGTGGGTGCACGAAACAAAGTTCATGCAGAACGTGGCTTCGGAATACGGGCTTAATTTTCCGGATGATTTACCGCCCGATCCTCTGAAGATCATACCGGTTACCGCGGAAGAGTATTCGCTCATCCTGTCCCGCCCCGATATCTTTCCCGGTTGGGTAGAAAGTCACAAGTAGTTTAAGGAACTTTTACTTAAGGGTCGGTTTAAATGTAACTTTAACCGACCCCCTTCTTTTTCATTGACCTAACCTTGATAATCTTCATATAATTAACTAGTGAAGAGAGAAAAGATCTTGCTGCTCATGATTTTGATTCTCATAGGCTTGGGAATGTATTTTGTGAGCCGTTTCTTTGAGAACAGCCTTGTCCGAAAAAGTGCCGGGACCCGGGAAGATTCCCGATTTTCCATATATTTTGACGAGTCGTATGTGGTAGATCCCAATGTCGGGCGGTATCCCGGTGTAAACAAGCAAAACAAAGGGTCTGAAGAATTTAGTGATTACAACAGCAATCCTGAGAAACGGGCAGAAATTTTTAATAACTACAAGCTTTTTGTTATAGATAATATTTTGGATTTAAACACAGGCCGAGTTACCGTTACGGATTCAGGAATCAAGTCGGACCGGTCTTTTGAATGTTCTTCCGACAGAACTGCAGCATTTACAAATATAAACCAGATATTTATATCTTCCGGATTTGATTTTATGAAGACAGCTATAGTCGGAGATATGGTGTTTACAAAATGTAAGAATGATGATTGCAGTATTCTTGGACCGGACTGTATCATTGTGAAAGAACGGCCATGAAAAACCTGAGCATATTTAAGTACAACCTAAAAACCACAGCCCTGTTAGTTACGGCGTTTGTTATATTTTTTGGTGCACTCTACTCTAATAAAACCTATGCAGCCACCTGTTCTGTCGGAGAATGCCGCTCCGGTTGGTGGGTTTGTGACTCTTCCCCGCTAACAGGAGGGTACGATGACATGTGCTGTTATGCTAATGGCTGTCCGAGCGATGATTGTCAGAAATCCAATAACGGGTGTTGGTATGGGGCGGTGGGGGTATGCACCGAGAAGACTCCGGGCGCATGCCCTAAAACATCTACTGAAACGGACGATGCCTGGCCTAGGACGAGGACTGAGTGTTTGGATGAGGGTTTATGTTGGTTCTCCCCGAAATGCAAGGAGAGACTCAGCCCGACGTGTCCTGAAAATGCCATAAACAACCGTATTTATATTAATCCGGACGACAAATGCGAATACTGCGCAGGTGGTTCTATCTGTACAGACACCGCTCCCGATCAGGTTACTCTGCAGAGTCCCGCAAACGGAACTTCTTTTCAAAACGCCGGAACGGTAGTTTTAGACTGGAATGCTATTGCAGGTTGGGGCGAAAATTGCACAGGAGATGAGTCAAAAATTTATAGGGTGTATGTCGATAAGGGGGACGGGGTCGGTTTTGTCCAACAAGGGGGAAATATTTTGGACCCTACGACGGAAATTACCTATGCACTGGATACTTCTGTGAATAGAACATATAGCTGGTATGTTATTTCTGATAATGGGACAGAAACCAACACCTCTGCTACTTACATTTTTACGAACGTAACTAAAATGGAACTGACCGTTACCGTCAAGGAAACATTATATGACACCAACGCATGTCCGGGCACATCTATTAGAGTATTGCCCAAAGCATCTGTGTACGAGCCCACCACAAATTTATCTTATATTACGGACGCGAACGGTCAGGTTAAGATGACCCTTAGTTATTCTCCGTCGAAAACAATCCAGCTATGTCCGTCTTATTCAGAAGATATGTGTCAGACATATAGTGTTCGGTGTGCAGATAGTACAAAATACGACACTCAACAGAACTGCATTACGATTAATCAAACCACCACTTTGACAACGCAAACTACTACCCTGCAGATGTCCAAGATTAAAAAAGATCCCTGGGTTGCCGTTGTAGACGGTGATGCCTTTTCAAGAACTTTCACAAACCCCGGTCCGTGTTCTTCCGAGACCGCAATGACCCAAACGAAGGAAAAAAAGTTCTACGGCGGTATGCTGAACCTTAACAAACTCAGTTTAGGAAGTAATATCTACGCATTGTCCATGCGTAACTCCCCGTTTCCCCCGGACATTTCTGAGGGCACCGGCGGCGGGTATGCTAAAAATATCGGGGAGGAAGAGGTTGTTTCCGAAAGATTGGACATAAAGATACCGGACACCGCCCGAACCCTGACGAACCTGGGTGGCCAGATAAGGCCGGGTGTACATAAAATGAGTGTTGCTGATTTTAACGGCAGCTCGGGTCTTTACTATTTTCCCTTGACCGGAACCAGTTACTTAACACCCATACCATCGCCCTACGACTCCCCGAGACAATTCACCGGAGGTTATAGAGTAAGCAATTCCCCCGCCGTAGCGTTTGTTTACGTAGAAGGGAACCCGTCGGATACCCTTATTATAGACAGCCCTATCAAAAGTACCGCCGCTCCCCTGGGTGTCACAACTGCGCCCGGAAATGTCGTAATCATAACCAAAGCTCATGTAAAGATAGACCCGTCGCTTTCCACTCCCCTTTCCACATTTAACCCCGATACTCCCCCACAGGTCGAGGCGGTTATTATTTCTTCTACCGGTATCGAGGTAGGCAGTGATTATACTGAGGTCTCTCCTGACGATCCGATCGTCTTTAACGGATCTTTGATAAACACCAAACCGGGCGGTTCGTTGAACAAAGGACTGCAGATGCTGCGCGACCTGGGGCTTGGCAACAATACACATCCTGCCACGGCGGTCAATTATCCTTTGGATCTTCTGGACAAGGTTACAAAATTTATAAAATACAATTCGGAAAGAGGCATAAAGACCGGGCTTGAAGTTTTCGATGTCAGGTACGAATTTGAAAACGTGCGTGAGACGGAAAATTAATATGAAAGGACAATTTAGGAAATTAAATAACAATGGTCAGGCTCTATTATTCGTTGTTGTTGCGATGACCATAGCTCTGTCCGTGGGAGTTGCAGTGAGCAGTCGAACGCTGCAGGTGTCTTCACGGGTCTCCAGGTCTGACACATCCGCCAGAGTGTTCGCTGCCGCCGAAGGCGGTATAGACAGACTACTTGCGCAGTCCGAACAGCTTTTAGACAGGCTTTCAGCTAAAAACCCAAATTGTCAGGAAATGGGTTTTTCTTCAATCCCCGGCGATACAACCAGATGTGTCCTGAATTATCAAAAAGCCGTGTCCGACAACGCTGAGTCAAGAGCGGTGTTGAGCGCTAAAACTTTCAGCCACACGGATATTATGGGTAGCACCGCATACTACGAAACCGATATTCCGTCAGGTCAGACCAAGAATATCGAGTTGACCGGCATGAACTCGATAAGACTGTGCTGGCAGAATAGCAGCTCCGCAATAGAATATATTTTGTACGGACCGGTTACGACGACCCGAAATTTTTTAAAAGCTTCGGGAAATTTGGTTTTTAGCACCGACATATCCTCAACCGGTTTTACGGATGCCAAAGGCGAGGCTATCCGCGAGGGGTATCCCCTTCCCTATTGTCACAATGTGTCGGTTACAGGCATGACCGGGCTCAGAGTCAGGAGTATCTTTCAGGGTTCAAAAGTTGCAGTCGTCCCCGTGAGCCCCTCTTCTCTACCGGCTCAGGGGTACAGATTGTATTCAAGGGGAGAGCTTGTTCAGGATGGAGACATTAAAACCACAAAGGCAATCGTGGTCTACAGATCTTACAATACAGCCCCTGCATTTTTTGACTACGCAATATTTTCGAACAACGATGTGCCCTAGTTTATTCAAAGCCTGCCCGATAAAGGCGGAATCGTATTGACACTCATTATGGGCGAAGTCATAATTTAAGAAGAGATGTATAAACTGCCCAAGTTAATTTTAAAATCTGGAATTGGATTAGATAGAAGGAGGGGGGTGAGAAGCAGATGAAAGAATTGAGAAAGAGAATGATTTCTGCTTCGGGTTTTACACTTATCGAGCTTTTATTGGTTATCGTTATCATCGGTATTTTAGCCGGTGTTTTGATTGCTGTTATAGATCCCCAAGCCCAACAAAGTAAGGCCAGGGATGCCAATGTTAAGGCTACAATAAACAAAGTGGCTCTTGCTACGCAGGGGTATATTTCAGCGTATGGTAACTCTCCTAACGATGTACAGTTTATTTCCGGACTTTCGGCCTCAGCCTCTTCGCCTAATGCCAGCTGTGCTGCCGGTGGTGCGGATTACACTTGTGACTTTATTGTTACGGGAAATCAACTACCAGATACTTGCGGTGCGGTGAACGGGTACACGGGTTCAACAGCTCCGGGTTCCGGTAACACGTGTTTGTACCGCTACATGGGGACCGCCTCGAGCCCCAATTTTACGATTTACGCTAAATCGTTTGGTGCCGGAACTACTGTGTTCAGATACATGAACAATGGTACTGCAGCAGGACAAATCCAGCATTGTGATACCGCATCGCCTCCCGCGAACTGTGTGACGCCTTAGTTAGGTTATATACTTCCGGGCTCTTTATTGAGCCCGGTAAGTTTTTAAAATATCGTGAAAAATTACAATTATAAAAATCAGGGACTCACTTTAGTTGAATTACTCTTAGTAATTTCTATTATAGGGATATTGGCTGGTATAACTGTGGCAGTTATAAATCCTACAAAACAAAGGGAAAGGGCTCAGGATGGTGTAAAGATATCGAACTTACAGAATGTTGCTGCCGCAATCGAAGCTTACTATGCCGGTGAGGGTAAGTATCCCGTCAGTAGTGCGGGTGTTCCTGATACAAATGTTCTTGTCAATCCTATGCTGTCGACTTATCTAAACTCCTGGCCCGGTTCTCAGTATGTTTACTATACGATGACGGAGGGTAATATAAATTTCTTCTGCGTGGGCGTTTTAAATTCACAGAGCAGGCTTTACAAATTTGTGTCTCCCCATAACGCTTCGTATACCGGCGGCAAACCTGAGTGTGGCGGGGTTGTATTGGATTGTCCGATCGCAGCTACCTGCAACGGTTCTGCAACTGGAAATGACCTTGGTGCGGGGGGACAGGTATGTAACCTGGCTTCGACAGGGGCGTCTTGTCTTTAATTTTGCAACACCATGAATTTTAAAAACAAAAAAACCAATTTAGGATTCACCTTAATAGAGCTTCTAATAGTTATAAGCGTAATAGGTATTCTAAGTGGTGTTGTTTTAAATGCAATAAATGTTCAGGGTGTCAGGCAGAAGTCCCGTGACTCGCAGAGGGTATCTGATTTAAAAAGGATACAAACAGCCTTAGAGTTATATTTTACGGACAAACGTAGTTATCCGGTCCCAAGTGCAGCCTTCGTTTCGGCAAGTGTCAATAATGCAACCACAGGTTTAGGAGCTCTCATATCCCCTACAAGTTATATAAGTCAATTACCTGTGGACCCGTCTCAGGGTACCGATGTTTTTGCGGGTTGCGCAGATGCTGCCTATGGCTACAGTTATAGAGCAACTGCCTCGAGATATGCTTTAATAGCCCGTATGGAAATAGATGCATCCATCACTTCAAGATGCAGTGCTGTTTCTGCCTGTACTTTTGCGTCATGGTGTAATTGTGGTACCAATACTAACTGTTACGCCGTCCAAAACCCTTTTTAATCATGAAAAGGTTCGTTGATACAAACGCATTCACTCTTCTGGAGATAGCCATCGTTACGGCAGTCTTACTGGTACTCATGGGTACCGTCATTTCACTTATATCCCCGGCTTCTTCAAAAGGCAAAGCCCGTGATAACAAAAGATTATCAGACGTCTCAACTTTAGACAGGGCCGTTAATGAATACAAACTTGATTACGGTCAATATCCCGGGCAGGAAAGTTTTTTGTACACGAGCGATATAGTTCCCACAGGATCGCCGAATATATACTCGGCTGTGGCGGGTTGGATTCCGGTAGATCTCTCCGATTACATATCAAAATATCCCACCGATCCTATAAATGATACGACATACCATTATGAGTATATCCACAACACTGCAGGCTACGAGATCAGCACCCGTTTAGAGCAATTAACCGAGGAAGCTTCTTCCGACGGCGGCAACGATCCCGCAAAATATGAGATGGGCGTCAACTTACTGCTGATTACACCATAATTTTTGTGCTAGTATTTATATATGAAACTGCCCCGCTCGGCTAGTAAAGGATTTACATTGGTGGAGTTAATGATTGTTGTAGGTATTCTTGCGGTAGTTTCAGGGATAATGATTCCCTCTTTTTCCGGTTACACCAGAAACCAAACTTTAAAGCAGGCGCAGGAAAATTTGAAAAGCGACTTGAGGAGTGCACAAAATAGGGCGCTGACGGGAACAGGGGCAGACACTTTGATAAACGGCAACCCCGCTCTTTATTGGGCTGTTCTATATTCCGACGTAGCAGGTTCTAATGGAACATACAGCTTTTACTTAACTGCTTCCAACAGCTGTACTGTTAACGCAACACTCCAGCAGACAGTAACACTTTCGTCCGGCATTTCGATTGTTTCATCCGGCGCACATTGTCTCCTATTCAGTTTAGAAGACGGTTCGGTTTTTGAGAGAAATGCTACTACCGGATTAACTGTTCCTATACCGGATACCACTATAAGCCTTCGGCATTCGTCGGATACAGCAACAGTCAAAAACATACTAATTAATAAAGCCGGGTTGATATTCAATTCAAATTAGTAACTATGCGGCAAACTTTAAAAAATTTTTTGAAAGAACAAAAAGGGATAGGACTTGTGGAAGTAATAGCGGCGTTGGGTATTTCGGTTGTGGTAATTACTTCTCTACTCTCCCTCACCCTGTTTTCGTTAAGGACATCGTTGCAGAGTACTTTATTGATGGAAGGTACAAAAGCTGCCAATACACAAATGGAGTTAGTCCGGGCTTACAGGGATCAATCAGCAACCAGCTGGGCAACTTTTGTTAGTACGACATCCGGATGTACGCCGGCGTTGGGCGGGTGTTATATAGATATTAATGCGGATCCGTTAGTTGTAAAAGCCGGAAGTGTACCGACAGCCGCCGGGGGCACACCCATCCTCACACGTTTTTACGCCGCGCCCGTTAGCACGGCCATCCAGGTCACAGTGCAGTCTGCGTGGAGTGTCGGCGGTCAGAACAAAGAAACATTTGTATATACCGATTTTACGAATTGGCAACAAAAATGAAAATCAGGGCAACTTTGGAAAAAGAAAATAAAGGATTTACCCTTGTGGAGTTGTTGGTAGTTATTGCTCTTTTGGGAATATCCATTGGGGTGACGAACGATATACTGGTTTCCCTTGTTCGCAGTTACAATAAGACTCAGATAAAAAATGAAGTTGAACAGCAGGCAAATTTTGTGGGACTAAAGATTGAACGTGAGTTACGCAGCGCTACGGGCATTACCTCAGTAGGATACACCAATACTCTCACTATTTCAAAAGAAGGAAGTGCTAGCGTCACCTATAAACTTAATGGAAATAAGTTGCAGGTAGAAAACCCCACCGGTGCAGCCGCCGTGGACCTGACCAGCAGCTTTGGTACCGGTGGCGTGGCTGTTTCCTGTATGTTGACAGGTAGCACATGTTTCTCCGTTGTGGGAACTACCCCACAAACGGTGAAGATGCACATAAGATTTGCACCGGTGTCAGGAAATAGCGGCGAGTATTCGGATATACTTAACGCGGTTACTATCAGGAGCTATTAGGCCATATTGATATGAGAATTCCGTCAAAAATCAAAGACCAGACAGGGCAAACCCTGGTAGTGATGGTTTTCTTAATGATAGTCGCCACGACAATCGGGGTAACCATATCGAACCGTTTCATGAGCACACTTAAAGGTTTTGTAAGGACAGATGACAGTACAAAAGCTCTCAGAGCCGCAGAGGCTATAATTGAGCGTCTTCTGGTGGTTCCAAATGAAACATTGGAAGGATACATAGCGTTCGGGAACTGCGGAAGTGCCTGCACCTACAGCATAACGGAGCCCAACGGAAATATTATCAGCGCCAATGTTACTTTAGAGTATTCCGGAAATTCCACCGATCCTTTTTCGCTAGGCCTCGAGCCGGGAGAGGCCGGTCAAATAAGTTTGCAGGGGTACACATCAGGTTCCTCCCTTGATGTTTGCTGGCAAAGTGCGTCCTCAATACATGCGGCGTATATATACGAAGAAAGTGCGGTCACAAAAATAAATTCCTATGCCGTAAATTCCGTGTCTTCTCCTTACAGCGGCAACGGATTTGATACTGCCGTGGCCAACCACGGCTACCCAAACTGTTTCACAATAAATACTATGGTGACGCCTAAATATATCCGTATCAGACCCTATTACGAAAGAGCGGTCGTTTATGCGGTACCTGCGATTGGTCAGACGATCCCAAGGCAGGGGATAATAATGGACGCTCACGGTTACTCCGGAGAAACGGTGAAGCATATAACTGTTCTTAAAACAGATGCCATGGCTCCGGCTTTCTTCGATTATGCACTACTTCAGACAAGCGAAGTTTCGGATCTTACCAACAATTACGGACCTTAGCCTAAAAGTCGCAGAATAAACGTAAAATCGGTCTTGTCTGAGTCCTGAAAGGATAGTAGAATTTTAGTATGCCCATTGTAGGTTTAAATTTTGGCAGAAGTACATTTAGAGCCGTAGAACTGGATAAACGTAAAGAAGGGTTGATAATTTCCAATATAGGCACGTACGAAAATCCCAAGGTCAACTTTTTGTCCGATAAAAGAGAAGATATGGATCTGATCGCCGAGCATATAGCCGAGTTTTTCAAGGAAATGGGATTCGGAACCTCCCATGTTGTAATGGGTTTGGACGAGAGTCAGGTATTTATGCGCGTTATAAAAGTGCCCGCAATGAGTGATAAGGAGCTGAGAAGTGCCGTGAGATATGAGGCTGAGCAATATATTCCCCTGCCACTTGACCAGATAAACCTCTCATATCAAAGACTCGACCCCGATCTTACCGAAAAAGATAAAATAAATGTTCAGGTAGTCGCCGCCAAAAAAGATGTTTTAGAAAGGTATGTTGCCATCGCTAAAAAAGCCAAGCTCGTGCCTTACGCAATAGAACCCGAAACTCTTGCTTTGGGCAGGGTCTTAGGAGATTCGGCCGACGCCCCTCTCGGGACTATAGTTATGGATTTGGGATTCTCGGGATCGATAATAGTCGTTACCTACGGCGGCGCGGTACGCTTTACCAGAAGCATTCCGGTGGGAGGGGACATAATTACAAAGGCAATCCAGCAGGAGCTGAACTTGGATGTTCAACAGGCTGAAGAATACAAAAAAGTTTATGGAATGGATCCCATGCAGGCCGAGGGCAAAATATTTAACGTAATAAGACCTATAATGGACAACCTGATTCTTGAGATAAAAAGAGCAACAGTATTCTTCACAAAGCATAATAGCTCTGCTAACATTAAGAGGTTGATACTAACCGGAGGTACTGCCCTAATGCCTGAACTTTTAACTTATGTAGCAAAAAATGTTGATTTTGAGGTACAACTTGCCAATCCGCTGGCCAATTTCCAGTTTTCACAAAAGTTAGAGCCACGAAGAAAGGATCTGAGCCAGGACGGTCCGATGTATTCTACCGCCGTAGGTTTGGCTCTAAGAGAGGTTTAAATGGAAAATATTAACCTTATCCCGCAGGAAGAAATACAGTATCAAGCCAAAGGCAAGGCTGTTAAGGGCACTACGGTGCTTTTTATTCTGTTGACAGTTGCGGCGCTGGGCGTTTCCGGATATCTTTACTACGCACATTCGGAGATATCCACGAAGGTAAACGACGTAAATTCGCAGATTGAAAGTCAGCGAGCAAAAATAAAATCTCTTTCCGCCACCGAGATAGTTGTGAGAAATTTGGACCTGAAATATAATTCTATCTCCAAAGTTATTGCCGAAAGACCGCATTACTCCCGTTTATTGGCCGAACTGAAAGTGAGACAGCCTGAGGGTGTAAGAATAGACTCCATGGATATAAAGGACGGAATCGTAAATTACACGGGGGACGCCGACAATTATATTCTGATCGCCAATTTTATAAACAGCCTTTTAAACAAAGATTTTCCCGGGGGTGACGCAGAACTAAAAGAACTTTTTACCGAAGTAAAACTTAATTCCGTGACACTGGATCAAAATAAAAGTACGGTCAGGTTTTTTATTGTGGTTAACTACGATACGTCGAAAATAAAATTGTAAACGAAGAAATATGAACGAAGAGAACATAGAAAATAAAATAAAAGAAATAAACATAGGTGCCATAAAAGACATTATTGTGGATTTTGTCTTCCCTATCATTGGTTTGGCGGTTACCGCTTTATTGTTCTTTTTATATATCAAACCTACCTACACCAAGGTTAACGAACTTAAGACACAGCTTACTTCACAGACCGCTGTGCTGGAAGTGTTAAATACCAAAGCTTCGGCTCTTTCTAAAATGAAAGATTTTAATACCGTTCTGCAGGAGAATGCCGATCTTGTCGAGAAGCTGTACGTTTCCGAATCTAACGTCCCACAGCTTCTTGACCAGATACACCAAATCGCGACCAACGCCGGTATGTCCGTCGATCGTTTGAACTACTCCTATTCGGGGGCAACCGGAGCTGCCGCGGATGCTATCTCTGACCAGAGGAAGGAAGATATAAGCGGTATTGTTAATGTTGCGGCGACCGTGACCGGTTCTTATGACCAAATGGTAGTGTTTATGCAGGAAATCGAAAAATCTGCAAGAATAGCCTATGTAACCACATTCAGATTTGGTGAGGATTCCAGTACGCAGGAAACTGGTTTGGTGAATGTTAACGTGAATGTTGATTCTCCGTATATGTATGTTCAATCTGTTGCGGTAACGGATGACCCCATCACCTTGGATATTACGTCCCCGGCTTTTGTCGCATTTATAAACAGCATAAAAGATTATAGATATTACGAATTTCTTAATCCTGATATTGCAGAAAGCGAAGTAGTTGAGAGTACGGAAACTCCCGCTCCTGCGGGGGAAGCTGCCGAAGAGGTACCTGTAGAACAACCGGCGGGGGCCACCGAAACACCGGAAACGCCCTTCGATTTATAGTTAGTTGCGGGTGAGGAAACTTCTTTTTTATACTGTCGGAGAATTCTCTCTTTTCCACTTCTCTATTTCTTTATGGTTGCCGGAAAGAAGAACGTCAGGCACTTTTTTTCCTTTGAAGACCTCGGGTCTGGTGTACTGCGGGTACTCAATGGTGCCGTTCGAGAATGACTCATTGGTTACGGCGTCTTCCTTTTCAATAACCTGTGGAAGTAATCGTGTAACGCTCTCTAAAATTGCTAAAACCGGCACTTCCCCGCCGGAAAGAACGAAATCACCTATGCTTACAACGTCGGTCACGTAATTTTCCTCTATTCTGGCGTCAATACCTTCGTATCTTCCGCAAATCAAGGTAATTTCCCGTGCCTTTGATAGATCCTCCGCGTACTTTTGATCATATTTTTTACCGCGCGGAGATAACAGTATTACCCGCACACCGTCCTTTTTTATAACATCTTCCGGCGGCATGGTGTGGATGTCGCTTAAGGCGTCGTAAATGGGTTCGGGCATTAACAACATTCCGGTGCCCCCTCCATAAGGCTTGTCGTCCACAGTTCCTCTTTTGTCGAGAGCGTAATTTCTTAGATTCCATAATCTATACTCGGCCGCCTTTTTTTCAACCGCCCTTTTAAAGGGTAAAAAATCTAAATGAGGTTGTATTAGTTCGGGAAATAAAGTGAGGACGTTAAATCTGATCATCTTCTTTAATGTTAACACTTATCCTTATGTCGTCTTTTATAGCCTTGGCCTTGGCCATATTTCTGATGCTTTTGATGTTCCTGCCTTCTTTGCCGATAAGTGTACCCATATCTTCTTTAGCCGCAGATATCGTGTAGACGAAAACCCCTTCCTCGGTGACTTCCTCAACTTCAATTGCTTCGGGGTGGGAAACTATCTGTTGAACAATGTATGTTATGAACTCTTTCATGTTAGGCTGTTTGTTCCGGAGCTTCTTCTTTGGCAGGAGCGACTTCTTTTGTCACTTCTTCTTTACCGGGTTTATATTTTGTATATTCGTACTTGCCCTCTACCATTTTCTTTACCGCATCCGAGACTATCGCACCTTTTGAGACCCATTCCTGGAACTTTTTTTTGTCGTAATCAAAGGAAGCCGGGATTGTTGAGGGATTGTAGAAACCTATTATGTCCAAAAATTTACCATCCCTTTTGGTTCTGGTCTGCGTAGCCACCACCCTGTAGGAGGGCAGATTTTTTCTACCTGTTCTTGTTAATCTGATTGATACCGACATAACTGGTTGATTTTAGCAGATGGGGTTGTGGTTGTCTATACACCCACGGTAACCTTTAATCTCCTTTCTCCATTCTTTTTAAACCATTTTCGGCCGCTGCCTGCTCTGCCCTCTGTTTACTTTTTCCCTCGCCGGTTCCCCAATTCTCTTTGCCTATGAAAACGCCCATTTTAAAGGTTTTTTCATGATCGGGGCCCCATGAGTCGATTACCTGATATACGGGGGTTACACCGAATTTATCCTGGGCCATCTCCTGAAACTGGGACTTGGCGTCTCTGTAGACGTTATCGGTAACGATATCACTTATTTTGAAAAAAAGCTCTTTCTCCAGGAACTTCCTACATTTTTCAAGGCCTCTATCAAGGTAAAGGGCACCCAGTACAGCCTCGAATGTGTTTGCAAGAATGTATTCCCGGTCTCTTCCTCCTGTTGCCTCTTCGCCGTTGGAAAGGAGCAGTAGACTGCCGTATTCCATTCTTTTAGCTTCCCGGGCAAGCGAAGACGTGCAAACTACCGATGAGCGGTAGTTCGTTAGGTCGCCTTCCGGGGCGTCGGTATAGGTATTATAAAGAAATTCGCTGGAAAGGAGCTGAAGTACGGCGTCCCCAAGGAACTCCAGTCTTTCGTTGGAGGGGTTCGCGTATTCGTGGTGTTCATTCAGATAAGAACGATGGGTAAAAGCTGTTTTAAACAGATTCTCATCGGACAAATCTTCGCCCAATATTTGTTTTGTTTTGACGAAATCAAAGGCCATTATCGACTTTTCCGTGTCCGTTCCGAACTTTCTCCGCGACAAAAGTCATGGGTAAAATACGGCCGGATACTAATCAATTTTTTCGCTGAGCAGGTCCAGTATGTCCTGAACGGTTACAATGTTTTCCTGTTCGGAAACAAGGTCTACTTTGAACATCTCTTCAAGCTCGGACAGTATTTCAAGAAGCTCCATTTCTCCGACGTTGAGATCATCCTCGAAAAAGGAGGTTTCGTGTATGTCGGCGGGCGAAACGCCTGTTTTTTCTTCTATAACCTTTTTAGTTTTTGCAAAATAATCGCTAGTCATCTTTTTTCTCCAAATAATTTCCTATTACTGTGCCTAGAACCCCGTTCACAAATTTATGTGAAGTATCGTTTCCGAACTCCTTGGCCAGTTCAACGGCTTCATCCACCACAACCTTGGCCGGTGCCTTTTTACCGAACAGCAGTTCAAAAACCGCGATTCTGAGTACTACTAAATCAACTTTGGCTATTTTGTCAATAGGCCACTCCGGCGCGCTCTCCTCTATTACCTTGTCTATCTCATTAATGTGGGTTTTGACGCCCTCAAAAATGTATTCGGTAAGCTCGGTATCCTGTTCTCCGGGTTGCTCTTCCAAAAGGTCTTTTGACAGCATAATCGCGTCGTTTTTATCCGTTTCCGTAAAAAGCCAGCAAAAAATAGAAGTCAAAGCAAGTTTTCTGGAAGTGTGCCTCGGATCCGCGAAAGATTTCATTGTGTAATTATATCCGAATTCTTAAAGCTCGATATACTCTTCGACGTGAGGTCTTTTATAAGCTTTGTCGTCCGAAGTTTTTACAGCATGGACACGCACTCTTTTGTAATGAGCGTCCCTTTTCTGTCTCGTTCTTGATATAGAATGTTTTCTTTTTGGTACTGCCATACAGTGTGAAATATAAAGGTTTGAGGCTTTGCTGTCAAATAGAACCCGTTTTAGGCAAAAAAGAAAGCCGCCCGATAACCTTTAAGGTTATACAAACGGCTTTTTATTGCTAACGGGCGCTTGGAGACAGCATGTTCCTTTTGAGAGTTTCCCTCTCTATCTCAGGAACAACCGTATCAAGCCACCAAGTAAGCAATAGGGTGTTCCAGTTGTTTCCTGACTTACTGTTTCTTTCTATCCACCAGACGATTGGGAAGTCATGTCTCCCGAGCTCGTTTCTGCCGATATAAGTATCGACTTTCTTGCCATCCTTAAATGCTTCCATACGGATGGTTTCTGCCTGGAAGGGGGTGATTCTTATTTTTATTCTTATGTTTCCCGCTTCCAATTCTTTGATGAAATGCAAATCCTTATTGTACGAAAACGCCCTATCAAAAACTGTCATCGCTCTACTCCTTTTTAGTACCGGATTTTTGGAAACAAACTATAGGGATAATACCATTTACTTAATTATTTGTCTAGCCTTGTTATGACGGCAAAAACGCTTCCCCCAAATTCCCTACTATCGGTTATTACAAGTCCGCTTTTCTGTACCATGTCGTTCACTTCTGTGGTGCATTCAGGAGAGTGAAAATACACTAAAATACCGTTTTCCTTAATTCTTTCGGCAAGTAGCCCGAGAAGGTGTCTCTGGTTTAGGTCGTTGTAGAAAGGATCCATAAAGATAAGATTGTACTTTTTGTCGGTAGCCGCGGCGTACTTAACAGCGTTTTTCAGGGAAACCGAAGACTTATCAAAAAAGCCGCAGTTTTCCACGTTTTTCTTTATCGCTTCGACGCTTTCCTTATTTCCATCCACGAAATCGCACCAGGCGGCGCCCCTGCTCAAAGCCTCAATACCTAAATTTCCGCTTCCCGCGAACAGATCCAAACATACAGCCCCCTCTACCTGATCCCCGATAATAGAAAACATTGAGGATTTGGCAATCTCCTGAACTGCCCTGAAACCGGGTAATTCCGGTGCTACTAGCTTTTTATTTTTTGCGGAGCCTGTTGTGATTCTTAGTTCCATCCTAGTTGTTAGGTATATATTCTCCCGCTTCCTGTGTCAACCTTTCCTTTAGTAGGGGGTAATAGTCCAAGAATGGGTATATTTGTTGAGCTTCCTGTTTTGCTTCCTCGAGCATTTTGACATTAAACATGTCGGCTATTTTAAATCTTTTGAAACCGTGCTGGCTTGCTCCGAAAATATCGCCTTGTCCCCTTGCCTGCATGTCTATCTCGGAAAGTTCAATGCCGTTGTCTGTGGTTTCGAGGTTTTTTAATCTGGTATAGGCGTTTCTTGAATAAGTACTCAAAAAAGCAAAGCAGTAGCCCTTTTCTGACCCCCTGCCCACTCTTCCCCGCAATTGATGTAAACTGGCCAGTCCGTACCTTTCCGCGCTCTCTATGACCATCACGGTGGCTTCAGGCACGTCTATCCCAACTTCTATGACCGGGGTCGACACCAATACCTTTATTTTGCCTTTTCTGAACTTTTCAATAACATCTTCTTTTTCTTTCGGTTTCATTTTTCCGTGGAGAAGACCCATTTCGATGCCCTTAAAGTAGGTTTTTTTGAGTAAGGCGTATTCGGCTTCGGCGGCCTTTACGTTCTCAAAACTCGGAGTTTCGCTTTCTTCAATTAGAGGGCAGACGATAAAAGTGGGCTCGTTTCTCTGTCTTATCCATTGGTAAGCCTTATCCCGCGCATTTTCGGGTATCACTTTTGTGGAAATTTTCCTCTCCTTATTCGGATGAGTATCTAAAACCGATATTGAAAGGTCGCCGTAAATGGTAAGGGCAAGTGTTCTTGGTATTGGCGTGGCTGTCATAGCAAGTAGATGAGGTACTGTTCCATCGTTGGCCATTTCCAGGATTTTTCCCCTCTGCTCTACGCCAAATCTGTGTTGTTCGTCTATAACAACCAGCTCTACGTTTTTAAATTTTTCTTTGGAATAGATGAGGGCGTGTGTACCTATAAGAATGTCAAAGTCGGTGCCATCCGGCTTGACGGATCCGGTAATGAGGGCAATTTTTACTCCCAGTGGGGATAAAAGACGTGTGAAAGTTTCATAGTGCTGGGTTGCAAGTATCTCCGTAGGAGCCATGTAAAGAGTTTTAAACCCGTTAAGGTGCGTGTTGTAGGCCGCAATCAGGGCAACAAGCGTTTTACCTGTGCCGACATCCCCCTCCAGTAAACGGTTCATAGGATGTTCCAATGTCTGGTCTTTCAGTACCTCGTTGATAGCTTTTTCCTGAGAATTTGTGAGTTTAAAGGGCAGCGTACGGATGAAAGAGTCAATCTGAGTATTTTTTACCGTCATTACGACACTTTTAAGCTTAGATTCCCACTGAACGCGTCTTTTTTCCACTTTCAGAAGTTCAAGGAATAACTCTTCGAATTGGAACCTTATCTTAGCTTTTTGAGCGTTAATTTCTATATCCGGAAAGTGAATTTGGTTAAGTGCCCAACTAAAATTACTCAAATTAAGTTTATTTAACGTATTTTCGGGTAAAAATTCCTCAAGTTCAATTTCCCCCGACACGACGTCGTTAATTCTAGCCCGGAGCCACTTGGAAGTTACCCCATAAGTCTCGGGATATACCGGGACCAGGCGTCCGGTGTTCAAATTAACTTCTCTACTCTCTTCCAGTTCGGGACTTATAAAAGAAAGTTTTCTGTCGAAGGTTCCTACTTTTCCGCTGACCGTATACTCATGACCAGTTTTTATTGTTGTTTTTAAATAATGCTGATTGAAAAATATCAGATCGATTTTCTCAGTGCCGTTGCTTACGGCTACTTTTGTAAGTCTTTTTCCGTTTCGGGTAAATATGTTTGTTACCGATTCAACAATTCCTTTAACAGTTGCTGTTTCATTTTCCAGTAATTTGCGAATGTGTTTTACGTTAGAATAATCTTCGTATCTGAAAGGAAAGTGATACACCAGATCCTGAACCGTCCTGATTTCTAAATTTTCCAAAAGTTTTTTATATTTAGGCCCGATCTTTGGCACAATTCCGACGGGCGAAGTCAGCTTCATTAAATATATTTTACTTGTTTTTAGAATTAACGTAATATTTATCGGTTAGCCATATGAGAGGAGAGTAAAAATGAGCGTACTCAACGGTGAGACCTTACCTGTCGGATTTAGTGACATCGACATTGCCTCGAGGATCGTTAAGGAATATAAGGATTTGTTTCCCGAAGACGACTACGTGCCGGAGATTGAAAAGTGCTGCGATGCAAACGGTTTTTCGGTGGTGATAAATGTTCCTAAAGAAAAGTATACTAACTTCGATTTTGCTTTCATGGTAGTTGCAGGTGGTTAACATTACGTAAGCCGGGTTTTTTTGCTTCCCTTAAAGGATCAAACGCCCGGCATTTCTTACAGGACGTAAGGAAGGACCGATGTTGCTATAAGTGCCAAAGTGCTTATGATTATGACAGCTTTATAGACGTTATCTTTTCTGAACGCTCTTTTTATTTTTTTCTTTATTTCTTTGCTGATCATTATTTATCTTCTATTTTAAAATATTTTCTTTTGCCGAATTTTACTAGTGTTCCGGGAGCAAATTCAATTTCTATTTGAGTGGTTGCCACTTTTTTCCCATTCACCTCTACCCCACCCTGCTCTACTATTCTCTTTATGTGGCTGGCCGACTCCGAATTCTTTAAAGCTTTCTTTAAAAATTCCTGCACAGGCATAATTCCCGAGATA
Organism: candidate division WWE3 bacterium RAAC2_WWE3_1; assembly: GCA_000503835.1. Classification (GTDB taxonomy): domain Bacteria; phylum Patescibacteriota; class WWE3; order UBA101185; family UBA10185; genus UBA8498. The sequence goes on along the minus strand of CP006914.1, from coordinate 418,771 downwards.
TTTACAACCTCAGTGTCCTCGTCGGAAATTTCTTTTTTCTGAACTGTCCTCTCAAAGTGTTTTTGAGCTTTTTCTGCTTCTTCCGCTCCTTTGATAACTTTTACCACTTCGTGGGCCATTTGTTTTTTAAAGATCATCGGATTTTCTCCGTCCTGGATCTTCTTGTTAATTTCCCAGATCTCTTCCATGGGCATGTCCGTCAAAAGTCTCAGACACTTTGTAATAAGCTCATCCGGGTAAGACATGGCCTTTCCGTACATAACTTCGGATTTGTCGGAGAGATTTATACCGTTGCCTTTGGTCTTGCTCATGGTCAGCGCGTCCGGAGCTTCCATCATTTCGTTTGTTCTTACATATTTATCTTTTCCAAGGTACCTTTTTACCAGTTCACGTCCCATAAGCATATTAAAGGTTTGGTCGGTACCGCCGATCTCGAGATCCACGCCCATGGCTACGCTGTCAAAGCCTTGCATAAGGGGGTAGATAAATTCCTGTAAACCGATAGGATTGTTTCGTTTGAGCCTTTTTGCAAAGAGGTCGCGCTCGATCATTTGCTGAACTGTGGCGTTCGACAACAGTTTAATAAGATCGGCCAGTCCGATTTTTGAAAGCCACTCGTGGTTGCGCATAAACTTAACCGGATTTTCACCTTCAAAATCTATGAGCTGGGCGGCTTGCTCCTTCCACCCCGCCATATTTTTCTGGATCTGCTCCTCGGTCATAAGAGGCCTTGCGGTGTCTTTGTCCGGATCACCTACCAAAGTTGTAAAATCTCCGACCAAAAATATGGCTTCGTGCCCCAGCTGCTGCAATATTCTCAGTGCTCTTATTCCCATGGCGTGTCCCACATGTAAGTATGGTCCGGACGGATCAAAACCCTGGTAAGCTTTTATTCTTTCTCCGGAAAGTAGTTTCTTTTTTAGGGCGTCTTTTGAGGGGTAAATCGAGTCAACTCCTCTTTCAAGAAAAGTGTTGATTAATTTTTCGTCAGTACTGACTTTCGGCATGTTACAAGTATATTATAATTCGATTCTGAAAACTATATGGGTAAGGACAGTTTGAGTAAAAAAAGAGCCACCCATACCTTTTAAGTATAAGCGGCCCCGTGGGTCTAGATAAAACCGATTGGTTTGGCAGGATAGGAATATCGGTAGGTACCTGAGCACTCTTCGGCCTGTCCTGTTATTCTGTACACCGCCCTTTCTCCTACAAGGATAAAAGCCCCTTTCGGATAAGCATGGTCCGAAAGAAGTTCGCTTCTGCAGGAAGCTGTGCCCTTAAAAACCAACGGGTTATCGCTGCTGCCGGGCGGACTTTTACCGTTTTTTTTGACGCGGGTAAGATTTTTCCTGTACACTTCTCTACCCTCCTCCCAGTTCTGATATGAAAAAGAGATTAACATTTTCCGTTGAATAAAAAAAAGAGGATAAAAAAAAGCCGGGAGCATCGAATTTGTTCGGTGTTGTCCCGGCGGTATGCCATTTATTTGTTTTCAGGCGTCGATTTAACTGCCGTAACTACTCAATCTCCGTCTCAGTTCCTTAAGGCGCTCGGTCTCTTCTTTGCAGAGTTTGATACCCTTTGCGAGTTTCTTTTCCAGACACTGCAGTTCTGCCTTTTCTTTCCCCTTCAGCTTTTGACAACCCATTCTCTTGCTCCCTTCAGTCAGAGATTTGTGATTGGTACAACTGTATCAAAATGACAGCGATGGTTCTGCGTAGAGTATACGGTGTATACAGGGAAACTCTTTTTCCGAATCATCGCGACGGTCGAATTTAATTCTGAGGATATACTCCTCCCCGCCTCTCGTGGTCGCTTTTATCTGACCCGTTCCGCCGAGCAGTGTCGGTGTCTTTACAAAATAGTCCTTGCTGTACCGGGTTTTCTCCCTAAATATCTGCGCGTTGCATAAGATAACGGGCTCGCCGTTCCGTACCAGTGCTATCCTGACGTCCAATTTGTTGCTCTCCTCTCTTATGGAATCACGCCATATTACAGCAAAAAGACGCAATAATCAAACCGCTTTTAAACTGCCCCCGACCCGCAGCATAATGGTATAATTTTGTAATGCCGGTTAGGAAAACGGGAAAATACAGAACGTATAAACCGAAAAATAACTTTTTAAAGAAATTTAAATTGTCGGGCATCTTCGATTTCTCGGGCGTAAAGGCTGTAACGGGTTTCTACAAGAAAAACAAACCCGACACCGTTTCTCTTGCAGGTTTGGGTGCAAAAAAACTCAAAACTTATACAGTTATCGCTTCTGCAGTTTTAACCTTGATGGTAGCAGGTTTGTTCGGGACGGTTGTAGTTTTTGCCTATTTTTCAAGAGAATTGCCCAATCCTACGCAACTGCTCGAAAGAAGCTTTGAGCTTTCCACGAGGTTTTACGACCGCAATGACAAGCTCATCTACGAAGTGTTCGGTGACAAGAACAGGACTCTCGTTAAAATGGAAGATGTAAACCCCTACGTTACCTACGCCACGTTGTCCACCGAGGATGCTGAATTTTATTTGCACCAGGGGTACTCGTTGCGGGGTATGGCGAGAGCTTTGGTAAATACTTTCACGGGCGAAGGTCTTCAGGGAGGCTCCACATTAACCCAGCAGGTCATAAAGAACACTCTTTTAACTCAGGATAGAACTTTAGTGCGTAAAATCAAGGAAATGATTCTTTCTTTACAGCTTGAGAACCGTTACAGCAAAGATGAGATAATCCAGATGTATTTAAACGAAACTCCCTATGGCGGACAGAACTACGGGATATACAGTGCCTCCAAAGCCTATTTCAACAAATTACCTAAAGATCTCACTGTAGCCGAATCGGCTTATCTTGCCGGACTGCCCCAAAGACCGAGCTATTACTCGCAGTTCGGGGTTAATCCTGAGGCCGGGATTGAAAGGAAAGATTACGTCCTTTATTTAATGCGTGAAAGGGGCTGGATTGCGGGTGACGGAAAGAGGCATTATCTCAGCCAGGAAGACTATGATGCAGCCAGGAACGAAGAATTAAAGTTTGAGACTGCACGCGTTCCATTGGAAGCACCTCATTTCGTTTTTTACGCCAAGCAGTACCTGATAGATATCTTAGGTGAGGACGCGGTAGAAAAAGGCGGTTTGAAAGTTAAAACTTCGATCGATCTGGATTTGCAGAAGGTGGCTCAGGAGACAGTTACCAATGAACTTGAGGAATCGGTCAATCTTAACGTCTGGAACGGGGCGATGGTTGTTCTGGACCCTAAAACAGGACAAATACTGGCGATGGTCGGTTCTAAAGGGTACAACCTGGATGCTCAGCCCGAAGGCTGTATATCCGGAACTTCCGGAGAAAATTCATGCAAATTCGACCCTTATGTAAATGTAGCGGTGTCGGACAGACAGCCGGGTTCGGCGATTAAACCAATAACCTACGCAAATATGCTGGCTCAGGGATACTCGGCAGCCTACCCTCTCTTAGATATGCCTATTTCCTTTGAAGGATCCGCGCCCGACAAGCCGTATATTCCGGAGAACTATGACGGTATTTTCAGAGGCGTTGTTCCGCTGAGACGTGCCTTGGGCAACTCGTTAAACATTCCCGCAGTTGAAGCCCTGAAAATCGGCGGAATAGATAACATGATTGACTTGGCGGAAAAGATGGGCATTACAACGTTCAAGGATAGACAAAGATACGGATTGGCACTGACTTTGGGCGGAGGTGAAACCAAGTTACTGGAGCTTGCAGGGGCGTACTCAGTATTTGCTGCCGGAGGAATGTTCCATCAGCCCGTACCAATAATAGAAGTTCAGGATTCCAACGGCAAAGTCGTTTATAAACCTCAGGTGCAGGGGGTTAGGGCACTCGAAGAGGGAACCGCATTTTTAATATCAGATATCTTATCGGATAATGGAGCACGCTCTGACGTATTTGGTACCGGAAGTTTATTGAATATTCCCGGTCATACCGTTGCAGTAAAAACGGGAACTACCGACGACAAAAGAGATAACTACGCCATAGGATACACACCTTCGGTTGTTGTCGGAGTGTGGGTCGGCAACAGCAACAACGAGAAGATGAATCCTTATATCGCATCGGGTATTACCGGAGCTTCCCCAATTTGGAACTCTTTTGTAAAAGAGTACCTGAAGGATAAAACAGATGAAAAGTTTAAAGCACCGTCGAATGTTGAAAAATTCGAGGTGGACAAGCTTACCGGAGGTTTGCCCTTCGAAGGTTTTGACACAAGAAATGAATGGTTTATAAAAGGCACCGAGCCTACGGCAAAGAGCGATTGGTTTCAGAGACTTGAGGTCTGCAAAATAGACGGTAGGATTGCCAACGAAGGTTGTAAAGATGCGGGCGAAACCGACGAAATAAGCTTTGTCCGTGTGACTGCCCCTTATAGCGAGTGGCAGCCGGCGGTCGATGCCTGGGTTAAAGAAAAATACAAGGAGGATGATAGATTCTTTCCCCCACTAATGCAGTCTAAGCTTGAGTTCGACGGAGATGAGGTTTCAAACAAAGACGATGTAAATGTTGAGATAGTCGGTGTGAAAGAAGGCCAAAACGTTCCGCTAAATTTCAGATTGAACGTGGAGGTGTCAGCCTACAACGACATTAAAATAGTACGTATCTATATGGACGGGGACAAAGTGGCGGAAGACGATGCAAGTCCATACGGCTATAATTTTGAGCTCGATGCGTCAAAAATCGGAAGCCACGAATTTGAGGCTACCGTTACCGACGACGATGATAATAAGGGAAGTGCCAAGATTAGACTTAACGTGGTCGGTTACGCGAGGCAATAGGCATTAAAGGCACCATTTCCCTTGACAATACTGCCCTGCCCTGCAATATTTGGTTAGAGATTATGAAATTAGATTTACGATCCATTAAATCGGAAGCTAAAGATGAATTAGAAAAGACACCGGACCTCAGGAGTTTATCCGAGTGGCATTCTAAATATCTGGGCAAAAAAGGTGTTCTCAGGTCGCTGACCTCGGATGTGTCCGGGTTAACGCCGGAAGAAAAAAAAGAGCTGGGTCGCGGGGTGAACGAACTTAGATCCTTTTTAGAAGATATCTACTCTAGCAGTCTCAACTCTGTTACTTCAATAAAAAAAGATAAGTCCTTGGAGAATTTTTACAAAACCTTACCCGGCAAGAAGCCCGAAATCGGCCATCTCCACTTAATAACCCAGGCAATACGCGAAATAAACGAGGTGTTCTCGAAGCTGGGTTTTATAAGAGTCAGATATCCGGAAGTAGAATGGGACTACTACTCTTTTGAAGCCTTAAACATGCCCAAAACGCACCCGGCGCGCGATGAGTGGGAAACGTTTTTTATAGATCTTCCGGAAGACCCTAAACTTGGGAAAGTCGTGATTACCCCACACACGTCCAACGGGCAGATACGCGAGATGCTGAAAGGCAGGTTGCCTATAAGAATGCTTAATATTTCACGTTGCGGGAGAAGACAAAGCGACATTAACCACGTCCCCACCTTTTATCAATTCGAGGGGTTTGTTGTAGATAAGGATATTAGTATCACCCATTTAAAAGGCGTTCTTGAATACCTGATTTATAATTTTTTTGGTAAGGACACCAAGTTTCGTTTAAGACCCTATGATTTCAGGTTCACAGAGCCAAGTTTTGAAGTCGACGTCACGTGCGGGATATGCGGAGGTAAAGGATGCCGTTTCTGCAAAGAAGGATGGGTCGAGCTTGGCGGCGCGGGAATGGTGCACCCCAACGTTTTAAGAGCGGGTGGGATAGACCCGGAGGTTTACTCCGGATTTGCTTTCGGATGGGGCGTTGAGAGGGTTCTCATGATGAGAACCGGATTAAAGATTGACGATATACGCTACCTTTTTGAAAATAATTTAAAGTTTTTGGAGCAATTTTAAAATGAATGTGCTAATACCTTTTTCATGGCTTAAAGATTATGTGAAAACGAACGCGGGTATCCGTGATGTTGCTAAAGCTTTATCGGAGCACTCTTTCAGCGTCGAGAAAATAATAGACGACGATACACTGGAAATCGAAGTAACTCCCAACAGAGGCGATGGTCTCTCAGTGCTGGGTATTGCCAGAGAACTTGCGGCAGTACTTCCCGTGAAGGGCTTTTCCGCGGATTGGGTAAAAAAATCATTTCCCGTAAAGAAATATTCCGGAAGGGACAAATTAAAGGTAAAAATATCCGACAACTCTTTGGTCCCGCGTTTCAGCGCGGTTGTAATTGATAAAGTTAAAGTAAAAGAATCTCCCGCATTGGTAAAAGAAAGATTGTCAAAGGTTGGAATAAGGGCAATTAACAATATTGTGGACGTGACAAATTACTGCATGATAGAACTTGGTCAGCCGATGCACGCTTTTGATTACAACAAGATTACCGGTCACGAAATGACAGTCAGAGAATCCAAAAGGGGCGAAGAGATTGTTACTTTAGACGGGGTAAAAAGGGTCTTGCCCGAAGGCGTAATCGTAATCGAAGATGGCGACGGCAGACTAATAGATCTTTGCGGAATCATGGGAGGTTTGAACAGCGAGGTGGACGAAAACACCACCAAAGTTCTCTTATTTGTACAGGTTTACGACCCCGTCAGAATAAGAAAATCATCAATGAGCCTGGGACACCGCACTGAAGCGGCTCTCCGTTTTGAAAAGGGCGTGGATTTTGAGAGCGTTATTCCTTCCTTACAAACTGCGGTGGGAATGTTGACTGAGCTGAGCGGGGGCGAAGTTTCCTCAGAGCTTATAGATTTAACAGGAACTGTCTATACAAAAAAACATATTAAGATTGATTACGAAAAAATTAACAAAATTGCGGGCACCGAAATAAAAAAAGATTTTGTAAACTCGACGCTTACTTCTTTGGGTTTTGTAATTAAAGGAAGTGATGTTTATGTTCCTTCGTGGAGATACGACGACATCGAAATTATTGAAGATCTCGCTGAAGAAGTAATAAGAATATACGGTTACCAGGAACTGCCCAACGAACTTCCCGGCGGTACCCTACCCCATCACACTAAGACCGACAATTTCGCACTTGAAGATAAGACTAAAGACTTCTTGAAACATATGGGATTTTTCGAATGCTACAACTATTCTGCAGTTCCGGGTAGTATGGCGGGGCACGGAGCACTGAAAGTGAAAAATCCGCTTAATGCCGACCTTGAATTTTTGAGAACATCTTTAACGCCCAAACTTCTAGATGTTCTAAACAAGAACAAAGGTTACTCCGAAACTGTAAAACTTTTTGAACTTTCCTCTGTGTATCTCGCTAAAAAAGGAGATTTGCCGGAGCAGCCTTACATGCTGGGGATGGTGGCAAGAGGCGTCGATTTCCTTGTATTTAAAGGGATTGTGGAGGCTCTTTTTGAGGAGTTGGGTGTTACAGGAGACTTTCCATATGAAATTACTGAACACTCCGGCGCGATTATAAGCTGCGAGTTACCTTTCGATAAAATGGTAGATTCAGCCGGGGGTAGCAGGGTGTATTCGCCGCTGACTGGATTCAATTCTATAAAAGAAGACATAACAATTATTGTAGGGGACGCCACATCTTTTTCCGAAATAGTAAGTGTAGTAAGTAGCACTGACGTTCGGGTCAATAAAGTCGGCTTCAAGGATATGTATGAAGATGCGCTAACCCTCTCGATAGAATTTTTAGATCGGGCGAAACAAATAACTTCAGAAGAAACAAAGGGTATAAGGGACGCAATAATAAAAAATCTGGATTCTAAGTACGGAATTAAATTGAAAGTTTAACGTTAAACTGTGTAACCCTGAGCCTGAAGTTTAAATGCGTTTGCATAATTCCCGTTTTGAGACATTAAAGTCTCATGCGAACCCGATTCAATTATCTGACCATTTTCCATTACAACAATTCGGTCGGCGTTTCGCACCGTAGAAAATCTATGGGAAACAATTATAACCGTCTTATTTTTGAAAAATTCGTAAATTTTATTAAAGATGTTGTATTCGGAAACCGGGTCGATTGAGGCGGTAGGTTCATCAAAAATGACAATTGGAGAGTTCCTGTAAAAGAACCTGGCAAGTGCAAGTTTTTGCCATTGCCCCGTGCTCGGTCTTATCCCGCCCTTAAATTTTTCACTTAACACCTGATTGTATTTATTAGTGTATTTTTCTATAAACTTGTCGGCATCCGCCGCTTCTGCGGCTATTTTAATCTTGTCCATATCAATTTCCCCCTCCGGTGCTCCTAAAAATATATTTTCTTTAACAGTGAGGTGTTGGTGTGTATTAAAATCCTGAAATAGGACGCCCATATTTTGATATAAGGTATTAATCTCGAGGGCATTGATATCCGTATCGTTTATTAAAATTTTACCGGAATTTACTTTGTAAAAACGGGAAAGTAGTTTTATCAATGTAGTTTTTCCCGCTCCGTTTTGACCTACTATCGCAATCTTTTCACCTGGATTAATTTCCAGGTTAAGATTTTCTATAACAGGTCTAGAAGTGTTCGGATATGTGAAGGTAATGTCTTTAAAAATTATTCCCGGGCCTTGTGTAAATTTAGGGAACTTTATATTTCCGTCTTCGAAGGCCGGTTGTGTCTGGAACAACAGGTACGTGTCTTTTAGTTGTAACGACCACTCAAACAGGTCGTTTAACCCGCGTATAACGTTATGGAGAGAATTTTGAAAAATACCCAACGTTCTCATCCAAAAAACCGTATCTCCGACAGAGATGACTTTGTTAATGAGTTTTTGGAAGATTTGGGTGTACCCGAATAAAATCACAATGTCGTTTAAAAATCCTAGCGAACTGCCGCCTAACCGCCATTTTTTGAAAATTTCCAGCCTATTGCTGACAAAAAAATCCCGGATATCGGTATATTTCTTGTCCAGGTACGCGTATGCGTTGTTAATGCTTACCTCGTGAAGTTTAACTGAATTCGTTAGGTCGCTGTGGACATTTCCTGCCACACGTCCTTTCTCAGTATTGTCGTAGTCAAACTTGTAGAGTTTTTTTCTCATTGATCTGTCAAAAAGAAGATATGGTACAGACGCGATTAATATCAGGGGGGCGAATGCGGGAATAAATTTTATAGTCAGCCCAACCGCCGTAACCAACTTTACGATGTCCGCTATAAAATTCACCGTTTGTTCCATATAAGGCATCAGATTATTAAGGTAGTCGTTGGCTCTGTTTATTTTGTTGTTTACCTCAGGAATTTCCAGAGTTTGTATACCTATAGAGTTGAGTTTGTCGTATTCTTTTTTTCTTATGGCATAACGGCTTACTACGCGTATGTGCTGGGAGGAATATGATCTGATAAAGGAGATGATTGTGGAGAAAAAATTGTATGCTAATAAGATTCCTAAATATGGATATAGATATGTGAGAGATGCGCCGGGTAGTTGTGCGACTTTAATAAGTTCATCTATTGCTTTGGCGTAAATAAAAGAATAAATAAGGTCTTCCCACTTCCAGATTATCGTTGCCGTAATATTGAGAATAAAGTGTAACGGACTAATGTTGTAAATAAGTCCCAAAACCCATTTGGTTATTTTTACAAATTCGTTCAGATCTACTTTATCTGCTTCGTATCTGGAAACGTTTGTGGCAGTATCCATAAAAACTTCTTTTCGGGTTAGCCTTTCTTTACTGCGTTGACTACCTTTTCAAAGTCTTTGGGTTCATTTATTGCCATCTCAGAAAGAGTTTTTCTATTGAGGAGTATGTCGCTCTTCTTCAGGCCTGCGATAAATCTGGAATATTTCATGTCGTATTGTATTAAAGCAGCGCTTAATCTGGTTATCCAGAGTCTTCTCATATCTCTTTTTCTTTGTCTTCTTCCTTCGAATGCGTGCTCTCCAGCTCTGATCACACCTTCCTGAGCTCTTCTGAAGAGCCTGTTCCTGGTGCCTCTATAGCCCTCTGCCAGTTTTAATACTTTTTTATGTTTTGCGTGGGCTCTTGGCCCGCCTTTTACTCTAGCCATTACTTTATTCCTTTACCTTTCTTAACCAACAGGTTCCTTATAATTTTAATGTGGCCTCTGTCAAGCTGTTCTTCACGGCCTTTTTTTCTGTGTTGCGAGCTTGCACTCCACTTCCTTTTCAGGTGTCCGGTGCTCACGTTTTTTTTCATAATTTTGCCGGTTTTGGTAACCTTTACCCTTTTTAATAATGTTTTTTTCGATTTTATCTTAGGCATTTTTTCTTTCTTCTTTCGGAACGAAACTCATCTAGGAATGAATATCTCCCAGACCATTTGACCCATCCTTTTGGGCGGAGATTCTATCTTTCCGTTTTCAGTCAAACCTTCTTCTACTTTTTTTAATTTTTCAAACGCAACTTCGGGAAATATGCCTTCCCTACCCCGCATTTTTATCGTTATCTTCACCCTGTTCCCGTCGCTCAGAAACTCTTTGGCTCTTTCGATGTATCTGTTCAGATCACCTTCGTCCGTATGCGGACCGAACCTCAGTTCTTTGAGCTCACTTTTTTTGCTTTTCACTCTTGCCGCGCTCAGTTTCTTTCTTTCTTCGTAGAGGAACTTAGAGTAGTCCACAATCTTGGCTACCGGAATCTGCGCGTTCGGAGCCACCAAGAGCAAATCAAGTTCCCTTTCTCTCGCAATATTTAAAGCTTTGAATGTGTCCAAAACCCCTAAATTCTTGCCTTCCTCATCAATTACCACCAGCTGTCGGACTCTTATCCTATCGTTTAAAATGTGTTGGTTCTGTATAGCCTATTTCCTCCCATAACTGCAATAAATTACCATAAAGATAGGTCTCTGGTCAAATATATTTCCTTGACCTTGCTTATTATTTCGCTTGTTTTGACCGGACCCAGGTTTTCGCCCGTCCTTAAGCGGACACTGGCCGTTTCTGATTCTACCTCTTTATCGCCTGCAATCAACATGTAAGGGATTTTCATCATCTGTGCGTCTCTAATCCTTGCGTTCATGGGTTCGCTTCTGTTGTCTGTCTGAGCTCTCAAGCCCTCCTCTTTTAGTACTTTTTCAAGCGAGGCGGCGTATTCGTGGTGTTTTTCGCCGATGGGTATTATTACTATCTGGACCGGTGATAACCAGACAGGCATGTTCCCGGCGAACTGTTCAAGCAGAAACCCGATAAAACGCTCGTCGGAACCCAAAGGTGCGCGGTGCTGAACGACTACAGGTTTCTCTTTTCCATCCTTGTCGGTGAACGTGAGGCCAAATCTTCCCGGCATGTACAAATCTATTTGATTAGTGGAAATCGCGTACTCGTTTCCTATCGCCGACCTTATTTTTAAGTCCATTTTGGGGCCGTAGTGAGCCGCACCGCCAATCTCTTCCTCATAATCTACTCCGGCTTTTTCCAGAGCCGTCCTGGACATTTTTTCGGCCTTTTCCCACATCTCCTTGTCTCCGTGATACTTACCCCTTATCTCGGGGTCAGGAAGTCCCAGGACAACGCGGTAGTCTTTTAAACCGAGTTTGTCGTAGTAATACCTGTGCAGATCCATTATCTCCACAAAAACGTCAATTGCCTGTTCTTCGGAGCAGTAAACATGCGCATCGTTTTGAGTAAAAACCCTGGGTCTTAAAATACCGTTAAGGGAACCACGGTTTTCGTACCTCGCGACTGTCCCGTACTCGGCGAGTCTTAATGGGAGGTCTCTATAACTGCGCGGTTTCGACTTGTAGATTAAATGATGAAAGGGACAGTTCATGGGTTTTATGAAATACTCCTCTTCACCTTCTCCGGGAATTTCCACCTTATACATTTCTTCTTCGAAGTAAGGAACGTGACCGGATATTTCGAAGAGAGTACGTTTGGTCATGAAGGGTGTGGATACTCTTTTGTATCCCCAGTCATCCTCTGTTTGTTTCCCCCACTTTTCGAGCTCTTCCTTCATTATTGCCCCATTCGGGAGCCATAACGGGAGACCGGGACCTACTTCTTCACTGATAGTGAAGATCTCAAGATCTTTTCCAAGTTTTCTGTGGTCGCGTCTTTTTTGTTCTTCCAAAAGTTCAAGATAAGCGTCTAATTTCTCTTTGGTGTCGAAGGCAGTGGCGTAAATTCTCACAAGCATTTTATTTTTCTCGTTCCCTCTCCAGTAGGCTCCGGCCACGCTTAGTAGTTTGAATGCTTTTATTTCTCTTGTATTGTCCACGTGGGGCCCGGCGCACAGGTCGATATCGTAATATTTATCTCCTTCTTCTCCGAATGTATAGAAAGTAAGCTTTTCACTGTCTTTAGAGTGTTCTTCAATAAGCTCCAGTTTGAAAGGGTTGTCTTTAAATATTTTTTTTGCTTCGTCGGCAGATAAAGTGTGTTTTTTAACCGGGAGTTCGGCGTCGATAATTTCCTGCATTACCTGCTCGATTTTTGGAAAGTCTTCTTCGTTTATCTTGCCGTCGTAGTCAAAGTCGCAATAAAAACCGTTTTCAATAGGCGGTCCCATGACTTTTTTCGCTCCGGGGAAAACCTTCTCCACCGCTGTATGAAGAACATGCTCAGCGGAGTGACGCAAAGGCATCAGCGGATCATTTTTTAATTTGTCTATTACTTTTTCTTTAGCCATACCTTGCTCCTATAGCAATTAATCTATTATAAGACATCTTAGCAAAAAATATATGGTTTGGCGGTTGGACTTACTTGCAAAAGCCCGGTCGTGGTATAAAGATGAACGGGACGCAGATGATTATAAACATTTATAAACCTAAGAATTGGACGAGCTTTGACGTTGTAGCTAAAGCCAGAGGTGTTCTCAGGCTTAAGAAGGCCGGCCACGCGGGCACGCTCGACCCCATGGCCGAAGGCGTACTCATAGTCCTAACTAATGACGACACCCAAAAACAGGCCAAGTTTATGGAGATGGAAAAAGAGTATATTGCCGAAATTGCGTTCGGTGCTGAAACTCCCACCTACGATCTGGAAATATTGCCGCATCTGAATACCGAACCTAAAAGTGAAGAGCTGTTCGAAAAATTAAGAGAAATACTGCCCATGTTTACGGGTGAGATTGAACAATCTGTACCTCCATACTCTGCTAAGAAAATTCAGGGAAAAGAAATGTATAAGCTGGCACGTAAAGGCGTGGAAGTCCCGAGACAGACTAAAAAAGTAACCATCCGGTCTATAGACATACTTGAAATGGGGTCAAAAGAACTGGAGACCGACGCCGGATTAATTTCTTTGCCCGCAGTGACAATGAAAATCAGATGCTCGTCAGGTACATTTGTCCGGTCGCTGGCACACGAGCTCGGTGAAAAATTGAAGACGGGAGGCGTACTAAAATCACTCATCAGAAGTGCGATTGGTCAATATAGAGTCGAAGATTCAGTTAAAATTGAAGATCTTGTTTCTCAACAGTTGTAGTAACGGTTTTCAACAAGCCGGTTTTTTTCGCTGCCGCTATGAATAATCCTACAAGTAAGCTGTAAATGGCGTAACTTACCGTTGCGTAAAGCTGGAATAATCCGAAAACCAGTACCGCTATCAATGGCCTAACAAGTTCTTTGTAGGGGGCAATCAAGTCATTAACCTGAGTTTGTATCATGGATTTGATATCCAGGTCGTTTGTAATTAACTCTGTTCCTGTGCCCGTTTCTATTCCATACTCATCAAGTAGTTTTTGAACTTCCTCCGCGGAGTAACCGGAGTAAATGGTTTGCCTCTCGATTGTTTGCTGTAGCTGCGAGTTAACCGTGCTTTTTATCGGTTTTTCTGCGACTTCGGCAATTAATTTTCCGAAATCTATTTCTTTAACATTGCTGGCATCCAGGATAATTATGAGACCCGCCAGTATGCTGAAAACGAGCAAGATGCCCTTGACTGCAAATCTTAATACAAGTAGCGAATCAAACTTGATTAGCAAAGCTTTTATTTTGTAGCTTCTAAAAGATTCGGCAGCCATTATAATAAATGCTACCCCCGCAGCAATTAAAGCATAGGTGGTGTTGGCAGATAAAAGCGGAACCATAATACCCGCGGCAATCGCGAGCGGCGTCAGAATGTTGAAGTACCAAACATCCCAGGCTCCGACGGTAAGAGCGAACGTTAGAATAATAGCAGTCATCAGGCCGACAACCTGCAGACTGAAGGGGATGTTTATATTAAAAAAATCCCCCCTACTTACAAAAATGTTGATAATCGTAGTGAGTAAAAAAGTCTCGGAGAACAGCACTACCATCAATACCCCGAGCTTTACGTAATACCATGCAGATTTCATACCTTTTAATGATACATAGAAATGTCATATGTATCAAAATATTGAAGGGACAGTTTATATTTTTGCCGCAACCCCGATCTTACGCGTGATGAGCTGCTTCGGCTTCTGCTTTAGTTCGGAAAACAACACCATCAGGGTGTTCAGCAGGACTGTAAATCGTGTAAAGTTTCATTAGTTTGGTGTCGGAAGTATTTATAATGTCGTGCTCTGTTCCTGCAGGAATTACAACTGCAAAATCATCGGAAATGTTGGAAACTTCTCCGTCGAGTATTGCCTGTCCGGTGCCCTGTTCTATTCTAATAAACTGATCTACATCAGTGTGCACTTCCATTCCGATATTTTCCCCCGGCTGCAGTGCCATCACGACCAACTGACTAAATTTATTTGTCGCGAGAACTTTTCGGAAATTTTCATTACTCATTGTTTCGTTCATTATGTTAGCTACAAATTTTGCCATATATTCCTCCGGAAATTTATACACATACACTTTAAAGCTAACAGACAGATTGTTCAAGTTCCGGAATGTGATTGAGGAAAGACAAAGTCCAAAGTAATATATGTATATGCGCTTTTCCAAGTTCACTGCCCTTACGCCTGAAAAGACCGTGTCCCTATTGGGATGCGATGTTACGAGAGGTTTAACTCAAAAGCAGGTTAGCTTTAATTTATCCAAGTACGGTGCGAACACTCTCCGTGAAAATACGGTTTCTTGGGTTCGGATACTTCTTAAACAAGTTCAATCGTCCTTCATATATTTATTATTATTTGCCGCGTTGATATCGCTCGTGCTGGGTGAAAGAACCGATGCTTTCTTCATTATTATATTTGTGGTCATAAACTGTGGGTTGGGGTTTTTTCATGAGTACAGGAGTGAAAAAACAATTCAGCTCCTGAGAAAGTTTGTTGCGGCTGAGTCCCACGTCATAAGGGGAGGAATAATAAAAACTCTGGACACTAAGGAGCTGGTAGTTGGGGACCTCGTAGTATTAGAAGCGGGAGATGTTGTCCCAGCGGACGTGCGTCTTGTTTCACTTAATGACTTTGCTGTCGACGAGTCTGCTTTGAGTGGCGAGTCTGTCAGTGTTAGAAAACGTACCGCAGCTTTGAAAAAAAATGTCGGACACATATTTCTCGCGGAAAACATACTCTTTTCGGGAACGCACGTTGTTTCCGGACAGGCGCGTGGAGTCGTTATTGCTGTAGGAAAAGAAACTCAAATCGGCAGGATTTCCGAACTAGCAATAAACACCGTAAGAGAGGGAGCTTTTGAAAAAGAATTAAGAAAACTGAGCGGGTTCATTTTAAAATTGGTCTTCTCTACCCTACTCCTTGTTTTTATACTGAATATTTTTGTAAAACCGGGCGGAACCGATTTAATAAAACTTACTCTATTTTCTATTGCGTTAGCGGTGTCAGTTATTCCGGAGGCTTTGCCTGTAGTAGCAACATTTGCGTTATCTACCGGTGCGCTGAATTTGGCTAAAAAGCAAGTTGTTGTGAAAAGATTGGCTTCGATTGAAGACCTTGGTTCGATTGAAGTTCTGTGTTCCGACAAAACCGGCACTTTAACGGAAAACAAATTAGAAGTGCGCGAAGTGTTGTCAGCGGATATGGGTAAAACACTTTTTTACGGAGGAATTTGCAGTTCCGATATTATAGACAAGAAAAATGCAAACAATTCTTTCGACATGGCAATTCACATGAAACTTACTGATAAAGCTCGGGAGCTTATGAAGAAAGTTCCAAAGATATTAGAACTTCCGTTCGACCCCGACCGACGTAGAAATAGCGTACTTGTTCAACTGGGCGGAAGTTACGAATTAATTGTAAGGGGGGCGCCTGAGATTTTAATTAATTACGCGCCTATTGGTGCAGACGATCGGGAGAAAATTTTAAAATGGGTAGCTGTAAGAGGAAGATTGGGAGAGCGCGTGTTGGCCGTTGCGGCGAAGAAATTGAAAAAGCCTTCGGATTATAAACCGCGTTTTGAAGAAACAGGGCTCGAAATCATCGGTCTAATTTCTTTTAGCGACCCTCTGAAAAAGACTACTGTCGCGGCGGTACGAAAGGCACAAAAGCTCGGGGTCGAAATTAAAATATTGACCGGTGACAGCCGTGAAATTGCAGGAGCCGTAGCTTACTCAGCAGGATTAACCCGCTCCCCGGAAGATGTTATAACAGGTACGGAACTGGAAGGTTTATCTGCAAATGACCTGGCCGAAGCGTGTTTAAAATATAAAGTATTCGCCAGAGTTTCGCCTGAGCAAAAACATAAAATTATTAATACCTTAAAAAATTTTTATTCCGTCGGGTATTTGGGTGAAGGGATAAACGATGCTCCCGCATTGAAAGCCGCGAACGTCGGGATAGTTGTTAAAGACGCCAGCGACATTGCCCGTGAATCTGCCGACATTATTTTGCTGAACAAAGGCTTGGAAGTTTTAGTAGACGGTGTGCACGAGGGTCGCAAAGTATTTGCGAATGTTTCTAAATATATTCGCGCAACGTTAGCATCTAATTTCGGAAATTTTTATGCCGTGGCTATTTCTACTTTGTTTATCGATTTTCTACCGATGCTGCCCGTCCAACTCCTGCTTCTTAATTTGTTGAGCGATTTTCCGATGATCGCTATTTCAGGCGATACTGTGGATTCTAATGAGTTGACTAAACCGTCCAAATTTAATTTGAAACAGTTTGCGGTTCTTGCAAGTTTGCTGGGTTTGGTGAGCACCGTGTTCGACCTAACCGTATTCGGCTTATTTTTTGGGAAAGGCGAGCGCACTTTGCAGACGTACTGGTTTATTGCCTCAGTTCTTACTGAGCTGGCATTTATTTATTCGATTAGGACAAAGGGATGGTTCTTTAAAGCCAAGGCAGCATCTGCCGGACTCGTGTTGTTGTCTATCACTGCTGTGGTAGTTACAGTAGCACTACCCTTCTCTATCTTAGGGCAGGTATCGTTTAACTTTGTTGCCCCCACTTATTACAACTTGGCAGTCGTGGGTGTGTTGGTCGTAGCCTATTTTGTAGTATCCGAAGTTGTTAAGAAGGCATATTTTACGAGAACTAATGGGTAGTGTCTTAGGTTTGTTCCTGTTATCTATAAAGCTGATTTCAAACCATCTCTTATTCCGATTAGCACTTCGCGTGAGGTTTTAAAATTATAGTCGGTTTTGTAATTATGTCCGTACAATTTGTCTTCAAACACGACGCCCATAAATGTTTTTGGTTCTGAGTAACGGGGAATAAAATGTCCGTGCAGATGGCGTGTCTCGTTACCAAGGAATGAGTAATTGAACCAATCCGGCTTAAAAACTTTGGTTGAAGCTTTTTTGAGCTTATTTAGAATTATATAAAGTTCTTTTTGTTCGGGAGGTGTCGCGTCAGTTAAATCCAAAGAGTTTTCCCGTTTGCACCAGATGACGCATCGTCCCAAATAGCCCTGATTTTGGTGAACGTAAACATCCCAATACTTATATGTTTTAACTAGATTGTTAGAAAAATCTTCCTGCATTTTGAGTAAGTTTGTTTTTTACTGGTGGGCGGTAATGGACTCGAACCAATGACCTCCACAATGTCAATGTGGCGCTCTAACCAGCTGAGCTAACCGCCCATATCGCTAAGAAAAGGAGTTACTTCCTCCTGAGAAACCCATTATTTCTTCTTAGGCTGCATTATCTTATCAATCAAGCCGTATTTCAAGGTCTCATCTGCTCCCATCCAGTAATCTCTTTCCATGTCCTTCAGTACGTCGTCGAGAGGTTTTCCTACGTTATCTGCCGTAATCTGAGCTAATTTGTGCTTCAGCTCTACCATGTGTTTAGCCTCTATCTCGATGTCGGTAGTTTGACCCTGCATACCTCCTGAAATAATGGGCTGGTGAATCATGGAGTAGGTATTAGGCAAGGCGTACCTTTTTCCTTTTGTTCCGCTGACCAGCAATAAAGATGCGGCGCTGGCGGAAAGACCGACATTGATAGTAACGATGTCGTTTTTAACGTGTTTTATTGTGTCGTACATAGCGATTCCGGCGTAGACTTCTCCTCCCGGGCTATTAATGTATATTTTTATGTCTCTGTCGGGGTCCTGATTTTCCAGGAACAGGAGCTGGGCAATAAAAGTGTTGGCTACTCCCATATCTATGGCGCCTGTTACAAAGACGATAAAGTCCTTCAATAAGCGGGAATAGATATCGTACGAACGTTCCATTCCGTTCGGTTCTTTTTCTACAACTATAGGAACCAAAGTATTATTATTTATGCTCATGGTGTTTATTTCCTTCGGCTTCTTCAACCAACTTACTAATAAGCTTATTTTTCTGCAAAATGCTCTTAATGTAAAGTCGCTGCATCGGATCCTCGGCTTTTACCAGTTTTGGATCTCCCGCTGCTTTTATCATATCTTCTACTTCCTCATCCGAAACCTCGACGTTTTCCATTTTTATTAATTCCGAGAGGACGAATTCAGCTTTAATGTTGTTTTCGGCAATCTTTGTGTACTCACTTCTCAACTGTTCCCCTGTTTTGTTCTGGGATTTAAGATACTGCTCAACTGACAGGCCGATTGATTGTGCCTGATCCATAAATCTTGATAGTAATCTATCGGTTTCATCTTCCAGAAGTATCTCGGAAATCTCGGTGTCGGTTACGGCCATCAACGTTTCCAGCACATCGTTTGTTGTCATGTGAACATGAGGCTCGTGAGCTTCTTTTCCTTCGGCTTTGGCCTTTTCCGATTCTTTTACTGCGGCGTCCCATTTCTGGTCGAATTTTTCTTTAAGTTTTTTCTTGTACTCCCCTATTTTCATTTCGGGTCGGACGGCCACTGTAGCGGTAAATTCGAGGTCTTTTTCGAGGTCAAGTTCTTTTATTTCAACTTTCGGGTTGGAGACAGGATTAATTAAATTCTCTTTCAGGGCCTGGGGGTAGTAAGTCTCCAGTATGTCGTTTATGGTGTCGCCATAGAGTTTTGACTGGCCTATCTTCTCTTTTACCATGTCTTTGGGTGCTGTTCCGGGTCTAAAACCCTCGACGGTTGTTGTTTTTACGGCGTTATCCAGAGTTTTTTCGTACGCCTTTTTAACGGTGTCATTGTCAACAGTTACGGTAATTTTTATAGTGGACTTTGGTAGTTTTTCGATTTTTGTTTGCATGACCTGAGTATATTAGCACATTAGGGGGTTGGAATGCTAGGGTTTTTGTTAGAAAAGTAAGTTCGTAAGTTCTTTTAGGGTACTACCAAAAGGCACATCACAGATGTAGTCAGTAAAATATTTAGGGTATGAGGGATTACCGATGGTCAGGAATTGCTGGGTGATAAAAAATCCCCCGAAATTTTCATGGTTAAAAAATTTCGGGGGTATGGTTTAACCTCCTTCCGCAATACTGTGTGTGGCTTTCGGTATACCCGTCTGGTTTTGGATTGTGAATTGGATAAATCCAACCGAGTCACCCGTTGTTACCAGTTGGTTAGGAGGACAATTCCGTTCTGCACATCAGCAATAAGCGCTCCGCCACAAATCATTATCAGAAGGAGGATAAGTGGTATCACCCATCTCGAGGGTTTCCTTGGCGTTGTCATAGACCCCAATGTACTTGCAGCAGGCGTGGCTATGGAAGGTCTGTATGTTGGGGGTGTTGTACGCAGTTCCACTCTTTTCTCAACGTTCAATAGTACCTCAACCCCAAACGTTACGCCGTCTACGATGACCACTACCCTGTCGCTTTTCTGACCGGATGGGATTCCTGTAGTGTTGACAGCCACTGTAATTTTGATGGGAAATGTAGCGCTCTCATCTGGCTCGACGACTAGATCACCCCAATCGGGTTTTTCCCCTTCCCAATTAATATCGATGGATGCTGCACGACCTTCCTCATTTTTGATTGTAAAGAAAGAAGATTTTTTTTGACCTTCCAGCAAATTTCCGAATGAAAGTCGTCTCGGAAATACGATTACCCTTGGTGCCTCAATTACGGGTTCAAAAATATGTGCATCGTACTGCTTCCTCTTAACAGGATCCGATAGCATGCCGAAGGCCTCATTGAGGAGTTTACAAAACCTCTCTGATTCCAGGATTTTTTCCTTTATAAGCTTTAAGAGAGCGTTGTCTCCATTTTGCTCATACCTGGACTTGAGGCCGTTGTACTGATCAGGGTGGTTTTCCTTTACCAGCTTTTTGTATTGGGCCTTAATCTCGTCAAGGGGTGCGTTCTTCGCTACACCAAGAATGGCATAGTAGTCAGAGCTGTCTGTGGGCATGTTCTCCTCCTAAGGAATACGGCCATGAAAATAATCGAGTCATGAATTTGAGAGTGGGAGTTTCAAAATCCCACTCCCCTTTTAATCAGCGCTTTGGCGGATTGAGTGCCAGGTATTTGCTCACACTTCCTCCAAGAAGGTGAACTTGCTTTGTTACCACGGAGACCTTCTTTGCTATCTCGTTGAATATCCTGAGTATCTCGGAAAGGTCGGTGTCGGAGCTTATTTGTTTCCAAATACCTCCGTTATTCAAGGCCATGTCTCTGTAGTACGGAGTGTCGATGGCTATAACGAAAGTCAGATACTCCCGATGCTTGAGTTCCCTGATGATTTGTTCAGGAGTGAAACGTTCGGTGATGGCCGGTTCGTCGGTAATCAAAATCAACACCTTTACCGATTTTGGTCGGTATTGTGTCCTGAAGGCTTCTTGAATTGCTTCTAGACAAGTTTCCCCGACATTGCCGAACCCGTTGTTTCGCGGGATGTGGCTTAACCCGAATTTGATGCGTTCAATTTCTCCCGTAAGAGGGGTTACCACTTCAATCTTGTCGCCGCCTCCGGGTACCGAAATGTCACCAAACGAGATAAGCTCAAAATTTGCGTCCAATCCCATACTTTGGGTTTCGCTCACGAATTGGGTACAGGTCGAGAGCAGCCCGTCAATTTCGTCATCCATAGATCCAGTGGTGTCAAAGACAAAGACAATGTCTACCTGGTTACCGCCGGCGATTTTAGCAGTTTGACTGGTAATTACCGGCTTACTTGCAACGATTGACTTGTTCTGTCCTTTGCCAGTGGTAATAACCGTTGTCGAGGTGCGCTTTGCGGGTTTGTTATCCATTTCGTCCTCCGTGTTCTCATGTGTGTTCTATAGGTTATCAATGTGCAATGGAATTCTACGAATTTTTAGTATTTCAGTCAAATATATTAATACAAATCCGAGACAAGCTCTTTCTGAGGCATTCTAATTTTTCTGGGGACTACGGCTAGGCACACCAAAGAGGTTACCAACAGCAGCGCTCCGGTAAAAACAAAAGTATTCTGAACACCTGCCGTTGCTGCAATCCCTCCGGCTAATAGCGGCCCGACCACGTAACCCACACTACTCGCTGTTTGTTCCAGCCCTATCATGTCGTTATTAAATTTACCCAGTCTTGAAACATAATCTTCGTAGGCGGCGTATAGGGCAGGGTTTGCAATAGAAAGAAGAACCGACCCTGAAAAAACCAGAAAGATAAGCAGGTAGACGTTTGAAGCCAATCCAAAAAGCAGCACAAAAGTGGCAGCAAAGAGCGCGCTTATAAAAGCTGTTTTTTTCTTACCCAGTCTGGCCGTTATTTTAGGCAAGAGGAATCCCATAAAAATAGGTGGGAACATGTAGGCTGTGATTATCAAACCACCTGCAGGATGGGTGCCACGCATTTGCTCGGAAAAAATTATACCTACGGTCCAAAATGCGGCGTCGACTAAAGTGATGACAAAATTAAATGTCCATAACGGCCAAATTTTTCCTAGGAGTGTTCTCCAGACCCGGAACGTCTGTCTAAAAGATAAATTTGTTATTCCGGAGGATTCTTCAAAGTTTTCCGGTTTATTAGACTCTGTTTTGATCGCCAGCAATGAAAAAATTAGGTAAGTCAACCCGAATAGTATAAGTGCCGTCGCGAATGTGAATTTCAGCGAAATGCTGATTATTAACGTAGCAATTAATGATCCGAAAAAGTAGGCCGAGGAATTAAGGACGCTGACTAGTCCCCACGATTTTGAGTACTCGTCTTTAGGTACGTGTCGGTCGATAAAATGAAACTCGGCATATATCTTGGTTTCGAAATATATTCCCCAAAGAGCCATAGCGATGACAATAAATACCAAGTGCGGGGGGAAAAATAATAGTGCCACAGGAAATAATATGGCGAAAATAAAAGTGGTGTGCATAAAGTACTTGTAATTTTTGGTGCGGAATTTCTTGCTCACTATAAAGTCGAACAGTAGGCCGGCTGCGGAAGACGTAGCCATAACTAATCCCATAAGAAACGTATTATGCAGGACACTGTCTAAGTATATCGGCACTGTGTACGCCATAAGTGCATCACCCAGTGTTATAAACATTATTAAGATGGCGAAGGAGTTGAAAGGGCTGACGACGGCTTTTGGCAATCCCGGGCTTTTTAAAATGGATGGAAGTTTTGTGGCAGATCTCATATGCTAATTGTATGAGATATTTAGTGGGAAGGAAACAGTGAGCGTAAAACACCTACTCTATTTATACACTCCCTGCCTGTGCGCAATGGTTACGATAAATATTTTTCTTTCTTTTTTACCCACGTAATATAGTATTCTGTAGGGCCATGCTCTTAGTGATCTTACTTCAGCTAATTTTCCCGCTAGTTTCTTTCCTTCCGTGGGGTGCTTTTCCAATAAAAGAATTTTATTTTTAATTTTTGTTTGGTCGGACTTTTGAAGGTGTTTATATTGTTTTAATGCGGTCGGGGTAATAATTACCTGCATATTGTCTTACTCAATATCAGAAAGTGCGGTTCCGGTACCCTTTTTAGCTTGTTTCAACCCTTTTATTATGCTGTCTTTAGCTCCGGGAATTGAGAGAACCTCTGCAGTTTCTTCGAGAGATTCTAATTCTTCGGCGCTGACCAGTGTAGCCTTTGGCTGTCCGTTTACAGTAATAACTACCCTACTTAGAGTAGTGCTTACTTTACGGACTATCTCGGGAAAAGATGCCCTGGCGTTTGATAACGACATTAGTTTGTCCATGTTTTGAATGTACAATACTATGTACAGAGTGTCAATCGGATTTGATGGCAGGATTACTCACCTGAATAGATAGTATGTGTGGTGGGTTCCTAGCGACCAAGTGAGAACTATTGTGCTATCACAGATTGAAAATTAATTTACTTTTCCAGCCTTCAGAAAATAAGTTTCCCGGGCATTCTGTCTCTCCAAGTAGATCTTTCTTTATCACCTCCTTGTGACCAAAGACTTTATTCGCATCTATATTATATTTCTTTATGATGCTTGCTGCTGAGATTAATGCTTCCGCAGTTGGTTCTTTATCTATAAATTTCCCAGCTAACGCTATTCCTATAGATTTTCTATTTATTTCAAGATTTCCCGCATGCCATAGATACGCAGAAGTATCGGTTAGCTGGATGATTTTACCGTTAGGTCTTACTAAAAAGTGGTAGCTAACAAATGTCATGTTTTCTATAATTTCGGGTTGTCCCACCCAATAATGTCCCGAATAAAGCGGTTGATCTTTAACATCTTTGTCAGTTAAATACTGTTGAATGTAAAGTCTCAGTCCTAACACATTTAGTTCTTTCAAGCCTATTGTTGGTGAACTTGAAGTATGGTGTATTACTGCATACTCGATAGGCAGTCGCCATTGATCCCAATTATAACCACTGCTATCTATATAAAAGATAGTCTCTTTCAATAAAGTTTTAAAATTATTCTTATCTGACTTTTCCCGCTTTGTAAGTGTATTTTTATTGAATAAGTTGATGAAGTATTTTATTTGGTCATCTTGATACCATAGCGGATTAGTTTCGATAATATTTTTCAGTACAGTAATCCCTTTAGTAACCATGTGTTAATTATAGCTTAAAAAGTTCGATCTTTATTTTGTATATGATGATGTATCAATGCAGAAAATATGGTGGACCATTTGTGAGGATGCGCGAACTAATTTTACTTTTTAAGTAACTCTTCAAAAGTGTTGTATAAATCTTCTACGTACATATTAATTTCTGGAATATTTTCAATCACATTCACGTTATTTTGTATCTCTGTCGCTACGTTTTCTGGTAAATTGATTTCTGCAACAAAAGTACGAATGCTTTCTTCGTTTGGTTTCTTTGCAAAATATTTCTTTAGTACGCCATGCCATTGAGAAACAGCTTCTTTCCCTGCACCTGATTCGAGCTCTTCCTGTAGTAAATTATCGAAATAATTTTGGTAGCTAATCCAATTAGTAACTTTATCATAGAGAATTTTATCTTCAACAAACTTTATAGATTTAGTTATGTATTTGGATTCTGGACATTTTGAATAGATATTTCTCGAAAGTAAGAAATCTTCCCTGATTTTATCTACTAACGTGTGAAACTTCATTCCTGCAAAGAATGGATTATTGTCTCTTAGATCTACAAGGTTATTTACATTAATATGAGTTTTCTCTCTACCTATTGTTCCTAGGTATCTTATATCTGGAAAACTAGTCCCGATTATAAAATCTTTTTTATTAAAATTATTAAATAGATTATTAAAAACTTTTTCTGTTAGTACTATGTGAGTGATAGGTGTTGCCATAACTTAATTGTATCAAAAGTTCGAGTCCCTTTTGGGTTTTGTTAAAATGGGGTTGTTAAACCAACATAAAATATGGTGGGCGAGAGAGGACTCGAACCTCCAATCCTTTCGGAACACGGTTCTAAGCCGTGCGCGTATGCCATTCCGCCACTCGCCCCCGAACTATTCAGTTTTAAAGTTTCTCAGTACTATATCCTTGGGCGGCTTACGTTAGTAAACTAAAGCCGTGCGCGTATGCCATTCCGCCACTCGCCCAAATATTTCCAGCCCGTAGTTAAGTCCAGTTAGCTCCCATATTATACCAACCAAACCACCTAATTAAAGCATAAAGAAAGGGCGGTACTTAAACCGCCCTTCCCTATTCGGTTTTTTCTATTAAATTTGTCCTTCCAGCGTTTCCATCCTGCTATAGAAGTAATTAACTCCATTCAGCCAGTTAACGTGGTTGGGAGGGGTGTAGATCGGCGCTATTTCACGGGGAGTATCAAATCCCCTAGAAACATAGTTTTCAGCCAATCCTTTACCCACCGTTTCGATTGCTTCGTCAAACGAAGCAAAAGCAATATGGGTATTTCCGTAAATGCCCCACCCGAAAGGGTTATATGATTCGGGAATTATACGCTTACCGCAGGTCGACTCCATACATGAAATGGCCGGCAGCAAACGATAATCTAACCCGTATTTATCAGCAACTTCGATAAATTTCTTTGCATTAGGTTTAAGAGGGGACTTTAAGTCTTCGAAGAAGGCTGTTAGCACCTCTTCCCTATTAACCTTTTTATACTCGACAGTTACTTTAACCAAAGCTGTCTCGGCCTGTCCGGAAGATGCTAAAATCTTTCCATTTGCCTCAGCTTTGGTGGAGATCATTCCCCCTAGTACCGCAATAGCGTAAACTAGCGCGGAAAGGACTATGACCGTCGGTTTAAACCGAGGTTTTCTCCACATACAAACGTTAATTCTACCATATTTAGCTCACCCGTCAAATACTATAGGGTTATTCTTTAGAAAAGATTAAAGGGTTCGGTACTGGTCAAAAACCTCCGAAAAGTGAACGACATCGCGGCACCAGGAACCGTCCGAGGGCGGAGTATACACTTTCATAATCTCGCAGGGATCCTCAATACCCCGCGAATAGAATTTGTCGGAAAAGTACTTGGACACAGTCTCAATACCACGGGCGAAGTTGTCGAAAGAACGAACGTTATCACCGTAAACTCCCCAACCCCATGCGTTGTAGCTTTCCCGGCCGTCTACCGTAGGTGTGTTCTTGCCACAGCTGGATTCTTTGAACGCTACGGAAGCTGTTAACCACCAGGGGATACCGTATTTATCGGCTTCCTCTACAAACTTGCCGCCTAGTCCTTCTAAAGGGCATTTATAAATGTTAAAGACGCCGTCGATCTTTTCTGCCCTTGAATCTTTCGTGCTAACCTTTGAAACTGCGTAATCGTAGGTAAGAGGTTTGGAGGAATAAATGTTGTAACCGTCGTCTTCCGTGAAAGAAATTTTTCGGGGGACGACTGCTGCGTGAACTGTAATACCGGTAATCGTTATTAATGCTACTGCGAATCCCATGGTCGCATATTTTTGAATGGGTAAGGCCGCTGTCATACGCTCTATCTTCGTGTTTATAGTTTCAAGTATGTTTTTGCGCGGTGTTAGCGGATGATTCGGAAAAATGGTGCTCTCCGACACCAAGGAACTGATGGAATCAAGACCTCTTTCTTTGGAAAAAGAAGCATCAACCGTGGGAATATTTAAAGGGCGTAAAGTTCTTCCTTCTTTTGTAAAAAATTTGGGATAGCTACTCATATTTCTATTCTCAAAAAGAATAACATAAAAAAATTGCTATGTACAAAAATTGATTCTAAGGAGATTAGAGATTTACTCGATGGCTAATCTAAAATAATCTATCGTTTGTTTTAACCCCTCGGCCAGTTGTACTTTAGGTTCCCATTTTAATTTTTCTTTGGCCAGCGTTATATCCGGTTTTCTTTTCATAGGGTCATCCGTTGGTAGCGGTTTGTGAATAATTTCCGATTTCGAACCTGTTAGCTCGATAACTTTTTCTGCGAGTTCGAGCATTGTAAATTCTCCGGGATTTCCGATATTTACGGGACCTATAAAGTCATCGGTGTTCATCATTCTATACATTCCTTCTATTAGATCGGATACGAAACAAAATGATCTTGTTTGTTTTCCGTCACCGTAGATTTGGATAGGTTCGTTTCTCAGTGCCTGCAAAATAAAATTCGATACTACCCTGCCGTCGTTTTGAGCCATACGCGGTCCGTATGTGTTGAATATTCTAATGACTTTAATTTCAAGATTGTGTTGTCTGTGGTAGTCGAAAAAAAGCGTTTCTGCTACCCTTTTGCCTTCGTCGTAACAGGCTCTGGGTCCGATTGTGTTTACGTTGCCGCGGTAGGATTCTTTTTGAGGATGTTCGAGGGGGTCTCCATAAATTTCCGATGTTGAAGCCTGCAATATCCTCGCTTTATGGGTTTTGGCGAGACCGAGCATATTTATAACGCCGATGGTGTTAGCTTTAATAGTTCTGACTGGATTAAATTGATAGTGAATCGGTGATGCCGGACAGGCGAGATTATAAATTTGATCGATGATTGTGTCCTCTACATACAACGGATCAATGATGTCGTGGTTTATAAATCTGAAATTGGGGTTTTCCAAAAGATGCTCAATATTTTTCTTATCTCCGGTAAAAAGATTATCAACGCAAATAACTTTTTCACCTTTATTAATTAAGTAATCGCAAAGGTGACTTCCTAAAAATCCTGCGCCGCCTGTTACTAATACTGTTTTCATAAGTTCAATGATATCACGTCATGCTTATAGTAGAGAGGGTTTTGTATTGTGTTTCGCCTTTGGTTTGTACAGTCTCAAATAAAGTTAGTTCTGTAGGGACAAACTGCCACTGTATTTTTACTTCCGGAATGCTGAGTTCGGCTGCAACATGTTTTGCCAGGGTTATATGCATCAAATATTCCCTTTCGTCTTTAGCAAAATTAAAAGCGTTACGCAGGTTTTCTATTATCGGGCATAGGGTTTCAGAATTATGTCCAACTGCCCATAACATATTTTTTGGTTTGAAAAATGTAACGGATGTAAATGTAAGGGGCGCCGATGGCTGTTTTATTTTCAGCGAGTTGAACGTTTCGAGATCTTTTTCGTAGTTTGTCGGCTTCCACGGAGGAATGAGGGTTGTGTGCAGGTTTTCGAGCGGAACCCAGTGCACCGGCAGAAATGCTAGCTGTTCGTGCATGGATTTGATGTCTCTGATTATGTGGTCGTCGGGTTTGATTCCGATGAATATTCTGCGTGGCATAATATTTACTTTTCTGGTCGACTGCACGAGAAGATGTTTGCAACTATTTTATTACAAATACAGATTATATGTACATTCTGGAATTTGCGAAGGTATAACCGGTACTTAAACCTCGAAAGATGCTTTTCGCAAATTATTTTTTAGGGAAATCTCTTGCTGTGGGTACCTAATACCCCTAAATGTTCTTAGGATAAAATCGTTACTGCAAAATACAATTTCGGGTTCGAAAAAGTATCTGGCTAACTTAGCATTCTGATTCTGCAAAAATGATATATTAAGCTTACCGTCGACATTATGTACTACTGTAGTAAAGTGTTGCAAACCGCATTGGTCTGGAGCAGTTAGTCCATCCAAATTTTTGTTATCAATGAAACTTGAATAATACAAATCTGTGGTGGTAATAATATCTGGAGAATCAACTGACTCTCGGAAATCAACCCCACGTCTATCGTTTGCATAGCGCGAATCAGTTGAATCGGGATTGAAATACGTTGTAATGGCTCCAACAGGCAAATAGAGGTTGCCGTTTGTAGTTTTTCTCGGAGGTCTCTTAGAAACATCGTCTATCAGTGCGGTATGTTCCAGGAGTACAAAACCGCATTCTAGCCTCTTTAGAAACGAGAGCCTATTTGATAAATTTTGTCTGGATTTGTATGAGTTCTCATGAACTACTTTTATGGTTGTGATTTCTCTATCAAGTATATTGTCTGTTTGGATTAGTAGACCTGCGTCCTGAGTATTGAAATTCTCAACGTTACCCTCAAATAACAATGAAACAACTCCTTTTTCTTTGGAGTAGACAAAAGATTCTAGCTCCGAATTAACGAAAACAGAGTTCAGCGAATTAACGTAGCTATCGATAATTTCGGTGACGCTTATTCTTTTATTTTTATTTATTAATCCAAGACTTATTGACATATATCGAGAAATGGGGCGTATGTGCATTAAAACAAACACAAATGCTCCTTCTTTCTATTAGGCTGTTAGGATTGGGGCGGGTGCTGCCCTTCGTCGCAGTCACCGGGTATTTCGCAGTCCGCCGGGCAATCTGAGTCTTAATGCCGATCCTCAGACTTGGATACGTAAATACCTAAATCACTAAGTCTACCCACGGTGCTACTCCTTTCTTTGAAGTGATGAATCGTTGAGGTCATTATACTACAGTAATCAGCAGTCATGTGGGTAATTCGGTTTTACTCTATACGACAATTATGCTATAACTACGGCAACAATCAAAATACAACTGAAAGGAGAGATCATCATGACAGACCTGACGTATCAGGGACTGTTATTGGACATGTCAGGTCACATTAAGCTAAACCTACAAAATGGTGAGGCGGTGATCTACAGTCCTTACGGTTCCGGCAAGGCATTTGTACTTTCAGACGCGGCTCTGTACGTATACGAACAACTGGCAAACGGTTTAACCCTTCAGGAAATTCTCCAGTCAAGAGATGATACTGATTGGGAAGAGTCTTTACACGCCATAATCCAGTTTCTCCTGGAAGAGGGGCTTTTTGGTAAGAAGGTTCCTAAGCAGGAGAAAGCCAAGGCCAGACGTGCAAAGTCCGTGGCTCTCTGGATACATGTTACGGACGCCTGTAATCTGCGGTGCGAATACTGCTATGTGCATAAAGGCAAACGCAGACTGACCAAGGAAGCGTGCGACGCAATCGTTACCGCTTTACACAACGATGTAGAGGCCCAACAGGTTAAAGAAGTAGAGTTGAAATTTGCTGGTGGCGAACCGCTTATTTACACGGAGATAATTGCTTACTTGGTAGACCAAACAAAGGCTAAACTAGAGCCCTTGGGTGTCAAGGTCCGGTTGGCGATAATCACCAACGGTACATTGGTTACGGAGGCCAAAGCCCACTTCCTAAACGAGAAAGGCTTCTCCGTGATGGTATCGCTTGATGGGCTTGGTAGCTACAACGATGCCCGAAAGTACGCAGACGGCCGACCAAGTGTGGAGCACGTTCTTCAAGGAATCGAAACTTTGATATTGGCTGGGATTAAACCAACCATTCTAACTACGATTTCTGATAAGAACGTAGACGGGCTTTGGGAGCTAATGCAGTATGTCAGAGGGAAAGGTCTAACACTCAGTCTAAGCCTGTCCCGGGATTACGAGCACGGCGTGGGTTTGACCATGAATGTAGACCACGTTACTAGCAAGATGGTTGCATTCTTGGAACAAGTCAGCCTACTTCCTGACAACGAGCTTCCAAGACTAAGCTTCAACGGTATCCAGTTTGACGGTAGCAGGACAAGGATCTGTGGTGGGGGTAGCAACTACTTCGCCGTTGACCCAGAAGCTAATGTCTGCTTTTGCCAAATGACCGTTGATAAGCCTCTGGGGCGTGCTTTGGATAGAGGGGGCATCTTGCCTTTTGCAACTCATGTCGAAACCTTAGGTAGAGATGGGGTTTGCGGCGAATGCCTTTGGCGACATGTGTGCTGCGGTGGATGTGCCGTGCTTGCTTTAAGCGCAAACACATTGGGAGAACCATCAGTTATGTGCGAGCTGATGAAAGGCGTACTTCCCGCTATACTCGTGTATGAGGGAAGAAAAATCCGAAGAAAGGAGGTAAGGCAGACATGACTACCCTGAGCGCTCTCGGTATCCATGTTGCGGGCTCCCGAAGCCAGGCCGAATGCAAGGATTGCGAATGCGATTATGACTGCGCAACGCAATGCAGCCAACAGTGCGAAAAAGACTGTGATTGCGAATGCGGCGGCGATTGCTACGACTGTGACTGCGAGTGCCAGTGCCAGTGTTCCGACTGTAAGAATTAGTCGAGCTGGGCACACCAACGAAAGACTTGTTTATGGGGACACAATCCTTGTAGGCAGGTCTTTTCTTTTTAATGTACCTAATTGTTATTTATCGGATTTGTATTTACGAATTCCCGTTTCTGTTTCTGGATGTTGACGTAGAGTAAGATCACCCCGATGATTCCGAGTATTATGTAGCTCCCTTCTACAAACAAGTCGACAACGGATATCACTGAAGCATAAACCATGGTTTTAAGCTGTCTATTTACCCGCGTCTCTTTTGGAGTTTCTTTTGATCTGTAACTTATTGGGTAGTATATAATTACTCCACACAGCAATATCCCAAAGAGCAATGCCCCTATTTCTTCTGCGTAAGCACCAGAAAGAGATACCTTTAAGAAATAAAGTACTAGGGATAATACCACTACCAGGAATCTTAAAAATCCGTTGGATATTTTCTGTGGTTTCATTTAACCTCCATATGAATTTAATAATCAGGAATTTGTTAATACCTCTTTTGTACCACTCGAATTGGAAGAGCTAGTTGAAGTTGGTGTAACCACGTCTCTAAGCGATGACTTGCGTCATTGGTTTTTAAAATGGTCGGGGTGACAGGACTCGAACCTGCGGCCTCACGGTCCCAAACCGTGCACTCTAGCCAACTGAGCTACACCCCGAGGAACGAAAGCGACAAGGGCGTGAAAAAGCACATATCCGCGAGAATCTTACCCTATCCCCTACCCTCTCACAACTCCGGCAACAATTCTGTCATAACAGCCTGAAAAGGACGGGATTCGTAAACCAGGCGTTTATTGTTTATTAAATCTATAACGTGAACCTTTACGGAATACTCGCACGTTTCCTCCACCGAGCACACAGCAGAGACCTCATCCTTCTTATCAATCGTTCTTGAAAATTCCGAAATAACAAAAACATCATTATCCAAAAAATATGCCCGGTCGAAATAACAATTCGCATGTGCGGAACAGTCCAAAATTCTCGCATCGATAATCTTATCCTCTTTCAATCCGTAAAAATGAACTTCGTTCGGTGCGTAACCGTCTCTGTATTCCGGGCGGTAGTCAATTAATTCTCTTTCGCTGGGGGAAAAAACAACTTTTTTTACACCGCGCAAACTTTCAATTGTCCCATTATATTTTTCTCTCATTCCCTCTTCTTCTATCGAGTAAACTTTCATCCATTTTGTGTTGTAAATTTCATTCTCTTCTTTGAGTGTAAATTCGTCAGCTTCTATTACCATATCTTTGTTCTTGAGATTTGTGATCCACCTTTGGAACCCGTTGCTTTGCTCGACCTTTTCCGGCAATTTCGAATGGTCGATGCTTTTTTGTTCCTTAATGTTAAGCCAAACGCCGGTAGCTATAGCTAAAAATATTAGTGTGGCAACCGCGTAATTAATCTTATTGCCCATAGCCGAATTATAGCTGTTCGCGGGCATAGGCGACAGCTTTACTTCTCCTTCCCGTAAAATCCTAATGTCTTCTCCGGTAGCATCTATTACTGTAGAAGGCCCGGTTTCAACATTTCCCGAATCAATGTATAAATCTACCCCGTCCCCAAAATATTTTTTTGCTTCCTCTACCGTGGATGCGGGTTCTTCTCCCGAAGGGTTCGCGGAGGTGCTTATTATCGGTCCTGTGCTCTTTATGATGTTCTGAATATCTTTGTCCTTAGGCATTCTGAACGCGAGAGTCTCGCCTCCCCGGCCTAAGTATTTCAGTGTTTCGGTTAAATTTGCTTTGAGCACGAGTGTTAATTTCCCCGGCCAATGTTTTTTAATTAATTTTCGGGTATTTTTATTTATTGAAACACCGAATATTTCCAATTGCCCGATGTTCCCGATTAGTATAATAAAGGGTTTATTAATGTCCCGCCCTTTTAGCTGATTGATCTTTTCTACGGCTTTTTGGTTGTCCGCTTTTGCGTGTAATCCGTAAATCGTGTCGGATTTGAAAAAAGCCACCTGACCGTTGCCTAAAGTTTCAATTATTTTGCTTTGTAGATTTTTATTCATATCTAAGGGCAACTATCGGGTCCTTTTTTCCGGCCTTAATTGCAGGATAAGTTCCGAAGCCGATTCCGACAAGAAGTGAAAAACCCAAAGATACCACAACTGCCCATAAAGGTATCTCCGCAGGTATCCACGTTTTTGCAACAAGTGTGGCAATCCACGCGGCCGCTAATCCTATTAATCCGCCGGTGAAACTTATAAATACGGATTCGGATAGGAATTGGAGGGCTATGTCCCTGCCGGTCGCCCCCAATGCTTTGATAAGGCCTATTTCGCGGGTTCTCTCGGTAACGGAGACGAGCATGATGTTCATAATCCCTATACCGCCCACAAGCAGTGAGATAGCAGCAATTGCCGTCAGTCCGCTCTCTATTATCTTTAAAATATCGTTTATTCTCTGTAAAAGATCCTCCTGTGTTGAGACCGAGAATTCTTCGTCTTTTAGTTCTTTCAAGAGTGAGAGCCTGATCTCATTCTTTACACTGTTTATATCCTCCCCGCTACCGACTTTTATAACTATGGAGCCGATATTTTTAATGTTGAATTCGGACTCAACCGTGGTGTATGGGATGTAAACAATATTATCGTAATTAGGACTCTTTTCTTCCAGCACACCTAAAATCAAATACGATGTTCCGTCGATTTGTATTTTTTCTCCGATGGGGTTGCGTGAATTGAACAATTCCTCCAGAACTTTTGATCCTATTACCGCTACTTTCGCTTTGGCGTCCATCTCAGCTTTTGTGAAAAAACGCCCGTTTGCCACATTAAGGTTAAACAACTTGAGAACACTATCGTTTATTCCTCCAATCGCTCCGTAAAATGATTTAGTTTTATAAATAAAATTTTTTGAGAGCTCGTACCACGGCGAAATGGAGCTGATTTTGTTTCCGAGATCCGTCTGAATTCTTTCTACATGGTTGTATTTGAGCTTGTTCCCGGTAAAATTCCTTGAAGGATCTCCGGTAAAGTCTATTTTTCCGGGCATTATGAAAATAAGATTGGAACCTAACGCATCAAACTCGCTTTTTACATAATTCTGGAAGCCTCTCACTATCGAAACCAGCGATGCTACGGCAAAAACGCCTATTATCACACCGAGCATGGTCAGAAAGCTCCTGAGTTTATTTTTTTGAAGTGACAGGAAAGCTGTTCTTGCTGTCTGTGTTATCGTCACGGTATATAGTTTATCATTTTTGCAGAATTTCTATCCGAATCGGATCTTTAATTTTTGCGAAAAAGTAATCTATGCCGAAGGGCTTAAAAATGCTTTCCTCGATGCTAATTTACAAATTCGAAAGTCCTTAACATTTCCTCGTAAATACCCATGTAAATATTTTTGCTGTCTTCAGCGGTAAACCTGTATCTCAATGAATATCTCATGCCGTCTTTAATAAATTCGGTCATTATGGCATTTACACCTTCGTAACTGTACTCGTATCTTATTGCGTTTTGTCCCGCAACAACAGCGTCAGTTTTGTTCGGTATCTGTAATGTAACCGGGTTTAGTGCCAATTCCTCGTTGATGGTAGCGCTATCGGCCCTCTTTTTATAAACTGCCAGTTCTATACCTGTCTCCAGAACAGTATCGTCCCCTGACATTTTATAATCGGGGCTGGTTACGCTGGTGGCGTTGTTAACTTTTGCCACTTTCCACCCTTTTGGGTAGGAAAAATTATATTCCTTTCTCATCCCCGGCGCGGTTGCTTCGGTATCATCTATTGTCTGTATTTTTTCAATGACTTTGAGCGTTTTTAAAATTTTTTCCGCCGCCGCCTTATTTATCTCGGTTCCTTGAGAAACGGCAATTTTCAAAATACGCTCGTTGAGAAGAAAGAAATAAACGTAGTTGGCACGTTCGCCTTTTTGTCGGGCCTCGTATCCCTGTATCGCACCTGTCGAAAATTCCTTAACATTGACGTAGTTCTCGGCATCATCTTTTATTGCGGCAATATCTTCCGGAGTAATTTCCGGCAGAGAAGGTTGATATAGCCCGTATATTTGAAAGTCTCCTGTCGCAGGTCCGCTCTCGTCTCCGTAATTTTGAATGTAAAAAGTGTAAGATTCTAATTTTCCGGTGCTTGCGTTAAAACCGGGAGATTTTATGACGTGCAGATCTTCCGGAACGACCAAAGAAATTCCAAGTTCCTCAAAAATGTACTCTTTGTCTTTAGTTGCATTTTGTTCAGGTTGCTGTGCGGGTGTCGTGCTCTCTTTTGAAAAAACCCTGATATAAAGATAAATGGGAGCCAGAACAAGCAAAAGTGCCCCCATAGTTATAAAAAATATCTTTTTCACTTGATGAGTATATAAAATGAAAGACGGTTTGGCTAATGAACAACTCCCGAACGTTTAGTCGGATTTCAACATCGTTACTTCCTCTTTGGAAAGTGGTCTGGATGAACCGGTTTTTAGATTTCCCAGTTTTATCGGGCCGATTTCGGTTCTGTTAAGTGTCTGCACTGTAAGACCTATACTTTTACACATCTCCCTTATCTGTCTCTTCAAACCCTGAAAAATTGTGATTTTGAAAAAGTTATAATCCAGACGCTCGGTTTCAGCAGGCATTGTTTTTTCGTGGTAAACGGAAACTCCCGATGATAGTTTTTCCAGCTGTTCGTCGGAAACCGGTTCTTCGGTTGTAACTTCGTAAACCTTTGGCAGATGATATCTGGGGTGCGTAAGTTTAAGGGCAAGATCTCCGTCGTTAGTTAGTATGATAAGTCCGGTGCTATTTCGGTCCAATCTTCCTATAGGGAAAAGTCTGTGGTCAGTTTTGACCATATCCACGACATTTTTCCTGCCGAACTCATCTTTAGCTGAGGATATGACACCGAGTGGCTTGTTTACAGCGTAATATTCGAGCTTATTGTCGGGGGTCAATTGCATGTCTTTGTAAGTAACGGTGTCTTTTTCGGTGTTGACGATATCCCCGGGTTTTGCAGGACGACCGTTTATCCGCACCCCTCCGCTCAGAAGTATCTCGTCGCTTTTTCTGCGTGATGCCAATCCGCAGAGTGCCATGTATTTGTTTATTCTGAGTTCCATAGCCTACATTGTATCAGTTATTGTAAGATCGAGGTCTCAATGGCCGCAGAACCGTCTTTAAATATATTTTTTATGTGAGAAAATGGAATGGTGACTTCTACAGAGATCGAGAAAATGGCGGATATGGAAAACGAGTACTGGTGGCATATAGGTAAAAGGCACCTTGTTAAGGCACTGGTCGAACGGCATTTCGGTGACAAGAGAAATCTCAGTATTCTTGATGTCGGGTGCGGCACCGGTGCGCTTGCGCGGGCCTTAACAGAATTCGGGGCTGTTACAGGTTTTGATGTGTCATCGGACGCAATCGCGTTTTGCAAAAGCAAAGGCTTGGGTAATGTTTTCGTTCAGGATGTTTCTAAACTTGAAGAAAAACAGTACGCCCGAAAATTTAATTTAATACTTGCACTGGATGTTTTGGAACACGTGCAGGACGACGTACTGGTTATGCAAAAAATCCGCAAGATGCTAACGGATGATGGTCTCTTTTTTGTAAACGTACCGGCGCATAAATTCTTGTGGAGTGAGCATGATGAGGCGCTTGAACATAAACGCCGCTACCACCGTGTGGAGTTAACGAAAAAGTTAAGTGACGCAGGTTTTGAGATAGTTTCTAACTCCTACTTTGTTACTGTGATTTCCCCGTTAATTATTCTGTACAGAATGTGGGGAAATATTTTTGGTAAGTCTGCGTATCCCAAGACTTCATATGTGTTGTTACCCAAAAAATTGAACGATTTTTTTGTCGCCCTGCTGAAGATTGAAACCCGCATTCTGCTCAAAACACACATACCGTTCGGTGTTACCCTAAATGTAGTTGCCAGGAAGAATTAAAGACTAAATTACTTCAATTCAATTTCCCGGATAACAAAATTAGGGTAGCCGATATTTATCGGCCATACAACACCGGTCGGAATCGGAAAAACACTATCTCCGGCGCCCTTGGTTATAGAGTAGTGCGATTTGCCGGCCGGAACCGTTATTTTTTCGCTAATCTTTTTTACCTCTTCTTTAGGAAATTCTAATGTCAGATTCAATATCCTGACCTGTTCATTGCCGGATATGTTTTCAAACTCAACTCTTCCTTTGTCCACACAATAAAAAAGTGACACCGTGTCATAAAGACAATTTCCGGCTACATAATAAAAGACAGTTGTAGGTGCATAAGATATTTTATTAGAGACGGCGTAGGCTCTCAGATTGTAAAAGCTATACTCTCCTTTTTGGTCCTGCAATGGTTTTATGGTAAGTTCCTTTTCTATTTCCGCAAGTTTTGTTGGATTCATTTCCTTTACGTTGACCAGTAAACCGGTAAACCCTTCACTGATAATTTTTCGCAGAAAAGGTTTCATTTCAAGTCGGTCGACACGCTCCTGCCAAAAATTTCCCGCTCGCATTTTTTCCGCTCCCGTGCTCCATACTATTCCGTTGGTGAGGAGGGCGACGCGCATTAATTTTTTATCCCCGCCCTCAGGATATTGTCCGAGCGGCAGTGTGTATATTTTTGCGTTCTGCCCTACCCTACTTTTTATCTCACCCGCGTATTTTACTAACATGCGGTATTCAGCAGGTTCACGGATAAAATTTTGCATTACGCCAAGAGAAATCTGGTCAAAAAGTGCGAGCGGAAAAATTAGCAGAGAGGCCCACACCGCAAGTTTTTGTGACTTAATGAGTTGCATCAGTAGACCTACGGCGACAAGTGAAACAAAGGCAATAAAAACGCTCATTCTATTCATAGATCTGAAAGTCGGATTTATATAAGTAGACAAAATTACGGCAAATCCGCCTACCGTCGCGAACAATAGAGAAGCTAGATTAAAAACTCCCAGTATGTCCAGCTTCATCTCCGAATTTTCTTCTAATTTGAACGGTCGGTGTTTGAAAATGGTCCAAAATATCAGAAAAATAAAACCGAGCGTGGCAGTTACACCCAAGGCCGCATCCTGATTTTCATTTGTTACCGACGAACCGTAGTTCATATAACGTTTTTGTATCTTGTTAAAAATGCTCAAGTTGTGATCTTCAAAGGGAAGGACAAGCTGAGCAATCTTTAACCCGAACACCTCGGTATCGCTTGCCTGTCTGACAGTAGTGTTCAAATTTATTCCGTATTTTTGTGTGTACAATAGAGTCGGAAGATAGTTTATAAAAAAGAAAAAAGAGGTTATTGCCAGGAATCCAATCAAGTTAAACAGAAGTTTTTTGTTCCACGCTTTTGATAAACCGAACAGACCGCCCAAAACTATAAAAAAGAGAGAAAGAAATGTATAGTAGGCGCCATTTGATGCAATTAGCAGTGTGAGCAGGATAGTTCCTGCTAGTTTTATAGGATTGCTGGACGCGAGACGGTAAGCCGAATAAATGGATAACGGCACAACAAAGTAACCCGCGAGAAAAAGGTGATTTACTCCCCGTAGAAAGTGGTACGGTAAAAATGCATACACGATGGATAACGGGAGTGCGGTATATGTTTTTAACCCGAACTGTTTCATTACAAATAATGAAACTACGGTGACCAGAGGAAAAGATAGGATGAAAAACACATTCACACTTTCGTACCAGTTAAGCCCCAACATTATCAGAAGCTTTATGAGTAAAAGATGCGTGTTTTCGGTAAGTGGAAAATCGTAGAGTGTTTGTCCAACCGGTGCGCCGAACCTCGGATTTACCGCCCACCATCCCGTGGCTTCGATATTTTTTGCAAAGTTGTAATGGACGAGGGCGTCGCCGGTGTAATTGAGAGGCAAAAGTGGGTTTATGTTAAATATGCGAAAGATAATAAACACCAGTATCAGGCTAAGTGATGCGGCGAGAAGGTACGGCTTAGCTTTGCTCATACTTTTAACTATAATTTATTTTGGGTAAAAGGGAAGTTTTGGCTATGTGTAGGTAAAGTACACTTGATGTTGGGGTAAGCGTAATGTGTAAACTACTTAACGTGAGCCCGAGGAATTTGTAGAAAGAGTAGTCGACCGGAATGTGTGAGGGGTATTAAAAAATCAATGCCGAAAATTTGGTCCCGGTCGATTTTGGGGGTTTAGAGCGGGTTTTAGACCATCGTTTACGGCGAATAATACATTGCTGTAGCGCAAACACGGGGATTTGGTGGGCCATCGTTGACCAGGTTGCGAACTTTTTTCTTACTTTGCACGAGCCTACATATTTACCCACTTTTGATGTTGCTGCTAAGTAACTCCCCTATTTATGTATAATGGTATCTATATGAAAGCCGTAATTTTAGAAAATCGAAATAAAGGATTCCGTGCAGGTGCTGTCATTGTAAAAGATGAAAAGATCCTGTTGATGAACCAGTATCTCGGTCCGCGAGAGCAAGAAGGCAAAGGTGCAGAGGATTTTTATACTTTACCCGGTGGTAGTTGGGAAATTGGCGAAACTATAGAACAAACTTGCAAAAGGGAAATAAAAGAAGAGTGCGGTATTGATATTAACGTAGGTAAACTTATTTTCTATATTGATACAGAATCAAGACTCGCCTTCTATTTTGTTGGCGAGACAGCGGAAACTAAAATTGCGTTAGGTGGCCCTGAAAAAGACAGAATGTCTGATCACGAAAAATACTCGGTTGAATGGGTGGAACTTGAGAAACTAAAAGATTTAACCTTTATCCCTGCTCCTGCTAAAGATGCGCTACTAAGATATTTGGATAATCCAGATCAACCTGCTTTTTTCTATAGTACAAATATATGATTATTCACTACCCGGTAAAGAACCACACTGTTAGCCAGGCATTTGGTTTTGATAACAGTACCCATCCTGAGAGAGGTGATTTTTATTCACTCTTTGATAACAAACATCCCGGTGTAGATTTCCCTGTCGCCAAAGGTACGGAAGTATTCGCAGCCTTTCCAGGCATAGTTGTTAGGCGAGAATTCCATAAAGGTATGGGTAATGTTATTGGAGTTCGTAATGGAAATATCGTCGCTTTGTACGCCCATTTGTCTGAGTTTGCCGTTTCTTTAGGAGAAGTTGTGGATGTAGGCTATCTGATAGGTTTATCCGGAGAAACGGGAGATGCTTGTTTATCACCACATCTTCATTTTGAATTAAGAGACATTTCTAAAACAGGTCTAAGAAATATGGTTTTCAATCCATCCTTTGAAAAAGAATGTGAAAACTACAAAGATACTTTTACATATGTTGTAAATAACAAAAATACCCCCAAAACTTTAAAAACATTATCCTTACTGTATTTTGGTAGCGAAAAATACTGTGAGGTTATTAAAGAAACAAATGGTATGAATACCCTTGATCCAAATACGGAACTACTTGACGGTACTACTATAACGATTCCAAACTATGAGTTAAAGCCCGGTAAAATTGTGATATTATAGCGGTATGATAGTACAAACCATAGAAATCCCGGAACACTTTTTTCTCTACTGTGCTTTGCTTTTTAATAATAACGAGTCTGTCAGATATTCAAAAAATACGGAAAACTTAAAAACAGCAGTAACCGCTATATTAGAGCGAA
Organism: candidate division WWE3 bacterium RAAC2_WWE3_1; assembly: GCA_000503835.1. GTDB lineage: Bacteria > Patescibacteriota > WWE3 > UBA101185 > UBA10185 > UBA8498. The sequence goes on along the minus strand of CP006914.1, from coordinate 378,308 downwards.
ATAAAGTTGAGCATATTACTATGCCGGATCACAGATACCAATACCTGTTGAGTGTTCTAAATTCCAAAAACTATGAACCAACAGAAGAAACAAGAAAATCACACGATGGTGTGTTGAAGTATGTTAAGTCCCTCTCAAATATTCCAGAGATGCAGGAGTTATGGGAAGAAAATCGTAAAGAGCTATCTGAAAGTCTGAAAAGCTACGACGCTCCAATAAAAGCAATTGTTAGTTTATTTAATACATATTTTGATTTCGAACCAAAAGTTGCCAAATTTTGTGTAACAAGAAACTGGGATAAGTCCGGTATGTGCATACCCACTAAAGATACATTTCATATTGTTGTAAGTTGGAACTCTTCCGAGCCAAATGTCAGAAATATAATTCACGAGATTATGCATGCCTATATAGATGAAGCGGAGCTTCCGATATCCGATGGTATTAAAACTATTATTAACAACCTGCCGGATGAAGTTTTTAGCAATTACAAAAAAGCGCATACCGTAGTGTACGAATCTCTGGTTAGAGCCTTAGTAGTTTATTTAAGCGGTAAAGATAGCGATATTGAATCTCAGGAATTCTCCGAAGATGACATCGCGTTACAGCTACCTGAAAAATATCTACAGAAATTAAAAGTTGACTCACCAAAAGTAATTTCAAAAGACTACCTTTCTAATCTAACGATATAGTTTTTCCCTTATAAAAAAGTAAAGGGTTAAATCTCTGAGATAAATCTCAAATTTGCATAAAAGTATTTTACTAACAAAAATTAATGGGTAATAAAAGCATTTAATATTTACGCAAGCGATGTTGGTTTTTACATTGTAACCACGTTAGTTCGATTCCCTCCTGAGTATTTGGTGGGCCATCGTTGACCAGGTTGCGAACTTTTTTCTTACTTTACATGAACCTACATACCTACCCCCTTTTGCTGTTGCTGCTAAGTTACTCCCATGTTTATGTATAATGATATCTATATGAAAGGCGTTATCTTAGAAAATAGAAATAAAGGCTTCCGTGCCGGTGGAATAGTTATCAAAGACGGGAAAATACTTTTAATGCGTCAATTCCTTGGTCCGCGTGATGGTAAAAGGGAGGAAGATTTTTATACACTACCTGGTGGTAGTTGGGAAGCCGGGGAAACAATTGAACAAACCTGCAAACGAGAAATTAAGGAGGAGTTTAATTTAGATGTTACGGTTGGAAGACTTCTTTTCTTAATTGATACGGAATCCAGAATAGCTTTTTATTTTGAGTGTACTACTGACGATATAGAAATTGCTTTAGGTGGACCGGAGAAAGAAAGAATGCATGCTAATGAACAGTACCATGTTGAATGGGTGAACCTTTCAAAGATAAAAGAATTAACCTTTATTCCTACACCTGCCAAGGAAGCAGTACTTAAACACTTGGAACAACCAAATCAACCTGCATTTTTCTTTAGCACTAATAAGTAAGAAATTCCAACTATTCCATGTTAATATAGCTGACACATCAACGAAAGGAGAGTATCCCGATGAAGATAGCTAAGGCATTATTCCATATTGCACAATCCCCGCTGGGTGATTTGATCGTGGGAATTGCATTTGGAAGACTAAGTTCGATTCTTCCAGTTAACAGAATCAAAGAGAATGAGTTTGTTATCGCTTTTTGGCATCCTCGGCCTTCTTGGGAAAAGCATATTCTGCTTGTACCAAAGAAACAGATCCGAAGTATCACCTCCACAAACGAGGAAGACAGAAAATACATTGCAGAGGTCTACAGAATGGCTAAAGAGGTGGTTTTGGAACTAGGATGGGATAAATCAGGTTACACTATTCTAGTAAACGGTGGAGACCGCCAAGACGTGCATCAAATACATTTTCATCTTTGCTCTGGCCCTGAAGTACGCTGACCTGGAGGAGGTTACATATCACCCGTGTAACCTCCTCAGACCTTACACAATTACATCAATCGGTTGCCATTTTTGAATAACTTTTTGACTTTTTAGATCTACTACAAAATAATTACCCCCACCATTGCCAGGTTGATTCCATTTAATGTTTATTGGTTCCCCTAATAAATGAGCCAGATAAAGTGATCCAACACCACCGTGTGCCACAACTAGGATATCTTTATCCGGATTATCCCTTATAATGGTGTCGAATTCCTTCACTACACGCTCTTGCGTGTGTTGTGCGGTTTCCCAACCCAGTACGCTGATAGCAGGTGACCCAAAAAACAACTTAACATTTTCCACAAAAATCTCCTTTGGTTGATATCCTGTAGAGGACCTATCAAATTCGCCAATAGTGGGTACCTCAATGAATTTCTTGTTTATATGATCACTAACGATTTTTGCCCCGTCTAACGCTTTCTGTTCGCTACTACAGTAAATAACATCTATTGAAGATAGCCACGGTTGGTCCAAAAATAACCTAAAACGTTCCTTTCCCCTCTCGGAAAGCGACCATCTCTCTATAGGTATATCCTTATATATTTCAACTTCGGAATGGGTTACAAAATATAATTTACTCATAGTATATAGCTTATCATATTTGGTATTTGTGATAGCTATAAGGAAAAATACGGTTTTTGTGATAAAATAATGCGAATTGACCGTGTTAATTATTACTATGAAGCATAATTATGATTTTGACAGGCTCTAAAATAACCGAAGAAGTTCGTAGTGGGTCTATATGTTTAGATCCTTTTGAGGAGTCCCTTGTCAATCCAAACAGCTATAATTACAGACTAGATAAGGATCTGGTAGAGATTACATACAATGTTGACGATATAAAACTACTTCCAATTCAACACAAATTGATTATTCCAGAGGAAGGTTATGTTTTACAGCCAAACAAATTATATCTTGGAGTTACCTATGAAACGATTGGTTCGCCTAAATATGTACCGAGTTTAATCGGGCGTTCTTCGTTGGGAAGACTCGGTCTATTCTTACAGATAACGGCGGATTTAGGTCATATAGGAACCTGTCATAAGTGGACTTTAGAACTAACAGTTGTGCAACCCTTACGTGTTTACTCAAAAATGCGTATAGGTCAGGTGTCCTTCTGGGTAACAGAAGGATTGGAATTATTAAACGGGCATGAATATAAAAAAGAAGTAAATAGCTATGCAAAGTATAGTGAACCTACGCATAGCCAAATGGAGAAATTATTAGGATAACTTATGATTTTAACCGGGCCAAAAATACATGAAGAAGTTTTGAATGGGAATATAGTTATTGACCCGTTTGATCCTGTGCAACTAAATCCCAACTCTTATGACTTCAGACTTGGATCTAAATTAAAAGTGTATAAGAATCTAGAACTAGACACTAAGAACGAAAATGAAACAGAAACAATTGAACTTACCGAATCAGGAATTGTATTGTATCCGAATAAATTGTACTTAGGGCATACCGTGGAAAAAATTGGAAGCGAAAAATACGTACCAATAATCAGAGGCAAATCCTCAACAGGACGACTGGGCTTGTTCGTCCATATAACTGCTGACCTTATTGATATCGGGTATATAGGCAGATTTACACTTATGCTTCACGCTGTACAGCCTCTTAGGGTATTACCAGGTATGAGAATAGGCCAGGTCACATTTTGGAAGGTTTTCGGAGATATTAAATTATATGAAGGTAAATACCAAGGAAGTATGGAACCAGCAGCATCCCAAGTTTATAAAGATTTTAAGTTGAAGGATTAAATAATGAAAATTCTCACAGGCATAGATATACCTTTTCACCCATTCGGTGGTAGTCCTATCATATGTAATGACTGGTACTCGAATCTTCCAGACGACGTTGAGGTGAAGTTTTTAGCCTTAAAACCAACGGACGCTTCATACAATTCTTGGTGGACTATGAAGGATGTTACATTTTTGAAAACGGAGAAAACCAAGGCATCTTCAGAATATTCAAATTATCTACGTAATCTTTACAAAGAAGTTTCCCAAATTACAGCCGATTATAAGCCAGACGTAATTCACGCACAGCATCTTAATTTTGGTTTATCTCGAGTATTTTCGGATATTGATCCTAACATACCTAAGCTTGGAATTTGCCACGGTACGGATGTCCAGTGGGCAATGAAAGAAGAGTTTTTCGAACAAAATTTGATTTATATTGCAGATCATTTGGATGAACTTTTATTCCCAGCAGAAAATATGGCTAAGGATTTCTTTGATATTTATAAAAAGAAAAAGAAATACGTAATAAACCCACACGGCATACCCGATAAATATTACGTTTCAAAATTAGTACCGCCAACTTTTGACGGAAAACGTGAACTTAAAGTTTTATATGCCGGTAGGTTACTATCGATCAAAGGAGCTCACATTATAGTAGAGGCAATGAAGCATACAAGTAAGCATATCTCCCTAACGATTCTAGGTAACGAAGATGAAACTGGGTATGTTGAGAAGTTGCGATCAATAATAGAAGCTAACTCACTTAAAAATGTTGTTTTCAAAAGTCAAGTTCATAGAGATACTCTTATAAGCTTATTTAAGGACTTTGATCTTATTGTGTTTCCTTCAATAGCGCTTGAAGCCTTTTCACTCACGACAATTGAAGCGCAAGCTGCTGGGTTGCCGGTAGCGTATGCACTTGCCGGAGGAATTGTTAATGCAGTAGGTGATTCGGGCATGGTTATTGATCCCAATACCCCTCAACAACTGGCAGAATTGTTGAATAGTATTTTCGATAACCCTTCCTTGTTAAATCAATATCAGATAAAAGGTTATGATAATGCACTAAATTTCAAAATGTCCAAAAGGCGTGAAACTCTATTTAGAATAACCGAAAGCTTGATAAACGAAAAGTAACATTATAAGTCAAACGTTTTGTATATTTGGAAATAATCTTCCTCTCTTTCCTTTATTACCATTGTCAATTTATCGATTGTAAAATGAGCTTCTTTGCTAAAACTATTTTTAATATAACTTTCAACATTAACTCTTTCCTCGTCACTACCAAGAAATGGATTGAGCAATGTGAAATGTGGCTTGAAATGTTCAAAAATGTAAGGTGCATGGAATACTCTTATCTTCTCTACCTGATCAGGTAAATATCTTAACTTTCCGGAAGATATTTGGGACGCAAGATTTTTAGTATACAAAGAGCCTTTACCAAGAGTCTGTATCGTTCCAACTAGAATATTATGAAGCATCTTAACATTTTCGTTTGGATTTAGTCTTATAGCTAATTGCGTATTATCTTTAGGCCAAAAACCAATTTCATCCAAGGAAAGGGAATAATTTAGTGACTTTGAAAAACAGCCTAATACCTCTTGCGTTCTTTTTTCCACTATTTCAAGATTCTTTTCGTCAATTGTGACCGCATCGGTTATCGTCATATGGAGACCGTATTTACTTGATTCCGCTACCCAGCCCGTATCAATCTCTTTTGGACATGTTCTCCGTTCACCTGCCACTATATCGTACCCAAGTATATGGGAACCTAACTCATAAATCTCGGTATTAGAAGGTATGTAGTATAATCCAAATAGCATAAACCCATCTTATGACAAAAAGACTAATTAAAAAAGCAGTTATAGGCGACGCAGGAGTTGCAAGCAGGTATTTACCTGTCACAAAGACCTTTCCAAAGGCATTGTTACCCCTTTTGAACAAGTCCATAATGGATTGGGTAATACTCGAATGCCAAGAGGCCGGTATAGAAGAAATATTAATTGTTACCGACCCTTCTAATATCAAGACCTATGAAAACTATTACTATGATGCCTCCCAACGGATTAAAGACGTTTTGCAACGACAGAAAAAACTAGAAAGATATAGCAATATTTTGGACTTGTTTAGTTATCCAAAGATAACTGTTATTCCACAGCTAAGCGAGCTACCTTATGGCAGTGCAGCACCCCTTGTAAGTGCTAGAAAATACTTAGAAAAAGAAATAGGTTTTTTATACTGCCAAGGTGATGATGTTGTACATGGCAGTGAAAAAGATGCAGATACAATGTGCAAAGCATTCGCCGAGGAACCTACCGTTGAAGGGGTAATAATGACACAAGAAACCCCAAATGAGGATTTGCATCATTATGGGGTGGTTAAGTTAAAGGATAGTTGTTATTTGGATCACATTGTTGAGCGACCCACGGAAGGAAAGGCCCCCTCAAACTTAGTATCTTATGGGCGATATTTATTAAGACCCAGTATTTTTGATGCAGCTGACGAAGTTATGAAAGACCATATGGAAGGTGAGTTTATGTTAGTGGACGCTATTACTAAACTAGCATCTACAAAAAAAGTTCTAGTTAAGAAAACTGAAGGTATCTGGTTGACGACTGGGGATCCATTAAATCACTTAAAAGCTCAACTTACTTTTGCTCTTGGCCATGACAAATATAAAGAAGAGATGGAAAAATTTATAAAACAACTGATAAGAGCTTAATTCAATTCTTTTCCGGTACACAAATGAAAATGCATTTGGTTCACTTCTTGTCTATCGCCACCATTAACCAAAAGTGTGTATTCTTTCCAATTAAGTTGTTCAACAATGATTTTAACCGCCTTGAATACTTCATTTACATAGACCATATCCGAATCCTGAAGTGAAACAACATTCTTTATTTTCTTCTTTGGAACAATCAGTACATGCTGCTCCCAGAAGGGCTTCGGATGCCAAAACGCAATTACTATATCGTTTTCATATACACGCTTAACTGGTAATGCTCCACTTAAAGATTCGAAAGTAGTACCAACAATGTAATCACCGATTGGTGTCTTTGCCATTGAAAAAAGAAATTTACCGAGTTTCATATGAAGATTCTAACATATATTAGCTATAAAAATGATCTCAAAGCTTCTAAGCATAAACAAAAGTCTGCGCATCCTTATAATGTTCATATACGAAGTTATAAACATTAGTAGCTTTGATTTTGCAGTCATACTCCTCATATGCTGGTTCAGGTAATTTAGCGTAAAGCATATCCCAAATAGTTGTTTTAACACCGGCTCTTGTGGGCTCTCTTTATCGCCAGTCTAGCACCAGTTTTTCTTGTTTTAATTTTTCTATGAGTTCTGTAGCAGTTTTCTTCACTTCTTCCCTTTCTTTAGGATTAATATTTTCTTTAAGTAAAATATCAAATATAGCTAACTCTTCTTCGTTTAGAGATTCCTTGACTGCTCTTTGCTCTTCTTCAGTTAACGCGTTTGCTAGTTCGACTAACTCTTCAAATATCTTATTTATGTCATGGGCACCACTATTGTATTCATCTAAAAGCGAAGTGAGTCTATCCATAAACCCGGCTCTTTGTTTATTTCTCTTCATCATCTCGGCTATTTTTTCCTCAACTTCAGCCAGCATACCTTCAACCTGTAGGTTTTTATTTTCAAGTTTGTTGAAAAATTTAAATAATGCATCCGCGTTTAACTTACTCAAATCCTTAAGTTTTTGTATTTGAGGCAGCATATGTTCACCGGTTTGAATCGATTTATCAAGCAAATCTTCTAAATCTTTTTTCACAGGCGACACATCGATGCTTTGTAAACCTACATCTCGAATCCTTGAAGCTATTACTCTAACAGCGGTGACTTCATGATAGTAATCTTCAGCACTTGGATCTGGTAAAACAGCTCTGTAAGCGGTTTGTAAGTCTGAAGATAAATTAAGAAAGTCTTTTTTGTTCTTTGGCTCTTTTAAAACAGCGTTTGCGTATTTATCTATTAGAAGTAGTTTTTGTTCTGTGGGAGCTTCTAACAATACTTTTATATCTACACCGAATGGTTCTAAGAAATCTGTTGTTTTCTTTCTTAGATGTACCCATGAGGGTAGCCACAAAGTGTGCAACCAAGTTCAAGTTGGTTTTAAAGAATTAGATGTTCAAATCTTAGATTTATTAAGTTCTATCTCTATTTCAAATGCATTTTTTGATTGGGCTGTTAAGTGGCTTAAGGAGTGTAATTACAAAAGAAGTGAGAATCAAACAGCTGAAATCGATCGTATTAACTCTCAATTAAAAGATACTCAAAAGAAAATTGATAACCTTATTGAAATGGGTATGCTTGGTGTAGTTACTCCACAGGAAGTTAAGGACCGCAAAGAAGTGTTACAAAATGAAAGATACCAATTAGAGCGAGACCTCAAAGGCTTAAACGTACAAACTTTCGATTGGCTAGAAACAGCTATTAAAACATTCAACTTTGCCAAAAACGCTAGATATCATTTTGAGCACGGATCAATGTTGGATAAAACCCAGATACTCAAGGCACTTGGTGCGAACTTTTATGTAATAGACAAAAAACTTTGTCTAGATCTGCTAAAACCCTATTTCATCTTTAAAGAAAACGCAGATATTGTATGTTTGGAAAATGAGGGGTGCGAACTAAGTTCTTTAGTATCAGTATCAGCAAATGTTGATACCGTAAAATCATGGTGGGCGAGAAGGGAGTCGAACCCTTATCCACCGAAGTGGACGACATTTTAAGTGTCGCGTGTATACCATTCCACCACTCGCCCGTGGTTCTACCCAGTAAATAATATGGCGCCCCCGGAGGGAGTCGGTCACCGGTTCTCGCCTGCTGGCGATCCCGTCGACCCCGGCTCGGCACCGTCGTGCCTGCGCCATTCGACCTCAGTTACACAAGCAAAATTTGTCGGGACAAAAAGCCCGCCAAATTTTCCTGGCGCCCCCGGAGGGAGTCGAACCCCCAACCTCTTCCTTAGAAGGGAATTGCTCTATCCTTTGAGCTACGAGGGCGTAGCAACATTGTATTTATACTATCAAATAGCCCAAAACTCAACAATTATCCCGAACTGTCCTACACAGAAAAACTCGCCCCGGCAACCACAAAGTGATAGCATATTCTCATGATCCAACAAATTATAAGCCTTTTAAATCCATGGGTAATTTTCGGTTTTGCCGCGCAGTTTGTTTTTTTCCTAAGGTTCGCGGTGCAGTGGTACGTTTCGGAAAAGAAAAAGGAAAGTGTTATTCCGGTGGCATTTTGGTACCTCAGCCTGGTCGGAACAATTATGATACTGGCCTACTCTATTCAGAGAAAAGATATAGTTTTCACAACCGCGTCGGTGTTGAACGCGTTTATCTACATCAGAAATCTGGCTTTGATAGGGGCTAAGAAGAAGAAAGAAAATCAGGCTACAGAAACACAGCCGGCCCAACCCGCAGCTTAACGTTATAAAATAAAAAGGCGTCTGTGATGGTTTCCCGGCCAAAGACGCCCGAAAGCACTATCCGAAAAGTATACCCGTACCATATAACTTCTTGAATACGTAATTTTTGTACTCTTCCGACAGGGCAGTCTCTGCGATATCGTGAGCGACATAAGATAGTACTAGCAACCCCAAACTTACAACGGTGGCCAACTCAATGGGGCTGGATAGTGCTCCTACATTTTGCTCATTGGGCGTGAGAACAAGAACAGCTAGAAACACAACTCCGCAAATCCCGCTGAGAAATGCAACCAGCATAGATGCTACGAAAAGGGTCCTTTTATGGCCTTTTGCGTCTTCCCGTACCCATTGTTCAAAACTCTTATACTCGTACATGTTTCCGTCCCTCCTTTTGCGACTATTTTCTGATTGTGAAAAAGGTTGATTTCGGCCATTGTAGCAAGGCGGTTAAAATAGTCAATTTATATTGCCGGGTGGTGAAAACTTAAGTGGAGCGGCGGACCGGGTTCGAACCGGCGACCTTCTCCTTGGAAGGGAGACATTCTACCACTGAACTACCGCCGCAAATCTCCTAGTCATTTTACAGTATCGGCCGAATTTTCCAAGTGCCCGCGTTCTGCAGGAAAACTACTCCACCCTCCTCAATAGATCCTTTTTCTTCTGTTCATATTCCTTTTTACTTATCTTTCCGCGGTTTAGTAACTCTCTGTATCTGTTTAGCCCCTTTTCGTAGATGTTCATCTTAGAATGGTCCAGCTCTGCTTCGGGGTGCAGTTTAGAATGGGCGTGGTACAGTTTCTGGTCCAGTATTTTCTTTGCTCTGACACCCGTCTTTTTCCCCATAAACTTTACTATCAGGTCGTCGGTGCCCGTAGTTACAATTTCTAGGTGTGCGAATAGGAGGGAATGGTGGAGGGTAGCTTGGGCAATCTGGTTATACGAAATGGTAACTTCGCGTACTACGAACCACTTTCTCTTGCGGTAGGTCAGGAGATCGTCATAAATGTAAAGCTCGGGGGGCCAGATAGTACGGTTCAACGTCGGGTTTCCCCTCAGCTTCAATAGTAGTATTGACATTAGTTACATAATCCTAGAAAGTGTCGGAAAAATCAACGTCTCTTTCGAGTTCGGGTATGTAATCGACGTCCGACGGGGAGGGTATCTTCTTTTTCTTCTTATTTTCGAGAACGGAAAGTACCTCAGGGTCCAGCTCCGCCGCAGGTGAGGCCTCGGGGGCTTCGGCGTCCTCTTCTAAAATTATTGTTTCGTCATCTTTCTTTATAGGATCTTTTTTGTTTTTGGGCATAACTAATTTGTGTAAACTTTATACTATCTCGGACGAAATATATATACGATGTATAATAAATAAATGCAAGAGTCAACTTACAATGTGGTAATAATAGGCGGAGGTCCTTCGGGGCTAACAGCGGCAATATATTCCTCGCGGGCAATGTTAAAAACATTAGTTATTGCGGGGAATCCTCCGGGAGGACAATTGGTGATGACATCAGATGTCGAGAATTTTCCGGGTTTTCCCGAGGGGATTATGGGACCCGAACTCATTGATAATATGCGAAAACAGGCCGAAAGATTCGGGACTTTATTTAAGGACGCTAACGTTTCTTCTATACAGGGTACTTTTGAAGAGGGTTTTGAACTTGAGTTCGGTTCCGGAGAAAAAATAGAAGCCGGTACCATAGTTCTGGCTACCGGAGCGTCCGCCAAATGGATAGGCCTTGAAAGTGAGAACAGATTAAAAGGAAAGGGCGTTTCGGCCTGTGCGACCTGTGACGGGTTCTTTTTTAAAGATAAGACCGTTGCCGTAGTGGGCGGAGGAGACGCCGCGATGGAAGAAAGTCTGTTTTTAACTAAGTTTGCTTCCATGGTCTACGTTTTGGTAAGAGGTGACAAAGAACATATGAAAGCCAGCAGGATAATGCAAAAACGTTCCGAAGATAATCCAAAAATAGAATTTGTGTTTAACACCGAGGTTAGAGAGGTGCTGGGAGAACGTAATGTGGAGGGACTGCGTGTCTTTAACAATAAGACAGGCGAGGAAAAAGAAATGAGCGACGTTAAAGGTTTGTTCGTAGCAATAGGGCACGAACCCAACACATCATTTCTAAAGGGATTTATCGAGTTAGACGAAAAAGGCTACATAGTTGTGAATTCGAACACAAAAACCTCCAAAGAAGGTGTTTTTGCAGCGGGAGACGTTGCCGACCATCATTACAGACAGGCGATAACAGCTTCGGGGATAGGCTGTATGGCCGCTCTTGACGCCGTCAGACTTCTCGCAGAACGGGGTGTTCAGGTAAAATCAGATGCTTACTAGACCCGGGGTATTACTTAAAAAGCTAAGCTTTGAACAAACATTTCTTCTTCTTTTAGTTATCGCCAGTTTTTCTGTACGCGTTTCGGGTTTGGGGTATTCTCATTATTACGGAGACGAAATAAAAACCTTATATCTGGATAAGACGGTCGCGGCTTTCGAGTTTTTACTGGATCAAAGAAAGGGACCTGTACAGTTCGTTGCAACCTGGGTAATGGAAAAGATATCAGGAGGCTACAACGAAGCCTGGATACGTCTGCCTTTCTCTTTAGCCTCTGTTCTGTCGGTGGTAGTTTTTTATTTTGTCGTCAAAAAGCTATTCGGCAATACCGCGGCATACTTTTCGACAACCATCTACGCTTTCTCCGGATTCAGCGTAGCTTTCGGGCGGACCGCTCAATACCAGTCGTTTTTAATGTTGTTCGGGCTTCTGTCTTTATTATTTACCCTTTTATCTAAACAAAATCAAAAGAAAATATATCTTCTTATTTCTGCACTGTTCTGGTCGTTTTCAGTTTACAGCCACTACGACGGTATATTTTTTCTGATCCCGATCATTTTAATCTATATCGGAAATAAAAAGGATGCCGTACCTTTTATTAAATATTTTTTATTACCTTCGGTATTGTTTTTACTGCCGTTCTACCTTCCGTACATAATTAAGGGATACTTAGCTTCCAACACACTAAATTATGTATCAAGACGTATGTCGGGAAGCGGATATTTACCTAATAGTTCGCTATATACGACCGGCGTCTACAACCCTTTATACGTTTTCTTTATTTTTATGCTTCCCGGGCTTTTCTCCTTTTTTACAAAGGGGGATCGTAAATTAAGTATAGTTCAGGTATGGTTCATCGCGGCATTAGCTTTCTACGAAGTAATTATTAAGAACCCGGGGACTCATATTCAAAACTATCTGCTCCCTTTAATAATTTTAAGCGGAGTTATGCTCTCAAAAGCGGGAAAGTATATGCGCTATACGGCCACCGCCCTACTTTGTATGTACGTGGGTATTTCCTTTTTTACCTTCGTTCCTTCTTTAAATACAGGTTATCCGTGGAAACAATCAAGTTTTCTTGGCTTGCGCGTAAATAAAATAGAGAAAAAATATCAGCTTTTTTTATACGGTTTTCCGTATAACAGGGGGTGGGAACGGATAAGAATGTATTTTGAGGAAAAGAAAGACGTAAACGGAGTTTTTACAAATGATAATGATTCGTACGCCGATTATTATCTGAGGGGGTTTGCTTATACGCGGCCCGGTCCCAATTTTTTACCCCAATACTACGTGCATGTAATCGATAGCCAGGAGATTGATAATCCTAAGGAACATTTCCTTTCGGAAAATGCCGGCAGGTATAACCTTAAAGCTGAGTTCTTTAACGGCACCGAACCTGTTTCACGTGTCTACAAGCTTATTAAGTGATTTTAGGCCAGCATTTGGCTGACATTTTTCCAATTGACCACGTTCCACCAGTTAGAGATGTAGTCTGCGCGCCTGTTCTGATATTTGAGATAGTAGGCGTGCTCCCATATATCCAGGGCCAGTATAGGTCTGTAACCCTCAGATATAGGCGTAACCTGGTTTTGAGTGTTCATTATCATGACCTTCCCGTCTTTTCCTTGCACCAGCCACGTCCAGCCGCTTCCGAAAAGTGACAAAGCGCTTTTGTTGAACTCCTCTTTAAAAGCCTGAAAAGAACCGAATGTCTCGTTGATTTTTTCTAATATCCCGCCTTCGGGAGCATTACTATTCGGCGGCCCCATAATTTTCCAGAAAAAGTTGTGGTTAAATACTCCGCCGCCGTTGTTCAACACGGCTGTTTTTATGGTTTCATCTATAGCGCCGGGCGACATTAATATATCTTCCAGCTCCATGTTTTCCAATGACGTACCGGAAACTGCCATAATTAATTTATCTAAGTACGTTTTGTGGTGTTTTGTGTAATGAATCTCCATTGTTTGCGCGTCTATGTACGGTTCCAAAGCATCGAACGTGTAATTTAATTCCGGAAGATCTTTTAGCATGAAGCGCTCCTTTCAATATATTTACGTGTATCTATATAATATCATAAATTCTCTTTTTTGCTAGAATTTAGTTATAAATGCTTGAGAAGAATATAGCCGTAATAGTTAAATACGCTAACATTGTGGTGCTGACTGCGGTATTCCTTTCGTTCACACTTTTGCGTCTGATTAATCTCGGGTTTTCTGAGTATATTCCTGATGAAACTACGGTCATGACCCCTGTTAAAGACTCCGAAATAAACGCCGACTTTTTATTTGCTCAGAGAAAAGGTCCGATGCAGTTTTTGACTGCTCAGGCGGTCAGTGTTTTCGGCGTGAACGTGTTCGACGAGTTTTCCTACCGATTTCCTTTTTTTCTGGCTTCGGTTCTGGGATTGTTCTTTTTCTATAAATTCATAGAAAATTTAGAAGGGCAGTTTGTGGCTGTAGTGGCGACATTATTTCTGGGTCTGAACGGGATGTTGGTAGCTTTCGGGAGGGTCGTTCAATACCAAAGTCTCAACCTGCTTTTCTCATTCTCAGGATTATATTTTCTTTCATTATTAAAAAACGAGAAGCACAGAATAATAAATTCTATTTTAAGCTCTTTATTTTTGAGCCTATCCGCGATGTCCCACTGGGATATGCTCTTTGTTCTGCCCCCGGCATTATTTTTGTTCTGTAGGTATGTTCTGTTTGCACCGCTGAGAGGAAAACAAAAAAGATCTATTATAGGCGCCATGTCCCTGCCCGTTCTATTGGTCTTTTTACCCTTTTTTATAAATTACTCGAGCGTAGCTTTGTCTGATGCCGTAAACATTAATTATTTTAAATCAAGGGTCGGATATACCGATATTTCTTTTGAGGGCGTCATGGCTAACCTTAAAGAGTACATCGGGAAAATTGAACTTTATAACCCGTTTATTTACCTTTATGCGCTGGGGGCGTTGGCCTTTGCGGGACTTATCGGATCCAAAAGGGCGTTCCCGTATTTTTACTGGTTCTTGATGTCGTTAGCAGCTTTTTTATTCCTCGTTATAAAACCCGGTACTCATGTTTACAACATTTTTTATCCTTTGGCAGTGCTTGCCGCGTTGGGCGCTCAGTATTTTTATCAGCTTTTTAAAGGATTGTTGTCTAAGGCTGTTGTTATTTTGTTAATAGTCCTTTTCTCCTTTTTCGCGTATCAGGATTATTTATTGTTCGCAGATACGCGGGTGGATTACCCGTGGGCGCAGGAAGATATTTTGGGCTACAAGACCAGACCCTACTCTCAGAGAAGCCTTCCCAACAACATAATCGGCTTCCCTATCTACCGGGGCTGGAAAGAAGCTGCCGAATTTCTTGTAGGCGAGAACTCCCGGAACGGTTCGGATATTCCTTACGTTACGAACGAAGAATCCAGCATAGGAGGATTTTATCTTCCTCTCAGGTACGGTAAAGAAGCCGAATATTATGCCATAGGTGTTAAACGACCGCTGTCGTTCGTCAATGATTACACTTTTCCTTCGATAAAAAATAAAAAGACGGTGAAGAGAATAGAAGTTCGGGGCGAAAATACGATGAGGATATATAAAGTGAGCATAGATGAAAAATAAATTCACAAAATTCATTAAAATAGCTGTGGTCGCCGCGATGTTTTTGGCGGCCGTGTTTATGCGTATTGAATTTTTCGGCGGGTTCGGAAAAGACATCTACGCGTACGAGAAATCTGTGGAAGATATTTTAACGGGGGTGAATCCTTATAAATGGACCGTAGAATCATATTCCAATCCGGACGACCCGGGAAACCACGGGTATGCTTACCTGCCCCTGCTTCTTTACTTAAATTCGTTCTTTTATATCATCTCAAAACTTAGCGGAGTATCCTTTTATGTTTTGAGCAAGATACCCATATTGTTAGCCGATGTGGGTGTCGGCATATTACTTGTTAAATATCTTTACCGTAAAAATTATGCTGCCCTTTTGGGCGCCCTTCTCTTTTGGTTCTGGAACCCTTATTTCTACATGAAAAATAATTATGTTTATACGGACCCTCTGCCGGTATTTTTATCGTTGCTTGCTCTTTACTATCTGGACAAAGACGATGTTCTTGCGGGAGTATTTCTTGCCCTGGCGGTTGCGGCCAAGCCCTACTCTATCGTTTTACTGCCGCTCTTTCTTTTGAGATCCCAAAAACCGATAAAAATCATAATCTCCTCCGCTCTGATCGGTTTCGCGTTAAGTATTCCTTTCCTTGGATCATGGGATGATTTTATGACTTACCTTAACGGAGCAGTCTTTGTACATGAGGAGCGGTTTGTTCAGGGACGTCCCTTTTTATGGTTTATAAGTTATTACGGTAAAGTGGAGCTTGTGCGGATAATTCCCGTCAAATTTTACGTGTACGCTTCTATATTGTCGGCCTGGCTCTTTACAAGTATCGCGCATTTTTTCTTTAAAATAAAAGAAAAATATTTGCTGGCTGCAGTGTGTTTGGCGTTGTTTTATTTTTTCACCCCGGTACTTAATCGCACGTACATGCTTTGGATAATGCCTGTTTATGCAATCACAATGTATGGCGTGCTGGGCAGAAAACTCCTGCTGTATTATTTATCCCTTCTTTCTTACTGGGTTTTTTATTACGTCTATATATATTATTGGAAGGAAGGTTTTCACATCTGGCGTCCACTTTGAAACCTGCGTTCATATGCATGTAAAGAAAGAATTACTGAACAAAATTGTTAATAGCAATTATTTCTTCGGCGCGGCAGCCGCTATCGCACTTTTTTTCCTGTTGCTCCCGCTTTCCTTGAAAATAGATTTCATGCAGAACGATGATTGGGTTTATTACGGCATGGTCGAAAATTTCATGAAACTGGACTTTAGACTGGATCCGTTGTCGGCACCCACCTTTTATACTCAGGGTGTAATGGGGCTTCTTTTTGCACGGGTTTTTGGGTTGGAAAGGCTGCCCGTCCTCACTCTTATTGTTTCTGTCCTGTGTTTTTTCTTTCTTTTTGTCATTTTGCTCAAACATTTTAATTTGGGACGGTTTTGGTCTGTGCCGGTGTCGCTCGTAATGTTTTTTAATCCACTTTTTATTTATTCGGTGTGGGGCTTTATGACGGAGAATTACTTTCTTCTTTTTATGCTTTTATCGATCCTGTTTTATTTAGATACAGTGGGGTCGGGAAGCAGAAAAAGCACGGTGTTATACGTTGTATTTATTTTTCTGGCGTTAAATATACGGCAGGTTGCTTTGGTGTTACCCCTTTCCGCCCTTATATACTCTTTTTTCAAACTGGATAGGAAACAGGTTCTATTAAATTTGATAATTCTGGCAGGTCTGGGTATTTATTATGCGCTTGTTTTTCCGGCAACTCCGGAGATGCTGGAGAAAGGTTTGCAGTTTCATCATCTTAAGGACACACCTTATGTTTACTCACTGATTTACGGTTCATTTATACTGATGTCTGCCCTTCTCCTTCCTTTGCTCGTGCCCGGGTTTAAGGAGAAAAATAAATTAAAATGGGTCATTTTTTTGGGTATTGCCGCGGGCGCATATTTTTTATTAAATCATTATTTTCAACCGTCAAAAGTATCGTGGGGAGAATTTCCCTATTTCGAAAACACATTTGAGCGAAAAGGATTTTATCCGCGCGGGGTGCTCGGAACCAAATATTATTTCAGGTACATGTTTGATCTTTACCGACATTGGGATTCCGCGGCAAAGATAATATTAAGCGTTTTTATTTCCTACGCGCTCTTGAAGATTAAAAAAATAAGCGGGTTGTGGGCGGTCTTTATAATCACCTACCTTGGAGTAATGACCGTAACAGAGACCTTTTACGACAGATATCTGGTGATTCTTGTTCCGGCGTCCATCTTTCTTATTTTAGGTGTAAGCGGTTTAAAGGTTGTAAATAAGATTTTAATCGTCCCGTTTTTGGCGTTCCTCGTTTTCTACAACTACCAGTTGTCGATGGATTTTATTTTGGTAAATAAGTATATCTGGAACAAGTCCGAGGAGTTGGTCATCACTTACGACAAAGAGCCGAGAAGGATACAGGGAACGAACGCGTGGAAATTAAAATACCTCAATCTTAGGAGGAACTACGTATTCGACTTTACATACGACAGCGCGGATGTGAACAAGCCTTATCGTGACCTGTATTTGACGGAAGAGGTAAAGAAAATAGAGTTTCCCGGAAGTCTGTGGGTAAAACCGTATATTTATTTGTATCAAAAGATCGATTAATTTTTTATCCCGTTTGCCGGACTAACAATCGGTCTGATATCCTTTATCTATAGATAATACTTTTTTGAACAAGTCAACTAAGGTAATGACGAGGTTTGTATTTATTGTGGTGTTCCTGTTATTACTTTTTTTGCTCCCGCGAGTTTTTAGCTTGGGTAACGACATTTCTAATTCGGACGCGCTTAGATGGCATCGCAGAGCCGGTAATTTTCTGTCGGCGTTAAAGGAAGAGAATTTTGAGCAGACCTACCAAAGATATCATCCCGGCGTGACGGTAATGTGGGTCGGGGCAACGTCTGAACTGGCATTGTCTGAATATCAGCAAATAAAAGGAGAGGAAG
Organism: candidate division WWE3 bacterium RAAC2_WWE3_1; assembly: GCA_000503835.1. Classification (GTDB taxonomy): domain Bacteria; phylum Patescibacteriota; class WWE3; order UBA101185; family UBA10185; genus UBA8498. The sequence continues at coordinate 360,240 of CP006914.1, read as the reverse complement.
TCGGGACGCTTGAGAACACGGGTTTCTTCCCCCGTCTTCACGGGCTGTCGAAGCTGTTTTTAGTCCTTGTCCTGGCCTTTACCTTTGTGCTGCAACTTTATCTTATCAGAGAGCTTTTCGGTTGGAAAACTGCTGTGGCCTTTGGTTTCTTAATATCTTTGGAACCGTATTTCATAGGAATAAATAGGTGGTTTCACTTATCATCTATGGAAGCCTTTTTCTCTATAACTTCTCTACTGTTATTACTGCTTTTTCTAAGGAAGAAGAAACTTTACTATCTTCTACTTTCGGGATTTTTTGCCGGACTGGGTCTTCTAACAAAAATGACGGTTTTTATAAGTGTTGCGTTCTCTATTCTGTTAATTATTTACAATATTTATGTAAAGAGAAGTGGGTTTAAAACCTTTTTTGTATATGTAATATCTGTTGCCGTAACATTTTTTTTGTTCTTTCCTGCTCTTTGGGTAGACCCTCTTTCTGTTTTTACAAGTATGTACAACGCCATTTTTAACGCGGTATTTTCCGATATAAGAGGAGAAATATTTACGTTACCCCAGAAAATATTTTATTACCCTATTATACTGGCGTTTAAGTTGTCACCGGTTATGATTTTTGCCGGCATCTACTCGTTATTAAAAACGTTTAAAGAAAAAAACAGGGACACGTTAGTCATAGCTATATACTTTGTATTTCTTATATTATTTTTAACGTTGACCGACCAGAAGATAGATAGATATTCTGTCGCCCTATTCCCTTCCCTGATACTCTTGGTGTCGGTCGCCTTTTCAAAATTAAGATGGGTTTGGCTAGGTGTATTGATGTTACTGCAAACAGTTACTTTTATATGGGCAACCGGAATTTTTTACCCCGTTTACTCAGCGTACTTAAACCCTCTTTTCGGGCAGGCTTTTGTACTGAAGGCCGGGTTTTATGAGAACTCCGGCGAATATTACTCAAACGCCGCGATGTATCTGAACGAAAAAGGCCGGAACATTTCCACACATGTACCCAACAATATCGAGTCGTTTAAACCATATTACAAAGGAAAATTAACTCTGAACGTGGAAGACGCCGATTACGTGGTCTATGGCCTGGACTTTGACAGAAAAATTTTTCCGGAGATCGACAGGTGTGAGATAGAACACTATTTCGGCAACCGGTTATACAGACCGATGGCAGTATATGCGTGTAAGAGAGCCGGAATTTGAGAACTAGTGTTTATTAATGCGGTGAATCTCTTGACACTCCAAAACAAAGCTACTAGTCTTTAGGTCAGACATGCGGAACTTCGGTAAAATAAAAGGTACTTTACTCGTCACTATTTTATCCGTTTCTTTTTCTACGTTCGTTTTTTCAGCATCTCTTTCCTTAACGAAAATAGGGTCATTGGATACGGCGGGTAAAAATTATTCTGAGTGGTGGTACACACCAACTAATGCTACATTATCGGGTACGGCAGCTGATGGTTCACAGGTCTCGGTAAAGGTAGGAGAAACTACGAACGCGGTGAATGTAACATCCGGAGCATGGTCTTACGATTTTACGGGTGAAAACAAAGATTACAATATAGAAATTTCTCAGGGTAGCGAAAAAATTTCATTCGTTTTGCATTTGGGTCAGACACTTCCGAATAATGTGACTGCCGGCTCGTCTCCTCAGTCCGAAGGAGTACCTGAAACCGGATATAACCAAATCATTGCCATAAGTCTCGGTGTGGGAATAGTTCTTTTGGCGTCATACTTCTACTTTTGGGGTGACTCGAAAAAGAAAACTGTTTTTGAAGCGAGAATGATACGGGAAGATTAATCTTCCACGAAAGGCACGAACGCAAATCCCGGAAAGAATAATGTGTCGAAGTCTGTTTCTGAATTTCTGGTCATTTTATATAATCCGTTATCTTTAGGAAAAACCATTATCCCCCCGATCTTTAGTTGTTCCTTCCACGCTTCCGGTACCTCTCTGACCTCGGCTGCTGCGACTATCTTGTCGAACCCGCCTATCTCTTTTGATACCTCCGGAAGACCTGCCCTGGCATTTCCCTGATAAAAAGAAAGATTGCCGCTTATCAAAGGATACTTGCTCACGTTTTCTTTAGCATAATCACTTAGCCGGGGAATTATTTCTACAGTGTAGACGTGTCCGTTTTCTCCGGACATAAAGGCAAGGAGCGAAGCCTGCCATCCTGAGCCGGTGCCGATATCAAGAATTTTATGTCCCTGATTAACATCGAGCAGTTCCAGCATGAATACCACGGTGAAAGGCTGTGAAATTGTCTGACCGTACCCTATTGATAATGCCGCGTCCGCGTAGGGGTCGCCGCGGTCTTCGGGGAGAACAAAGTCCGATCTGTCTATTTCCAACAAGGCCTGCTCAATGGTGAAAGATCTAAGTACTCCTGCGGATTTTAGTTTATTTATAAGTTCGTGTTTGGTCATGATATTTTGGCGGTTAAATTTTCAAAAATCCTATCCTATCTGCTAAGTTTTTCAAATATTCTTTTGTGGGCTTTTGACCTATATGTTCTGTAAGAGTGTCTGCGGCCGACCTATTCCCGTAGTAGGGATAAAGTTTCACGTGAAGGTGGTCTATTTCCAGTCCTTCTACCGCGGTCAAAACTCTTTCACACCCGAGCCTTTCCTTTAAAAGTCCGGCGGTATTTTTGGCCGCACTCATTATCGCGCAAATAACCGCAGTGTCGTTGGAATAAAGATCGCTGTCATGATGTTTTTTTGTTATGACGACCGTCATTCCCTCGGTCGTGGGGTTTATATCTAAAAATGAAATATGAGTTTCGTCTTCGTAGATTATCCCGGAAGGAATCTCACGTTTTGCAATCTTGCAAAATATGCAATCTTTCATGACCTTATTGTATCAACTTTTCGAAAAACAAAGTAAATGTTGGAAGCATCTTCCGTAAACGAAGATATCAAACTAAATCCCTTTCCCGCCAACCCCTTTTTTATATCGGTCATTTCTTCGTCGCTGTATAGGTGGCAGTATCTTTTGAGGTCCGGCGTATTGTCCCAGCCCAGCAGAAAATCGTTAGCGCCGTCCAGTTTTTCCACAGCTTTTTTTGTATCGAAATTCCAGAAGGTTATTATAAGATATCCTTCGGGTTTAACCGTTTCGGCAATGTTGTGGAAAAACCTATCTCTGAGTTCTCTCCCGGGTATATGATGAGTAACGCCAAAACACACGGACAGGTCGAACTTCCCCTCCGGAATTTTTTCAAGAATGTCGGCAGTTAAGAAGTCTCCGTCGGGGTAATTACTCCGCGCTTCCTTCAGCATCCCCCCGTTATTATCAAGCCCGGTATACTTTATACCCGACGCGGGCAGACGTTCTTTCAGAAATCTGAGAAACCTGCCGTTACCGCAGCCTACATCTAGCACGTTAATGGTAGAATGATCGTTGAAGGATATAACTTCAACCGCCCTACCCCATCCTTTCCAGTAACTTCGGCGGGTATTCGAAAACGGGGCTTTTTCGTAGAAAGCTTCGTTGAGTTTTAAAATCTCATTAATTTGAGCCTGATTCATAATATGCAAATAAATAAAACCGACAGCTCTAAGATGATACCAATGATAAGGGATATTTCCAAAGCCGCTGATGAAAAGGAAGTGCTAAAGGTCCTGTTTAGTAATTCACGCGGTCTGGACGATACATACTCTAAAACGACCCTTTTGGAAGAATATAAGAGATTGAAAGGAAGCGGGAAGCTTGTTCTGACGGGTAAAGAAGAGGACCGGTTCCTGGACAATATAAAAACGAAAAAGATAAGAACAATGTCCGGGGTAACACCCATAACTGTTCTTACTAAGCCGTATCCGTGTCCCGGCAAATGTATTTTTTGCCCGAGTGATGTACGTATGCCGAAAAGTTATTTATCGAGTGAGCCGGGAGCGCAGAGGGCACACGATAATAAATTTGACCCGTATTACCAAACGTATAACAGACTTGTTGCGTACGAAAAAACAGGGCATCCGGTCAGCAAAATAGAGCTAATTGTTTTGGGAGGGACATGGACCTCTTACCCCGAGGCTTATCAGCTGTGGTTTATCAAAAGATGTTTTGACGCGTTGAACAACTTCAAGCCCGGAACCGGTTCTTCCTACTTAACTGTTAAGACCGAGCTTCCGTATGACGAGAAGAAGCTTGTGAACCTAACCGGGACGTACAATGCTGTTGTAGGTCTGGCCAGGAATGACAAAAAATTGGCCGGTGAAGATTCCACGTGGGAAGAACTGTTCGCCTCCCACGCAAAGAACGTTGCCGCCTTATGTAAATGTACTGGATTAGTGATCGAGACACGGCCCGACGAGATAACAAAAGACGAGATAGTGAGAATGAGGCGTCTGGGTGCCACAAAAGTACAGATAGGTGTTCAGAGTCTGAACGACAGGGTGCTGAAGCTAAACAAGAGAGGACATACCGCGGCAAGAACCGCAGAAGCCTTTTCGTTATTAAGAGAAGCCGGTTTCAAGATACACGCGCATTGGATGCCTAACTTGTACGGTTCCGATCCGGCGTCTGACATAAGGGATTTCACAAAATTATTCGGTGATAGAAAATTCAGACCTGACGAGCTGAAGATCTACCCTTGCTCTTTGGTAGAGGGCACTGAACTTATGGAGCACTACGGAACAGGCAGTTGGAAACCTTACACGGAGAACGAACTTTTGCACATTTTTAAGACCATTCTTCCGACGGTTCCCCGATATTGCCGCGTTACCCGTGTTGTGCGCGATATTTCGGGGTTGGACATTGTAGCCGGAAACAAAAAAACCAATTTCAGGCAAATAGCTGAGGCCGAACTCGAGAAGAACAGGACAAAATTAAAGGAGATACGTTCCAGGGAGATTAGAGACAAAAAGATCGACAGGGAAGATCTGATTTATAAAGAAACGACTTATCTGACTGCCGGTACTAAGGAATATTTCCTGGAATTCGTGACGAAGGATGATGAGCTTGCCGCTTTTCTCAGACTTTCTTTGCCCGAAAGACCTACGAAGGTAGAGGAGATATCGGGTTCTGCAGTGATAAGGGAAATACATGTTTACGGAGGGAGTGTTGTGGTAGGCACGGGAGAAGAAGGCAGGGCCCAGCACGTAGGTTTGGGAAAAGAATTAATAAAGAAAGCCTCAGATATATCCCGCGGGGCAGGTTTTAAGAGGCTTTCAGTAATTTCCTCAATAGGAACGCGCGGATACTACGAGGCTATCGGCTTCACACAGGGAGCCTTATACCAGCATTTAAAACTTTAGAAGCTCTTCCGCATACTTGCCTATTAAAGGCAGGGGTTGTTTCTTTTCGGAAGCAGCGTTAAGTATTCCCATGACCCACAGGACCACGAGAGCCATCCATGCCAGCATTCCTACTATCCACCCTATGAAGGGTATAGATGATATCACTCCTATTCCTACTCCCACTAACAGGATCATAATCGATTGCTTAACATGATATTTAACAAAGTCGTTGTCTTTATATTCGGTAAGGAGAGGAAGGAAAAATATAAAATAGGCCACTATAGCCATTATTTTTGAGTTATCGGCCGGCGTACCTTCCGGCGCAGTTGTATTTTCCGGCTGAGCACCGTTATTTGTCGGTTCTATGACTTGATTTTCGTCCACAATATCACCTCCCTAGTTCGATTCAATTATCTCTATACTTAATATCTTAACAGGTTTCACGGGTTTTGAAGCCTCTCCGCTTGAACTTACCGTAACGTCGGCTTCGGCTATTTTATCGACCACCTCCAGACCTTCGCTTACTTTACCGAAAATAACGTAATTTTTTTGCAACGGGTAATCTTTATGCATTATGAAGAACTGGCTTCCGTTAGTATTGGGTCCGGCGTTGGCCATCGCAATTGTGCCTCTTGTGTACTCTCCATCAAATGGTTCGTCAGCGAAACTATAGCCGGGGCCGCCCGATCCCGTACCTTCAGGGTCTCCTCCCTGAATCATAAATCCTTTCAAAACCCTGTGAAATATCACATTGTTATAGAAGCTGTCTTTTGAAAGACTGACGAAATTATTTACAGTTATCGGGGTCTTATCTGCGTAAAGATCAATTTTAATAACACCCTCCGTAGTTGCCATTACTGCGGAATATTTTTTGGTTGAATCTATAATCATTTTCGGCGGCTCCTTCTGAATGTTTCCCGTAGGATTAATTTGATAATTTTCTTTTCCCGACGGGCTTGATTCCGCCGTGTCCAACTTTTGTAAAACATTCTCTGTCTTTTTCTCTTCTTTTACCTGTCCTTCGGGAATTTTGGAACCGAAAACCGCCAGTCCCACTAAAAGAAGAATAGGCACAAGTAATGCTATATATACTGCTTTATTGTTCATACCCTAAAAGTTCGGGAGATGTTCGGATGATTACTTCCAGAATCTCCACCTCAAACTGCCGTCAACCTTATCTTTATACAGAGCAGTAAAAAGACAAGTAAAAATTACTACGTCCAGAAGAAATCTAATCCCGCCTTTCGATGAGACACCTTCTTCCCATATACCGTTTGTATATGCCGACAATAATAACAAAATAATTAAAACAAGGGTAGCCAGCCACCCTTCCCACGAAATAGGTGCAAAACCGTAACCGAGCCTTCTGGGTCGGAACCAATACTTTTTCATAAACTAAGTATACAAAATATATTAAAAATCGAATAAACTTTAAGTGTGAGCCCAAGACACTTTTTAACCGATCCCGGAACTTTAGTGGTTTTTACGTACGCGCCTGCAGGATTGGGACACCTGCGTGTTACCAACTCACTGTCCGCAGGACTCCCCAAAGGTGTAAAGACGGTACTTTTAGGCTCTTCGGATAAAGGAATAGAAGCAATCCATAAATTTATAAGTATTCACGTTGTCACACGTTGGCTGATGGAGTGGTTTCAACGCGGACGACCTCAAAAAATATTCACCTTTTTCTACAGGAAGTATTTAAGATCCGGTTCCGACGAAATGAGAAGGAAGATAGAAGAAATATTTGAGCAGCAGATAGATGTTCCGAAAACACTGGTAATTGTCGCTACACATTTTGGATTAGCTCATAAGATAGCTGCAGTAAAAAGAGAAATTGAAGAAAAGACCGGCGCGAAAATAATACTGGTAGTTCAGGTTACCGATGACACGCCCCAATATATTTGGTACGTACCCGGGGCCGACACGATATTTGTGCCCAGCAGAAAAACAATGCTCGAGTTAAAGGAGTATGCATTAAAAAGTAATTTAGAAAAAGTGAAAATAGAAGTGCTACCCTATCCGATAAACCCGTCTCTAAGTAAAAAACTAAATAGTAAAGACTTTGAGAGGCGGGAAACGCAGATGTCGGCTGATGCGCGCGAAGTTATTGATTTTTGCCTGCCCGTTCCGGGAGCCGCAGTAGGAATGGATTTTCTGCACCATCTAATCCCCCAGCTTCAGTCAAAATATTCTAACTTTCGGTTCCACGTTATTTGTAAAGAGGCGCCGTTCACCCGTCAATTTTCGCAGAATGTAAGGTCTTTCCCCAACGTGGAACTGCACACCTCGAAACACGACCGGGAAATAGTGGACGTGTATGAAAAGATTTATGAAGAAAATGTTATTTCATTTGAAGTCACAAAACCGAGTGAACAATCATTTAAGGCACTATACGATTTCGACATGACCGGAGGCTCACTTCTTTTGTTTTCTAATCCGGTGGGCAGACAGGAAAGGGACAATTTGGATTTTTTACAGAGACACGGTTTGATATTCAATCAAAAAATTACACAACAGCTTTGGGACTATGCGGATGCAGGGAAAACTTTGAGCGGGGCTCTGAAAGACAGGTTAATTCCGGGGGATAGGCCTATAAGATGTGTTCAGCTTCCGTTCGGCTCCCAACGCGCGGCTAATTTTATATGGTGGTGTATGAACAACAGGGTGTTTGAAAGCATCATTCGTAATTATTCTAAAAAAGCTGCCAACCGGGATTCCGAAACAAGATCCGACGGAGTCGCCCTTTTTTGGTCTAGGGTATCTTTGCTAGTATAATAAAATCATGGAAAATATGCCTGCAAAAAAACTTCCTTTAACCGGCATATTCGTAGTATTTGTTGTTATAGCGGTATTTCTGAGCGCAATTATATTTTTGCTGAAAGATGTGAAATTTAAAAAAGCACCTCAGGAACAAACCTCCCTGGAAATAACAGAGATAGAAAAAGAGAGGGGCGACGGTGTAATAACCGGTTCTTTGGGTTACCCCAGCGAATTTATACCTGAAAATATGGAAGTATGCGCGGTCGAGGTTCAGGGACAGGGAGCTCACTGCAGTAATAACCATCTAAAAGATAAAGCTTTTACATACGGAGTGGGTTATAGACTGACTCTGCCTGCGGGTGAGTATTATGTTTACGCCTACGTGCCCAATCAACCCGATGCGACCGGTCAGATCTACAAAGCTTACTATTCTGAGTTTGTTACGTGCGGAATGGATGTTTCGTGTTCCAATCACGAGCCTGTTAAGGTCACAGTCAGGCAGGGTGAGGTCACGGCTAACGTAGACCCTCAAGACTGGTATAAGTAAATGTATATATCTGTAGACATGGGTGGCACAAAAACCCGAATAGCCTCTTCCGAAGATCTGAGTACCCTTTTGAAAGTAAAAAGGTTTTACACCAACAAAAACCCTGTTACTCAAAAGCAAATAATATCCTCCGGAATTAAAGAGCTTACAGCGGAAAAGGAACCGGCTTTCGTTTGTTTTGGCGTTCCCGGTATCGTTGACAGGCAGACGGGAAGTTTTGTTACTCTCCCCAACTACAAGGATGCGAATGGAAAACCATTCTCCGTTCTGCTGGATGAGAGGTTCTTAACTAACTCTTTTGTTGAGAATGATGCTACTTTGGGTGCTATCGGGGAAGCTGTTTTGGGCGCAGGTAAGGGTTTTCAGCGTGTAGGATATCTGACGTTCGGTACCGGTACAGGCGGCGCCTTGGTAATAAAAAACGGTTCGGGATCGTTCCAATATATAAGCGATGAGCCGGGGCACACAATAATAGTAGAAGGGGGACGCGTATCGCCGGGGTGCAAACATGCCGGTTGTTTCGAAGCATATACGTCAGGTCATTCCTTCGAGGCTCTATTCAACATAAAACCCCAGAACTGCTCAGATAAAACCGTATGGTCAAAATATGCCGAATATATAAACCTCGGACTAAGTAAAATACACATGACATGGAAGTGCGACATTTTTATTATCGGAGGAAGTATGGCGCTCGAATACGAGCTTTTCTCCGAATTTCTTAAAGCTCCCGTATCTATAGCGAGATCGTTAACATTGGATGACGCCGGTGTTTACGGAGGATTCGTACTCACAAAGCAGATTTTGACCTCCGTGTAACCTACTATTTTTGTCTAAAAAGGGCTTTTGCCATATCCCAGTAAGTAGGTGTCGCGTTCTGTTCTTTTTCCCAAAGCCACCACTCTGCTCCCCAAAAGTAAAGATCGCGAAAACCGCTTTTCTGGGCATACGTAATAGTGGATAAAAAGTCGGTGACGGACATGGTCTGATTTTTTTCTTCATTGGAAAGTTTGGAATTTATTGCCGGTCCCCAGGGTTCAGCCTGAAGCTCGGTGACAATTATCCTTTCAATTGGGACACCCGTCATTCGGGCGCGAACTCCGTACGACCAATGGGACAGGGGGTACTGAAAATAGAAGGCGCTTTTTGTCAGAGTGCCCCAAAAATCGTACCAGATTTTTCTGTACATTGATATTCCAAGGTAATCGGCCATCTGGTAGCTGGGAAACCAAAAACCGCCCTCACCGCTATCCTGGATGAGGATGGGTCTTTCGTCGAGCGCACGCACCAACTGTACTTCCTGCTCCACGGTAGCTTTTTTCACGGGGAGACATTCTCCGAAGGGAAAAAAAGGCTCGTTTTCGACCTGCCACATTTTCACGGAATTATAGCTTTGAAGTTCCATGACCGTTCTGATCACGTACTCAAAAAGTTCTTTGTTTCTTTCATCTTCACTGCTCATTCCTCTCCACCAGCTTGGTTCAAAGCACTCCGGGTACCTCGGAACTTTTCTGCCGACCGCCAGAATCACATTGGCATTTCTTTTTTCGGCCTGTTCCAACTGCCATTTTATATCTTTATAATTATAGTTTTGAGGCGTGACTTCTATGTCGTCCCAGTAAGCAACTAATCTTAAGTTTCTGGCGCCCAGGTCATCAAGTACTTTTATATAGGCGTCCTTCCAGTCAAGTCCTATTTGAGACGCGTATTTGTTTGAAAAAGTAACACCATATCGATTGTCGTTTTCCGACTCCGGTTTAAGAAAATAAAAAAGTACGAATGGAAACGCTATCAATACTATAAGTATTACCAGAACGATGCGGGTTAAAGTTAATCCGAAAAGTTTTCTTATGTATTCCCAAGCTTTTGACGCCTGTTTTTGAAGGGCAGTTTGTCTGCGGAACATATTCTTACTTCACTATTCCATTCTTACATATTTCGGCGTAATCATAAAAGGATTTTCTGGGCATACGTTTCAGTCCATTTGTGCGGTCTATCTCAACCAGTCCGAATCTGGGCCAAAAACCATGGTGCCATTCATAATTGTCCAGCAGAGACCAGTAAAAGTAACCTTTAATTTTTACGCCGCGGGAAAGTGCGGTGTGCACCTGAGTCAGCATTTTTTTGATAAAATCAGTTCTTTGCCTGTCGTGGCTGTCCGCCAATCCGTTCTCAGTTATATAAATGGGAAGGTTGTATTTTTTCAGACTCATCAAGACTTTATAAAGACCGTCGTAATTTATCCACCAACCCAGATCGTTCACGGGATTATCGGGATTGCGGATTCTGAGTTTTACGACCCTGTTGGTAAAATAATAATTGAGTCCTATAAAATCCGAATTCTTTGAGACCGGTTTTAAAAAGAAATCGCTGTTGAAAAAGAACAATATTTTCGCTAATAGTTTGTCGAACACCGTGTAAGACGAATACTCACACCAGGAAATATTTTTAACTATGCCGACGGGTTTTTTATATACCTCTTTTATTTTTTTGTAAGCTCTGTTGTGAGCACGCATCATATTTATTTGAACTATTCCTGACATAAGTAAACTTTTTTTATTCGGAGGCCACGTTCCGACAATGTAAGACATTGAGGCATACACCTGAGGTTCGTTAATGGTAATAATTGCGTCGCAGAATTCCCCGAGGTATTCGGCGCTCTTTTCCGCGAAATCGGAAAATAATTCGGGCGTCTTAAAGTTAAGCCAACCGCCCATTTCGGATAACCAGATAGGATTTGTAAAGTGATGGAAAGTTACAAAAGTTTTTAAACCCTTTTCTTTCGCGGTCTTTAATACCTTTTTATAGTGTTCCAGTGCTTTATTGTCGTACATGCCCTTTCTGGGTTCTATCCGCGCCCACTCAATGCTTAGTCGTACCGCGTTGGAGTTTAATTGTTTGCACAGCTCAAAATCTTCGGCGTATCTGTTGTATGAATCGCAGGCCGGTCCCGAAGCCTCCAGGGGTAGATCTCTTCTTCCGTCTTTTTCTACTTCCCATTTCCACCAGTCACTGTTTGTGTTGTTACCTTCGGTTTGATGAGCGGACATTGCTGTGCCCCATATAAAATCTTTCGGAAATTCCATGCTTATAGTATACAGGCGCATGGCGGACGGAGGAAGACGTTTTACAACACCTATTAAGTAAGTATAATTAAAGATATGAAACTACTGCTTAAACTTGCTATAGCCACGTTAGCGATATTCATTGCCTCCCGCATTATTCCCGGCGTCGTAGTGGAAGATATGGTTACGGCTGTCATTGTTGCTATTGTGCTGGGCACCCTGAACCTTTTCGTAAAACCGATACTTATACTTTTGACCCTTCCTATAAATGTCCTGACCTTCGGTATTTTTACTTTTTTCATAAGTGCCTTTATCGTTATTCTGACCGCGACGATCGTTCCGGGGTTTCAGATTGCCAGCATCTGGACGGCCATCTTATTCAGCATTGTCGTCTCCCTGATAAATTCCTTTCTCAATAGAGTTGTCGATTAAACTGCCCGGATGCACTCAGGAAAATTTACAAAAATCATTGCCACCCTCGGGCCTTCAAGTAGTGACGAAAAAGTTATAAAGGAGCTTATTACCTCCGGTGTCAACTTGTTCCGTTTCAACCTTAAGCACGCAGATATGGCCTGGCACGTCAGGCATATAAAAAAGGTACGGGAGGTAAGTGAGAAGCTCGGTATAAGCACCGGAATAATAATCGATATCCGGGGACCTGAGTGTGTCGTATCTATTCCGTCCGCAAGCGAGATAAAGCTGAAAAAAAATGATTTGTTGAGGGTTTGTGTCGTCAATTCGGAGTGCAGCGGCGAAAAAGATATCCTTTTAAGCCCTGACGAAATACCCGGTCTTATAGATGACGGAGATGTTTTGGTCGTGGACGACGGAAAGATTGAACTTAGGGCAGAAAGGTCCGAAAAAGGACTCTTTCTGAAGGCCGCAGAGACGGGGGTACTAAAAACCGGAAAAGGCGTTTCTTTTACAAATAAAAAAATATCGGTTCCAACTATAAATCCTCAGGAGAAAGAAGTTATTAAAGAGCTCATAAAAATGTCTCCGGATTTTTTTGCTCTGTCTTTTGTCAGGAACCACAAAGATGTTGAAAATTTGTCGGAATTTTTGCTGGATAACGGGTCGAAGGCGGGTATTATTTCCAAAATTGAAACTCAGGAAGGCATAGATGACCTCGACCTTATTGTCGGGAAAAGTGACGGGATTATGGTGGCGCGCGGCGACCTCGGAGTGGAGGTATCTCTTGAAAAAATCACTTACTATCAGAAAAGGATTATAGAAAAATGCCGGGCTTCGGCCAAACCCGTTATTGTAGCAACACAAATGCTCGAGTCTATGACGACGAACCCCTCCCCTACCCGAGCTGAAGTTTCGGATATCTCGAACGCGGTGCGTGACGGGACGGACGCCGTGATGTTATCGGGAGAAACGGCTATAGGAAAATATCCCGTTGAATCCGTGCGGTTTATGCACAAGATCGTGAGTTTCAACGAAAAAGCATTACGCGTACCGGCTGCCTTGGAATTTTCGGAAGACCGCACTTTCAGTATAGTAAAGGCGGCCGTAGATATTATTAAATCCGACAACGGACGTTCCCTTTCAAAAATACTGGTAGCCACCGAGACCGGAAAAACCGCGCGTATATTTTCTTCCTTCCGACCTGAGATACCGATAATTGCTTTAACTCAAAATCTGGACACTCTGAAAAAATTGGGGCTATCGTACGGTGTCCTTCCCAACATGATTGATTTTCCGGAACACGGGTTGGTGGATGTTACCGAGATCGCCCACATTCTGCTAAAGAGAGGAATCCTTTCCAAGGGCGAGAACATCATAGTAGTGCACGGTAAAAGGTGGCAGGATCCGGGAAACACTAACTCGTTGTATATTTTTAACGTAAACTGATTTTTACCGGTTGCAGGGAGCCCCCCAAACCCCGAGCTTATCCTTTTTTGCGGTGTTTTGTGCGTCAACGAACAGCTCTTTATATTTGTAATCTTTGTCGTATGTATATTCTTTTGCTGCGCCTATTCGTATGAGTTTTTCGTTGATGTTTATCCCGCCGGCCGTGCGGACGTAACGCAAAAACCTACCGTATTTATCCACGTCACCTTGTGTTGAATCGTTTTCTAATAAAATTGTCTGTCCTTCAAGCAATTTTTCCAGCTCTATCCTGCTCCAATCTCCCATGCAGTCTTTTGTTTCCGGAGCATTGAGGCCTATTAAGCGGACGTTTTGCCGGGTATTTCCGATAATTACTTTGATAGTGTCCCCGTCCATGACTTCTGATAGTATTATCCGTTCTTCGTTATTCCCGGACAGGTCGTTGCTTGTGGAGGAAAGGATCCCGGGAAGTTGTTTAAGACTTTGATTCAGCACAATGCCTAAACCGGAAACCAGAAAAACATAAAAGAGAAGATACGAAAGTTTTTTAAATTTGAATCTTTTTAACTTTTTCACACTTTCAGTATAAGGCAGGCTCGGTAATGTTAATACGACAAAATATAAATTAGGTAAAGGATTGCGAATGAGAGCAGAGGCCAAAACCGTTTATTTTCAAGAAACTTATATTTTATGCTTAGAAATCTGTTGAATCTTATAAGTTCTAACACGATTAGAAATCCCACCATTGCAAAAATAAGATAATTTAAAACAATCGGTAGTTTTATAGACTTAGGAACCATAGCTACGTGGACCAGTATCAATACGCCGGCAAGGTACACAAATCTATGAAGTCGCTTCCAGTATCTTCCCAGCCGATTCACCATAGAAGGCGGAGAGGTTGCTGCCATCGCGGTCAAAATCAGAAGTGCGGAAGCTCCTATAATATATGGCAGGAGCTCTCTTAAGCTAAACAAGACAATTCCCTGGAAACCTCCCAGGCTATCCCTAAACGCTGTCAGGGCATGGGTAAGAGCGAAAAAGAACGAGGAGATGCCCAAGGCCTTTCTGGCTCTTAAAAACGTCAATTTATAGGGTATGTTAGGAAAAACTATGGTGAGGGGACTGACCATAAGGGTGGAATATAGAAATATTACGGCCAGGAAGGCATATCTCGACGGCTGAGGAAGAGAGTCGAACGGCCAAAGCCCCAGGTATGCATACGCCCAGAGCAACATAGCCTCAAGATATACGAACCTTCTGACCTCTTTGTTCATCTGTACATTATTCTACAGTTAGTGTGCCGACCATTCCCATTTTTCTGTGTTCGCCTACCGAGCAGTAATACTCGAACACCCCTGCTTTGTCCGCGATGAATTCGACTGTGTCGGTTTCTCCTGTCTTGGTCATTTTTGTTGCAACGTTAAATTCGTCGATGACGAAATCATGGGTTCCTTCCATGTTTTTGAACGTAACTATAATTTTGTCGCCGACTTTCGCAGATATTGTGTTTGGCGAGAATTTAAATGGACTGCCTTCAACTGTTGCTCTTACTTCGTTCTGCACCGGGTTCACTTGGTTTGCACTTGGTTCGGGTTCTTCTTCTTCGATTACCGGTCTGACCTGCGAAGTAGATGTGTTTTCTGTTACAGGATTTTTCGTTGAGGGTCTGTTAAGCAGGAAATAAATCCCTACTCCACCTAAAATTAATAAGAGTGGTAAATACGGAAATCCTTGATTTTTTGGTTTTTGGGGTTCCATAAATATCCTTATCCGAATTAAATAAATAGATAATTATCAATATAATACGCCGAATTTTTATTTATGCAATACGACTCGATCGGTTTGACTAAAACCACCCTATATTGTACTATCTAGTGTTTCGACGAATCCTGCCGAAAAGGCTTAAATGGGAGCTTAAATATTAATTTAAGTGAAGCCTTCCCTATCTTACCAACTACTTGCTGCGAGATGTAGCAACTTAAAAAGTAAGAAGGGGGTGAGTAACATGAAGAAAGCCATAATATCAATGGTTTTAACGACTGTGGTTATTGGCTTACTGTTTACAGTAAGGGCCAAAACCTCGGCAATTACCGGTAATGGCGCACCCAGCGGTGCTCATTATAACCTAAACATTATCGGTGTTTCCAAGGACAAAACCGCATTTATGGATTCCGGCAGCGGACACAGGATATTTGTTCCGTTGTATGGGAAGATAAAGGTGAACCTTTTGCCCGGAACCGATTTTGCGGTTTTAGACGCGAACGGTACCGACGGTAATGGAGCTGTGTTCAGCTTACCTAATCCGGACCCTGATAATGACGGTGTGACTGCTTACACTGTTTGGGCGAGAGCTTTAGGTAAACCGGGTGGTACATCCACCACGACCCCGTGCGCATATATAGACAATGTTGAGTACTGCTCGACATCGAATGTTGTAATGGTTAGAGAAAAGGGCAAAAGCTCTTTTACTAACGTAACCTCACAACTTCTGTATGTGTATGTAGATCTCGATGGAGATGGGGTTGAAGAAAGGTATCCGTTGTTTGATCCCGCACTTCAGGATTATTTCTGGAGCTACGATAACAACGGCATGAAATTAGCCCAGTTCAGGTTCTATCAGAACTAATTTCCATGTGACTAAAGCGGTTTGTTTTGAAGGCCTCAGGTAATTTCCGGTTATCCGGTCTTACTTGTTCAGACGAGCAGCCCGTTATATCCACGGGCTGCTTTCCCTTTTTATGCCGGCAGGGCATTTTCCGCCATTGAACCTTGCGGACTTTTCGATGTACAATTTATCCATGCCTAATAATTTCAAAAAGACTCATACGCTTTATTCTATCCATCTACCTATTTTGATAGCCATTTTTGCTTTAATAGCAGGAGGTTCTTATCTAATAACCAACAGACCGGCCGGTACGGGTGAAACGCCTCAGGTACAGGGTAAGAAGACCGAAAAGAACACCGGAGCCGTAAAAAACTCAAGATCAGTGAAAAATGACATTGATGTTTTTGCGGAAACTGCGGCAGTTGAACATAAAAAGGTGGTCGGAAAAGTTGTGAAAGAAATCAAAAGAGTCGCCGAGACCGAGGAAGCCGGAGGCAATGACGAAGTCGGCGAAGAACTTACCTCGATAGCCGAGGAGCAGGAAGAGACGACTGACGAGACGGCAGAAGCCATCGAAGAAGTTGTCAACGAGCCTAAATGGAAGATCTTTCTTATCGGCACCGATTATAAAAACCTCGGTCAGCTGAGAAGTACGTTGGCTAAGAACACCAATACGATAAGGAAACTGACCAGTACGGTTGAAAAACTTACTTCAGAAGGCGGGGACGAAACAATACAGGCCAATTTAGATCTTCTGAACGCTGAGAGAGAAAAGATAATCTCCGTGATAAAGGCAAGTGAAAGTCAATTCAGCTTATTGGGCTGGGTTTCAAAACTGCTGGCCGGATACACATCCGTTCCTGTTGACGACGGAACCGAAGGAACAGGAGAATCGGCACCGGTGGGCGGGGCTGAAGGAACGGGCGACACTTCACCGTCTTCGACGGACACGACAGGAACAGGAACAACGGAACCCGGGTCTATCGAAGGACAGGCCCCTGAATCTGCGGCTGGTACGCAAATAATAATCGAGTAATTTAGTCGAATAAGACGCTAAATCTCTGCCTTGCGCGTACGACGTGAATAGGAGTTCCCTCTCTCTTTATTTCGAACACTACGGGGAATGTGGTTTGGTAAGCGGCGTCCTCGGTTTTTTCTCTTAGCTGTTCTTTGAATGTGTCGCAGATTATTATGTCGGCATCGCGCGACCTTCCGACAAGTTCATATTGGAACTGGGAGTAATAAACTACCGCGAATTGATTATCGCAAGCGTAAACTTTCAGATCTTTAATGCTGTTCTGCTTAACAACACCAAGTACACGCAGTGCCGATTCTTTGTAGGCCGCTCCCCAATAGTCCAGTTCAAATTTTTTGTTGGCTCCCCTTAACCCTCCTATAAATTCGTTATAGTAAACGTATTCGTAGGGATGGAGGCGGAGCATTCTTATTAGCGTAAATAATAAATACGCTGAAACGGCGCCCCATAAAATAAATTTATGTTCTCTCTTTAGGCTGTCGTATAGATCAATTAAAAAGAAAGACGCAAGAACTACCAAAGAAACCGCAAGGTACAGAAAATGTCTGATGCCGTTGTAGATTACCGGCCGGAGAGCAAAATAAATAATAAAATTGATAAGGACAATTGTTGTTATCACAAAGACCGGGTGTGAAATGTTATATCGGAGCTTTTTTCTGATCACGAGAAATACGCCGGAAGCGAGGGAAAATAGAATGGTTAAGGGAATTTGTATCGAAAGAAGAACGGGAAGATAATGCCAGGGCCTTTCTTCCTTTGAAAGGAATTTACCCATATAAAGTATCTCGTGATTCCATGTTTGAAACCCCGCCGTCTCCGTGACTATATATATAAGATTAGCTAAAAAATTAGCACCCAGAAAAGGTACGCTCAGCACCCAGATAAAAAACGAGAGCATCAATATGATCGTGGAATTTAAAAGAGTTTCCGCTACCCTCTCCTTTTTGGATACAGTCTGAAACAGGCTTAGCAGAAAGTACGTAGCAAAAAGGGAAAATCCTACCACTCTTGTACTTTGGGCGATACCGAAAACTACGCCAAGCATAAGAATTTCGACGGACTTGCTCTTAGGGTTTTTTAGGAAATATGAAATAAGAAATATGCCGAAAAGAAAAATAGTCGCGAATGGAATATCCTTCGGGTTTGCCGGTATGTGGCCGGTAACAACGGGGGTGAGAAACAGAAGGATCGGCCCTACCACTGCCCTCGAACCGTCCCCATATATTAAATAAAGTATCGCGTAGGAAAAAATGAAAAGAAAAAGTCCTAGGATAAGATTTTGCAGATGGAACCACTCGAAGTAAAATGATGGGTTCAGAATGTTCAGGAGGGCGGGATAGACCCTGGAATAAGTGCTGAACAGGGGTAGCTGATGATAGTATTTGATGTTCTCGGATCTATTGTTAATAAGTTTGTCGGTGTTCTCTAGGGTCGTGGGAGTAGACAGGTAGGCTGAAAAATATTTTCCTGCATCGTACTCGACCTTTTCGTCGTACGTTGCACCGAAGTCTTTATAAAGAAGGAAAGAGAGTGCGAGGTAAACTACCGAAAAGGCAACAATACAAACGTGCTTTTTTATGAACGCCCCGGATCTTTTCAATAATTTCATTATTGTTTACAGGACTATTCGCAGTTGAAGTTGGACAGACATTTGGTCTTCTCTTCTTCGGTCTGCATCATACCGCATAATGCGCACATGTTACCCGAATCTCCGGGTTCTCCGGAGTTTTTGGTTAATTCAGAGAAATCGACAAATTCTACGTTTGCGGGAAGTTCAAATAGTGATTGATCGGGGAGCCAGGGAAGACATTTATAATCCAGCTTTTCCTGAAGGGCTTTAGCCTCATCGGGTATCTCGGAAGGAGAGGTATCGTTGATTGTTTCCTGGTCTACTGCAATCTTATACCCCTGAGGCGAAGCCGAGGTCCATGTATACATTACATTATTAGCAGAGATGAAATGGCTGTCTATATTTGCACTGTTTTCCATAGTGATAGTAGTGTCGCCTCTCATTTTAGTTCCTGAAACATAGATAGTACCGGTACCTGCGGTTCCTTCCTGTTCGTTCATAGTGTAAGTACATTTTAGCGATTTTCCTAAGCCGATTAGGTCGGCAATTTTGCCGGAGAAAATACTTTCTTCATCCTGTGCTTTTTTTTCGGTTACTTCCGTGAGATTTGCGCCGCCATCCGAAGGTACGGTGGTTTTTTTCAGGGTCTTATACCCGAAATATGCACCTATGGGAAGTGAAATTGCCAGGAAAACTATTATAAGAATTTTTACTATTTTCATACTTAGATTATACATGAAAAAGTTTTGTATTTTACGTGGTGTCACCCCGAAACTATGATTTAGAAAACCCTTGCCCGCATTAGTATTATTGATATACTATGAGATACTAAAAATCTTGAATCGGAGAATGGGGAGGAAGATATGTTCAAGACACTGATCGTTTCGTTAGTTGTTCTTTTAACGGTTATGGCGTCGAGTAGCGGCGTAGTAGCGCAGTTTGACGGGTATGAACAGGAGCGGGGTTTTACCGCAGTCCGCTTACCTACCTCTGCTCCCGTTTACGCCCCGGAGCCCTGCCGAACCGGCTCGGAGGAAATCTGTTTCGGGGATTACTACAAAGTTTTACCCAAGACTGCGTATGTAAACAAGGTGGTTGTTCCGGATACCATTGTTATCCATACGGACGATCAGTCCGGGAATACACCTGAAAGATGGGTTTCAACAACCACGTGGAACGGGCTGGCGGGACGGAATAGTGGCGGGCGTTCAACTCATTTCGGGGTAGGTTTGGACGGCGTTGGTCAGTTTTTGCCCATGTACCGCACCGGAGTAATCCAGTGCAGGGGTGCCGGGTATGACTACGACAAGCACTCGATTCAAATCGAAATGGCCGGCCGGACGTACAACTACATGATAACCGGTAATGCGGGTCCCGAAATGGTCCGGTCCATCGAAATTATTACGGCTCAGACAATCGATCTGGTAGTTTCCCTCATGGAAACGTATGATATTCCGATCGAGAACGTCATTGGGCACTACGAGGTGGAAGGTTCAGGTAAAACTGACCCCGGTAATCTCTACTTCGAGCAATATTTTTTGCCCGCTCTTGAAGCAAAGCTAAGTCAATGAAAAGGAAAGTGTTTTAGAAGCTCCGGTGTTCATGTCCATAACCGGAGCTTTTTCTTTTTCAAAAAATTATGTTAGCATGTTTGCTCCGGAACATGAAAAAAATTATTGCCCTTCTCTTTTTATTCTCCGCCGCCATATTTCTTATGTATTTTTTATGGTTCAGGAATATTCACCGGGAGGCGGCCGGCACCGTCCCTTCATTTATCAATGCCGCAAAAAGCTTTGAAGAAAATAAAATATACCCCTCCCCCATCGGTATCGGATATCTCAGATTTCAGAAAATAGAGTCGGACGCCCCTGTTATAGAAGAAGAACTGACTGACGGTTCAAATTACAAAAGATACATAGCCAGTTACGCTAGTGAAGGAAATAAGGTTTATGGTTTGCTGACAGTTCCTAAAGAAACCCCACCGGATAAAGGCTTTCCCGCGATAGTTTTTAATCACGGGTATATTCCCCCGACCCAATATGTCACTACACAGAACTACGCTTCTTATGTTGATTATCTGGCAAAAAACGGGTTCGTGGTGTTTAAAATAGATTTTCGCGGGAACGGGAGGTCGGAGGGCGATCCGTCGGGTTCGTATTTTTCTTCGGCTTACACCATTGACGCTGTTAGTGCGGTAAAAAGTCTGCAAAAATATGATGTAATAAATGCTGAGAAGATAGGGATGTGGGGTCATAGCATGGGTGGAAATGTTGTATTAAGGTCAATGCTGGTCTCTGAGGGTATAAAGGCCGGAGTAATTTGGGCAGGGGCAGTTTATAGTTATGCAGATTTCGCAAAATACGGAATAAGCGATAATAGTTATGTTCATAAACCTTACGAAACGCGGGAAGGAAGACAGGAGCAGAACAGAGAAATTTCCGCCGAGGTGCAAAAGATAAAAACGGAGCCGGATAAGATTGATTTTTCAAACGATTTTTGGTCGGCTATATCTTTGACAAAAAACATAAAATATTTATCCGGAGCATTGCAAATCCACCACGCCATCGATGACAACGTTGTAAACATCGGTTACACCAGAGATCTTGAAGAGGTTCTAAAAAATGCAGGCAAAGATTATTCTGTTTATGAATACGAAGGCGGGGGACACAACATTGTATTTCCTTACTACGATATTGCGATGCAAAGGACAGTCGAGTTTTACAAGGAGAAACTTTGAGATTTATGAAACGGTTTCAGACCGGTTGTTGTTTGGAACGTTTTGTATTAAATTTAAATTAGTTTAAGGAGGTGAGCTGAATGATGTACGGATTTTATAACATGATGGATTGGGGCATTTTCGGGTGGGTCTTTATGTTGCTTTTTTGGATCCTTCTGATCATCGGAGGCATTGAGGTTGTGCGGGTTATTTTTAGGTCTGAGAGGGATAACCGAAACGACGGTCCAAAAAGTAAAACACCCCTCGAGATACTCAAAGAAAGATACGCAAAGGGCGAGATCGACAAGAATGAGTTCGAGGAGAAGAAAAAGGATTTGATGGAGTGAGTTTGTTTAATATTTTTTGTCGGCGTGGTACATTCGGATCGGGTAAGTTTATTAGACTATTTGTGAGTATACTTTAAACATGGAACCAAAACCGACTCAGAAAAAAGAAACGACACAGGCTCATAAAGTAACAGTTTTTCTTCTTCTATTTTTCTACCCGCTTGGAATAATAGTCATGTGGTTCTGGCCTAAATGGAAACTTCGGGTAAAACTGGCGCTCACCGCCCTGCCCATATTACTGGGAATTATTTACTTTTCGGTAATAGCTGTGTTTGTCGACCCTACCCTTGATGATAAGCTCAGACCGTTAAATAACTGTATTAGTGCGTGTAGCACTAGCAAGGAAAACGATTTGTGTGCACGCGGATGTCAGGAAAAGTTTATACAGGATAATTCGTTTTTAAGATAAGATTCGGCAACTGGTTAATCTTTAGAAGTTTTTTTATCTTTCAAACTAAGGCTTCTTAATAATTGGTATTTTTGGCGTAATTATCAAATAAAACATTGACAACCAATACAACTAGGTGTAGTGTATGAAGTATGACAACTAAAGATCTACAACGAATCACACTTTTTATCAGACCCTCGCTAGTTAAATTTGCAAGAGCCCAGGCTATCTTAGAAGATTTGACTTTGACCACGCTTGTTGAGAAAGCCCTGATCAACTATCTTCCCAAAGAAACTATAATCAAAAAGGCCGATATCGAAGTAGATTTTAATCATTAACTAAAACACATAGTCAGGGTATACGGGACGAGTGGTAACAATTTGTAAGTAAGAATGAGGTGAAAGACATATGACGACAGTAGTAAATAATCAGGCTCCGCAGGGAGCTACAGTTCCGGTTATAGAAAGAGAAGACAGCAGCGGTACAGGATTTTTTCTTGGCGCAGTAATAATTGTGGTATTTCTGGGAATAGTTTTGTATTTTGGAATTCCGGCCATTAAAAATATGGGACCGCTTCAAGTGAACGTTCCAGCACCTCAGGTAGTTCTACCCGACACTATAAAGGTAGAAACGACACCCACAACACCGGCGCAATAATAAAGCATCGGTCTGACTTGAAGAAAAACAATCAGACGTAACATATATAAATTTGTAAATCTAAGGTGGTGAAAGAATATGGGTATTTTACTTTGGATAATTTTCGGAGGTTTAGCGGGATGGATCGCGTCTATTCTGATGAAAACAGACCGTAATCAGGGGACGTTGCTAGACATACTTTTGGGAGTAGTCGGGGCTGTCGTCGGAGGTTACCTCATGAACATGCTCGGACAGTCAGGAGTTACGGGATTTAATCTCTATAGCTTCTTCGTTGCCATAATCGGAGCAGTTGTCCTAATTGCCTTAGGACGACTCATTCGCGGTTAAGCGAGTATATAAAGAAAAAACCACCTTTTGACTTAATTAAAGGTGGTTTTTCGTGCTATGTGCTGTAAACCGGCTCATTAGCAACAGCGCTCTCTGTTTCTTTTGCTCCCAAAAATTCACTTACAACGATTGTTTTAGCGGAAAGTTCTTTCAACTTCTGCGAGTATGCAGAGAAAACCATGTTGAAATCACGATCCGTCACTTCTAAACAGTCTTCTCCCATATCCCCGCACTCTTTCTCGTAAACTATCCGCCATTGTAACGTGAGCATGTTCACTCCCTTCTCTGTTGTATTAATTATAGGCTTGTTATTGGTAGTTGTCTTTCTAAAACATTATTTTAATTCTATTACATCGTTGTGGGATTCTTTTTTATCTCTATTAATTTCTTTGAGGTTTTTCTTACAGTGCCTTTTGCGACTATTTTATTTGCCAGATCAATCGCATGTATTCCCCTAGGTCTTAATTCTTCCGGTAATTGATCTAGTGTTAAATGGTGGCTATTTACACAATCACCGGTGGTACCATTTTTTTGATAAAACCTACTAATATCTTTGACATATTTACTGTTATTTCCGTTTTTATTTATAGTATATAGGGTAAATTCCTTATTTACGATAAAGTCTTGTTTAAATATAGGGTTTTTTCTAATACAGTCGTGTGTATAAACACCGATAACCTGGTCCTGTGGGGATTGTGTTGGGTACGAGGTCGCGATTGCATTAAGAGAGATGAATTTTGCTAAATATACATTTTTTAAAACCGCCAAAAATTCAGTGTGTGCATAACACCATGCCTTAAGTTCGTTTGGAAAGGGCATCGTTTCAATAACAATATCTTTTCCAGAAACATTCTTTTTCAAATTTAACAACTACAAAAATGTACATATAACGTCAAGTGGCGTAGATTACTTAGCAGCAGTACGGTGACTAGTGGGAACTTATTTAACGCTTGTTAATAAAATAATACAAACAACCCACCGTTTCCGATGGGTTGCTGTTATCACTTGTTTCCTAAAAACTATTACCAATTACCAAGACCTTTTCTTAAAGGGCTCATATAGTCAATAACCCCATACTCTCCACAAGGATCGCTCGCTATTTCCTGAATAATAGCAAAATCACCCCAAATAACAGGGCCGATCTCAGCATTGTCAACTGTGTACCACTTACTACCAAATACTTTAGCATCTAATGGAGGAGCGATTATTTTCACAAAATCGCTGACTGTACAGGTATCATAGACTTGCTGCGATGCTCCGGTTGCTGTCCAAAGTAAGTCATTACCATCACTATCACTAAAGGAGCCAGCGGTTATTTCATCAACACCTACAGTACCCACAAAATCTCCAAAATACGTATAAGGAGCAGGTCTTACGTAATGTAGGGTTAAAGTATCATCCACTAAAGTACCTTCCAACGTTCCGCCATACTCAAAGTTGGCTCCATTTAGCCACCAAAATTCTCCTGTTACATTACCATCAACATCTTGAACTAAGCTACGGAATTCTCTGTTATCAGTACCTCCGGCAAAATCAAGTAGCCAGGTACCAGAAATATCCCATCTATAGTCTGTTGAGCTGGTATAAGTACCCGTTGCGTGATTAGTTAACCAAGCACCGGAACCTAACACTGGGTCGGGTCGATCAAGTGTACCGTCGGGTCCACAGTCCTTGTTAGCTAGCCAAGCGTCGTTCCATTTCATTTGCAGGTTCACATTTCTGAAGGGCCACATCCACGTGGTTTTTGCTGTAGGATTCGCAAGAAGATAAGATTCATCTTCTCCTGTATAAGGAGGAAAACCAGATCTACCAAGATACGCATTCGCGTAAGTACCGTTGAATACATGAGCTTGGTAGTTGTACCCAAAAATATCGTATCCGGTTGTTATGTAATCGTCGGCTAGGGTGTGTCCTGCGGGATAAGGTATATTACCGTCTACCACGTAATGGCAGTTATCTAAAGGCTTCGCTGCTACTGCTGGGTGTACGCTCACAGCGAAAACGGCGATAAATGTAACTACAAAAAACAATAATTTCTTCATAACCTATTCACCTCCCAATCCAAGAAATAAATAAAAAAAATCCGCATTAAAGCGGATTCAATACTACTAACTAAACTTCATGAATATTTATATTCACTATACTTATAGTATTATAAAAATTTCCGGAAAAGTAAAGCAACGCGGATTGTTTTTTATCCGGTTTACTTAAATTGCAGAAGGTACAACATCATAACAAAGTAAAAAAATCCCCAGACAGTTGTCCACCCTAATAATGTGAAAGATTCTTTGTATTTCTTTTCCCAAAAAAGTACTCCTGCCCTTCCGAGTATCATCATTCCGGAAATAAGCGCGGAGAATACGAATAGAAGAAGCATTATTATCGGCGCATAAAATTCGCCGGTTTTGTTATTAAACAACGGGGTTACGAAGTTAAAAAAGAAGGAAATTAGAATTAGGTAGGTCACCAAAGCACTTGCCTGTAAAAAAGCCAGAAACGGTGCTGAGAACTTGTTTAGCATGTCTTTATTGTATCACCATACCCACCCCGCCTGACTCTGCAAAAGCTAGCGGCCGCTCTGCATTTCGGCGGACGGTACGTCTAACTGCTTCATGCCGTTCGCGCCCTCGGCGGGTTTCGCCATAGAAGAACTGAACTTTGCAAATTCAAAGAATAGCCCCGTAAATAGGGCAATCATTATTATCGGAGCTAGTGTCGAGATCCAGTTTCGTTTTCCGGGTTTGTATCCGCGCAGGGTCAATGAGTTAGTAACGACCGAGATGGAACTTAATGCCATTGCAAGACCCGCAAGCTCGGGTTTTAGAACTAATCCTAGGCTGATAAATACACGTGCGGCTATCGGAATTCCTATCACATTGTAGAACAGGGCAAAGAACATGTTCTGTTTAATTTTACCTACGGTTGCTTTAGACAGGTCGATCGCATTAACAACATCCCTCAGATCGTTTCTTATTATTACTATTCCCCCAGCTTCCATGGCAACGTCCGTACCTGAACCCATGGCTATTCCTAAATTTGCCTGGGCAAGTGCCGGGGCGTCGTTAATTCCATCACCTACCATCGCTACTTTTTTCCCGGTCATCTGTAGTTTTTTAACTTCATTCGCTTTATCTTCGGGCAAAACTTCAGCGAGAACATTTATGATTCCTACCTGTGCCGCAATTGCCCTGGCGGTTCGTTCGTTATCGCCGGTTATCATGTAAACCTCGATACCGAGCTTTTTTAATCTGTCCACAGCTTCTTTTGATGTGTCTTTAACAGTATCGGCCACCGCCACTGTTCCGAGAACCGAGCCTTTTGTGGCAAGAATCATCGCAGTCTTGCCCTGTTCTTCCAGCCCGGAAAGTTGCGGTTCTATCAGAGATGTGGGGAGGTTTAGTACGTCATTAATTAGTTTTCTGTTGCCGAAATAGTAGGTCGTGCCGGCTATCGTTCCTTCAACGCCGTGCCCCGGAATAGCTTTAAAAGCTGAAACCTCGCTAAAGCTTAGGCCTTCATCCTGTGCGTGGGTATATATAGCCTCGGCTAGAGGATGTTCCGATTGTTTTTCCAGACTTGCGGCGATTTGTAAGAGGTCCCTTTCATTTAGTGAATCAAAACTTATTGTGTCGGTTACCTCGGGTTTACCTTTTGTGATCGTTCCGGTCTTATCGAAAACAATAATTTTTATCTTAACGGCAGATTCCAGAGGCTCCCCTCCCTTAACGAGTATGCCGTTCTCAGCCCCCTTGCCTGTTCCGACCATAATTGATGTAGGTGTGGCGAGTCCCAGTGCGCACGGACACGCGATAACAATTACTGATGTGAACGCCATTAGGGAAAAAGATAAGGTCGCATCGAGCATGAAGTACCAGACTACAAATGTTACAACGGCCAGTATAAGAACCGTCGGAACGAAAACGGCCGAAATTTTATCGGCTACTGCCTGAATTGGTGCTTTCGACCCCTGCGCATCCTCAACTAAACGTATTATTTGAGAAAGTGTAGTTTCGGAACCGACACGCGTAGCCTTAAATTCAAAACTCCCCGTTTTATTTATTGTTCCTCCTACGACCGTATCACCCTCACGTTTTTCGACGGGCAGGCTTTCTCCCGTAATCATCGATTCATCGACGGCAGACGAGCCTTTTACCACTTCACCGTCAACAGGGACTTTTTCTCCCGGCCTGACCACAACAATATCACCAACCACGACTTGACCCGTAGGAATATCCTCCGTGAACCCGTTTCGGACAACTCTGGCCGTTTTGGCCTGCAGACCCATAAGTTTTTTTATGGCGTCCGACGTCCTTCCTTTAGCTTTTGCCTCAAGCCATTTACCTAAGATAACAAACGTTATCAAAAAGGCAGCGGTTTCAAAGTATAGTTCGGGAATCTTTACTCCACCCACACCTATTATGGATTTTGTCGCCAGATAGTAAGCTGTGAAGTTAATGACACTATAAAAATATGCGACCGACGTACCGATAGCTATCAAACTGTCCATGTTAAAAGTCTTCATTCTGAGGGCTGAGAACATTCCTTTATAGAAACCTTTTCCTATGATGAACTGAACCGGGGTTGTAAGTATGAAAGATATTATTCCAACATAAGGCAACAACATCGCACGTCCGGGAAAATTTACAAAAAAATCGAACATCATGAAATAGATCATGGGGATACTCAGAGCAAGGCTAATCAGAAATTTGTCGAACATAACTTTTATATGATTTTGTTGTTTTTCTTTATCACTGTCCGACTGGTTTTGTTGGGACACTGAAGCCTTATAACCGGCTTTTTCTACGGCTTTTAATAGTAAATTTTTATCAGCCACCGATTCGTCCATCACCACGCTTGCTTTCTCGGCGGCAAAATTCACATTAGCATCTTTAACTCCATCGACCTTGCTTAAGGATTTCTCGATTATCGCGGCGCATGAGGAACAGTGCATGCCTTCTATGTCCAGTGAAATTCTGTTTATTCCTTTCGGACGTTCCGCAGTTGATGTCAGGTTGGTGGCAGCGGTTGCGGGTTGTATGCCGGACGGTTCTATTACAGCGGAATCACTTTTCACAGCTTCCCGGGCGGACTCATCCGCCACAGCTTTGTAACCGGCTTTTTCTACCGCAGACAAAACGTCAGCTATGCTATTGGTGTCGGTCTCAAGCAACACACTTCCCTCCCCCAGGTTTGCGTCAACTTTTATGTCGCTTACGCCTTTGAGTTCACTCAGCTCATCCCTTATTAGAGTTTCGCAGGAAGCGCAATGCATTCCTTCAATTTTTAGTTTTAATAACTTTTGCATATTAGATCTCGGTAAAAGCCGTAACTTTATAGTCGGTATCCTTCAGAGCGTCCTCTGTCTGCAACAGACTTAAAGGTTGTTCGGTATGTACAAGCGCAGTCTGATCTTCCATAGTTACTTCAACGGACGTAACTCCTTCTATTTTTCCGAGTCTTTTTTCTGCAATTTTCTTGCAGGAATTGCAGTGCAAATTTTCCAGCTGTATTTTATAGTTCATAATTATTTTTCCATCTCCGGCACTAGCGGTTCTTTGAACCGGCGACCGATGCGTCAACCACGTTAAACGAGCCGACGTACATTCCCATACTGCAGGAAAATTTAATACTTCCTGTATCCGTGGGTGTAAATTCAATAATATTTTCACCTAGCTTCAGATATTGTCTAATTCCAAGCTGTGCAGAAAAAATACTTGCCGCACAAGAGTTTGAATTTGTGGACGTTATAACCCATTTTACAGGCACTCCTTTTTGTATGGTAAACGCCCGTGGTGAGTATCCGTTGTAATTTTGTGCCATCCTCACGACCTGCACACCGTTTTCCAGCGTTACGTTAGGATCGTATATGGCAGGCGTCGGAGTGGCGGAAACAGTTTTTACGGCGCCAAATACAGGAAGAGTCACTCCCGCAAGATTTAGTCCGTTTGAAATATTAAATACGGACAAGCCCATAACCATCAGACCGACAAACTTGAAGAACGGTTTGGCGAACGCGCCTTTTATCAAGGCGGTCAGTCCGCCGACGCTCAAAAGCCCGGGAGCTGTACCCAACGCAAAAACGCCCATCGTTAAAGCTCCTGTTAGTATACTGCCGCTGGAGATTGCGTAAAGTTGCATAGCCTGCGTAAATCCGCAGGGTAGAAAGAAAGTCAGACCGCCGAGAACAAAAGAGCTCCCGTTACTGTATTTTTCCTTTTTCTGAGTATTGATCCCGGCCAGCTTATAAAGACCTTTCGGCAAAGTAAACTTTATTCTTTCGAACCATGGAAATATCCCGATTGTTTGCAGGCCAAGCAGCAACATCACAATTCCTACGAGAATAGTTAAAAAACCCACTGAAGAAGGTCCCAGCTGTAAAAAAGAGCCGAAATATCCGATTAAACCCCCGAGTACCACAAAGAAAAAGATTCTTCCCGCGTTGAATACAAGATGAGGTTTAAACTTTTGCAATGAATTTGCGTAAGGGTGTTTCTCCGAGAATCTTGCGGAAACTCCCAGAACCAATCCTCCCACCAAGGCCATGCATGTAGAAAGACCCGCGGTGAGTCCCACCAAAAAGACAACGGAAAGACTCGTAAGATCGTTCGTCGAGCCAAAAGAAATATTAAAAAATCCTAATCCTTTTGCAATAAAGTAGACAAAAGCCAGAGCAATACCGGCTTTGATCAAATCCTCGTAATCTACGGGGTTTTTTGAGACCCAGCTTTTAGAGTCCTTACCTATACTATAACCGCAGTCGTACACAGCTTTTTCAATATGTTCGTCGGCCACTTCCCCGTCATAGAATATGTGTGCGGTTCCTTTTTTCTCGCTCACGTTAACTTTATGAACCCCGGGTACCTTTAGGAGTTCATCTTCGATTAAGATTTCACAGGAACGGCAATGCATGCCTTTGATGGGCACTATTTTACTTTTGTGTACGCTTTTACGGGCGGAATGTTCGATTGTTCTGATTTTTTTAGACATTATCTACCTTATACTTAAAGTGCCTGTGACATCTTCGGATGGGTTAGGCAGTAAATAATACACGGATCACGACCGTTAAGTGTATCATATTTGTTGCTATCAATGTATTATATACAATATTAGGTTTATTTCTATCATAAGGAGACTAAATGAACATGGATCATTCTAAAATGAAGCATTCAGGGACAGAGCATTCGGAGGCGGAGCATTTGGGGGCAGGGCACGACCACAGCAACATGCAGAAACAAGATGGTCGCGGGATGGCCGGTATGGAACATAACGGCCATGACATGAACAATAGCCATGGGAAGCATGACACGGGCGGCGCGGGCAACAACGGGCACGACATGAGCAAAATGAGCCACGAAGACCACGAAAAAGCAATGACCGATCCTAGTATGGCGGCCTTTATGGAAAAAGACATGCGTAACCGTTTCCTGTGGTCACTGATTTTTTCTATTCCCATTTTCCTTTATTCCCCGGTTTTTACTGACTTTTTAGGAATAAGATTGCCGACTCCTATACCCCACAACTGGTTATTATTTCTTTTAACAACCCCCGTGGTGTTTAAGTTTGGTTCTATTTTTCCAATCGGTGCCTACCAAGCTTTAAAAAGCAAAACCCTTAACATGATGGTTCTGATCGCCACCGGTGTTTTTGCCGCTTACCTCTTTAGTGTTGTTATTACCCTGTTTGTCGGCGGAGAGACTTTCTTTGAAGCCGCGGCTCTTTTGGTCACTTTTGTGCTTTTTGGTCACTGGATGGAAATGAAATCCCGAAGAGGCACCTCGGAGGCATTACGGGCTTTATTTGATTTGGTTCCCCCGCAGGCGAGGGTCATAAGGGACGGAAAAGAGATATTGGTGCCGACAGCAGAAGTAACCGTCGGGGACGTAATTATCCTTAAACCCGGGGACAAGGTGCCTGTCGATGGTGAAGTTATACAGGGCGAGACAGCGATCGACGAATCTCTCGTCACGGGAGAGTCGATTCCGGTGTCAAAAAAGATCGGTGACACCGTAATAGGAGGTTCAATCAACCAATCGGGCTCCCTTCAATTTAAAGCCACCAAAGTAGGAAGTGACACGGCTCTTGCTCAGATAGTAAAACTGGTCGAGGTCGCGCAAAATTCGAAGGCTCCCGGTCAGAGAATAGCCGACAAGGCCGCCCAATATTTAGTGCTGTTAGCTGTAGGAGCAGGAGTTGTGACCTTCGGTTATTGGTATTTTGCGGCAGGACAGACTCTGCTTTTTGCATTAACCTTTGCCGTGTCCGCTATAGTAATAGCCTGCCCCGATGCATTGGGGCTTGCGACACCGACAGCAGTCGCCGTCGGAACCGGTATCGGAGCCAAGCACAATATTCTTATCAAGAACGCAACTACCCTGGAACAAGCCTCGAAAATTCAGGTGGTTGTACTGGATAAAACAGGTACGCTCACGGAAGGAAAACCGGTAATTACGGACGTTGTTGCCAATAAAGGCAACGAGGAAAACGAAGTACTGAGACTGACAAGTGCCGCCGAAGCGAAATCAGGCCATCCTTTAAGCCTCGCCGTACTGGAAGAGGTGAAAAAAAGAAGCATTGCTATTCCTGAAGATATCCGAAACTTTAATAATATTTCCGGTCACGGCGTAGAGGCTGTAGTGGAAGGTAAAAGTATACTTGTCGGGACTATAAAGTTAATGCGCGACAGAAATGTCGATATTTCTCCTCTTGAGGCGGATATAAACAGACTTTTGAACGAAGGTAAGACACTGATGATACTCGCGATAGACGGTAACGTGGCGGGGATAGCCGCGGCAGCGGATACCGTAAAACCGACAGCCGGGAGAGCTATAAAAAGTATGAAAGACTTGGGACTGGAAGTAGCCATGATAACGGGGGATAACAAAAAAACTGCCGAAACTATCGGCAAAAACCTCGGAATTGACCGGGTTTTTTCGGAGGTACTGCCCGAAGATAAAGCTAAATATGTAAAACAATTGCAAAGCGAAGGAAAGTTTGTGGCAATGGTGGGCGACGGTGTAAACGATGCTCCCGCTTTAGCTCAGGCCGACATAGGTATTGCCATCGGTGCCGGAACAGACGTAGCTATTGAAACCGCCGACATCGTTCTGATGAGGTCGGACCCGTGGGATATATTAAATGCGATCAGACTCAGCAAAGCTACGGTCAGAAAAATGAAGCAAAATCTGGTCTGGGCCAGCGTATACAATGTATTGGCAATCCCTGTCGCTGCAGGTGTTCTATATACCAGCTATGGAATTACTTTACGTCCGGAATTTTCTGCGCTGCTGATGTCAGCTTCTTCTATAATTGTTGCTACAAATGCTGTACTGCTGAAAAGGTCCGAGAAAGAGCTTTTATCGGTCTGAAACAGTTGATGGAAAAGCATTGTGATGCGGCTTAAGTTGTCTTTTTAGCCTAAAATAAGAAGTACCAGCCCGGTGGTAATCCCTGAGGCTATAAACAATTTTTCCACTAAAGACTTTTCATTGAACATCGAATGTCCCAGCGCCACTCCGGATAAAACAGAGCCTGCTCTGTCGGCCGTGGTGTAGACGGCTGCAGCCCCCAAGTTTAAAGCTACCAGGTTTAAAATTCCTACCACCGCTCTAATCGGAATAAGCAACCAAAGAGTTTTATTATGTTTTAGGAACGGGGGAGCAGGATTGACGGGCGTCCCTTTAAAATTAAACAGAACGAAACCGGCAAGCAGCACAATGAGAAATATACGGACTATCGCTTCATTTAAATAGGCATCGTTGAAAGAGAACTGATATTTAGTCAAGGCCATCAGCAAACCACCGTTAACCGCAGATGCCAGCAAAAACCCCCACCCCGCAATATTTTTTACCCCGTGTCGGAAAACGATAAGAATTGAAAGGAACACGGTCAATATTCCCAGGTATTTTAGGGGAGTCAGTAATGTATTCAGAAAAAGGAATTCGAAAATAATAACGAATATTATTGAAAACACTCTCAGGAAATTGTAACTGCTTAAATCGGATATCTTTAGGGCTGTAAATGTTACGTAGATTTGAAAGATCTCAAGGCCTATTCTGGGAAAAAACAACCATATTTTAGCCGGGTCCAGATATAAATTACTTTTTAACAGAACATAGGCGAATATTATCACCGAGCCGCTTGCCGTTGAGACAAGTGCCGCTCCCCATATTGATGCGGGATAGTAAACATCATTTTCGGTTTTCTTAATTACCGCCGAGCCAAGCTGATCTACGAAGGAGGATATTGTAGCAAGAATTGGTGTAAGCATTGTGTTTTATAACCGGCTGAAACCCCCGCGGTTGGTCACCTTCTTAAATACTTCGATAACGAAGAACATTATAAGTGAGAAATTCAGGGCGAGCACCCAGTGTTTTATTCCGAGTTCACTCAACCCGAAAAACTGTCTTGATGCGCCCGTAGAAAAGGGAAGGAATTGAAGTGCTAATCCTCCAATCACAGCAGCAACCAAGTACTTATTGTTGAACATGTGATTGTTCCAAAAGGGTTTTTTGGGTTCTCTTACGGCAAAGACATAAATCAGGGAGTTCAGACCGATCGTTATAAATGTAAATGATCTTGCTAAAACTACGTCACCCGTCGAATTATAGATGTATACGAAGGAACCAAGTGCTATAAGACCCACGAGTAGGCTCACAAATGAAATCAATATAACCATTTTAGTATTGACGAGGAGTTCCTTAGCCGGACGCGGAACTTCATACATAATGTCTTTTCTTTTCGGGTCTACTGTCAGTGCAAGATTGGGGAATCCGTCGGAAACCAGATTGATCCAAAGTATCTGAACGGCTGTAAGAGGCAAAGGGACGCCCAGCATTATTCCACCGAGGACTACGATTATTTCACCGAAGGCATCGCATAACAGATAAAGGATAATTTTCCTTATGTTTTCAAACATAACTCTGCCCTCTTCTACCGCGGCAATAATAGTTGAAAAATTAGAATCGAGTAAGACGAGATCAGCAGATTCTTTTGCAACGTCTGAAGCCTCTCCGACAACAACTCCGATATCTGATTTGTGCAAAGCCGGTGCGTCGTTAACACCGTCCCCTATCATAGCCACGATTTCTCCGTTGTTTTTGAGAGCCCCCACTATTAAAAGTTTTTGATCCGGTGTTGTTCTTGCGAATAGTCTTATATTTTTTACCCGGTGTGACAATTCTTCAGCTGAAAGTACAGCAAGTCGGTCCCCGGTCATTATCTCGTCTTTTGATACCGCTACTTCCAGTTCCGATAGAACAAACTCAGATGTATTTGCGTAATCTCCCGTTATAACCATTATTTTTATTCCGGCAATTCTGGCTTGTTCCAGGGCTTCCTTAACTCCCATTCTCACGGGGTCGGAAAACACCAGCAAGCCTGCCCAGGATAAGTCACTCATTGCGTCCGAAGCGTCTAAAGCAACCTTTTCTATAGGTACTTCTTTTCTGGCAAATCCTATTACCCGTTTTCCTTGTTTTGTAAAATTATCTATGGACAAGACTATTTCTTCTTTTTCTTTATCGGATAAGGTTGTCCATCGAAGGAGTATTTCAGGGGCGCCGTTCACAAATATTATGTTTTTTTCAGCGTTCCATTTATTCAGACAAAGAGAAAAGCGGTCCTCGGATGAGAATGGTATGCTGTCAATTCTCGGAAGACCCGGTGCGGGATCTCCCATTATTTTCTTTCCCCATTCGTATGCCGATATCACAATCGGGTCGTCTAAATCGTTTGCCAGTAAAGACTGAACTGCTAATTCTTTCTCGTTTCCTATGAAATCAACGACTTCCATATGTCCCTCGGTTAAAGTCCCTGTTTTATCCACACAAATAACCGTGACACCGCCCAAAGTTTCGGCCGCCGCCAATTTTCTTACCAGGCCTTTTCGTTTTAAAATCTTTTGCATTCCTACAGCAAGTACAACTGTTAATGAAACTAAAAGGCCTTCGGGAATACTTGAAACGGCTAAGGCCACTGAAGTTGTAAATATTTCTACGAGGCTGAATTTATGTATAAGTCCGACAACAAATACGACAACGACGAGAAGTCCTATTACGTACAAAAGCTGGGTGCTGAATGATTTTAATTGTTTTTGAAGTGGAGTAACCTCTTTTTCTTCCTGTATTTTCTCGGCGATTTTTCCCATCTTCGTTGCAGTGCCTGTGGCTTCTATCTGGATAGCGGCTTGTCCTGAAACTACGGTGGTTCCCATAAAAAGCCCGTCGTCATTACTTTTTTCAACTGCGGCGCTCTCTCCCGTTAATATAGACTCATTAACATGCAGCCGGTTAGAGGATAGTATTTCTCCGTCTGCCGGAATTTTATCTCCCTGGCTCAAAACTATAATGTCGCCAGGTACGATTTGAGAAGAATCGATTAGTACCCGGTTTCCGTCACGGATTACGGTTGTTTCGTCGGAGATAAATTTTTTTAAAGCGGCCAGGGCGTTCGATGTTTTGTACTCCTGTATAAATCCCAATACCGTATTAATAATGACCGCGAGGAGAATTATAAAAGCGTTCGCGATTTCACCAAGCGCAAATGTAACCAGTGAGGACGCGAGCAAAACGTATACCAACGGGCTTTTAAGCTGTGCTAAAAACAGGTAAAACTTACCCGGGGGAGCTTTTTCGGGAAGTATGTTAAGGCCGTATTGTTTTTGTCTTTGAGTTACCTCTGCGTTTGATAGTCCTTTTTCTTCTGTGAGGAATCGGTAGTTTTTCATAGCTTAAACTGGATTAAGTATAGCAAGTCAGAACATTCTTGGGATACATTTGAACTTAATTGTTTGCGGATTACCTGTACTTTTCCCAAATCTTTCTTACAAAAGGTAATGAGATAGTGGAAAGTAGGAAGCCTACCGTAGGAACAATTGCGTTTAAAAAAGGTTTATCAACGCCAATGACCAGAAAGTACAAAAAAATCGATAAATACGTAAACAGTGCAATTAACAACCGCCTTGTTTTGCTTGTTTCCCAAGCTTTGTCGGTTTCTACTAATTTGTTCCTCTGTTCTATTTTTTCTATCCGCCGGGCTAGTTCATCCATTTTGGATTAAGACCTCCACGCCTTCCACGATACCTCTGCCTCTTTTTTAGTAACAATTTTTATGGCAATACCCATTTGTATCATCACGTAGTCCCCTACTTTTAGAGGCATACCTCCGGCAAGAGCTTGCCTGGTTTCGGTAGGATACTCGATGACCAGCTTTTCACCTTGTATTTCTTTTACAATGCCCGGTATTGCTAAACACATCTATCTGTTATTATACATAATATGGATACTGCCTATGTTTCTACCCAACCCGACAAAATAAAGAAACTTGTTGTAGGCTGGTTTTCTTTTACCTGTAGTGAAGACAGCACGATTTTGTTTACCGAGCTTTTGAACGATCACTTCGCCGAATGGAAAACTCTTGTTGAGTTCAGGCACTTAAAAGCCTTAAAAACAAACAATTCCATCGAAAATCTGGACGTAGCTTTTATCGAAGGTGCAATTTCTTCAGAAAAACAGGCCACAGAAGTTACAAAAATCCGCAACAACTCAAAGTATGTGGTGGCAATAGGTGCGTGTGCCTGCAACGGACTTCCTTCGGCAAGCAGAAACATGTTTGTCCCTGAAAATATGAGTTTTAAAACCAAATGGTACATGGAACATTTTGATTACGCAGCCAAAGTTAAAAAACTTGAGGACGTAATCAAGGTTGACGATAAAGTTGACGGCTGTCCCATGAACGCCGAAGCTTTCAAGACCGCTCTCTGGAAGTACTTAAAATTATTTAAAATAATCGAAAATGCATAGCGGAAACATAACGATTGAAAATATTACCAAAATAGAAGGGACGGCCGGCGTTGAAGTTACTGTTGAAAATGACAAAGTAACTAATCTTAAATTTATTATCAAAGATTACCGCAGGTTTTATACGGAGGCTGTGCTCGGAAAGCCGTACGTCGCGTCACCGTCGTTTTTATCGAGGATATGCGGAACGTGCTCGGTCGCCCATCTTTTTGCGTCTCTCGAGGCGATAGAAAAATCACAGGACATTGTTTTGACAGAACAAACACGCTTGTTACGGAGGGTCGCCTACGACGGTCTTATGATACGCGACCATGCTCTGCATCTTTATTTCTTTGTTTTACCCGATGTTTTAGGAATTGATTCTATCCTGGACATACCCGACGACCATGACGATTCCGGACATATTTTGTTACACGACTCGTTTGATATCAAAAAGCTTGGTACCGACATTAGCGACGTAATAATTGGGGCTGCTATTCACGCTCCCTACCCTACCGTCGGGGGATTTTTGAAAACTCCGGATCCGGCAAAGTTCCCGGCTCTAATAGAAAGATTGGAAAAAATAAGACCCCAGGTTCTGAGAGGAATTAAAACTTTCTTTGATTACAAACAAGAGTTGTTTAGTGACGCCGACTTTTTGTGTTTAAGAAACGGCAAGAGTTTTGATTTTATCGAAGGTGAAATTACAAATTCCGACGGTAAGGCAATTACCGAAAGTAATTTTCACGACTTTCTTAAATCCGTTGTCGTACCATACTCCCAATCCGAGGGTTACGTTTTTTCTGACCAGCATGATAATTATTTAGTGGGTGCATTGGCGAGATTGAACTTTAATAAAGACTTACTTAACCCGAGAACAAAAGCTGATGTCGAACAATACTTGAGCATTTTCCCGTCCAAAAACGTTCACC
The DNA here is from genome assembly GCA_000503835.1 of candidate division WWE3 bacterium RAAC2_WWE3_1. Taxonomy (GTDB): domain Bacteria; phylum Patescibacteriota; class WWE3; order UBA101185; family UBA10185; genus UBA8498. The sequence continues at coordinate 322,430 of CP006914.1, read as the reverse complement.
ACAACAATTTGGCTCAGGCCATAGAAATTCTTCAATGTGTGGACGACGCCCTTGACGTTTTAAAAACTATAAAGATAGTCGACGAAAAACCCGTCAAGACGCCGAAAAAAGCAGGTGTGGGGGTGGGAGTCGTAGAGGCTCCGAGAGGAACTTTGTACCACATGGCCAGGGTAAACGATAAAGGTATGATCGAGGATTACGATGTTATTGTCCCTACCTCACAGAACCAGATAAATATAGAAAAGGACCTGAGAAAATACTTTGGTGCAAACCTCGATAAGCCGGAAAATGTTCTTAGGGTTGAAGCTGAAAAAATAATCAGAGCTTACGATCCCTGCATGTCCTGCGCTACCAACTTTTTGAAAATTGACTGGATACGCAAGTAATCTGTCTTTTTTCCCATCGGCAGTCCTATTATTGTAACATTACCGAGCTTTCCCAGCTTCTTCAGATATTTCAGTTGAAACCCCAGGTCAAAGTCGTGTACAGAAACTGAATTTGTGTTAATAAGTTTATCCAAATCCTCTATTAAAACCGGCTCTTCAATTCCTTCGACCGTGTCCATAATATAAACCTGTTCGTCGTGCTCGAAAGGTAAGTCCGCATTAAGCTTAACCTCTACGAATTCAATTTGAGGGAATATAGTACCCAACTTTTTTTGCGCGGCAAAAGCTTTGTTGTCCAACCCCAAATCTTTATTTCCGAATACATAAACTTTCATAGGCAACCTTTATTTTACAACAGGTTTGCTCTAAAATGCCTGTATAGACAAAAAGGCACTTCAATTAAACTCAAGATTTACGCTTCCCCCGAACTCATTAGGCTATTGTGGTAAGGATTCTGCGCCCGAGAAGTTTAAGGCGTGCGTTATAAGTGGAAAGTGTGTGGGAGTCGAAGAAGAATTTAAGCATTTTATTGTTTTGCACCCGTATTTGAGAACGCTGTCGAAAATCACCGGATTGCAAAAATTTTCATATAGGGTCGTTGAGAGCTACTGGCTGGGCAACGATACGCTGTTAAAGGCCAAGAATAAAGATTATCCTGTTCTCTTGAATTTTTTTACAAAGCAGGGTGTTCCTGAATGGTTCGTCGACGAGCTTAAGACCGAAAAGCCGAAAAAGTTTATCCCCACCCACTTATTTCAGGTTTTGCACGTCGGCGTAGGAAGGGCAAGCGGCTCTGTTCCTTATAATCTGGAGTCAATTAACAACTGCATGATCCGCTGGGGGAAAGTTGAAAAAGTAAACAAAAAGACGGTGGTGGTAAGTTTAAATTCTTTGAAAAAAGTAAAAGGTGTGTATAAACGCACTCTTATTAAAGAGACGTTTCCTTTTGTTGAAGGGTTTGTTACTGATATAGAAGTTGGAGACACAGTTGCGGTTCACTGGAAGCAGATTGTGAAAATTCTAAACGAAGAGGAAATAAAAAAGATAACTTATTGGACGAATGAAGTTTTGAAAACTGTTAGTTAGGGAAGAAAAGAAAAGCCGGGTTTTTTTTGAAAAATCCCGGCCTTTTACGTGCTCATCTCCTTTTTATTTCTACCGGTTTTTTTACAGCTGCTTCAATTGTAAACAGAATATCATTTTCGATGTCTGCCCAGCTATAAACAATATTCCGTTCAACGCACAGGCTGTATGGTCTAATAACTACCCCCTCGATGCCGTCAATGTCATTGAGTTTTTTGATCAGGTCGTATCCAATACACCCGAGGTGACTATCCCTGAGTGCGACCCTGTCCAAGGGAAAATCGAAGATCTCCAGACCTGAGTCGCAGATACGTTGTCTTACGTTGTATGTCCTGTACCTGCTGCCACCGCGTTTATCGATCATTACCAGTAGTGTCTCGTACTCAGCCATCTCTCCTCCTTCTTGGTTAACAGCAATTGATTTATTGCAGTTGTTTAGATTGAATACGGTAAATTATAAACTATCTGTCTAGTGCGTCAACCTATAGTGTAGTGAGGGTGACGGTACTGGGTCGGGTTGTTGTACTTTTCGAAAATAGCACTAGTCCTGCAACTATCAACACAGCCTGAACCGTCAGCACCGCATTCCAGCTGTGTGTAACAAACACTGCCGACAGCACGTTCGTAATTAACGTAGAAGAAACCAGGACAGAGGTTACAACGACAGCCGGAGCATTTTTAAGTGCTCTATACCATGTTGTTGTGTATGCAAGTAAAAATAGTACGGTAAGTCCGATAAAGAAAAACTGCCCGCTATTTAACGATAAGCTTTTTTGTAATATCTGCGGAATCGTTAATACTGTCGCAGACATAAGTACAACGGAGCCCAGCCCCATCCTGAACGCGGCTACGATATTGGGTGAAACCGTGGTTAAAACTTTTTTAGCAATGATGTTTTCAACTGCCCACAAAACCGTCGCAATCAAAAGCATTAATTCTCCCTGGGAAAATTTAAAGCCTTTGAAGCCGCCGACAAACACGTTTCCGGCGAACAACATTAAAACGCCCAAAATTTGCCACTTGGTAACCTTTTCTTTTAAAAAAGGAATGGCCATAAGCATAACCCAGAATACCAGCGTTTTGTGAATGATTGCCGCATTAACCGCAGGTGTTTGTGACAGACCCGTGAAATAAAGATAGAAAGGAAGTGAACCTCCGATTAACCCGATCAAAAGCAAATATTTGAGCTCTTTTTTGGTAAGTGTGACGATTTTCTTCCATTCTCCGGTAGCCAATATTATGGCGATAATTAAAAGCGCCACAGCAACATTTTTAACGGAAGTAAAATACAGCGCGGGTTTAATGGTGTCGACGGCAAATTTATTTACAAAAATAGAGACACCTGAAATAACTGCTGTAGTCAATGAAATGTAAATACCCTTAGTTGTATTAGACATTATTCAGGCCAAACCTGCTTACCACTTTCGGTATCTGTAACGACAATAGCTTTGGTAGGGCAGGATTGTGCAGCCATCAGTATGTTGTCCGCATCGTCAGCCGCCCCATCCACAAATACAGCTTTATTTTCTCCGTCCAACTTAAATACAGACGAAGAAACCGCAACACAGGAGGCTGCGCCAATGCAGTCCTTTCTTATTACCTTTACCTTATATTTTCCTATTTGAATTTCTTTATCTTCCATTAGATTATGGTAAAGAATTTTTCGCGGTTAGGCAACTATTAGGTATATTTTTTGAAAAGTTCTATCGCTGAGGATCTTTCCACGGGTATTTCTGTCAGAGGTTTTTCTTTGATTTGCAAGATTTGATCTTCATAAGAAGGTCTGTTCGTTTTATAAAATATTCCGAGCGGTATTTTTTTGTCACCGAACTCCGAGGCTCTCTCTAAAGCTTTATTTTTGTCCGAAGGGTCGTAATTTTCTTCAAGGTAGTACGTGTTTTCCTGATAGAACCCGTGTGTGCAAACTTTATTGAACGTTACGCAGGGTTGAAGAATATCAATCACCGCAAGTCCCTTGTGTTTATTCGCCTCAATAATTAATTCTGCTAATTTCGGCATATCCCCCGAATATGCGCGAGCCACAAACGTAGCTCCTGAAATTATTGCCAATGTTAACGGGTTGAACGGCTCGTCCGGATTTCCCTGCGGCGTCGATTTTGTTTTAAACCCGTGAGCTGTTAAAGGCGATGTTTGCCCCGTCGTCAAAGAATATAACGCGTTGTCGTGTATCAGAATCGTAAGATCGTGATTTCTTCTGCAGGTATGAATAAAATGATTTCCCCCCTCTCCGAAACAATCCCCGTCTCCTGTAAAAACAAAAGTGTTAAGACGGTTGTTGACCATTTTAACTCCGCTCGCTACGGGCAGAGCCCTTCCATGCAGGCCTTCAAATGAGTTTAGTTTAACGAAGTTAACGATGTGGCCGTGACAACCGATTCCGGCAACAATGGAGGTATTGGAACTGTCCCACCCTTCCTTAACTGCCGCGTTTTTGAAAGCACCCCAAATATTCAGATCGCCGCAACCGGGACACCAGTTCGGAAAGTGCAGTGTTTGTAAATCACTCATTTTTGTCATTTTTTACTCCTTATCTTGTTAACGGCGTCGATAATTTCTTCCGGGTAAATTTGTCTTCCGTCGTACTTTAAAAAGTTTTCGTCAATTTTTATTTGAGTATTTTCGCGTATTAGTTTTGCCATCTGCCCGGTGTAATTACATTCAACATTTAAAATATATTTAGATTTCGATAACATTTCCGATAAAGTTTCTGACGGGAATGGGCTGAGCCAGCTTATGTGCACGTAGTTAACATTGTCGAGTTCTTTTAATGCCTGAAGTATTGTTCCTTTATTGCTTCCCCACGAAACAATGGTTACGTCAGCATTTTCCGGACCAAACATTTGAGGTTTTTGCATGTCCTGTTCTTTGCAGATTTTCAGTTTGTTCATTCTTTTTTCCATCATTTTGCTTCTGATTTCTGCATCTTCCGTCGAGTAACCTTCCTCGTCGTGTTCGTCGGAATTTGCGACAAAAAAGTTTCCGGCGCCCGGAACAGTTCTTTGCGAAATGCCTTCGGGGTTAAGTTCGTATCTTTTGTAATTCTCTACTCTATTTGTTGAGAATTTGCCGCGGTCTACCTTATAGCCGGCAAGATCGTACAAAGGGAAACTTTGAGCGTTTTCGCAGATGTTTTTATCAATAATAAGGACGACGGGTGTCTGGTATTTATCGGCCAGGTTAAAGGCCTGCATGGTAAGTTCAAATGCCTCTTTCGCATCTCCTGCGGCGAGGATTATTCTTGGAAAATCGCCCTGGTGGGCATTTAAGATCATCTGCAGGTCACCCTGGTCGCTCCAGGTCGGAAGTCCGGTGGCCGGTCCCGGGCGCATGCCTTCTACTATCACCAGCGGTGTTTCGGTCATTCCTGCCAGACCGTAACCTTCGGTCATTAGAGAGAAACCACCGCCTGAGGTAGCTGTCATAGCTCTTGCTCCGGCGTAGGATGCCCCAATAGACATGTTTATTGCTGAAATTTCGTCCTCGGGCTGTTTATATATGTATCCGAACTTTTCCTGGTTTTCGGCAAGTACTGCCAAAATGTTTGAAATAGGAGACATTGGGTAGATCGCCGCGAACTGAAGCCCGGCTGAGATTGCTCCCAATGCGACACTTTCATTTCCGTCGACAGCCATGTAAGGAACAAAATTACTGACCGAATCAGAAGGACTCAGAAACGCCCTTAAATACTTTTTGTAATTTTCCGTGATGTGTTTAAACCCTTGCTCTGCCGCCGACACATTTACTTTTACTATTTCCTCGCCCTTACTTCCGAATTCTTCCGCTATTAATTCGTTCAAAATAACAATATTTCCGCCGAGAACTGCGGTGACGGCTCCCAAAGCGACGGTGTTAATTAACAAAGCGGAGTTCCCCGTTTCCCTGGAGATTTTTGATAGGGGCAGCCCAATTAGAGCGACGTTTGAAGGAACTTTCGAAGTATCTACCTTAACTTCAGAATCAAAAATTAATCCTGAATCTTTCGAGAATTCCGTAATGTGCTTGTTTATGGTGTCCTGATTAAGAGCTATGAGAATGTCGTTAACTTTTCTTGGTGCCGTAACTTCATTTTTGGAAATATTTACCTGAATAACATTGTGTCCTCCCTTTATAAGTGAGGGGTATTCAATTTGACTATAGATATGGTATCCCGAGCGTATAGCGAGTTTAGCGAGCATCAGACCGGCCGATTTGACGCCCTGCCCTGCCTCCGCGCCTATTTTTACCGATAATATTTCCTGTCTGTTATCTACTTTAGGCATCATATTTTTCGAAATAAATTCTGTCAGTCGGGCACCCGGCATCGGTCAGAACTTTTGCAACATCTTTTATCATAAACTTATTTCCGCAGAGATATGCGGAACATTTGCCTGCATCGGGGAAGTCTTTTTTCACCAAAGGAGTAATAAATCCCGTCGCGCCTTTCCATTTGGTGCTCTTGTTGCACACAGCGATATTATATTTAAAATTCGGAAATTCTTTGGATAGCGATTCAAAGTACTCTTCCATAAACACGTCCTCGCAATTATTTAATCCCAGGTACAGCACGATGTTCTTTTTCGTCTTTTCTACTTTGAGTAGATGTTCAAACATTAATTTTAGTGGAGCCAAACCCGAACCTGTTGCCATAAATAATATTGAATCTGCTCCATCATCGGGTTTTAATGTGAACGTACCGAAAGGTCCGAGATATGTAATCACATCCCCTTCTTTTAAAGCCTCGAAGAATTTTGAGCCGGGCCCTCCGGGGGATGAATCGACAAGAAGATTAAATTTATTTGGAGCGGTCTGTCCGGCCACAGAATAACAGTTAATTCTCGTTGAGGACACCTTTACGCTTATATACTGCCCGGGCTTTAATATCAGAGGTTCGTCCGCTTCGAATTCAAAATAGTGAATCTTTCCAGCTAGTACCTCTGTTTTCAAGGTTTTAGCAACTTTGAACTTCGGGCCTGCGGGTTTAGCTTTGCCTGCTTCTAAGATTACTTTTGTATCTACCGCCCAGACATCGTTTGTGGTTACTATCACGGGATTTATTTCTATTTCCTGGATTTCCTGTGCTGCTTCATATAGCTTTTGCAGGTCGAATATCAGTTTATAAAGCTTGTCTAATGCGTAAGGAGGCTCATTTTCTGTACCTTTAAGAACAGAGTAAATTTTGGAATCTTTAACTAATTCCTGAATGCTTATCGTGTCCATAGGAAGAAGATGAAGGTTTCTATCAGATATAAGTTCTACCAGCGAACCTCCGGCGCCGAACAATAATACCGGTCCGAATGTGGGATCTCTTTTAATTCCCACAAAAACTTCTGCCCCGCTCGGAATTTCTTTTTGGATCTGAAAATTGACGTGCGCTTTTATCTCCGCGTCGAGATTTTCGGATTTTCTTTCAAGAGTGCTCCAACCGTTTTCAAGTTGATCCTCGTTTCTTATATCTAAAATAACTCCGCCGAAATGTTTTTTGTGTAAAAGCCCGGGCGATGAAAGTTTTAAAACAACAGGGTACCCGATATCTTTTGCAAATTTAGCCGCGTCTTTGAGATTTACCGCAATCTTTGTTCCCGGAGTTTGTATTCCCGAAAGGGAAATTATGCTGTCTGCATCAAGATTGTCTAAAGCTTTCTGTCCCGCGCTTACGGCCTTCTGTAAAATTTTGGAGCACTTCTCAGGGAGTATTTGTTTGTTAAGGACGCCTTTGTCCACAATTTCCCTCAAAATTTCTTCCTGCTGACTCTTGAATTTCCACATTGCTCCGATGACCGCTATCGCTCTTTCAGGAAACATGTAGGACGGCACTTTGAGGTTGTTAAGCGCTGTTTCTCCTGCCGATACCACGCTTCCTCCTATGAAGGAACAGAAGACGGGGATATGGTACTTTTTTGAAACCTCACCAATTACTTCGGCCGTCTTTTCTATCTGGGTCATCATTTGGGGTGTCAGAATAACCAGCAGGGAGTCACATTTGTCGGTTTGAAGGACAATTTCAGCAGCGTCAGAAAAGCGGTCTGCGAGGGCGTCTCCGAGAACGTCTACCGGGTCTAGAAAGCTTGCCGATCTCGGTAATACTTCTGATAATTTCTTTTTTGTTTCGTCGTCGAACTGAGCGATTTCCAAACCTTCTTCTATTACGGCATCCGCACTTATTACTCCCGGACCTCCGGCGTTAGAAATAATGGCAACTCTAGGACCTTTGGGAATTTCATTCCAGGCAAATGCTTTAGAAAGGTCGAAAAATTCTTCGAGAGAAGCACATCTGTAAACTCCCGACTGTTTGAGTGCGACGTCCAAAATATCGTCGGCTCCTGCTATTGCTCCGGTGTGCGACTGCATTGCAGTTTTTGCCGCCGCAGTTTTTCCGGGTTTAATAATAAAAATAGGATCGTTCTTGGCAATTTGTTTTGTTAATTTTAAAAATTGCCGGCCGTCGGAAATAGATTCAAGATACATTCCGACCGGTTCGATTTTTCCCGTTACGTCGTCGGCCAAAGTTGAAATCGGAGCCTGGTCTTTGCTTATAAAATATTCCAAAACATCGTTCTCATTTATTACTGTTTTGTTTCCCATTGTAATAAATTCGGAAAACCCCACGTTAACTAAAGAAAACCAATCGAAAAGACTTGTGGCAAGGGCACCCGACTGTGAAATAAATCTTAATTTACCGGGGGTCGCGGGAACTTTTGCGAACGTAGCGTTAAGAGAGACTAGATTATTAACAAACCCCAGACAGTTAGGTCCGAGCATATTAATTTCGTTCTTCGTGCATAAATCCTCCAGCTGTTTTTCGAGCTCCGCTCCATCGTGACCGGTTTCTTTAAACCCGGCTGTCAGCGTCACCACGTTCTTAATGCCCTTTTCAATGATTTGTTGTATTGTGGGCAGAACTAAAGCAGCGGGAATAGAAATTATTGCTAAATCGGGAATTTCCGGGAGATCTAAAACGGTTTTATAGCATTTTATTTGGCCTATCGCGTCTGTGTTGGGATTAACCGCGAAAACTTTGCCTTTATATTCCGATTCAACAATGTTTTTTAAAATTACCGCGCCTACCTTTTCGGGCGATGTGGAAGCCCCAATGACAACGATTGATTTTGGTGAAAAAAGGGCAACGAGGTTCTTGGGCATTAGTTTAGTCTAGGCATTATTAGGGAAATCGTCAATCCTGCTCATTTTTATGTGTTATCATTTGTATCTATGAAACTTCAAAATAAAATCGCAATAGTAACAGGTGCGTCCAGCGGAATTGGTTTGGCAATAGCTAAACTTTATCTTCAGGAAGGCGCGACAGTAGTTTTCTCAGACATAAACGATGCGGGAGCAAAAGTTATCGAAGGATTAGGTGATAAAGCCTCATTTACAAAATGTGATGTTTCCAAATCAGAAGAAGTAAATCAATTAGTAGGGACGGTTGTAGAAAAGTACGGAAAACTAGACATTATGGTAAATAACGCCGGTATCGGTGCTCTCGGCAGTGCACTGGATTGTACTGACGCGGACTGGGCTAAAGTTATCGCCGTGAACTTGTCGGGAGTGTTTTACGGGGTTAGAGCCGCCGGAAACGCGATGAAAGCCACAAATACCAAAGGCTCCATCATAAATATGACGTCGATACTGGGAATTGTCGGGTTATCTGGAACTATTGCGTACAGTTCTGCCAAAGGTGGGGTGTCCAACATGACCCGTGCTGCTGCACAGGATTTAGCTTCACTAAGTATAAGAGTTAACGCAATAGCACCGGGCTTTATCAAGACAAATATGACCAAAGACGTTTTGGAAGATGAAGGTTTCAACGCCATGGTTAAGGCAAACACACCATTAGGATACGCAGGAGAGCCGGATGATATTGCAGGTGCAGCGGTTTATCTTGCTTCAGACGCGGCTAAATATGTTACGGGGATAATATTACCGGTCGACGGTGGTTGGACCTGTAGGTAATTTAGTCTCTATTAGTTCAAATACACTTTTTTCAGTTCCTCAAGCCATCCGTGGTACTCTTCATGCTTTCCCTCGCCAATAACATCGTGTTCAAACTTTTCGAACTGTTCCTCCATTTGTTCCTGCGTTTCTTCAGAAAGCTCGTTGTTTGCAGTGGGAAATAAATCACTATTTTCTTTTCCAATGTGCTCGGTTAAAAGCTGAATATATTTTTCCATATTTTCGGCGATAGTTGAGGCCTCAGAGTTTCCGGGTGAGTAGTTTTCCATAGCCTTTGCTATGCTCTTTATGTAACCACGAGCGGTCGTGTGCTCGTCTATAAGCTCGGCGACCAACCCTTGATTTGATGGATTCTTAAATAACTCCGGGAAAAGCATGTCCTCCTCTTTTCCGTGGTGACATTTGTCGGCAAAATTTGTGAGAAACTCGAGAATCTTGTCGAGGTGTTCTTTTTTCACCTCTTCCCCGGCCTTAAGTTTATCAGTCACTTTTTTCATAACACTTAGCATCAGCATAATTCCGCCGTGCTCTTCTATAAGATCCATGGTTGGTGTTTTCATACCTTTAATTTAACAGAGTTGAGGAAGATGTTCAATTTAGCGAGGGCACTGATTATAGGTCCCACCTCTCCTGCGATCGATCCCGACAGTGATTTTTATGTGATGCATCGTGCGATTACGGGCCTTCTTATCCCTATAACACCGTTAAGGATCAATAATGGTTGTAATGTATAACCCGCTTTCACCTTTATTTTGCGGTTCATTAAATTCCACTTTATATTTGGTACCCGTCTTAACAAATATCGGAGTATTAGATATTATCTTTTGAAGCTGATATCTAAACTTCTCTAAATTGTCTTTTGTGGGTATAGTGATATTTTTCTTAGTTAAGAACGTCTTGAATTGTTCCAAGAACTGAAGATGAAAACTTAATTTATACTTTTCTTCTGGTTTTTCGATGAATTTTCTTAGCATATTATTTACAAACTTGCCTTCAGTATCAGTCATCTCAGAGTGAAGCGTCCAATTACAATAGAAATTCAAAATAGGATACCGAGATTTAAGTTTTTCAATCTCCAGAAGCTTTCTTATCAGCGAAAGGATATATACCACTTGTGATTCGTTTTCGATATCTTTACCAAGCTCCTTTTTTAGTTTTTCAAGAATTTGAGATTGCATACTTACCAATAAGGAAATATATATATAGTAACGGCAAATTACAAGCCCTATTAAAGGAAATTGATAAATGGCTAGGGATAGGGATTCGAACCCCAATAGGCGGGACCAAAACCCGCAGCCCTAACGCTTTAGACAATCCCCCACTAGTCGGATAAACACAAGAAATTATAGCACCTGAAGCAGCTCAAATCAGCACTAAACGCTCTCTACTCCCCCCCCCCCCCCCACTCAACCTTCAGGTGTAAGCAACCCCCTCAAAACCCCCACCTTCCCCTCCATCGCATCCTCCCCTACCAACATCGTGCTTTTTCTTTTACAAAATTCTTAAAGAGGTTAAAGCTACGTTCCGGTATTTTCGGATTAAGCGCAACATTGCGGAGAATTCAAGAGCGGGATATTACGAAAAATGCCTTTTCAATACCCACACCCAACCATTTGGGATGATAGTCTACGGTCTCTAACACTTTTAAGTCTGCATCTTCGAAATATTTAAGCCAGCCTTCCTTTGTCATGTGAGATTCAGCTTGATGCGTACCTACTTCTCCGCTTACCCCGTCGTCTACTAATTTCATAGCAATATTGGTAATAGGGCTTGTGAGACAATCTTCCTGAATAAGTACTGTGTCCGCAACCCTTAGTGCTTCTTCCAGCATTGTTTTTCTATACTCTATTGGTAGGTGGTGTAACACCGAAGTCAAAGAGAGGTAATTAAAACTATTGTCGGTAAATGGTAAAGCGGTACCGTCTCCGATTACAAAAGGAACCTCGTCATTGTAAAAAACCCTACCGTCCCAAATGTCTAAACTAACGACTTTAGCGCCTACTTCCTGAAAACCTAAACACACAGCTCCGGGGCCTGCCCCTACTTCTAAAACTTTTGAATCTTTGAGTGAAAGTCCGTGTTTCGTTAACATCTGCTCGTAAATATCTGAAAATAATCTTCCTCTTTCCGCTTCGTGTCTTTGAACATTGTGTATCAAATCTTCGTTGGCTAAATTAAAGGATTTAACCAGTGTCCTGCTTGCTATCGCGCCGGGATCTAGTTCTTTTAAAATCCAGGGGACGGAGGGTTCTCCTTCCGGCGGCAAACCTTTTTCCTCGTACCTAATTGTGGTTACAGCGTCCTCAACGTTTTTTGAATGCATAAGTTTAATAATACACTGGTAGTTGTATTGTTGGGTAGATTAGTTTTTGGGTAATGTGCGCACACGAGTGTAGAACCATTTTGTTCCCTGAAATGTGACTGAGACGGTAATGAGTTAATTAGAATAAAAAGTTTTTATGTGCTCCTCCAGCTTTCCTAGATTATATTTAGAACGTCTTTCATTGACGTTAGCAGCATCCCAAATAGTGTACGGCACCATCTTTCCGGTCTTTTTGTTCAGAACAAACTGTGTCCCATAAATTTGAGGTTTACCCCCGTACATTAGAACCCGGTCTTCCAGGTACGCGATATTTGCAGGATTAATATCTTTTTCATTTTGTTTTAATAATCCTAAGTATGATTTTTGAAACTTTAAATCTCGAGAGTGTTGAACTAGAAGCCATGAGTTATAGGACGCCTTTTTGCCGACTTTCGTTATTGTCGGAAGACAGATTTCACTTACTATACTTTTTATAAAATCTGATGAATTTTTGTCAAAATCCTCAAGTGCTTTTTTATCTTCTTCGCTAATACTAGGTTTAGAAAATATCCTATTCCTCAGTAACTGATCGTTTTTAGCAAACTCGTTTATTTGTTTAGCTATTTTTGAATATTTCATAATAAATTAAAAAGAGGTGGTGGGGGTCACCTCTTTTATTTTATACTTGGTTTCTGAATAAATCAGCTATGGCCAAAGACAGTTGTTGTCCTGTTTGTAATTCAACAAAACCCCACTGACCATTTGGATTGATTTCCAAAAACCAATATTTACCTTTGTAATCTCTCATCAGGTCTATTGCACCGTATTCGAGACCCATTTGTCTCACTAGAGCAAGACACAACTCATTAAGATTCTCCGGCAAGGTTGTCGGAAAATACTTAAGTTTCCTGCTATCGGCGACCCCGAGTCTCCAATCTATTTCACCTTGCAAACTGCCCTTTTTGCTTATTTCTGTGGCAAATATCTTGCTTCCGATAACGGTAACTCTGATATCAGCCCCGACTATCATCTGCTGGAAGATTGCAGGTGAGATAGCTAGTCCTGAAAAATCAATCTTCTCCTCAGCAGGTAACCGAGTTGTGTACACGGCGTAAAGTTCCCCACCGTCATCCACAAACTCGTTGTGCAAGGATTTGGTAACAATATCTCTGAGACGGGACCTAAATCTTTCAGCCTCAGCCGTGCTGTTTGTTACCAAAGTGTCCGGAACGTTGAACCCGAGATTTGTAGCTAACTGCATCTGGTACAACTTGTTTCCACCTTTGATAATATTGCTAGGTCTGGAAACCCAGAAGCTGTTCGGCAGAAGGTCATATAGCCAAGTTATAGACCTTTTGTAGCTGTTCCAAGCAAATTCCTGGAGATTCTCACAGACAGGAAATTTTGTAGACTTGATGTAATTGGGTTTTCTAAACCACACTACATCTGCGTCTGACAAGTTCTTCTTGTCTAGTGTGATCTCCATCTTTCCGTTCTCAAATAGGTAGGTAATACCCTGTCTGTACGGGAATTTAAACGGATCAAAAATTAGGAATTCCCATTCTGGCAAGTGTCTTGCTACCATTTTCACATGAGCGTCCGGTTTCGTAGTAATTACCAAAACCTTCATTGAAACTGCCTCCTTAGGTAAAAAGGTGATGACTGCTCTGTTTAAGTAGCCATCACCTTAGTCATACTCAACCTGACTATAAAACGACGAGACCTTAAAACTTAATCGTGGTCGGCGTCGGGTTGAGAGGTGCCGGTTCCGGTGTTTGTATTTGAAGAGCTGCGTTTGTTTGCCATCGCAACTTTTTTCAAATACTTGGCGCCAAAAGGTACTACTTTTACGGGCTTGCGCTTGGATTTCATTACCTGTCTCCTTTCTATGTATTGGGGGTACCCTGTAAGGGTTATGACGATATACTAGCAGATATTTGGCACCCCGCAACTTTGTAATAAGGTAATATTGGTAAGATCGTACAGAAGGGGTGGTGGGGTTTGTTGAGTAGCCTGTAATTTTTTGCATGTATATAATGACGGTGTGAAGATCTATCTGGATATAGACGAAATTATTCTCCGGAATGATGTTGTTATGACGGACAAAGGCGGGGTTTTCCTCAGACAACCCGCGGCAAAACTCAAGGAATTTCTCGAACACTTCCAAAAATCGACTTATTAATAAAATGATAACATGACAAAGGATCTGATTCGAATATCGTATCATTGGCTGGGGGCATGGGAATTAGTTAGATGTTCTTTATTCAAGTGTTAAGATCTTTTGAGTAAGGAATGTTTCAACAATTTTAGCTAATTCGACCTCTTTACCGTCGAAACCGTGATTGCAGTCCTTTATTTTATACGCTTCCGCATGTATATTTTCTGAATTAAGAAGTTTGATAGCATCGTTAATGGGGATTATTGTGTATTCCCCATCATCTTTATCACCAATCACCCCCAAAATTGGAACTGTTATCTTTTGAAAATACTTTAAATCGCGCCCATTTCTTAATGGAAGTGCCATAGAGCACGCGGAGTTTTCAGAAAAATAGTTAAGATAAGTTTGTGCACTTATGGGAAGTTCCCCACACAATGCTCCTAAATCTGCGAGTAAATACTCACCCCTGTTTTCTCCTACCAGTTTATTAGCTTCCTCAAAATAATTTTTACCAATTTTCTTTTCGTAACTTCGTTGCGTACCAACTGTGTCAGAAAATCCCAGAAGAATAACTGCCTTAATCTTATCCTTGTACTTACCTTTTACGAGGTAATAAACACTTTTCTCAGTACCAAAACTGTGACCCTCAAGAATAATATTTGTGTACCCTTTGCTTAGGCAGAATTCAATCCAGGCGTCTATGTCTAACAGGCAATCTTCAAATTTCTCCAAACTAGCTCCATGATAAACAGTTCCTTTTTCTACTTCATAAACTCCGGATCCCCTATTGTTTGTTGCGAGAAAGGTTAATCCTAGGTCAACGCTCATTTTAGATAAATAGCTGTAGAAACTGTTCCAATAAAAACTTCCGGAAGTGCCGTGTATATGAAGAACTATGTTCTTAGAATTCTTATTAGGTATAGACAAAATACCGTTTAGAACAAGTTTGTCTGCAGTTTCAGTTTGAACAAGCGTGACATTAGTTTGTCCTATATCAGCCATACGAAAATTATACATTATCTTAATTGCGAAATAATTTGCTTGTGTAAGTGGCGCTATGACAACAAAAACGCTGGCTGGGGGATAGGGATTCGAACCCCAATAGGCGGGACCAAAACCCGCAGTCCTACCGTTAGACGATCCCCCATTAGTCGCGCTCAAACACAAGAAATTATAGCACTTGACGGTACTCAAACCAGCACCTAAAGCTTCTTATCCTACCTTTTCGGCTCACCTTTGAGAGTCCAACAACCCCCTCAAAACCCCCATCTCCCCATCCATCGCTTCCTCCCCAACCAAAACCGTGCCTTTTTCTTTTACAAACTTAAAGAGGTTAAAGCTCCTCTCGGGTATCTTGGGGTTCAAAGCAATGTCCGCGTGTTTCAAATTCCCTTTAGCCATTTGGTTTAACAGTATTTGATAAGAGAGACTAAATACTTCGCGTGCGCCCAATTTCTTCTCACCTTCCACAGCTGCAGTCAGAGGAAAAATGTTTCCGTACAGGTTAACTCCGATCACAACGTCCGCTCCCATTCTTCTGACTTCTTCCGTAGGTACGGGTGTTGAGTTTCCTCCGTCCACCAGCTTTTTTCCGTCGATATCAACCGGTGCCAAAACCAACGGTACGGAAATGCTGGCTCTTATTGCCGTAGCTAAATTGCCCTTATCAAGATATACGGTTTCTCCGGTCAAAATATCTGTTGTCGCGGCTTTAAAAGGTATTTTCAGGTCTTCGATTTTTGCTCCCTTTAAATAACCTTCCAGAAAAGCCACGAACTTGTTTCCTTTTATAAGTCCCAGCTCTGCCTTAGGATCCGACAAGGCGTGAAACATGTCGAGGTACCCGATACTTTGAACAATATTCTCAAGTTCTACGATATTTCCGTAATAAGCATACAAACCGCCGACCAATGCTCCGACACTTGAACCTGTTATGTAATCAATGGAAATTCCGTTCTTTTCGAGGACTTTAATGACCCCGATGTGGGCTAAACCCCGCCAGCCTCCGCTGCCCAAAGCCAAACCGACCTTTTTACCGTGTTCGCTCATTTTATTTCAACAAAAGTTTCGTCAATTAAATTTCCGAACCCGTCGACCATTGTTAACTTGTACTCACCAGGATTTAAATTGCTTATCGCTCCGAAAATTTCGTAATAAACATAAGTTTCCTCTTCGGTAAACTCAGCGTCTCTTAAAACCACTGTGATGTTAGGATCAACAATTAAAAATGGAAAGGACGGTTGAAATTTTAATTTTCTCTTCATTTGCGCAGTTTCAAAATTACCCTTTAGGTCGTAAAACTTTGTTTCAAATGTAATGGAATCTTTTTGGGGCGTGATTTTTAAGGGAATTTGTTCGGCGTTATCTATAACGGACGTTTTAATTTCGTAATTAAACTTTGGTGAAGACACTTTTACCATAAGAATAAAACCCGCGGCAAGTGCGAAAATGAGCGACAATATAAGGACTATTTTTCTTTTTGCTGAGAAGGTCATGAACCTATGTTACCATATACCGGTATGGTATTACCCGCAAGGCACACCGCTACTGCGGTGGATAAAAAGGTACTTTCTCCTTTGGTTACCTGGTTAAAGCTCAAGGTTGACGGCGTTAAGGAGTTTTCTTTTATTCCCGGGCAATTTATTAACCTTGAGGTAGCTGACGGCACCTACCGTTCTTACTCTATCTGTAATGACGCGGTTGGCGAACCTTTTGTGGAACTGGCGGCTATTACGGGACGACCCGGTCTTGGGGCTAACTTTATCAACTCCCTGAAAATAGGCGCGTCTGCGGGCTTTATAGGCCCTTCCGGGCGGTATTTTTACCGTAAACAGGGCAGGAAAAACCTGGTCTTTGTGGCTACTTCTACGGGCATTGCACCTTTTATTCCTATGCTCGGCACGGCTTTAGAAGATCCTTTTGTAGAGTCCGTTGTACTCATTTTCGGCGTACGCGATATGGAAGACGTCTTTTTCGAAGAAAAATTCAAGAAGTTCCTGGAAATGTCGCCCAAATTTAAGTACTTTATATGTCTGTCGGGAGTAACCGACGGACTCAAACCGCCCTTTTTTGCAAACAGAGTTACATTTTGCCTGCCCGATTTTGTTGCGGATAGTACTGATTTTTACTTGTGCGGAAATACCGCTATGATCCGCGACTGTTCTGATATCATAAATAAAGCGGGCTTAAAAGATTTCGCAATTTACACCGAGGCTTTTAACCCGAATTTGTAAAATGAGCGGAAAAGAAGCATAATCCCCCGCTTGGCTTCACATAAAGTAAAGTTTATCGGGGGATGGCGCAGGTCAACACGCGTTAGGGAAAAACCAAAAGGGCTGCTGCTAAAAGTACTCCCGTAAAGCAAAACATCGCGGGATACGGATATTTCTTGATTGCCCATATAACTCCGGATATAAGAAGAAAAGAGCCGAACAACCCGACTGCGAAAACGTGTTCGCGCCCTGCTATCAGGATGTATATCAGCGGGTATAGGGCTGCAGCCATTAAAAATGACGCCCAGGTTTCCCAATGAAATTTGTATCTCATGTCTCCTCCTCCCGTGTCTCTGTTGGTCTTGCCCTATAGTATATATAGGATGTTGAAAAGTCAAGTTACAGTTACCGTGGATGGGCTAGTAGATGAGAGTAACACTCCCGAGTTTAATATCTACTGCCAGTTGGTGCGACTTTATTGTACCGTTTTTGTGGGTGACATTAAGCATTACGCTGTAAGAGTTTTTCGC
Source organism: candidate division WWE3 bacterium RAAC2_WWE3_1 (assembly GCA_000503835.1). Taxonomy (GTDB): domain Bacteria; phylum Patescibacteriota; class WWE3; order UBA101185; family UBA10185; genus UBA8498. The sequence continues at coordinate 304,809 of CP006914.1, read as the reverse complement.
CAGTTTAGCGCCGGCTACCAGCATTATACCTGTCACCGCAATCGCTGACTCAGGCACTGAGAACTCCGAAACAGCATACTTCTTTGCAAACACTTTTGCGGACAACTCGTTTCTGACTTCGGTCATTCTCTACTCCTTTTCTGCTTTGGGCTATTTTAGTAGAAAAATCGGCAGGTGTAAAACGGATATAATTACGGTTTAATTGCGGCGCCCGGCAGAATTTATTCTTAGTTGCATTTAAAATAAGAGTTACTACACTCCTTTAGGAGATTTTCACCAACTTTCTTGAATTCATCATTGTAAATGTTATCAACCCAATATTTTTGGGTTGCATCTTTTCCATCTAAGGTTTTAGCAATTATTTCCTTAACAACAGTCAAAACTGCCTTCTTTTCTTCTTCATTTCCCTGTTTATATAAAATTGTAAGTAATATTAAAGTGCTATTACCAATTAAAGTTTTCTTGCTTTCTTCAGGAATTCCTTCAACCGGATGACCTACAAAAATATGTACCTCTTTTGTATCGCTAAGTAACATTTCAGTTAGCCTATGAGACCCATCCAACATTGCAATCTTGTTATCTTTTCTAGTAGCAATAAGTTTTGTGTATTTCAATTCTCTATTTGTGGGTTTATATGAAAATAGCTTTTGAGGGTCGCTTTCTTTATTAGTATCAAAGTAAGTCAAAAGATAATTCTTGAATTTTAGTGCGTCCCCTTTCACTTCTTCCGAAAAAATAACTTTGTTAACATTTGAATCCATCCCTGTAAGTAATACATCCCCAACATTCCAAATTTCTTCATTCCATGTATATCCTTCTCTAGCAAGTTTAAAGAAAACGCCATTTAGACGATATGTAAAAGACATTGCTTCAAGCAACGCCCAGATTTTACTTTCTGTAAGGTTATCAATAGTTTCATTAATCAAATTAACACCCACATTCTCAAAAAGCTTGGAAAATTCAATTTCAAGATAGTATTTAGCTACTTCAATCTTTGATATATTTTCCCTGAGTAATCTCATCGGTTTTAATGTAAGTGTATCAGCCATAACAAATATTATTTTACCAGATTGGAACCCTCTGTGATTGCAGAAAACTCTGATTTTAGAAATTGGTGGACCTGCCTGGGCTCGAACCACGGACCTTTCGGATGTCTGCTTCGCAGCATCCTTAAATGGTGGGCCTGCCTGGGCTCGAACCAGGGACCTTTCGGATGTAAACCGAACGCTCTGACCAACTGAGCTACAAGCCCTAAACGTCTATCAGGTCTAAACACTTACGTACGAAACTCTATCGCGAACGCTCTGAATTCGCCTGCGGCGAAGTTTTGCTCCGCAAAAGGCAACTGAGCTACAAGCCCTAAAATCCACGAAGAAGGAAAATGCGTAGCAGAACCTTCCGTCCATTATTCTATCAAATCTCTTTGAAATTGCGACATTATTTGGTTAAATTAATGTGTGCCCGATTCTGCTCAAAGACCGCGCGGAAACAACAGAGATACCGATTTTCTCTTAATATTCTTACCCGTTTTGGCGGCTGCAACGCTTTTTGTCCTGGTTCTGAGCGACAAGTTCAACATAAAGCTTTTCGGAAGAAACTTTATTCAGGAGGTCGTTTATCAGCGTAACAACGGCGGCCGAATCAGCGTCAAGCCTGTTATTCAGGACGAGGTTACCTTTACCAAAGTAGAGACTCAATTTGCCGAGCTTGCGAAAAAATTGACCATCGAGCCCGGCGTTTACGGACTTTACATAAAAGACGTCGGGTCAGGGAGGGAATTCAAGTATAACGACGCTACAGAGTTCTACGCCGCCTCACTTTATAAAGTTCCTATCGGTGCGGCAGTACTAAAAGAAGTTGAGGCAGGAAAATTAAAACTCGACGACACCGCCACATACCTTCCTTACGATTACTCTTCAGGTACAGGTGTGATAGGGACCTATTCTCACGGAATTCAACTAAAAATAAGTGACATCCTGTCCGAACTATTAAAAAACAGTGATAACACTGCTCAGAATATTTTGTTAAGGACCTTAAGTTACAAAAACGTGCAGGAAACTTTCAACGAGATTGTTCCCGACAAAAACACCAGCACTTACTATAGATACAACCTAAGTACGCCGGCCGAGATCGGTTATGTTTTTGAAAAACTTTACTTCGGTAACTACTTGAACGATGCCAACAAAAAATATCTATCTGACCTGATGACAAACACATCATTCGAGGACAGGGTAAGCGCTTACCTTAAGGACGGTTTAACCTTTTCCCATAAAATCGGCAGCTGGCCTGATTCCTGGCACGACTGCGGTGTTGTATATACGGATGCAAATGAATCAGAATTAATTGTATGTCTCATGAGCCAACGTGCGCCTTACGAGAACTTTTTGAACGCCGCTAAAATGACGGGTGAGTTTGTTAATATTTTGATGAACTAGTTATGTCTTTATCTTTTACCAGGAAAACAGAGGATTTTAAATGTCGCAATTGCGGAACTTTTGTTATCGGAACCGGATATACAAACCACTGTCCGAAGTGTCTTTACAGCGAACACATCGATATAATGCCGGGCGACCGTGCAAACCTCTGCAAAGGCATGATGCGCCCTGTGGGAATAGTAAAAAAACGCGGAGAGTTCTTTATAGTTCACAAATGTGAAAGGTGCGGCGAGACTAAACATAATAGAACCTCTGAAAATGACGACCGGGAAAAGATTATTGAGATTTCGGTCCTGCCGGTCTAGGTGCCCTCTTCCAAAGTTTTATATTAAACACCCGCGTAAATGTTCCTTCCCTGTCGTCTCCGTAACTCAAAAAATCCACCAGGGATCTCATTGCGGTTTTGGGTTTGTACAAAACCGTCATCGACAAAGCCACGACCATTACAACAATTCTGTAAAACAATCCGGGTTCTTCGAAAGTTCTAAAAAGATAGGTAATAGACAAAACGTAGACCAGATATTGGAAAATAGTTAAATAATCGGCATAGTTTGTGTCCAGCATGTTTTGCGCGTAGCCTTCTTTATGTTCCCGTACCTTTTTACCGGCGGCAATGCTTAAATACGCCAGTATATCTGTGATAATAATAGCGGGAAAATTTAAGGGGGACGCCGAAGCCAGTACCAAACCCGTCATTAGTTTCATGGAGTGAAGAACAGTAGTCATCAAAATGTCCGAAACAGGAATTTTTCTTAAGAAAAAAAGATAAAGTAAATTTATGACCAAAAACGCCGTTAAAGATAAAAATAAGATGTCGGATAAGAGCAAGGAAAATACGAAGGAAAAGAAAAGAAGTATTTTAAGGATCCTACGCGCACCCGCTACCGATATTTCTCCCGAAGCTACAGCTCTCCCGTGGCTTTTAACAGGATGCTTCCTGTCCGACTCCAGGTCGCGGACGTCATCCATAATATAAATTGCTCCGTAAAAAACCGGACTAAACAAGAAAGTCGCTAAGAAAATAAAACCTATTTCTTTTAGTGTGAGATTAAAATCATTTGCAAGAAAGTATCCGTAAACCAACGGAAACGAACTTAAAATGTTCGGGAAAAAGCGAATCAGCTTGGCAAAAAGAAACACTTTTTTTAGAAACACCGGAGTATTTATCTTTTCGCGTTTAAATAACAAGAACCAGTTAGGATTTATTCTGCCTAAAAGCAACCAGTCTTCGAAAATATCGTAAGAGTAGTGAGAAATCATTCCGAGAGTAAAGATGGACGCCCCGTAATTTTCCTGAATTAAAGCGAAGTATGAGAAAAAAATTACGGCCATTAAAACTGTTACCAGGTTATGGGAGTAAATGCCGGTGTTAAACTTGTGGTTTTCTATGGCAAATCTTTGAAACTCGCGCAATTCTTTATTCCTAAGAAAATATCTGAGATTTTTGGCGTAGTCAGTTTTGTGTCCGTACGTGTAGATATAAAAAAGATGGTCGGCGTCGGGTATAACGGCTCCAATGGCGCCTAATAATAATGACGGTAAAAGACCGAACCCCGGCTGAAAATACCAGAACAAGTAGCCCAAAACAGCTCCGACAAGGACGTGTAGGGGCATGTGAAAACTATTACTTAATTTAGAGAACGTGTCTTTACTGATAAACATAACGTTATCTATTATACCGTGGGCAGAGGATTACGTATTTTTAGAATATAGGATGGAAACTTTGGTTCATTTCCTCATCGTAATATTCGGATCCTCCCGGATCTTTTGAGAAGCTGTATGCCTGGCCAAGATTGTATGTGTAAACCATTTTTGCTTCGGGTACGTACTTTAGAACATAAATATAATTTATTCCACAAAGTGTCTCAGGCATTTCCAAGCCGTCTCCCTCGATTTTCACGTCGTACACTTTGTTGTTCGCGGCGGTGCTGGTCATAGTTCCGACTGAGCAACCTGCGCCGAACTGTGTCTTAACAAATTTTTCAAGGTCATCTTTGGCGGGGACGGTTTTTGCCAGTACGTGCCACGATTTTTGTGTGGTTTTAAGTTCGCTTAAGGTGTTGGGTTTTTTTCGGCATCCTCCGAAGTAAGTGACGTTGTTAAGCGTTTTAGGTTCTGTTAGTTCGTATACATATTCGGGGGCGATAAATATACCGTCGGCGTCCTCAAATATTTTTACAGGTATCGCCGCGGGTTTGGGCCTGTACGACGTTTCACTTCCTTCAGTGATTTTTTCGCAGGAACCCTGTTGTACGAACACATTTTTTGGATAGTTTATCGAGAACTTAAGGTCCGCGTTTGAATAAGATTTCCAGCCATCAGGTACAAGGTTGTCCTCAACTTGAGTTTCCTGTGTGCCGGTTATTTGAGGCCGGGTTACCTTGTCGGCCACTGTATTAGTGCTTACTGCGGTTCCACCACCTTCTTTAGTCAAAATTGCGAATAGACCTCCACCTATAATTACGAGCAAAAAGGCACCAAATATTATCATTAGTGAGTTGTTTCTCATGTGTATATTTTATTCTTTTTTAACGGTGGGTGAAAGAAGCTTAACCACGGTGGACTATCTTGTACGATGTTGCGAACTTTTAACAGGCTCAAGTTTGTCCACTCACAACATCTTTGCCTCAAACTAAATCCTTTTTATAATAATACTCTCTTGCTAGATAAACCACATGAACTAAATTATGAATAAAGTTATGTTTAATGCTCACTTGACTCTTATAGAGACTTAAAGCCTTTAACTTTTCGATAATTTCCACAGGTGTTAAGTATAAAACCAAATTTCTTTTTATAGGTTTTATATTTTCAGGATTTTCTGCCATAGCTAAAGAGTCTTTATCCGGTTTATAATTTGGAGAAACAGTCGAGTAAAGGAGTACAAATTTATAGTCTTTTTGTAGGTCAAACACCGCTTTTGAAACTATAATGTGGTCCTTATGTCCATAAATTCCCATCGGCTCGTAGGTTATTACGTGTGTTGGACTATAGCTACTAATTTGGGCTTTAATTATCTCTGCCAGGTTAGTATTTTGGGTAAGATTGTTGTCCTCAAGGTCCAATATTTCGTAATCTGAAACATTTAGATATTTCATTACAGAAATGAACTCCTTTTGTCTTATCTCCTCAAGATTATTACCCACAATACCATACTGTAATGTAGATGCACCGCCTTTCGTTAGACAGACGCATTTAGTACTAACCTTATTCATAGTCAGTCTTTGAATTAAAGCTCCATTAGCATAAGTTTCATCGTCAGGGTGAGGATATATAAACAAAACTTTCGAATTGGCGTTTATTGATAAGTTTAATGGTCGAAAATTCACAACTAGATTAATAAAAAGAGACTATCGTCTATATTTGGTGGGGAGGGTGGGGATCGAACCCACATAGCCGGTTTTTCAGACCGGTGCCTTGACCAACTTGGCTACCGCCCCACGTGGGCAACTAACAAATTTTCTGGAGCGACAGACCGGACTCGAACCGGCGACCTTCTCCTTGGCAAGGAGACGTTCTACCAACTGAACTACTGTCGCGTGCAACGTTATTATAAAGGAGGGTGTCTAAAAATCAACAACTACGGCCTAAACGGCGGCACTAACTGGTTACCAGCTACCTCCACCGCCTCCGCCCCCACCCCCACCGCTCGAACCACCTGAAAATCCACTGCTAAAGCCCGAAGAGCTCCTGGATGATGCACTGGCGCTGTGAAACGAGTTGTTTACTACAGTGTTCATTACGGCCAGTCTGGTAAAGTCGTCGCCCTGATACCATTCAGGATTAGTGCTATATAGATCTTTAAACCGCTTGAGCCAGACATCCTCCACCCCAAAGGCAGTTGCGTAAGGTAAAAGCCTCTCAAAGAACATCATTTCCTGAGCCTGAAAATCAAACTGCGGGTCCTGACTAACTAAAAAGTTCTTCAAAGAAACCGCCTCAGAGTAGGTTTGAATTCCCGAATCGGGTCTTCTCGGACTTTTTCTTCCTAATATAAAGGACACCACAGCTAAAAACACATTTCCCACAAAAAAGGACATTATTGCCAAAGTCAAATATGCCATCGACGTATTCACAGGATTGGATTTGAAAACGCCTTTCTTTTTCAGATAATCTCCTGCATTATTTGCGACCGAAGTTCCTGCCGCACCGAACCTCTCTTTTTTACTCAATTCCTTTGTAGATATTTCGAAAATGTCACCAGAAAACATAGCGTTATAAATATCATTTTCATACTTTCTAAATAAACCGTCTCCTGTCTTTTCGGTCTTTGAAAAAACGAACTCTCTGCTTTCTTTTTGTGTAATTTTTAGATAACCCCGTTGAGCCAAAGAAATTATAGTAGCAGGGACTGCCTTATCCCCGGCAGTTACATCTGCTGTTATCGCTGTTTCTACAGGCGTTAAGGATTCACCATCAGAGGTTTTGGGAGGAGAAAACCACGCGGCCACAATCCTTGCCGTCTCCTGAATGTGCTTTTTCTCCCGCAACCATTTAATTAGCAATAAAATCGGCAAAAAGACGTAAAAACAAGCCGCCACAATGCCCGCCAAAGCTATTAAAATCAATTGGATGATGGAAGGATTGTCTTGTATGGGTTCTAATACTGCCGCATAGCCTTTCGGAAATTTAACTGCAAAAGTAAAGGCCTCTCCCGGATTAACACGGCTAACAGCAAAGGTAATACCTTTTTGTAACCTATTTATCGTACAAGATTTATCAGTGCTTCCTACCGGACCTGTGTAACATACTCCGTCCAACTCTCCTTCTACAAAATTCCGATTAAAACTAACAGTGGCCGTTACAAAATTTATCGGTATTTTCCAGCCGCTTCCTACGCCATTCCAGTAAAATTCATCGTAGGTCTCAAAGTAAGTCAGACCTCCTCTGATTACGTATGAGATAACATATATATGCTGACCGGATAGAATTTTATTAGGGTCACCTATCTTTATCATTAAGTCGTTTCCGGATTTAGTCTCGGTGTATTTATAGTCGTTTCCTTTTCCATCTGTAATTTTTTCGACTTTTATATCTAAAACATAGGACTTTTCGTCCTGATTTACCTTTTTGTAGGGAATATATCTAAAAATTCCGTGACGCTGTTCGTTGCCAAAATCGTACAGAATGGTTTCCGTGATACTTACGGTCCCGTCTTCATTTACGACAGAATCGAGTTGTAAAGACCGGATTAATTCTTCGGCAGACGCACGGGCTGTGAAAAAAATGGAAAAACTAATAAGCAGGATAGAAATTTTGCGTAGTGACCTCATATATATTATTAAATAACGATTTAAGCCGGCCTGCTTTTTATAATGGTGGGCGAGACAGGACTTGAACCTGCACCGGTTTTACCCGACAACGACCTCAACGTTGCGCGTATACCAATTCCGCCACTCGCCCAAACAAGAGGAATTATACCAGAATAGTCCTTATTTAAGCACTAGATTAAACTCCTATTTAAGCACCATTTCTTCTGCCTGAATAACTCTTGATTCGGCGTAACCCCAGGTTAGACTGCCCTTAATCTCCACATGCTGTCCGTCAAAAGCATCCATTCCCTGCTCTTCACGCTCCGGAGGGTAGACTTCGAGTCTGTTTACGTCCATGGGCACGCCGCGGGCATTCAGTTCAAGAAAGTACGGTTCATCAAAATAGATAATGTACCAGTAATCTCCCAAATCCAGCTCTTTCGGAATCGGCTCTTTTTTGAGTGTTCCTACAAAGGTCTCTAAAGCCACCGGATTTTCTACGGGGGCTACGTTATCGATTGCTTCCAAACTTTTACCTGTCAGGTTGTTTTCGATGCCTCTTAATCTGTTCTCAAGATTCCTTAAGTAGAAGAAATTGTAGAAGGAAATAAATAAAGCGCCAAAAGCCAGTGTAACCACCAAGGCAATTTTTATATTTTTCATTTTAAAAATTAATCAAATACTGGTGCCAGAGGTGGGACTCGAACCCACACACCTTGCGATACAGCCTTCTGAAGACTGCGCGTCTGCCAATTTCGCCACTCTGGCTCTCTATAATCTGATTATATAGTATTTGACCGTTTATCAATAGGAAGGGCGAGATCCAAGCTTCCTAATCTTCACATTTTTTGTGGTACAGGAAAATTTCATGGTGAGGACGGAGGGATTCGGTCACCGGTAATTCTCTGCTGAGAATTCCGTCGACCCCGCCTCCTTCGCCTTCGCTCAGTCCGGCATTCTCATCCCACCTCATCTACAAAAAATTACGGCTACCTTACGGCAGCCTTAAATTTTTCATGGTGAGGACGGTGGGATTTGAACCCACGACAAACCGGTTAAGAGCCGGTTGCTCTACCACTGAGCTACGTCCCCAAACCCGCCAATTATACTACAGCGAAGTATTATCAAAAGCAGTTTCTACCCATTTTCCCAGAAAAAAGGTAATGATGACAACGGCTAATCCTATCAGCAAATGCTCGGTTATTACTTCGTACCGGTTCTGTCCAGTCCTTTTTGAAATTCTCAGGCTCAGCATGGTCAAAACGAGGGCCGAATAAATAACACTGATCACGACAGCCGAGTTTATAGGCAGAAGAATAAAGGGAATTACAAAAGAAAGACCGATTAGAAGTTTAGAAAAAAAGGTGGAAATGGTAATGTTGCGTACGTCCACGATACTTGGGTGTTTCTTCGACTCCTCAGAAATATGCTCTCCTAAAGCATCTGATAAAGCATCTGCGACGCTAACGGTAAAAATACCTCCTATTATAGCCAGCCTGTCCGACGATGAAGAATAAAGTCCTACTATCATGCCCAATGTTGTAATAATTCCCGAAGCTGTTCCAAATCCTACGCCTGCCATTAAAGAATCAGCTATTTTAGTTTCATACCTTAAATTATATTTTATGGGACAGTTTAAGCAAGAAAAGAAAACGGACATAGGGATTTTTAAATTTTCCGAATGTCCGTTCATGAATCTGACTAGATGTATACTTTCCCATTCTCGTCCACTTTAACGCTTTTGTTACCGACCATGATACCGAGCGTCGACTCTATGAAAGGTTCGAGCTCGGGAAGTTTCATTTGCAAAGCAACTTTATGAATAAGCTCCGACCTGTCTATCGAGCCTTCCTCTTTCAACACCATCTTTATCACCTGCTCCACAAATATCATACTATCGGGCATTTTAACTCTCCTTTTCTAGTGAATGGGATTGTATATGAAAAACCGGGCTGTTTCAAATTGCTAAAAGGTTAACGCCCAAATCTTTTTCAGAGTTTTGAAGGCACTGTTGCAAAACTATCTGTCTATTTTCAGGGCTTCGAAGACAATTGTTTTAATACGGGAATGAATTTCTTCAACTCCGGTCTCCGCGTTAACTACCCTCCACAGTTTAGGGTTCGTTTCAGCCATTGTGAGATAAGCATCACGGACATTTTTGTGAAACTCTAAAGTCTCTGCGTCCAGACGGTTAATTTTATTCTGGTCCTTTTTTCTGGCTAGACCGACTTCCGGCGATAAATCGAGTAAAATTACTAAATCCGGTGTGGTTTCGCCCACGGCAAAACTAGTAAGTTGTTCGAGCAGTTCTTTGGGTTGCCTTCTACCGGCTCCCTGATAGGCGTAAGTCGAGTAGAAACTGCGATCTGATAGAACAATCTTTCCCTGCTTGAGCGCGGGCCTTGTTACGGTTCTTACCTGCTGAGCACGTGAGGCTGAGAACAGAAAAACTTCAGTAATTCCAAGGATATCCAGGTCCTTACGATCCAGCAAAATGTTTCTTATTGTCTGACCTACGGGCGTTCCGCCGGGTTCAATGATGTCCAGAACGTCATATCCCAGGTTTGCCAAAGACTTCTTTAACATTTCGATTTGAGTTCCTTTTCCCGAACCTTCCCCTCCCTCGAAAGCTATTAACATAAGTTTCTCCTCATTGCGCGGTCTGATTGTGATGGGATATTAATAAAATATTTGTATTTTTGAAACATGGATTGTCCCATCAAAATTTCTTGGCGCCCCCAGAGGGATTCGAACCCCCGACCCCTCGTTCCGAAGACGAGTGCTCTGATCCGCTGAGCTATGGAGGCCAGTAGAAAGTCTTACAATTCGAATAAATTATACCACCGCAATCTGCTAAAATAACGGTATGCAAAAGCTAAACAAACTTCTGGTGCCTTTATACATAGTTTTTCTTACACTCTCCTTTTTTTATGTCAGGTCGGTTTTAAAGGGTGTACCGGTCTCCACGGCAGGTACGCTGGAAGAAGAAAATCCGGAAGTAAAAAATATCACCGTGTCACTAACCGTAAAGGCCCCGGCTTACACAAAAATATACACTCAGCAATCAAAAAGTGTTGATTCAGCCTCCGATCTGTTATTAAAAATCAAGGAGAATAACGCGGATTTTTCATTCGACCGTACCGCTTATTCGTATGGCAGTGAGATTGACCATGTAAACAATATAAAGTCTACCGAAACTATGCGGTGGAAAATGCTCGACGGCGATACCGATATCACCTTAAAAATGGACGATACGAATCTTATGGACGGGAAGAACTACATGCTCGTGTACGAAAAGGCTTCGCGCTAATCTACTCAAATCTTAAGGATTCGATCGGGTCTTTTTTACTTGCACTAAGGGCAGGATAAGTTCCGAATATGACGCCGACCAATATAGAAAATCCCAGAGCCAGTACAATAGCCCACCAGGGTATTGCCGCCCGTACAAGGCTGCTTACAGCCAGCGTGGAAAGATAACCGAGAGATAATCCGACGATACCGCCGCCGAGGCTTATAACTATGGCCTCAATCAAAAACTGTGCGCCTATGTTCTTCGATGTGGCACCCAACGCTTTCCTAAGCCCAATTTCCCGGGTGCGCTCCGTGACCGAAACAAGCATTATATTCATGATTCCTATACCTCCCACGAGCAGTGAGATACCTGCTACAGCGGCCAACGCAGAAGACAGGACACTTAAGATCTGATCTATGGACGACAGCACATCTTTTTGTGTTACAACCGAAAAATCATCGGATTTCATGTCTTTTAACAAAGCCAGCTTTATTTCGCGCATCAGTTCGTTAAGATCCTGGCCGTCCTTGGCTTTTACGGCAATACTAGACAAAACCTCAACGTTAAAAGCCGCCTTCAGTGAAGTGTCCGGCATAAATATCCTGTCATCGAAAGTAGGACTTTTTGGTTTTGCAACACCCAGAACTTCGAAAGTTGTATTTTCTATTTTGATCTTCTCACCCACCGGGTTTCGATCTCCGAATAGTTCTTTTTTAACATCCGAGCTTATGAACACCACATTAGCTTTATTCAAGTCGTCTGATTTTGTATAGTAGGAACCGAATTCTTTTTCTAATCCATATACGGAGTATGACTGGTAATTTCCACCTACAACTGTCCCCGAATAAGCTTTACTTTTATATTCCGCAACTTTTGCGATACGTATCGACGGCGTGACCACACTTATTTTGTCTCCGACATATAGATTTATTGTGTCGACGTTTTTGAGACTGAGTCTATTCCCCATGAAAGTTCTGCCGGGGTCGTGATCTTGGCTCATCTTAGGCGTGACCAATATCAAATTTGAACCTAACGATTCGAACTGATCCGTGATGTAATTCTGAAAACCCTGTACTACGGCCACCAGAGCTACTACGGAAAATACGCCGATAATTACACCGAGCATCGTCAGGAACGTTCTCACTTTGTTTAACGCCAGGGCCGACAAAGCACTTTTAATTGTTTCAGGAACGTAGATCATTTAACAATACAGCCGTCTTTTAACATTATTTTTCTTTGGGCTATTTTTGCCAAATCGTCATCGTGCGTGACGAGAATTATCGTTTTTCCCTGAGAATTTAATTTCAGAAAGTTATTTATGATTTCCTCTCCGGTCTTTGTATCGAGATTTCCGGTCGGTTCATCGGCAAGTATCATGCTGGGATCATTTACCATCGCTCTCGCAATTGCAACCCTTTGCTTTTGTCCACCCGACAACTCGTTCGACTTATTTTTTAATCGGTTCTGCAACCCGACTATTTCGATCACATCTTTAGCTTTCTTTTCCCACTCGGAACTGGGCACTCTGCTGTATTTAAGAGGGAGGATAACGTTGTCCAGAACGGTTGTACGCTGCAGTAAGTTAAAAGACTGAAAAACAAAACCTATCTCGCTGTTTCTAACTCCTGCTAATTCTTTTTCCGTCATACCCTTAGTGTTAATTCCGTTAAGGATTATTTCTCCTTCTGTGGGAGTGTCTAAAAGCCCCAGAATATGCATCAAGGTGGATTTACCCGAGCCTGATTTGCCCACAATAGCAACAAATTCTCCTTTATTGATTTCGATGTCGACGTTCATAAGGGCTTCTATTTTCGTAGAACCCATGTCGTATATCTTAGATACATTTTGAGCTTGTAATACGGGAGTCATTCTAGTTTATAACTTTAGCGAAATATCCTTCGGTAAGTTTTTGATTGTCTTCTGCCGGAATAACAACTTCTTTCACGTCAGTTTTTACCTCTGTGTAAATGTCTCCCTCTACACCAAGCTCGACATAAAGTTTTTTGAGCTTACCGTTTTCCACGATCCACACAAACGGGTTGTCCGAAACGTCGTAAAATATTTCGTCTATTGTGAGCGCACGGACATCGTTTCCGGTACTCAGGACATCAATATAAGCGTCGCCAGACATTCCTATTGCCAGTCTATGTTCTGCATCTCCCGCGACAGGTATTTCTATATCAAAAACTCCGGTAGCGGTGTTTGCCGTGAGAGGAAGCTGGTCTATCTTAGCGTAGATATCGAATGAATCGTAGGAATCCAGATTTATTTTAACCGGCTGTTCTAATTTAATATATCCGAAATCCTCCTGGTCTATTGATATTTCAAAAACGAATTTGCTCACATTCGCTAGCGTAATAACTGCTTCGCCTATTACAGCCGTCTCGCCAGCCTTTTTGTTAACTTCGATAATTGTTCCGTCAAACGGAGCGTAAATATAAGAGTTATTGAGTATAGACAATTGAGCTTGATATGACGCCTCTGCCTGGCTTACAAGTTCACTCAGCTGCCTTATTTTTATACTATACGCATCCTCTCCGCCGAGGGTCTTGATGTTGGTTTCTTTTTCTTTTTCATATAGTTCTTTATTTCTTATAGCGACGTCACGGGCGTCCTTATAGGATTGGCTGGTCTGAAACTGGGTTGAACCGTCAAGATAAGCCAGGAGTTGACCCTGTTTTACGTCATCACCCTTTTTAACTAAAATTTCCGAAATCTTTCCCGCTGACATAAACGTAAGATCGGCCTGCTTATTAGCTTTAACCTGACCGCTTGCCGAGACGGTTCGCGACACTATTCTGTTCTCGGTTTCGACCTTTCTTACAAGCGACGTGAGTTGTTTTGGCCTAAGTAAGAAAAACCAGAGTATTAAAGCTACGGGTATGCCGATTAGCAGATATTTGATAAGTTTTTTTAACGTAAATTTTGGCATACTTGTGATATTATAGTACCATGTTCGGTTTCTTAAAATCCCATCACCCGTTAAGACACGCCCGAAGTTTCAAACACGCGTTCACAGGAATTTTTCATGCTTTGGTGGAAGAACCTAACTTTAGGGTTCAAGTTGTAATTGTCGTTATTTCTGTTTTGCTGGGCGCCCGTTTTAAAATAACGAACGCTGAGTGGGGTCTTCTGATACTTTCGATGGGTCTGCTTTTAATGGCTGAGGTTCTCAATACTGTTGTCGAGGACACAATCGACTTTTTTATAAAAGACTTTGACGAAGGCGTGAAGGTGATAAAGGATTTATCCGCCGGCTTTGTTCTTATAACCGCCATTACAGCACTTGTTATACTTATCCTGATATTTTGGCCTTATTTCTTCGTTCTGCTACCTGCTTAGGTATATCAGTACTGCAAGATATACTGCCCCGAAAACATACCCCGCTACAACATCCTGTACTGTGTGTGCCCCTATGAATACTCTCGATATGCCGACAAAAAGTAAGTGATAAACGCTTATTATACGGAGAAGGTACACAGCCAAACCGTCCCCGAAAACATCTTTTTTGAAAGTTAAAAAAAGTAATAAACCCCAAAAGGAAACGTAAAATATTACATGACTGCTGGGAAATCTATACATATCCCCGAGTTTGGTGGGATCGCCAGCATACGTATCCAGCCTCGGGATTCTGAAAATATTTTTTAGGAGTACTGAATACAGAAGACTGAATATAGAAAGGAAAAAAACACCGGCTTCTCTTAAATAACCCGATACCACGAGGTAGGCTATAAATGAGAGAGACGCAACTGCTACAATGGGAATATTATTTCCGAAAAAACTCGCCGACTCGATGAAAACTTTTAAAAAGGCAGGCATGCCGGTTTAATATCCCCTCTCATTTATTTCTTTTAGTGTTCCGGGCTCCATAATATACATCCTTACGTAATCCTGGTTAGCTTTAGTCAGTGTAAATATAGGATCATACTTCTCCATCCAATATTCAGACTTTTCTCCTGAAGCGGTTTCAGTAAACGTCTGGGGATTTCGGATGTGAATGTAAAACCCCGCCTTGTTCGTATCCTTTTCGAGAGGCACGTAATATCTTACGATAGATTTTCTTTCGTTGGTAGAGTAAGCGGCTATTTCGGGATATTGTTTAATAAACGCCGAAATACCTTCCCAATCCCTGTAGTAAGGAAACCCAAAAAGACTTAGATGGTAAATAGGAGTGGGTTCAGGAAAGGTCCATGCGAAAAATTTTTCCTCTTCCCACGGATACTCCTTTGTATTATCCACGAAAACCGCGTAACTTTGCGCAAATATAAATGTGAATATTAAAAAAAGTATAACCTGGTACGCCCACGCAAAAATCGTAGCTGGAAGTTTCTCAGAAAAAAAGTCGAGAAGACCATCGAGTCCGATAGAAATTATTATAATTATCGGCAAAATATAGACGTAAATGTGCGTGCCCGGTATGTAAACAAGCCACTCCATAAAGGCAAAAGGTATGAAGAACCAGATAAATAAAGCTATGTAGGACGCCGCACTTTTAAGCTTAATCTTCGTGGGCAGTTTTACACCATAAGCTTTGTAGTAAAGAAATGCCAGTCCCAGCAAGGAAGCCAGGACGTAAAAGTGGACGACATAGATGGGCTGGTAGACCGAAAACAGGTATTTTGAACTAGATATCTTAGCGGAAACATCTCCCGAAATTCTCCCCGACCAATAAGAAAGCGTTGATTCAGAAATAGAAAGTACAAAAGGTATATAAAAAGCTAAAAGAAGAACACCGAACACGGCGATAGATGTAATAATGGTTCTTAATGCTGCAGGGTCCTTTTTAAAGTTTCTCTTGAGCCACACGGACATCAGGTATACGACGAATGGAAAGATGAAAACCGCATCGTAATGTGAAAGTATACCAAGGGCCCAGAAAATAAATGCGAGGATAACGCCCTTATGTTTATAGTCCGGTCTTTTAACAGCTAAACTTAGCATGTACAGAGCGAGTATCATAAAAAGTATTACGAACGACTGATATTGAACAATACGCGAAAATGCCACAAAAAAACCGTTGCTTCCGAGAAGAAGTGCTGAAATCAACGCCGCTCTTTTCCTGAAATGTATCTGCACAAGCTTGTAAAGGAAGAAAACCGAAAGTATTCCTGCCAGGGCAAAGGGCAATCTAATCACCAGCTGATTCGTGTAATCGGGGTTTAGAAACTTTAAAAGATAGGTAACAATGAATTGGACGGGACCTTTTCTCTGGTCCATAAGATAGCTGAAGAAATTCTGTCCGTCCTCCGGCAGATAAAGGGCTTTTATTTCATCACCCTGATAGTCTGAGTAGCCCAGGTTAAAAAGCCTTAGTATTACGGCAGGAACCAACACTCCGAAAAGGACCAGATTAATCTTTTCTATTAGTTTTTTCATGTTCCCTTACACCATATATTACCAGTTCATTCATTGCTCTGGTAGTAACCACAAAAGCTCTTCTCGCTTCCTCAAAGGTTTTTATTTCGCCGGGATTTAACCCGAGAACATACACCTTTGAAAACTCGAGGCCTTTAGAGTTTTCGGCGTCCATCACATACACGCCTTTAGGGATGTAGTTCACACGTGTTCCGGAGTCTAAGATGACCAGATTTTCCTTATTTTTGATAATTTTCTTCATTTCGGTTGTAATCCTGTCAAACAAAGATTTTTCGTAGCAGATAACGCCTATACTTTTATTCAGAATCTTGACGTCCTCTTTAATATCCGATAAAAATCCGCTGACTACATCGTCGGCGGAACTGACCATCTTTGCAGCGGGCTGTTCACCCTTCCTGTTTATTGATTCGGGCATGAAGTCTTTTGTGTACGGAGCCAGTATATTACGTGCGAACTCAATAATCGGCCGGGTGCTCCTGTAGTTTGTCGATAGCTCAAATCTCACCGATGTTTTGGCTTCTTTTATAATGTCAAAGAGATCCTCCCACCTCGCAATACCCGACGGGTCAAGCGACTGGTTTAAATCTCCGAATATTCCAAATCTGCCCCTGAGAACCACTTTTGACATTATCGCGTATTCCAAAGGAGAAAAATCCTGCCCCTCGTCTACGACGCAGTACTCGTAAGTGGGGTGTTTTTGAATTCCCATGAGCGATAGATAAATATAGACATACAGTATAGATTGGGCGTAAGTCAGGTGCTGTTTTGGGTCAATTCCAAAGGCTTTTGCCATCTCCGAGACCTCGTTAATCTTGATGTCATTTTTCATATCCGCCAGCTTGTTGACCAGCTTCCTTAAACTTTTTATATTTTCTCTGCACAGATAGGCTTTTATTGAATCATTCGGTAGTTCTTTAAGCTCGTCCTTTTGGTTCGTAAGCTCTTCTTCAAGTTCTGTAAGTATCTCGTTGATATTTTCAGACGGAGACATATTGGTTGAATATTTATACCCGCCAAAAGGCTCGAATTCCGTCACTTTAAATAGATCGGAAAGCTTTCTTTCGTAGGAACCGTGAATTTTTTCCAAAGAAATGTGGAGCTTTTTAAGATCTTTCAATCTAAAGTTCATTAAATCCCCCGGTGTATCAAGTTCGGTTTTGATTTGTATCTGCTCGCGGAAAATCAGGTTAACCAGTATTTCCCTTACCGTTTTGTAGTTTATATCGAAGATTCCGAGCCTGGGGAACAGCGTAGAAAGATAGCCCACAAGTATCTGATTTTTTGCTACAACTATAGATTTTTCCGAATGAATCAGCTTCGGGTAATTGAAAAAAATGTGGGCAAGTTTGTGTATCGCGACGGTACTTTTCCCGCTACCGACACAACCCTGCACTATACATATCTGTCTGGGGTCGGATTCGATAATATCCATCTGAGACTGCTGGATAGTTTCTACGATGTCTTCCAGGACACCTCCCGTTTTCTTTCCGATTTTATCGATGATTACTTCATTTTCGTCCATTTGTATGTCGTTGTTGTAGTATTTGATCAGCTCCCCGTCAGAGATTTCGTACGTTCTCTTTAGCAGGAGATCCCTTTTTTCAACGCCGCCCGGTGTATCGTAATAAACGTCTTTCTGCGGATACCTGTATCTGTAGTAAACAGAAGCTATTTTTGCACGCCAGTCCGTTACCGAGGGACTTGATTCAGCAAGTCCGAATTTACCGATATAAATATTTTCCGTTAATTTTTTATGTTTAAGATCGATGCGTGCAAAATAGGGCTGTGATAACAAATACTTCAGTTCTTCGAGTCTTGTAAATTTATCCTTTAAATTGAGAGAAGCGTTTTTTTCATGAAGTTGCTCGAGGAACATTAAAAAATCCGGACCAAACTCCCCCTCCTGTTTGAGTTCTTTTAGTCTATTCAGATTAGAGATACCGACACTTTTCAGCGTTTCTTCCAATTCAGCGAGTGTCTGCTTTACAGAATTCTTTACTTTTTCAACGTATTCTTTTTCCTCTATAAAGACCTTGTCCATTTTAGTAATCTTTCTTTGCTATCAGCACAACAAACTCGCCCTTAATTTTCTTTTTTGAATAATGATCTGAGATTTCTTCTAAACTGCCCCTGACAACTTCCTCGTACATTTTGGTGATGTCGTTGCACACACAAGCCTGCCTATGTCCTAATACTTTTTGGGCAATTTGCATAGACCCCGACAGTCTAAACGGAGACTCATAAAATATCAAGGTCGCATCGATCCCGGAGTACTTTTCAAAAAACTTTTCTACCTGAAACTTGCCTTTTGGGAGAAAACCCAGAAACAGGAATTTATCGGTAGGAAGTCCGGATATTGAGAGAGCGGCAGTAACGGCAGAAGGTCCGGGTATTGCTTCGACCTCAATATTTTCCGCTGTAAGATCTCTGACCAGCTTAAAGCCGGGATCAGATATCAACGGGGTGCCGCTGTCCGAGACAAGAGCAAGTGACTTTCCGTTCCTGAGCATTTCCTTTACCTGTTCTATTACCCTCGCATGATTCTGGTCTCTATAGGACAGCTGGGGTTTTGAAAAGGAATATCTTTTTAGTAACTTGTCGGTCTCCCGTGTATCCTCCGATAATATCATGTCCACGCCCTTAAGAGTTTCAAGGGCTCTCAAAGTAATATCAGCCATATTTCCAATCGGAGTAGATACAATATATAATTTCGCCTTAGACATAAACATTGTTCATTTTAGCATTTTATGGGTTTAAAGACTAAACACGGTACAATTGAATATCCGGCATTTTTCCCCGATGCGACACATGCGTGTATAAAAGGTATCTCTTCCCGGGATATTTTAGCTTCCGGAACTACGGGCTTGGTTGTTAATACGTATCACGCCATAGTTGATAAGACGGTCGATACTATTGAGAAATGCGGCGGCCTCCATAAATTTATGGGCTTAAATATACCCATAATCACAGATTCAGGGGGATTTCAGGCAATGTCGCTGGTGAGAAGAAGCCCTGGTAACGGAAAGATAACAAAAGACGGAATTAAATTTAAAATGGACGGTTCGAGGAAAAGTATTATTCTTACGCCCGAGAACTGTATCCGAACTCAAGCCGGACTGAGGGCCGATATCATGATGTGTCTGGATGACTGCACCGATCCCGGAGAATCTCAGCGGGAACAGGAACTTTCCGTCGCCAGAACGGTAGAGTGGGCTAAAAGATGTAAGAAGGAGTTTACAAAACTAAAAAGTAAGAGGACCCTGTTGTTCGCGATAATCCAGGGAGGAAACAGCAAAGAACTTAGGAAAAAATGTGCGGAAGAACTTATAAAGATAGGGTTTGACGGGTATGCCTACGGAGGCTGGCCGATGGACGGGGACGGAAAGTTCCTGGACGAAATATTAGCTTATTCCGCCTCGCTGATGCCCGAAGGTAAACCAAAATATGCGATGGGTGTGGGAAAACCGGAAGATATTAGAAAATGTGTAAAAATGGGGTACAACATGTTCGATTGCGTCCTTCCGACAAGAGACGCAAGGCACAAAAGGCTTTACGTTTTTAAGGACGGAGCAGAGAAAGGCTACGAGTTTATCTATATGCGTGCTAGAAAGCACGAAACGGACAACAGACCTGTCTCAGCATCCTGTTCCTGCGAAGTTTGTTCGCAGCACAGCCGTGCATACCTTTATCACCTGTTCAACCGAAAGGACTCGAACGCCGGGCGTCTTGCCACTATTCATAACCTCGCGTTTTACTCTAAATTTATGGACGAACTCCGTACTTGCGCGGATTGACACTACTGAGATAATAAACATGAGGGGAGGTTTCCGTTTTTAACATGATAGATAAAGATGTTGTTGAAAAAGCAGGGGCGGTTGCCCTCAAAATACATGAAAATCATATGCGCTTATCGGGCGAGGGCTATTACTGGCACTTGCACCGGGTTGCGGAACTTCTCGAAGAGAACAATGTCAACGACCCTGAGATATTGGCGGGGGCGTATCTGCACCACATACTCGACACAAAGAAATACTCAAAAGAAGACCTTAAAAAGGATTTTGGGCCGGAAATTGCTGAGATAGTTTTGGAATACGGACGTATCTCAGCCAATGAAATAAGTTCTATAGACCCCAAAAACTACAACGAAAATATAATTGTCCAGACCTACCTGAATCTTATTAAAAACCCCAAGACTCTGATAGTAAGGCTTGCCGATAAAGTCGATAATATCAGATCCGTGTACGTACTTCCTAAAGAAAACGCCCGGCGTGTAGCGGAAAAGGCAATGTACCTGTATTCCCCGATATGCCAACTCTTAGGTATCCATAAATTTGTTGTGGAGCTGGAAAACGAAGGTTTCAAAATATTAAATCCGGGAGAATACTACTCCATCGAGTCGTACCTTAAAAAGAAAATGCCTGAGATGGAAAGCGTCCTCAAAGATACCGCCGAGTTTGTAAAGGACATCCTCGAAGAGAAAGGAATACCGGCGATAATAGATTACAGGATTAAACATACTTACAGTATTTACAGGAAGGCTCAAAAGTACCGTGAAACCAAGAACTACAAAGGTCTTAATCAGATCTATGATATAGCCGCAATGAGAGTTCTTGTCGACTCAGTAGAGCAATGTTACCTGACGGAAGATATTTTAAAACAGGTATGGGGCAGTATTTCCGAGGAACGCGACGATTATATTCTGCACCCAAAACCCAGCGGTTATCGAAGTATCCATAACACTTTCGCGGTTAGCCCCACCATGAACCTGGAAGTACAGATCAAAACAAAGGAAATGCATGAGGAAAATGAATTCGGCATTGCAAGCCACACTTTTTACAAAACCGGAGAGCAGTTAAAGAAAAGTTTTCAGGCGGCACCGGACTGGCTCACCGACATAAGCTTTATCAAAAACAAAGGTGAGATCAGGATAGATCAGTTCAAAAAATACGTTTACGTGTTCACACCAAAAGGCGATATCAAACAGCTGGCACGCGGAGCCACACCCGTAGATTTCGCCTACAGCATTCACAAAGACCTGGGTAATGCCTGTGTCGGAGTTACTGTAAACGGTGACTTTCAGAAGCTTAGTTATGAGTTGAAGGATGGTGACAGAGTGGAAATAAAAACGTTGAAACACAAAAAATCACCTAGCTCTGATTGGCTGGACTTTGTTAAAACGCGTAAAGCCCGGGAAGAGATAAGAAAAGCATTAAGAAAAGACACCGAAAGGAAGGAACTTAGTTAAACCTTTCGAAATTTACTTGAGCCTCAGAACTTCTTTATGCAGCGTGTGTTTCCTAAGTCTGGGATTGTACTTCATCAATTCAACCTTATCCGTTGTGTTGATGCGGTTTTTTTGACTAATGTATGACCTCATGCCCGTTTCCGTGCACTCAAGCCCTATTAATAATCTATTACCTTTTTTCTTTGCCATGGTGTGAAATATATTATAAAATCAACTAAATTACAACCTTTTTATGGAAAAAAAGTACGATCATAAACAAGTAGAGAATAAATGGAAAGAATTTTGGTATCGTGACAACATTTACGAGGCTGTGGATTTTTCGGAAAAACCTAAGAAGTATATTCTGGCCGAACTCCCCTACCCTTCCGGACCTTATTTGCACGCCGGGCATATGATGAGATACACGGTGCCCGACGTTTATTCGCGCTTTCTCAGAATGAACGGCTATAACGTAATGTACCCAATGGGCTGGGACGCTTTCGGTCTTCCGACAGAAGGGTACGCGTTAAAAATGGGTAAGACCCCGCAGGAAGTGACCGAAGAACTCGCGAAAGGTTATAAGCAATCGGCACAGGATTTCGGCTACGGCATCGACTGGAATCGTGAAATTACAACCTCCGATCCTAAGTATTACAAATGGACGCAGTGGCTATTCCTGAAATTTTTTGAGAACGGGCTTGCCGTGCAGGAGGAAATGCCGGTTTGGTGGTGCAAAGAGCTGGGTGTCCTTGCGGAAGAAGAAGTATTGACGGGAAAAGACGGTCAGAAGGTAAGCGAACGCGGTGGGTATGCTGTCGAAAGGAAAATGTTCAGGCAGTGGGTCTTAAAGATACCAGCGTACGCCGAAAAACTTATAGACGGGCTTAAAGAGACTGATTTTCCGGATTACATAAAGACCGCTCAGATCAACTGGATAGGAAAGTCAGTGGGAGCAGAGGTAGTTTTTAAAACAGAAAGCAGCGCCAAAACGATTACCGTTTTCACGACAAGGATAGATACTATTTACGGAGCTTCCGCGGTTGTAATTTCACCCGAATATGAAAATTTATACGATTTTGTTGCAGAAAAACAGCGGGGCGATGTTGAAAAATACGTTAAAGCTGCAAAACAAAAAACTGAAATGGAGAGGACAGCGATACAAAAAGATAAATCCGGGGTATTCACGGGTACTTATGTTCTGAACCCTTTCAGCAGGGAAAAATGTCCGGTTTGGGTGGCAGATTTTGTTCTCACTACCTACGGTACGGGAGCTGTAATGTGTGTTCCTGCACATGATGAAAGAGACCACGAATTTTCTGTTAAATACGGTTTGGAAATAAGGCAGGTTGTCAGACCGGCCGACGATACATCTGTAGATGTCCATAAAGAAGCCTACACAGGTTACGGGATTTCCATAAATTCGGGCGACTACTCAGGTAAGTCCTCCGAACAGGCGATAGTGGAAATGATCGAAAAAGCCGAAAAAGAAAACTTCGGTAGGTTCAAGATAAATTACAAGCTTCGTGACTGGGTATTTTCCCGTCAGAGATATTGGGGGGAACCCATTCCTGTTGTTTATAAAAGTGACGGTAGTGTCGAAGCTGTTGTTGATACGAAGGACATGGAAGAAGTGCATAAAAAACTTCCTGTGGAACTTCCTTATACCAAAGATTACCAGCCTTCTGAAAGCGGCGGTGCTCCCCTGGCAAGATTAACGGATTGGGTCGCGACTGTGGACAAAAACGGGAATTCCGCAAAAAGAGAGACCGAAACCATGCCTACATGGGCAGGTTCGAGCTGGTATTACATAAGATACTGCGACCCAAAAAATGAAAAGGCCTTCGCGGACCCTGAAATCCTGAAGTACTGGCTTCCCGTCGATAAATATTTCGGTGACGGCGGTCACACAACCGCGCACCTTTTATATTCCAGGTTTTGGCACAGATTTTTTTATGACCTTGGGTTAGTGCCTACCTCAGAACCGTATAAATGGAGGATGACGGGTGGCCTATTACTGGGAGCAGACGGGCAGAAGATGTCTAAGTCGCGCGGGAATGTTATTAACCCTAAGGAAATTGTGGAATATTTCGGGGCTGACGCCTGCAGACTGTACCTTTGTTTTATCGGTCCCTACGACGAAACATATCCATGGGATGACCACGGAGTTAAAGCAACTAAAAAGTTTATCGATAACCTCTTTCTTTTAAAGAACAAGGTGAGAGATGACGAAGATGCAGGCGTAGAGCTGGAAAAAGATTACAATTTGATGGTTAAAAAAGTGACAGGTATGTGTGAAGACCTAAAAATGAACACTTGTGTAAGTGAGTTCATGATTTTCGCCAACGCCGCAAAGAAAACCCCGTCAATAAGTGCGGCACAATGGAAAGGCTACATTAAGATGCTCGCTCCATTTATACCCTTTGTAGCTGAAGAACTTTGGCATGAGATAAACGGTTTCAAGAGCTGGGATAAGAGGAATAGTGTTCATTTGCAGGACTGGCCTAAGTACAACCCCTCTAAATTAGCCGAGAGTACTATTATCATTCCGGTTCAGGTGAATGGAAAGGTTCGTGCCGAGATTGAGGTAGCTCCGAACGCCGATGAGCAAACTATCGCTGAACTTTTAAAAAACAACGCCGATATAACAAAGTCGCTTGACGGCCGTCAGATAAGAAAAATAATATACATAAAAGGTAAAATCGTAAGTTTAGTTGTTTAACCGATAAAAATACCTCTTAAGGTCTTGGTCATTATCTCAGTTCGAATATCACGGTAACGTTCTTATAGGTCGATGTGGAACCCGGCTCAATAGGTATCCCTCCGCCGCCCGCTCCGAACGCTTCATTTTTGATGCCTCCGTACATGTATTGAACGAAGCCTTCGTTGATTTGAACAGCCTTCCCGAGTTTTCTCCCCATTCCCACGGCTATTGCCGAGGCTTTGTTTCTGGCATCCTCGATGGCGGCGTTAAGCAACGCTTCTTCATCTATCATTTTGTCGTCGATTGTGAGGTTCGGTCCCCACATAGAGGCTTTTTCGACTGTTGCCAGCAATGCTGTGAGATCGTCCGACCTTGCCAAATCACGAAGTTTGGAATTTATGGTGTACGAAGCGAACCAGTCTCCGAGCTCATAGGTAGTAACGCCGCCGCGATACACTGAATCCTGTCTTTGATAAATGTTTAGACTGGTTGTTTCAATGTCTTCTTCGGGTATACCGAAATCCTTGATCATCTGCACTACGTTTTTGGACCTTTCAGTAAGTGCTTCAACAGCTTTTGCCTTGTCAGCGTCAGATACCTCTATAGTCAGAGAGTATGATGCAATCTGGTTTTTTACCTGAGAGGTAGACGACCCGGATACAGATATTGTCTGCGGTGTCAGTACTTTTAGCAGATACCACACCCCCGTACCAACTAAGGCGGCAAACAAAATTGACACAAAGATATTTAATAAAAGGGATATATTTATAAGTCTATTATCGGGCATGAGCAAATGTTATCACTTTTTGGCCATTTAAGAAAACCCTTTAATTCTGGGGTATAATGGACTATATGGATTTTGTAAAAAACGCCGAAGATATCAACAAAATGAGGCACGGAGGAAAAATACTTGCCGAAACTCTGTCTGAACTTAAGAAAATGCTAGTTCCGGGCAGGGATTCTCTCGATCTGGAAAAAGAATTTATAAAAATGTGCAGTAAAAATAAAGTCGCCCCTACGTGTAAAGGATATTCCCCCCACGGTATGCCTGAGTTTCCTACGGGACTTTGCCTAAGCATAAACGACCAATCTGTTCACTGTTTTCCGAAAAAAGGCGTTATTTTAAAGGACGGTGATGTTGTGACCGTCGATACCGTAATCAAATACAAGGGTCTGAACGTTGACGCCGCATTCTCCACTGTTGTCGGAAAAAACACAAACAGCCTAAAAAGCCTTTTAGTGAATACGGCAGAAAAAGCACTTTACGAAACTATTTCCGAAGTGGGTCCCGGCGTACGCATTGGCAGGATTAGCAATAAAATGCAAAAAATAGTAGAATCTCAAGGTTTGAATGTACTCAAAGACTACGCAGGCCACGGTATAGGCTCGGAAATGCACGAATATCCTGAAATACCGTGTTACGGCGGCGTAAACGACGGTCCGAAGCTTGTCGAGGGAATGACTATATGCATCGAGGCTCTCGTTTGCACCGGAGACGACATCGTAGTCAACGAAAGCGAATGGGAAACACGTATGGCTGACGGAGGATACTTTGCCCAGGCCGAGCACACGATTTTAGTAACGAAAGACGGTTACGAAATTTTAACTAGAAAAGACAAATGACACTAAAAGATATATTTACAGGCCAGGTTGGCCGAAATAATATGGATAGGAAAGTATTTTCACTTCTTACGACACTGATTGTAATCCTGGCTTTGTTCCTCGCGGCAGGATTTTTATTCCCGGAAGCGGTTTCGGTAATTCTTAACGTAATCTGGATAATTCTTATAGCGTCGGCAGCTATATTTTTCACTTTGGGAATTCTCGTGATAATAGGGATGAAAAATGAAGCCGGCAGGATTTTGGATATGCTGCTCGAGGGCGCACTAACTTTTATAGACTTCCTGGAATTCCTTAAAAACCTCTGGAGAAGATTCGTCGACCTTTTAAAAGAGTTCCTTTTATTCGCAACGCCGATCTTCGCTTATATAGCCGCTTTTTTGGTTTACGTTCTCCTTTTGTATGTATATAAGTCGGTAGGTAAAACGTACGACGTTACCATAATGACTGTAGCAATCACTGCCGTGGCTATTTTAGGTTTTGGCTTTTTAAGCAAACCTCAGCCTGAAATTGTAATAGAACTTACCTGGAAAGGACAGTTTCAAAAAAGGTTCAAAGCCGGATTTATTGACGGGGTCGAGGTCATTCTATTTATTTTCTTTTTAACCATGGATAGCACCGACCTTTTCTTTTTACCGGCCGACCTTAACATTCCCTTAAAAGCCGAGTTCCGGGATTATGACTTAATGGTGAGAAGCTTTGTTTACGACAAACACGTAATTACCACCTTAGCTCTTATTGTAACTACCGTATCGTTGGAAGTTCTAAGAAATATGATAAAAATATTCGCCAGCGCCAGAAAGTACTACCTGAACTTTTCTCACGAACTTGAAAATTTTATGGGCACAAAGAGAACAACAATGGGTATGTTAAAAGAAGCAATAAGAAAAAGCTTTAACGATGCTAAAAGAGACCTAATAAAATTTGTTACGTTCAACACCGTTTTATTTGCGGTCTTTTTAATATTTCCGAGACTTAAGCTTTTAACTTTAGCCGTTGCCAGTGTCACCAATCTTGGATTGGATCTATCTCTCCGCTCCAGACTGACCGCTAAAAAAGGTAACGACCTTATTTCCAGGATATTACAAAAAGTATTCAAACTTTGACGGTTGCCCCTTTCAAATGTATTATTTCCCTACGGGTAATATTTGGGTATTTAAATGCAGCCTTTAGCAGATAAGATACGTCCTAAAAACTTAAATGAAATGTCGGGTCACGAAAAGCTGTTGGGCGATGGCGGAATAATCTCCGAACTTTTGAAGAACACACTAGCAACCGGATTTTTTCCTTCGTTAATATTCTGGGGGCCTCCTGGTGTGGGTAAAACTACGTTGGCAAGAATAATCGCGTCGGAAACAAACCGCAGGTTTTACGAGTTCAGTGCAGTAAATACTTCGGTTAAAACTATCGAAAAAGAATTAGAGGATAACGGTAAAACTGCCTCACCTAATTTGTGGACTCAGGATACCTCGTCAAAGAAAAGGGTCGGAGCTCCGGTCGTTTTTATCGACGAAATTCATAGATTTAATAAAGCTCAACAAGACGCACTTCTTCCGTTGGTTGAACAAGGGAAAATTATTTTTATGGGGGCAACTACCGAAAATCCTTCTTTCGAAGTTATTGCTCCTCTCCTATCCAGATGCCGCGTAGTAATCATGGGTCAGCTTTCAGAAGTAGACCTGGATAAAATTGTAGATAGGGCGCTGGAAGACATAGGAAAAAGACTTGAAAAAGATGCCAGGAAGTTTTTAGTTCAGTGTAGTAACGGCGACGCACGTACATGTATTAATATTTTAGAAATAGCTTTTCATTTACAAAAGGGAAAAGAAATCACATTCGATGATATTAAAACCGCGCTACAGAAAAGTCAGCTAACCTTTGATCTGCAGGGTGAAGAATTTTACAACACAATTTCTGCATTACATAAATCTATTCGCGGTTCCGACCCTGACGCAGCACTTTATTGGCTGGCAAGAATGCTTGAGGCGGGACAGGACCCTATTTATATTGCCAGACGATTAATAAGGCTCGCCTCCGAGGACATCGGTCTCAAAGATCCCCAGGCCCTTGTTATTGCAGTAGCAGCATTTCAGGCCTGCGAAAGAATAGGCATGCCCGAGTGCAATCTCGCCCTCGCCGAGGTTGTTGTTTACTTTGCAAAATCCCCTAAGTCAAACGAACTTTATATCGCATACGGTAAGGCTGCGGACGACGCCGTAAAATACGGTAACCTTCCGGTGCCCCTTCATATAAGAAATGCGCCTACAAAATTAATGAAAGACATCGGTTACGGAAAAAATTACAATTACTACCATAGCCCCGAAGGTAAAAAACTTCCTGATATAGAATATTTTCCGGACAAGCTTAAAGGAACAAAATACCTCCGTTAGTCCTGAAGTGTAAATTCTTCGAGCTCTTTTATTCCACCGAAAGCAATTCTGTCGTGAACGTGTTTTTTGGCAGACAGCATTCTCGCAGGTGTTATTACAAACTCTCCCCATCTATCAGTGATTTCGTCGACGGCCGAATAAAGTTTTTCTTTTCGATTTATATCGTCGAAGAGATCTAACTGCGTGGTGTCGTTGTCAAAAATTTCAAACACCGATTCGGCCAGTATGGCCACCGTTTTTCCGTAGTAAGGCGACCGACACATTATTCTGTAAGCTTCTTTAAAAATATCGCGGGGGTCAAAAAGGGTTTTGCCCATAATGTGGCCGTGGTGCCAATGAGAGCCGTCTCGGTAGTTTATGGAAACGCTGACTCCTTTAGCTTTGTAACCGGCTTTCCTTAGGCGTCTTGCCGTCTTTTCAACTAATTTATACAAAATGGGGGCAAGATCCTCGCTTTTTGATAGCCGGTCGGGTATTGCGTAGGAATTTCCGTAGCTTCTTCTGCCCCACGCTACATCATCTATTTCCCATCCGCGGAGGCGTAGATACCAGTAGTATCCGGTTATGGAGCCGAACGCTCGTTCAAGGGTTGCTGAGGAAGCTTTGTAAAAATCCATGACTGTATAGATGTTTTGAGTAGCCAGACGGGCAGCATTACTTTGTTTGATTCCATGCAGACCGGTAATTTCGAGAGAAGAATAAACGGTTTCGAAATTATTTATATTTATTTCTTCCAAGCCGTCGGGTTTTTTGAGACCTGCGGCTGTCTTCGCTAAAAAAATATTCGGACCGATGCCGATGGAGACAGTTATCCAATCGCCGACGTTCTTTTTAATTAGTTCCTTTATTTCAGAGGCAACATTTCTCATCCCTTTTTTAAATGAGGGACAACCTTCAAGATTTACTATGAATTCATCAATGGATTTCGGAACTACCGCGTCCGAGAACTTATTCAAAACGGTGCGGAGTTTTAAATGAACATCACGATACTTTTGAGGATCCGGGGTGAGCACCGTAAGGTCGGGTGCCAGAAGTTTTCCTTCCCTTACGCGCATTCCGGTTTTAACACCTAGCTTTTTTGCCTCGTACGACGCGGCTAAAATGCATCCTGAGGGCGTGTCGTAAGCCGCAACTGCCACAGGACGGCCTCTCAGCTGTGGGTTGGCCTGCTGTTCTATCGTGGCGAAACAGGAATTTATGTCTATAAGCATTAATGTCGGGTGTTTTGGATTAAACTGTAAGTTAGTCAGCCTGTCCATCGGACACTTCCTCCACTTCCCAGGACAAATCATCGGTATTTAGGACCAATTTAAAGAAAATGGTTTCGGCGGCACCCGAAAACACGTGAAAAAGGGTTTTTCCGCCACGGAAAGTGTGGTGGTAGCCTAACTTTACGATTTTATGCCGGTGCCCCTCCCAAATGACCACAGAGGGTCTAAAATTCCTCTTTTTATGGTCATATACGGCTATAATAGATACCGGCGTTTTCACTTTTGTTATCATAGATACGAAGGAAACCCGAATATTAAGTAGAGTTTAGTTCTCCTTCAGCCCGGCGTCAATAGAATTATTCAACGCTATGGGTTGATTTTTGAGGAAAGTTGAGGTAGTATAGCGGAAAATAACAACAAGAAGGAGGAGAAATGGACGTAAGCTCGGTGGATAAGAACAAACAGGACGCGTTAGCTTTGGTACGTCTCATAACGGATACGGTGAACATCATTGCTCCCGGATCTCTCGAAGCGATAGTGTACGGCAGCGCAACTGACCCAAATGTTCCGGGTTATCCTATAGTGGCAATCACTGCCGCTCTCACCAGAACCCACCTTGAAGTTTTCACGTGGGTAATTAACGCTAGTGGTAGTGAGGAACCGGCTACCCTGACCGCCAAAGACATTAGGGAGAGCGTGGCCAGGGCTTTGGATAACTTACGGGTTCGCTAACTAATTGGCCTCAAAGCACAAGGATCAGAACCGATCTTTTTCTGCAATGAGGCCTCTTTTTTTAATCTCTGGACAGCAAACGTACTAACCAACCGAACAGCGAAAAACTGCCTTCCTGTTCACTGAGCTGGTTATTGATGACTTGATTCTGGTTCTCAATCGAGCTTGAAAGTGTATCTAAAGCCTGTTGTTCTTCAGGGGTTATCGTCCCGCTTCTTATTTGCTGTATCTGCGCTAGCATCCTCGTGTTGGCGTCTATGACTTCCTGAAGCTTTCTGATCGACTCAAAATTGGGTCCTATCAAGAACCTAGTAACACCGCCTCTTTCTGAGATTTTTTCAAGCTGGTCGATAGACTCTTCCTGAAGATCTTTCTGGGATTCGACAAAGCTCTCAAGTTCATCTTTCAGGCTTTCATCTTCATCGTTGTCATCCAATTCGTCCCCGTCTTCCGGTTCATCTTCGTCCTCAGGTTCATCCGAATCTTCTAATTCGTCCCCGTCTATATCGTCTGCTTCGTCGATGTCGTCAGAACCGTCTTTATCGTCGGAATCATCGTTTTCATCAACATCGTCGATCTCGTTATCATCATCTGAATCGTTACTTTCGTCCCCGCTGTCTTCTCTATCGTCTTCATCTGATAAAACTGTCGGGTTCTCTTCTGCTACGGCTTTAGAAAGCCTATAGCTGCCGTACAGTGACCCAGAAAATGCGAGCATTAGCCCGAGTACTACTAAAAAAGAAAAACTATATATAGATATTTGTTTGTGGGAATTTTTATTTGCCATTTAATAATTCTGGGCAATTTTCTTCAATATGTCAAATCGCTGGAATAACCTTTTACTTAGTCAGGACAATTGCGTTAGGTAAACTTCTCCCGGGCCCCACAATGTATTTACCGTTTATATACATAGCTGATGAACCGCCCCCGTCAAGGTTCAGAGCGTGTTTCGCACCGAGAGATCTGATAACGTAAGCGGCGTCGATTACGTTCGCTCCGTTTATTATTGCAAGGTACAAATTCTCCCCGCCTACTCCGATGACTCCCCTCGGGCCTTTAATGTCTTTTTGAAAAGACGTAAGTTCGTCTTCGTCTACTACGATGTCGCCGTCTTTAACAAGCGCGGGGTAATTAGAGATTCCGGCGGTAACTCCTCCTCCGCCATAATCTGAGGTTTCTTTATAAAAGGAAGGGGTGCTCCCGTTAAAGGTTATAAGTCCTGTTTCAAACCAGGTAAGAGCGTCTTTATGTTCCCATTTTCCGTCATTGCTGTCGTACAGAGCGAAGTCAAAAGAATTCACTTTTCCATCGCACGAAGCATAGTCGGGAGGACAGAAATACGATCCGTTCATTCCGGCAAATCCTCCGCTACCTTTGACGTAATCGGCAAGACTCTTAGTGTCACAGTCATTAGAACAGGAACCGGAGGATGCTGAAACTGTCTTTACTTTTATTTCATTCAAAGGAATTTTTATAACATGGGCTCCAAAGGTACCACGTTCAGTTTGAACCGTTTGATAACTATA
This sequence comes from candidate division WWE3 bacterium RAAC2_WWE3_1, assembly GCA_000503835.1. Lineage (GTDB taxonomy): Bacteria > Patescibacteriota > WWE3 > UBA101185 > UBA10185 > UBA8498. The sequence continues at coordinate 273,053 of CP006914.1, read as the reverse complement.
CCCTGATGCCGCTACCCTTGTTTGCTCCAACTTGGTCAGATAAACCGAATAGTCTTTGTCCAAAAGTGCGGTCTGTTCGTTGATACCTGTCATTATCGAAGCAAAATCCTTTTCTATTAGAAAGCTGCCCCATGAATCTTTTTGTTCTGTAAGGTCGGGCGACTTTAATCCGGCTTTCACGTTCCTGTTTATTTTCTGCTCAAGTATTATTAGAGAGTCGTACACATCTTTTATCGTTTTTTCGTCGGTTGTTTCTTTGGCTTTTAGCGTCTCAAGCTCGTTCTGCAGTGAAGTGAGTTTCGCCCCCGATACCATGGAGTTGGTAACTTTTAAGTGGTCTTCGAAAAGAGCGTCGGAGAAATTTTCCCGTAAATTAGTCTGTGACGCCTTAATAACCGACAAAGATTTTTCTGCATTATTGAGCCGGACATGCTGATACACCAATCCTGCTATTACTACAAGAAACAGAGCGGTAGATCCAATAAATTTTAAGGAATTCAGGACGGGCAGATTTTTCACTTACCATATTATAGCAACGGGCTGTATTTTATGTATATAATTCATGCATGCCTGTAGAGACCATAGCAACGGATTACGAACAAGAATCTTCGACAATTCATCTGGCAGAAAAATTTACAGAAGAAGAGAAAGAGGAGTTAAAAAGCAAAGCTGAAAATTATATTTATTCCGGCGAGGCGCACTCGGGGGGCAGACATCCAAAAGAACTTCTTTCCATTATAAGTAACGCCGTAGATAGAATCTCTGAAGACGATACGGACAGGAAAATTATAAAGGCTGTTGGGGAAGTCAGGGGATTTACAGGGGAGTTAATTAGCAAGTCGATGGGACTTTCCGAATGTGAAACAATTTACGGCGCGATGATCTTTATTCCGAACTCCGAGATCGTAGACCCTTATGATTTTTTCAACGAGCTGGGCAGTTCAAGAAAAGACATCGCTCTTCTCAATTACTATTTTAACAAGGAAGCCCATGAAATCGTTCCGAAACAAGGAGAGTCAGGATTTATAACCGCTGACGAGATAGAAACTCTTAAAAAGGACACAATTTCTACACTTATCAACTATGATGAGATTGAAAGAAAATGGGTTAGTAAAAATCCTCAGGCACGAAGTGGTGTTACCAGAGACGAACTAATAAGATGGAATATAAAAGAACAGGAACACGGACTCGAAGGTAAAAAGAAAAGTACGCAAAACCGTTTATTGAATGAAGCATTAAAAGTTACGAGTAATAAGTACAACGCAAATATAAAAAATCTTATCGAACACCATGCCGAGCTTCCGTACGAAGCAACTACTCTTCCTGATGCTTTTTTAAAGGATCGTCGAGGCAAGATTGTGGGAGCTGTCGAGGTAAAATCATATACACCTCAGGAAGTAAAAGATTGGATAAAATCCCTACAACAAACCGTTCCCCTGGAGCTGGATAATTTCGGAGCTTCCTGGCAGGAGAAAAGTGACAAAGCCGCAGAAGCTGCGTTATACGAGAGGAAAGGGTCGGCGCTCAGGATTTTAAATGAAAAAATGGAGTGGACCGGAATGACCCTGGGTGTGGATTTTGGCGGAATACGAAACTTTTTAAATGTTGCTAATAACGAAACTCTGCACGAATCTTTGAATGTAGACATAGATCTGGTAAATGATTCCACAGGTGAAATTACACAGGAAAAAATTAATTTTGAATATCCCGTTGTTGTGAGACTTCCGGACGATGTACCAGACGAGGATATATTGGAACTCGGTGCCCTTTTTGAAGAGTTCGGCATAAAAAACGTCTGCATCCAAAAAATGCCTCTTACTTCTAAGGAATTGAATCAAGTGGGACATGGCATGTACCACAAATTCGGTGATTCACCGGAGATGGGGAGAGTAATGAAAATCATAGACCCGGCCGTTACCTCTGCACTGAAACTTGCAAAGACCTGGGCAGGAGAAAGAGAGTAACTTTACGAACTGACATTCCACGGTCTTGCCGCCTGACTAATGACGTAGCCGAAGCGAAGCTTTTATCACCTACTCAACCGTGACAACACCTTGGTAGCCCTCCGGATTATCCTTGTCCTCGTACTTAAAAACCCCCGATTGCTCGAAAGGTATTTCCAACGAATCTTCCGGTTCCAAAACTTCATCAAGATCAATATCTATTTTATTGGCTGCGAAGTTTTCTACCGAGAGCAAGTTGTGTGCAATTTTGTCTGAATTTACCCACGTGACCCTTGCTCCTTTTTTTATAGTTATAACTGCCGGTTCAAACCCTTTGGACGTCACTCTGATTTCAACTAAAGGCATGTCAAAATCAGCACCCTGAAGCACTACGTTCTCCTGAACTACGGCCTCCTTAGCCGGAAAGTATTTGGGATACAGCAAGACCGCTCCGCCTACAACCGCTACCAAAATTACCAGCATGAGCAGGATATTACCCTTTTCTTTGCATGTACTCATTTGTTATCTCCTTTGTAAAATAATATTTTTAGTGATGTCGGTTGTTGTACTTGTTATTACCACACTTTCGCTCTGTGAAACGTGCTGTTTAGCCGAGTATGTCACTTTGTACGTGCCGGTAGTCAGATTTGGAATCGAAAACGCACCTTTTGAATCAGTATAGTAAGTTTTCTTCGACTTACTAACTCCGTCTTTTATTACCGTAATCTTACCTAAATATATCGGCGTATTTGAAGACGAAAAAACCGTACCGTGAACGGAAGCTATGGTGGTTACCTGCGGAAGAGTTGTCGCAGCTACAGTAGCACTGGCCGTCGATAGATTTCCTGCGGCATCACGGGCCTTGACGTAGTAGTAATAAGTTGTTGCCGGAGATCTCGTAGCATCCCCGTAACCGGTTGTTGTTATCGTTGCGACCTTTACATTGTCCCTGTACACCTCATATGCCGTTACACCGACATCATCGGTTGATGCGGACCAGGTCAGATTTATTTGTGTAGAAGATATTACAGTCGCAATTAAGTTCGCGGGAGCAGTCGGTGCAGTTGTATCTGGGGCAGCGAAAGTGGTAGCACTTACAGTATTGGATGCCCCCGAAACATTACCGGCCGCGTCGAACGCCTTAATAAAGAAAGTGTAAGTAGTACCTGCCGTAAGTCCTGTATTAGTATAAGACGCCGATGTTACAGTCCCGACCTTAGTATTATTTCTGTACACATCGTAGCCTGTAACCCCCACATTATCCGAGGAAGGTGTCCACGTCAGGTTAATTTGCGACTGCGATACCACAGTCCCGGTTAGATTTGCCGGCGGTGTGGGAGCGGATGTATCAGGAGCAGATTGTGTTGTTGCACTTACAGTAGTAGAGGCAGAAGAAAAGTTTGAGGCGGCGTCAAAAGCTCTAACGTAGTAATTGTAGGCTGTAGAAGCGGTCAGGCCGGTACTGTTGTAAGACGTAGAAGTAACCGTTCCCGCTTTAACACCGTTTCGATAAACTTCATATCCTGTAACTCCCACGTTATCAGTTGACGCGGACCAGGTTAAGTTAATCTGGGTGGAGGACACTACGGCCGCCGTTAAGTTCGTAGGTGTACTTGGAGCAGTCGTATCAGCTTCCGGAGGAGGCGGAGGGGTCACGGTGCTTCCGGAGACAGAGATGGAAAAGGTATCGGTGAACGGAGAGGTTGTTGCTTTGTCAACATACGACGATGTAATACCGCTCGGTGTTACCGTAAATTTAGAAAACCCGAACGCCGTATCGTTTCTCGCCGCAAAGTAATTGTAGTGAACATCGGAAGAACTGCTTAGAGTGTAGTGTCCTACGCCGCCGGAACCGTTTATTACCAACACTGTTCCGAGACCTTTTGAGTAATTAGGTCCGTCCCCGCCCAGTGATCCGGAAACAATGCACGCTGAATTTCCTGCGGTTGATGTTGATGCCGATATGGATGGGCACGAAGAATTCAGATAGAGTTGTTTACCTCTTTGGTAATTGTGGTCATGCCCCTGTAGTAACAAATCGGGCCTCTTTTTCATAACAAGGTTAAAGTAGTCCGACCCTATCTCATCGCTTTTAATACCACTGCTTATATAATTTTCATGGTTAGCCACGATAATCCATTTACGGCCTAAAACACGAGCTTCATCTATCCTGTCACTGAGCCAGTTGTATCTTTCGTTTCCGACCGAAAAAGTGTACAACCCGCCATATAAGAAATTCATCTTCGGATCTACTAAAATGAACCTGGTTGTAGGATTTTCAGCCGGATAGTCGAAATAAAATTCCTTGCCTATGTTGTCTGTTCCTGTAGGTGAGCCTCCGGTACCTAAATTAGGAGACTGAACACCGTTCACTCGGTCAGGAAGACAGGTGTCGTCAACGAAATAATCTATGACACCGTTCCCGGCGTTATCCACGCCATTTTCGTGCCCTCCGGCAATAATCGAGAAAGGCTTACTGCCCCATGAAGGCTTGACGTATTCGTTGCACCAAGTATATTCATTTTTTCCGCTGGGTAATTGGTAAGACAAATCGCCGAGTGACAAAAATAGATCCAGCCCCGATTGAGACGCTTTGGTAAACACCCCGCTGCCAGCACTTCCGTAACCATGGTCACCTACAGAGCCAAAAGAAAATGAAGGCCCTGCAGGTGCGCCGGTGGCCCCATATTCAAAAGCTCCTATGTCCGTTGTTGACACCGGCACGCCGGATCCGTCCAAATCTGTGGTATATCCTCCATTATCACTTGTGCCTGCGTTTACAGCCGGACTTGTAGATTTTAAGTGGAAGTCCAGAACTGAGGCATAGGCGTCCTCAATAGTTGCGAACTGGGGGTCCGTCACTTTGGACGACCCGTTAATGCTGTAAGATGTCGGTTCAGGAGTTTTGTTGAAGATATTATTGGACTCTACAAATGAAGTGCCTCCGAAATAGGCGGACTTTTGCGCTCCGGAAAAAATATTGTTCTTGATTGTGAAAACGGGAGATGTCGTCGTATTGCAGTCCCCGGCGCATACGAAAGCCTGTGAGGTCGATCCTGTAAGATATACCGTGTTGTTATAAAATGTTGAATTGGGCACCGGACCATAGCTGTCCCCACCGCCCCTGGTGACAAAGCCTTTTGAATAAGGAAGTTTAGAAACTACCAGGTTGTACCCGAACTTATTGCTATCCGTTCTCACGTGCCCGAGCTCCGAGAACGTCTCGTTATTATAAGCTCTGTTGTGATGGATGTTATTTCTCTTTCCCCCGTAGATTTCGACAGCCGAGCCATCCCTTGTATAAAGTCTGGAACAGGCGTCGTTACCCGAAAACTCGTTGTAAGCTATTTCGTTATCATCACCCCAAACTAAGACACCCATGGCACCCGCGCTTGATTGAGAGTTCATCATTTTGTTGTCTATAAAAACGCTGTTTAAAATTTTGTTGCGACTGGAGACGGGTCCGGTTGTCAGATCACCTGCAATGTATACACCGGCGTAAAGTTTCGAGGCTATAATATTTCTAACAGTCACGTCGTGAGAGTTTTTATCAAGTCTTATGCCCGACATTGTCCCTATAGGACCGTTTTGACAGGCAGAGTCTTTTGTAACAGTAGACAGATCGGCTGTTACATGAATATTGGATATTAAAATGTACGCTCCGCTTACGTTTATAGCATCCCCGCTTACCGTTTTAACAATCTTCGGATAAGAACCGACACCGTAGGAACTGATTAATATCTGATCTGTCGAGTTGCCGCTCGAAGTTATATTTAAAACACCGTTTACGGTATCGGTGCAGATCCCATCACGTTTTATGTAAACCGCGTCACCGGCCGTTAAAGCCACACCGTTCACCTTTGAAAATGTCTTCCAGGGGGAGCCTTCAGAATTTCCTGAGTTCGAATCATTTCCCTTTTGACAGTCTACATAGTAAAGTCTCCCTGTGGCCAGGGACAGCACATTCCCCGGGTCAATTTTTCCGAGCAGAGTGCGTGATAGTTCTTTTACTTTTGGGATTTCTTTGAAGGATAGAACGGCACCGGCTGTCAGTAAAATTGCAAGAACCAAAGCAACGTGCGCAAAGCCGTGCTCAGACGTCCTTTTTATTTGCATACTATTATTGTAAACCAAAATGCTTTCGATATGTCAATGACGGATTAACCGCAACTGCCGATAGCGTGTATAATGAACGCTTGTCTATGAACCTAAGAAATATAGCCATAATTGCACACGTCGACCACGGAAAAACCACCATTGTTGATGGATTGTTGAAGCAGTCCAAAACCTTTAGGGACAACGAATCCGAGATGAATCAGGATTTGATTTTGGACTCCAACGACCAGGAACGCGAGAGAGGCATAACCATTTTGGCCAAAAATACTGCCGTTATTTATAAAGATACAAAAATTAACATTATAGACACGCCCGGTCATTCAGATTTCGGTGGCGAAGTAGAGCGCACCTTAAATATGGCTGACGGCGCACTGCTGGTAGTGGACTCGCAGGAAGGCCCGATGCCCCAGACCAAATTCGTTTTAAAAAAGGCGTTGGAATTGGGTTTAAAAATAATTGTTATTGTAAACAAAATAGATAAAAAAGACGCCTTGATTAAGAATTCCCTGCACAAAATATATGATCTTTTTCTGGAACTGGCAACGCACGAAAGCCAGCTTGAATTTCCTATTCTTTACGCAATAGGTAGGGATGGAAAAGCCTGGAAAGATTTTGATTTCTCGAAACTTGCAGAACTGACCGCTGCTCCTGCCGATTTTACTCCCATTTTTGAGGCTGTCCTAAAGCACGTACCTCAGCCTGAGTCACGGGATAGCGAACCTTTTCAAATGCTGGTCTCAACTTTGGACTGGGACAACTATAAAGGTAAATACGCGATCGGAAGGGTGACCCGTGGTGTTGTTAAACCGGGAATGCCTGTAGTTCTAATCTCATCGGGCGGAAAACCTGAAAAAAATATTGTTGAGAGAGTTTTCGTGAATCGGGGTTTAAAAAGAGTTGAAACCGAAATAGGCGTATCCGGAGATATTGTTTCGATAACCGGAATTAAAAATGCAGGTATCGGAGATACAGTTTGCGACGCTACTACACCGGAAGCATTGCCCACTATAAAAATCGAGGAACCAACACTGGCTATATCAATCGGACCAAATACTTCTCCCTTTTTAGGCAAAGAAGGTAAATTTTTAACAGGGCGCCAGATCTTGGAAAGAATAGAACGGGAGCTTCAAACAAACGTCGCTATGAAATTTAAAATCGAAGAAGGCCAGTATGTTTTATCCGGACGTGGCGAGCTCCATCTTTCCGTATTCCTAGAAACCCTACGAAGAGAAGGGTTTGAACTTAGTGTAGGCAAACCCCGAGTTATAACCAAAGTTATTGACGGCGTAGAAATGGAACCTGTAGAGGAGCTTACTATTGACGTTGAAAATATGCACCTCGGCGCAATAAAAAGTGAATTGGGAAGAAGACACGGAGTTTTGATGTCCCAGGAAGAGCTTACTTCAGAATCTTCAAGACTTGTTTTTGAAATAGCTACGCGGGGTATTCTTGGCTTAAGAAGCGTTTTATTAACCCTTTCAAAAGGTACGGCGGTCTTAAGTTCAATGTTCTCAAGGTACGAGAAAATTGGTGCATCCATACCTAAACTAAGAAAAGGCGCTATTATAGCCTCTCACAGCGGCAAGGCCGTACCGCACGGACTTGTACCAGCACACGAAAAAGGCCCTGTTTTCATCGGACCGCAGACAATGGTCTATCAAGGGATGATAGTAGGCCTAAACGGCCGGGATGAGGACGTGGAAGTTAACGTCTGTAAAGAGAAGCAACTGACCAATAACAGGTCTTCGGGCGAGGACGGCATCACAATTCCTCCGCCGGTAGAGATGAGTTTAGAGCAGTACTTAGGGCTTTTAGAGGACGACGAGCTTTTGGAGATAACTCCGGTGTCCCTAAGATTAAGAAAAAAGATTCTGGACCCTACTTTAAGGCGAAGGGCTGTTTCAAGGATAATTTGAATATAAAGGCTTGCGTGGTATACTTCTAGCTGTGTCTGATTGAGATAAACCCGTTTTTTCTCTTTCCCCACCAAAAACATATGCATACTAAAAGTTATGGACATAGTAATAGCAGTTCGAGGTTTGCCCGTAGCCGAAGAAAGTTCGGAAGTGCTCGTAATTACAGCAATTCCGGCAGTAGTTTCGGAGGCGCAAGCAGATTTCAAAGAAGAAATCCCTATTCCGGAGCATATCTAAACACCGACTTATTCGTTTCTAAGGCTGTCAAAGGCGAGTCAGAGTCAATGTACGTTCCCAATATGACCTTTAGCGACTATACACTTGTTCAATCTTTGCAAAAAAATATCTCTAAAAAGTCTTACCTGCATCCCACCAAAATCCAGGCAGAAATAATACCTCAAATATTGAGCGGACAGGATGTTCTGGGAGTAGCCTGCACGGGATCGGGAAAAACAGCCGCCTACCTAATACCAATGATAAATAAGATTATGAAAAATCAGGGCCAGAAATGTTTGATAATTGCTCCTACCAGAGAACTAATTAATCAAATCAGAACCGAATACAGCCTTCTCATTTCTGGAACTCACTTAAGAGATGTCGTTATTATGGGAGGCGCCAGCTACTCGGAACAAATAAGACTTATTAAGAAAAATCCTCATTTCGTAATTGCCACCCCCGGGAGACTTTTAGATTTGTGCGAAAGAAAACAAATAGACTTAAGTTCTTTTAATAACATCATTCTCGATGAGGTAGATGAGATGTTGGATATGGGATTTATTAATGATGTTAAAAAGATTGTTGCAAAATTAAATAATTCGAGACAGTCATTGTTCTTCTCCGCTACCCTATCAAAAAAATCAGAAGAGGTCGCAAACTCTTTATTGAGAAACCCTTACAAAGTTGAGATTGAAAAACAGGAAGCAGTGAAAAACGTGGACCAGGATATTGTGAGAATAGATTCCAGCAAAAGCAAAATCGAAGTATTGCACGGCTTGTTAATTAATGCTGATTTCAAAAGAGTTCTGGTGTTTTCAAAAACTAAAAGAGGGGCAGAGGAAATATCTTCGGAGTTAAGAAAAAGAGGCCATAAATCAGGGGCTTTGCACGGGAATAAATCGTTAGGACAGCGATCTAAAGTTTTAAATGAATTTAAGAGATATGAAATAGACATATTGGTAGCGACGGACGTCGCCTCAAGAGGAATTGATGTACCCGATATCACACACGTTATTAACTACGATCCTCCGGCAACTTTTACAGACTATATCCACCGTGTAGGCAGAACCGGAAGAATGGGTAAAAAGGGCGTTGCTTTGACTTTTGTCAGATAATTTCCTTATTAAGGGGTTTGACTACCATGCCCTCACTAAATACGGTCAGGCATACGAAATATTAGTCAAAATAGAAAAACACCCCGTGATTCATATTTCTATGAGTCCCGAGGTGCTGTATACGAACAATTTCTCACACCAGCGTGTAAACATCCCCCTCCAGTCTTAAAAGACCAATCTCAACATAAGTACGAAGGAGCTCCTCTAGCGAAGAGTCGACACACAACCCTTCAAAACCTTCTTTCACCAGTCTGTCGTGCTCCTTCCCGGCTTCCCAACATGTAAATTTCTTCTTCTCCAAAATCCACTCATGGAGCGGTTTTACTACTGACCGCCGGGCTGCCATGGCCGTGGCTTCCTTGAGCATCCTAGCCATATCAAAGATTGTGAACATTTTCTCTCCTTTTTCGTGTATTTCAGGTTATAGTATTGCGACCATCATACCACTATTTCTGGACTTGTTAACTATTTGAGAATTGTATGGCGAGAGCTCACCGAGGAGTTTTTTAAAAAAAAGAAAACACATCCTTTAAATATTTATAATACGGGGATGTGTTTCTCTTTTTCGCAATTCTACCTTTTATTATCGACTCTATTAAGCAAGCTGTACGTCTTCTGCTCTCGGTCCTTTGTCGCTGTTGACTACATCAAATGTAACTGCTGCTCCGACTTGAAGCTCGTCAAATGTAACGCCTGTTAGATTGTTAGAGTGAAAGAAAAGATCCTTGGTTTCTCCGTCACGAGAAATGAATCCGAATCCTTTATCTGTCTTAGTTTTAATTGTTCCGTTCATAGTTTTTTATAGATTGGGGGTTAAACCTATTTATACCTCCTTCCGCTTTGTCATTGTACTACTTTAAAGGTTAAACGGCTAGCAAGCCTGCAAAGCAGCTTTTAACGCCCTATATTTATCCAGGACTAATCCTGACACTTCTTGGTAAACTATTAAAATATGCGCTCGAAAAGACACTATCTTGAAAATAAGACGGTTGCCAGGAAAGTCATACTTGAATGCCTCGAATTTTTTGCCCATTTATACGGTGTTAAATACAGGAAAGTTGCGATTAGAAATCAAAAAACTAAGTGGGGCAGTTGTTCAAAAGCTAGAAATTTGAATTTTAACTACAAGGTTGCGTTATTGCCTAAAGACCAGAGAGACTACGTGATCGTTCACGAACTTTGTCACCTGATAGAGTTCAATCACTCTAAGAGATTCTGGGCGGAGGTAGAAAGGACCATTCCGAATTATAAGGAAGTTAGGAGAAAAGTTAGAACTACTGCGCTATTTTAGAATTTTAGGTGAGGCGGTTTAAATGGGGTGGTGTTGGGTTAATCTAATAGTTGACAAATTTTTAGTTTGTAGAGAAACGGTCTTAAATAAATTATCATAATTGTGAGTAGGAGGCTACGTTAATCTGTGAAGTGCCTCACGCTTTGGTTTTTTGGACGATAGCGTAACTGAAGATCGTATAAATAATTGAATCACAAATATACTAACTTAGCTTACTTTCTTACCAACATACCTTATTAAGTTAAAAACGCCTTTTGCGTTATCTTTATAAGTAGTGCCGTTATCATCAATAAAAACTTCTTCCAGTCCTTTGGATTTCAATCGCATATAATCAATAGTGAAAAAATGTTTAAAATCCCCCGGTGATAATTCAAAGTAATCCTCTTCGATTTTTCTTCCCGTTTCATACTCCGGATCTTTTGTAGAATTTACTAATAACGCAATTATTCCTCCGGGTTTAAGTATTCTTTTTAATTCCTTAAATACCTTATCTGTAATCTTGTTAGTAAAATAGTGGACGGCAAGATGCCCGTATACAATATCAAACATATTATCTTCAAAAGGCAGTTTCTTTGATAAATCTACCTTTTGTGTAGTAATCTTACCTTTGATATCAGGGGTAATGTTTTTATTAATATATTGAATCGCTTTTTCAGAAAAGTCGGTAGCGATCACCGAAAACCCTTGTCTAGCAAAATACACGCTGTCTTGGCCATGCCCCGCTGCGACATCGAGTAACCTTCCGTTTTTTGGTAGATATGCTATTACCCATCGAGCGAATATAGTCGGTTTGCTTATCCAGTCCTCTGAAGCATACCTATCGTGCTTTGTGTCCCACCACTGCTCTTTTTTATTCATATACTTAATTATAGCAGTTGAGCGTGTACTGGTTCGATTAAATATTGGGGGTAACGAGAAATATGTTGTAGTAACAACATCGAAAAATGGGGTTGGTAATAACCGATAAAATGAACCAAATAGTGCAAGAATTAACATTGTTGTTTAGGTTACAACCGGCATTCTCGCATTCTTAATCTTAAAAAGTGATATCTAAATAATCTTAAAATACTCTGAATATAAAGGATAAAACCCAAATGAGGCATTTAGTTTTTTCGCCGGCTCATTAAAAGAATACACTCGTGCTTTAATCCATTTTATATCCCTAGTTTTTGCCATCTTCTCAAACTCCTGTAAAAGAGTTTTGGCACAGCCTTTTTTTCTGAATTCTTTTTCGATGTAAATATCATCTATATACAGAACTTTTTGCTCCTTATACCAAGGTTCTATCTTTTGTATATCAGCCTTTCCAAATCCAATAAATTTTCCATTTTCTTCAATAATAAGAACAAAAGAATCAACACTGTCCATGGCGTTAGTATAATAAGTATCAATGTCTGATTTTTCTACCCGGTCGCGGTTATAGTACATTGGCTCATTGTCCACATGAGACAGCCACGATTCTAGCAATCCCCTTCTAATTTTTGGGATATCCTTTTTTGTGGCTTTTCGTATTTTCATACACTTATTATACATAAGTAGTTTCCTTTGAGTTAAATCAACGGTTCAATACTACGTTAGGGTTACTGGAATTTATGTTGTGATACCAACCTTAATTTATGGGGTCGGTAATGGGTGCTAACTTGAACCAAATAGTAAAAGAACTATTAGTATTCAAAAAGATTTGCCCAATGTTTTTAAATAAGACTCAAAACCTCCCAAATCTTTGACACTATTTGAAAGTACTGCATTATAGATATCAACACTTGAAAAACTTTTATGATACTTAGGATTATTATGTACTTGAGTTTTAATTTCCAAAATGTAGTGCCTAAACTTTTCAGTTAACTTTTCCTGTATCAAATCTGCAACTCTATCTGTAACAACATCTTCTTTTGATAATAAACGTATATCCAGTTTCCATATCTCTTTTTTTGAATCCACATATTGAAGTCCAATATACATACTTTTTGGTCTATCCTGTTCTTCCAGGTTTCTGTTATCCGCTAAAGTAACCTTTTTAACTTCAGACAAGGCAAATAAATATTCTACTAAGGTAAAATATACTTTATTATCCGGTAGAACGGGTGTAACAAGGTCAAAATCCAAGTCCCTCCAGGTCATAAGGTTATAAACAGTACTCCCCACAACTTTTACTACAAAGCGTTCACCTAAAACACTTTCTAACTGTAGTTTTTCTACTATAGAATAAGCATCTCTTTGAAGCTGGTCTGCAATGATAAGTAAGTCTTTGTTCATAAAAATAGTATAGCAGTAACAAGTGGGTTCAATTATACATTAGGGGTATAGGAAGAAATGTTGATGTAACAACCTTAATTTATGGGGTGGTGTACGGGAGTCGAACCCGCTAAAACTGCCTCCACAGGGCAGCGCCTAAGCCGTTCGGCACACACCACCACAATACAACCAAAAAGATTATAACATCGCCCAAGAAAACCCCAAAGAACCCACCTTACTCAGAACTGCCGACTCTAATTCGTCCTCACATACCTCCAATTCTCAAAATCCAGAAACCTGTCAGCGTAGGTAAAGGTATACTTCTCCCCCACCCCCTCTATATACTTTGAAACGTAAAAGTTGGTAAACGGATGATACAAAAAGACTGCGGGAACCTGATCCACAACAACCTTTTGAAATTCATTGTAGTGAACGATCCTTTTCTCATTATCTAACTCATTCCTGCCTTCCTCCAAAGCTCTGTCGGCCCTGACCTGGTCGAATCCTGAAAAATTCAATCCGGGAGGGTTTTTTTGCGCGGAGTGCCATAACACGTACCTGTCGGGGTCGCGACCTACTTCCTGCCCGAATAACAAAACCTCAAAATCCCGCGGTTCTATAATTCTAGGAACAATATCATTTGCGGCGATAGGCTCGACCTTTACTTCTATATCCAGCTTTTCCCTCCAAACCGAAGCTATCTGTTTAGCCATAATTACATGTTCTTCAATGTCAGGGACTCTTATTGTCAGGCTCATATCGCCAAGATCCTCAGAAAAAAGAGGGTCGTAGCGGTCAAATTCAAGCTCCAGGTCAGTAAAAACACTTCGGCTCACAGGACCCTGGACCCTTATGCCCCGACCTGCCGTAAAGCTTTCCAGCGGTATTACCTTTTCCAACTTCTGTCTCACAGCGACATCCGAAAGCTTTTCGTTTCTAATATTAAAAAACAGTGCGTAATAAATACCCTGCACCGGGAATTCGTAATTATAAAAATTCTCCGGGGCTTTTTTTTCCGAAAAAAGATAGCCGTTGATCTCGCCCAGCTTGGCCGCAGTTAAAATTTCGTCCTCATTCGTGTAGTATCTAAAGCTTATTTTTTGAATATCGTACTTGTTGTTGGGTGAAACGAGTGTGATTTGTCTTATGTATTTGCCTGATTTCTCAATTCTGGCGACCCTGAAGTCTCCGCTTGTTACGGGATGAAGAGGGTCATTATTCTCCTCGGAATCCCGGGGCATTATACCCACGGTTAACAGGCTCAAAAAAGGGGAGTATTTATTTGGGAGTGTGTATCGCACGGTCATATCATCCACCTTATCTGTTGCCACACCTGACAAATCCGTGACCTTAAACGAGGTGTAAATAAGGTCGTCAGAGTTTATTTTTCTGCCGTTGGTCCAAAGCTGGTTGTCTTTAAGTCTTATGGTATAAACAAGACCGTCATCAGATACCTGCCAGGTTTCGGCCAAATCGGGGACAGTCGCACCATATATATCGTATTTAAAAAGGCCTCTATAAAGGAGGGAGCTTACGGCCTTATCTGTCTGCTGTACTACCTGACTCGGCAAAAAGGTTTGAGGCTGCCCCAACATCCCCTCGTTGTAACTTACACCGGGTAAAAGAGCGGCAAAAAACGTGTAAATGTATAGGTAAATGGTGGTTAGTATGGCCATTTCGACTTATTTTACCACTATTTTATATTGGTAGGGCGGTTTGGGGTTGTTCAAGATTTTAACGAAATTGGCGCCGGACGGACGACGTTTTGTTGCCAAATAGGTAGATTTGTTGATAATATACCGTTGTGCCTTGTTGTTACAGTGGTCACAAGCCACTTCAGACGCTTGGCCCCATCGTCTAACGGTTAGGACGCCGGGTTTTCATCCCGGCAACCGGGGTTCGATTCCCCGTGGGGTCACCATGAACAGGTTCTTCATCGAGCAACGCGAGGTGAAGGTTCTGTTCGTGTGATTCTCGCTCGGGAACGCACTAACTTTAGTTGTGTTCGACAATTCTGCGAGCGAAGCGAGTGGAATTGCTTTGAGATAAACAATTCTGCGAGCGAAGCGAGTGGAATTGCTTTGACGGAGTCAAAATTCCCCGTGGAATACCCATAAGCCTAATCACCCGAAATCTAATAAAATTAGACATTTTTGTTAGACAAATTGTCAAACACTTGATATATTGAAAGTATGAAAAAAACTAAGCACGTGAGTCTTAGAGACTTTCACCACAACCTTTCTATGTATTTGGGGATGTCTAAACTCAATCCCATTTATATTACAAAAAACGGAAAGGAACAGGTAGTAATAATTGACCCCGATACGTATGAGTATAAAAAGAGACGTGTTAAGAAATCCTCACTAGACAAAAGAGACGCTATTTCTGACTTTATTGGCATGTACAAAAATAGAAAAGATTGGGAGGGCAAATCTAGCTCTACAATAGCCGCAAAGTTGAGAAAAGACTCTTGGTATGGCGATTAAAACTCTCATCGATACTTCCGTACTTATTGAGATGCAGAAACACAATAGTAAGGTTGTTTCCACTTTCCATAAACAAATAGATTCGGTACAAATTTCGAGAATAGCGGCCTGCGAAATTGTTCTGGGATCAAGAGACCGTAAAGAAAGAAGAATCAACCTGAATTTTATCGACAGCATGGATATTGTTGAAATAAATAAAGAGATCTCGCTCCTAGCCTTCAATCTTATAATTAAATACGGGCTAAAAACAAGGCTTGGTATAGCGGACGCACTTATTGCGGCTACCGCAATAATTAACAAAAATCTTCTTTGGACGATGGACACAAAACACTTTACACCTGTTAAAGAACTAAACTTATTTATTCCCAAAAACCCTAGCAACTAACACCAAAAATAATGTAAAATTTCATTGCATGGAAGCTATCAATAAACTGCGCCTGAAAACAAATATCCATATACTAAACAAGATGCGCGAGGCAGTTGCCGCCGCATTTAAAAACAAAAAATCAAGAAGAATAATTATCCTTGTAACTCTTGCCGTTTTAATCCCCGTAACAATATTTTCAATTATAAGAGCAACCCGTGTTAAAGCCGACTGGTTTGATGATTCATATAACCAAAGGCAGGAGATTAGCTTTTCGCATACTTCGGATATTTCTTCCGAGAGAAGAATATCCGTAACCGTAAATACCCAGGCACTGATAACTGACGGAAAAATGCAGACAGATTGTGATGACACAATTTTCACGTCGGTTGGAGGGAAGCTTTTAAAATATACCCTTGTTTCAGGATGCAACACTACATCAACCGTATACGACGTTGTTGTCGATAGCGTCACAAACGGGGGAAATAGTATCTTTATGTACTATTCAAACCCAATAGCCCATTCAACAATAGACGGGGCTGTATCCTCGGTAACAAGTCTTTCTCCGAGCGGTGCTCCAAGTGCGGGAAGTGAAGAAATAGGACCGTCGCCTTCGATGTATCTGAAATTTGACGAGGGGTACGGAGGAACGGCATATGACTCAACATCAAACGCTAACAATGCGGCACTCGGAGACCCGGCTGTTCCGGATCAAAAATTAAGACAGGAGATAAATATTATTGACCACATCGCGACGGCTACAGGGGACGATCCTTCTCTTGTTCAACTGGATACAACAAAATATAGCGGAACGGTCACATACTACTTTGAGGTTGTCGCTCAGGTTTCATCCGGAACTTTAACGGTAGCACTCGAGCGTGCGGGTACCTCAACACAAGACTCAACGGTTACGGTTACCGAAACCGCCTTTGCAAGAAAAAGGAGTGCGACAGCGTTTACACCTCCAACCGGAACGACTGAATATAATATAAATCTGGCAAACGGAACAACTCCCCAGGTTAAATCAGCAAGAATCCTGGTCTTTCAAAATATAGGAAAAAGCGCTTTAACAACCACACAAACTCAAATCGAGCTCGGAAATTACGAGGTGGCAAAATCCAATACAACTGCGGCTGCTCTTAACGCTCCGAAGTATTGGAATTATACGGAAGGAAATTGGGATGGAACGAAAACTTTTTCTGCAGAGGTTGTATATAAAGTATCAGGGGCAAGCGGAACAGCGTCGTACACAACTGCGACCAGCAGTAACTGGTCAGCTCCTAGCGGTGTTCAATCTGTTCAGGTTGAGGCCTGGGGTGCCGGCGGAGGCGGAGGCGGCCAAAACGCAACTTCTGATGGCGGCGGAGGCGGCGGAGGTGGCGCTTACGTTAAAAAAAACGCCCAGGCGGTAACGCCCGGTAGCCCACATACGCTCGTGGTTGGAGCGGGAGGCTCAGGGGGAACAAGCGGAGCGGGACAATCTGGTGGACACACCTATTTTATCAATACTTCAAGTGTAATGGCGATGGGAGGCTTACCTGGGTCAAATTCAACAGGCACTCCGCCGGCGGGAGGTCTTGGTGGTGCCGCCTCGTCAAGTGTTGGGGATGTAAAATTTAATGGAGGACAGGGGGAGATAGGTAGAAACCACAATACCGGTACAGGAGGTTACGGGGGTTCTTCAGCAGGCACGGCTAGTGACGGATATTCAGGGCCTCAGACTTGGGATACTGCAACATACCCAACTGCATCAACTCCGGCGGGAGCCGGGCATGGCGGAGACGGTGGAGGAGCTGGTGCCAACGGATCCGCTCCTGCAAGTGGTAACGGAGGAGGGGGAGGGGGATCGGGTGACGGTACCGCAAAAACAGGGGGTTCAGGTGCCGACGGTAAATTAGTTTTAACATGGACAATCAATGCGACAATAATATTGCAGGAAGATAACGGGTCTTTTGCTGGATGGACAGATAAAGCAACATTGGTTTCCTCCGGAACTGCAACATCCTCAACAAGAGTTCGTGTTTCTTTTACACCGGCGACAGGTAAAAATTATAGACTCGTTGCATCGGGAGGAACCACAAACGGCACCTACGATATTTACTCCGCAAAGATAATCGTTGACCAAACAAGTACTACCGGTGTAACAAAACTCGAGAATCAATATCTACTGGCTAATACACTCTTATCCTCGGGCTCCGCTCCTCAAAACTTTGATACTCTTTTTGACCCCGCAGAAATATACTCACAATCGGCCGCATACTATCATGAAGTGAATGGTGCTAATTCAAGTTCATCTTCTTTAAGACTCCAAATAGACCCTAATGGGACACCTACGGATATTGCTAATACGACAGTCACCCCTTCAAACAGAGCACGCTCCTCGGCGTTCAGCGCCCCATCTTCATCTCAAACAATCGATGTTACAGCAACAACTAATAACAATGATATTTACTCATCTTCGATTCTATCGTTAAAAACACTATCTGTCAGTGACATTACCATGCCTTCCTGGCAATCCGCAGATGAATATTGTGTAAGCGGCAGATGTCTTGTTTTCGACGGATCTGACGATGTGGTAGGTGTCACTGACAACGAACCTATCAACTTTGGAAAAAAACTAAACAGTGGCTTCACGATTCAAATGTGGGTGCGGGCAAACACACTAGGCGGGTCAAACACAGGAAAAATATTTTCTAAGGGGGCAAACAACTATCTCGGACTTGCGGCAGGAAGTAACGATCAGGTTGTTGACCTTTCGGCGAAAATAGACCTCGGAACAACTGATGCAACGCTTACTGTGGATGACGCGTTAAATCTTAATCAATGGCACTTGATTAGCCTGGCGTACACAAACGATTCTGATGATGAAATATCAATATATGTTGACGGAGTTTTAAAAGGAACCAGCATTAATGGTGACGGATCTCCCGCTACCGAAACAAATACACTTAACATAGGGGCGGGTTCCAGCGGTTCAAATTTTGACGGGTACATCGATGAATTCAAAATATACGCCAAAGAAAGAACGCTCGTCGAAATAAGGTCCGATAACATAAAGTACTCCCCCACTTTGCACGGAACGTCGGCTGCGTTCGGAAATGATTCAACTAATTTTGTGTCGGATGGTTTAACAGGCTATTGGAAGATGGACGAAGGTACAGGTACAACATCAGCCGACTATTCGGGAAATTCCAACACGGCAACACTTGTTAACAGTGCCGCGTGGAACGAAGGTAAGTATGTTAACGCAACTTCTCTTGACGGCGTCGATGACTACGTAACAGCGGGTTCTAATCCGACACTCGCTCCCACTTCCCAGGTCACAGTATCCGGATGGGTAAAAATGACCGACGGCTTCTCCACATCGTCTCCTTCTAATATGGGAGTTGTTGATAAAGGCGATTACCAGTTTTACATGGATAAAACAGACGGGAAAGCTAAATGGGTTGTTAATGACAACGTTGCTAAGGCTTTTTCTAATATAGGACAGGGTACGGGTGTAGATAACTTCGTCAGCGCTTTGGCAGTATATAACGGAAACTTGTATGTAGGGGGGTACTTTACCACGGCAGGAGGTGTTAGTGTTAACTACATTGCAAAATACAATGACCAGACGAATCAGTTTTCTAACATAGGACAGACAACAGGGGTAGCTGGCGAAGTCTACGCTTTTGCAGTATATAACGGAAACTTGTATGTGGGCGGAATATTTTCCACAGCGGGAGGTGTGACGGTTAACTACATTGCAAAATACAATGACCAGACGAATCAGTTTTCGAATATTGGACAGACAACAGGGGTTGATGGTATGGTTCTCGACATGACTGTGTACAACGGAAACTTGTATGTAGGGGGGTACTTTACCACGGCAGGAGGTGTTAGTGTTAACTACATTGCAAAATACAATGACCAGACGAATCAGTTTTCTAATATAGGACAGACAACAGGGGTAGATACCGAAGTCGACTCTCTTGCTATGTATAACGGAAACTTGTATGTGGGGGGAAACTTAACCACGGCAGGGGGTGTGAGTGTTAACTACATTGCAAAGTACAATGATCAGACGAATCAGTTTTCGAATATTGGACAGACAACGGGGGTAAATAGCACCGTCTACGCTTTTGCAGTATATAACGGGAATCTGTATGTGGGTGGAAACTTTACCACAGCTGGAAGTGTGAGTGTTAACTACATCGCGAAATACGGCACCTCCAACACTAAAACTGTGTCGTCAACCACAGCATCATTCACGGCAAACACCTGGTACCACCTTACAGGAACCTTTGACGGAAAAACACTTAAAATGTATATAAACGGTGTCCTTGAAAACACCACAACAAACACGTCATCATTTACACTTTCAGCATCATCCTCCCCGCTTTACATGGGTAAAACCTACGGTTCTCAATGGGCCGGAGGTTCCGGAGAGAATTTCAAAGGCCGTCTTGACGACTTCAGAACATACAATACAGCACTAACCGATGACGAAATATATAACTTAGCCGAACTGTCCCCCCCATCAAATCTGTATTATAAATTTGAAGAAGGCTCAGGAACTACTACAAATGACGTGAGCGGAAACGGTGCCACGGGAACCCTAAACGAAGGCGCAGAATTTGCGCCCGGAAGATACGGATCGGGTGTTTCCTTTGACGGGAATAATGATTTTGTGACTACAAGCAGCAGTTCATATATTTCCCCAACGTCATCCATTGCAGTTTCAGCTTGGGTTTCTGTGGATAATGGTTTTTCTACCTCAGCGCCCGGTAATATGGGTGTTATTGACAAGGGGGATTATCAGCTTTTTCTGGATAAGACGGACGGGAAGGCTAAGTTTGTGGTGAATGATAGTGCTTCGGAAGCTTTTTCTAGTATTGGGCAGGGAACTGGGGTGTCAGCGCCTGCCGAGGCTTTCGCTGTGTATAACGGAAACTTGTATGTCGGAGGTCAATTTACCACAGCGGGAGGAGTAAGTGTTAACTACATAGCAAAATACAACGACCAGACGAATCAGTTTTCAAATATAGGACAGACAACGGGGGTAAGTGGTAACATCAACGCTCTTACAGTATATAACGGAAACCTGTATGTGGGTGGAACTTTTGCCACGGCTGGGGGAGTAAGTGTTAACTACATTGCAAAATACAATGACCAGACGAATCAGTTTTCTAATATCGGACAGACAACGGGGGTGAATAGCACCGTCAACGCTTTCGCAGTATATAACGAGAATCTGTATGTGGGGGGAGGTTTTACCACAGCGGGGGGTGTGACGGTTAACCGTATCGCAAAATACAATGACCAGACGAATCAGTTTTCTAATATCGGACAGACTACAGGTGTAGGCATCACAGTCCAGACTCTCGCAGTATATAACGGAAACCTGTATGTGGGTGGATATTTCACCACCGCCGGAGGTGTGACGGTTAACTACATTGCAAAGTACAATGACCAGACAAACACCTTTTCAAATATTGGACAGACAACGGGGGTAAATAGCTACGTCCAGACTCTCGCAGTATATAACGGGAATTTGTATGTGGGTGGAGACTTAACCACGGCGGGAGGAATAAGTGTCAACAAAATCGCAAAGTATAATGACTCTACAAACACCTTTTCAAATATCGGACAGACAACGGGGGTGGATAGCACCGTCAACGCTTTCGCAGTATATAACGGGAGTTTGTATGCGGGGGGATATTTCATCACGGCGGGAGGAGTAAGTGTTAACTACATTGCAAAATACAATGACCAGACGAATCAGTTTTCTAATATCGGACAGACAACGGGGGTGGATAGCACCGTCAACGCTTTCGCAGTATATAACGGGAATTTATATGTGGGTGGAGCTTTTACCACAGCTGGTGGTGTAACTGTTAACCAGATTGCAAAATACGGCACTTCTAAACTAAAAAGCGTTGCCTCAACAACATCCTCCTGGACCCCCAACACCTGGTATCACCTTGCAGGTACCTTCGACGGAACAAACTTAAAAATATATGTAAACGGGGTTCTGGAAAATACAACAACAAATGGCTCAGCCTATACAATCGATTCTGCCGGTGCCCCACTTTTGATCGGAAAAACCTACGGTTCCCAATGGGTAGGAGGCTCTGGGGAAATATTCAAGGGTCGAATAGATGATGTAAAAATATATAACTATCCGGCTGAAATAACTCAGATAACAAAAGATTTGGACGCACAATACCCTTCTCCCGACCCAACTCTGGGTACGGCACTCGGATTTTGGCGTTTCGATGAGGGTGGGGGAACAACGATTTACGATAGAACAGGAAATAGCAGAAACCTAACCCTTACGGCCTCCCCTCCGACTGCCGTTTCATACACCGTAACAGGAAAATTTAATAAAGCATTCTACCCCAACGGCACAAACTATGCCTCGAGAGACGATAATGCCTTTATATTCAACGCCGCCGGTTTTGCTTTAAATCTCTGGTTCAAATCAAGCTCCTCATCCAATCCTTCCGGCACAGAATATGTGCTCGGAAGAGGAGGAAATACTACTGCGGGCTACGCATTATATTTCAACACTGCGGGGAATCTTTTATTCGGTGTTGATGATGACACAACTTGGGGCCCGGACACTTCGGCCTCAAGTCCTACGGATTTATACGACGGTCTTTGGCACAATGCAACTGCGGTGAAAAAAGATAATACCCAAATCGACCTTTACATTGACGGACTTTTAGTCGATTCGAAAACGACAATCGCAGCATCAGGTACCGTTAACGGAGACAATACATTGGTCATAGGCGGACGCGGGGAAGATTACTCGTCCAAATTTAACGGCTCCATAGACGAAGTAAGTATATATAATTTTGATATCGGCTCCGACCGGGCCAAACTTTTTTTGAACGACTCGAAAACTTCTCAATGGGGCGCTGTATCGACCGACAGTTCCGGAAACCCCTCGAATTCGTATGATCGCGAGTTTTGCGTGCCGGGGGATACGGCGACGTGTGAGGCACCTTTTGGACATTGGAAATTTGACGAAGGCTCCTGGATAAACGATGACAGCACACTCTCTGTTTTAGATTCTTCGGTGAATCAATATAACCTCCGTTCCGGTCCGGCAGGTTCGGGCCCGACAGGAGGTCAGATCGGGAAGTTCGGTTATGCCGGGTATTTTGACGGAGGCGATGATTATCTTCAGGAACCCACTAACGCCGATCTTTCAATCAACACCGAAGATTTCTCTATTTCCACGTGGATATATAAGGCCCCACCTGTCAGTACCGACGTTGTTATTGCCAAGAAAGCCACTACTACAGCAACCGATCCCGGCTACTATTTATTCATCAGCAGTGCCGGACTTCCCAGATTTTACATATCGGACGGCACGGATCAATTTACGTTGTCGGACGCAGCCTCAGTTCCCAGCAACCAGTGGGTGCATTTGGAAGTTGTCGTTGACCGGGATTCTACTGCCAATACCGACATTTATGTCAACGGTATTAAAAGAGGCGCTGCCCAGAGCGGAACGCTTACGGCGGTCGGAGACTTGAATCCTGTAACCGCGAGCGACTTCACCGTCGGTGCACAACCCGCCGGCAACACAAACTTCGAAGGCAAAATCGACAACATTGTTATGTACAAATACGCCCGTACCCCACAGCAAATAAACTGGGAATATAACAGAGGTGATGCAACGTATAACTACAAACTTAACGAATGCTCCGGCAACACTGCAAATAATTCAGCACAGAACTCGAACGGAACTGCAGTCGGTACCAACTTAACAATCTATCCTCAAACATTAGGCAATACAACGGTAGGGACATGTGTGGGGAGTGCGAATGAAATGTGGTTTGGGGGAGAAAGCGGCAAGTTCAACGGAAGTCTGGATTTTGACGGGACTGATGACTATCTTGCTAGCTCTAACACCGTTCTTTTAACCTCGGCAACCTCACAGCCATACAACAACTTTTCGTTCGGCGCGTGGGTCAATCCTGCCACCGCCGCGACCTCGAAGACCATAATTCAAAAGAACAACGAGTTTAGGCTAACTACCGACTCCTCGAATAAACCGCAGTGCGAGATATATGCCGGAGCCTGGCAGACGGCCGCCGTGTCCTCAACTGCCCTTTCTACAAGTACCTGGTCCCACGTTTTTTGCACCTACGACGGATCAAATATTAAAATATACGTAAATGGCGTAAACACGGGAACTCAGGCTGAGGCCGACAATGTTATGTCGACTAGTGCAACGGCATTAAATATAGGACGTGACTCCGCAGGCAGCGGATATTTTGATGGAAAAATCGATGAGGTTTCAATACACACCATGGCGTTTAATGACACACTTGTAAAACTTTTATATAACGAAAATTCCGCATTAAGATTCGGCGAGTAGCTTTTATTGTGTTGGGGGCATATTAGAATATTGGTTTACAATTTTTCCGTTTTTCATAGGCTGACATATTGAACAACTTTCTTCACTGTGTTATTTTCGAAAAACAAATGAAAGACACTGTTCTAGAAAATACATTTGAATCCAGGGTCGAGAAAGTCTTAGGCGTGATACAAGGCAAGCTGGAGACGCTGGAGAAAGAAGTAGCAAGGACAAATAATACAGTAGATGAAATAACTAAAGAGCTAGCTAAGGTAACCAATACAGTAAGCGGAATAACTGAAGAACTAACTAGAATAAATAACACATTAACCGGTATCTTAAACAGACTTTTCAAAGTAGAACAAAAACTCGAAGAGCTGGACACAAGAACTATAAACTTTCCCAAACTCTACGATAATGTTGATGCTATGATTGGGGAAATAAAAGAAAACCGCGAAGAAAGAGCCTTCATGAACAGAAGAATAACTAATCTGGAGAAACAAAGCCTCAAACTTCACGACGGCGAAAACAAATCCCCGGAAAAATAAAAAAAGAGGCAAAAACATTTAATCTTTGCCTCTTAAGTAAAGCTCGTTCTTTCAATTCATACATTCAGTTCAGTACTTAGGGAGAGGGTTTTCCCTGGCATATTTTAAAAGAATTTTATGCGCCTCCGAAGAATCCCTGCTCCCGGCACCTGTCCGCATCAATTTCTTAACCGTTTCCATTTCCTGACGCTGATTCTCGCTTCTGAAATCTCTCCCATTGGGAAATCTCGTATAGGTTTCGCCTTCGTTAACCGATACCCACGGTCTTTCCGACGTCGGAATTTTTAGCAACCTGCAAATTCCTGTTGTAGAACTATCCGAAGTTTCCTGATCAACAGCTGATTCGGAAGTTTTTCTGGTATCCGATGAAGAAAGAACGGAGCCTATAATTGTTAGAGACCGTTTCTCATCAAATGAACCGTGCGTTCCGAATTGTTTAGCGATCATGTCGGTCAGACTTTGGCGGTATATACCTCCCCCTATCATACCTCCTTCACCGTCCACATATGACGACGCTGTGTGCGCGGCGACAGTACGACTAATGGAATCGAACAGCACGACCACATGCCTTCCCGTAGCCACCAACCTGTGAGCTCGTTTCATCGCGAACTTCGCAACATCAACCTGAGCATCGGGGCTTATGTTCCATGGGGCTTGGTGAAATACACCGCGGCCTCTCTTGTTTCTTCCAAATACCTCGATGTATTGTGAAGCATCCTCAGGCCGGTCGCCAACATATACCATCATTACGTAAATACTGTCATCTTCCCTTGAAAGCTTCAAACAGGCGTCTAAAAGCTTAACAAGAAGCCACGTTTTTCCGGCGCCTCCCGGAGCTATAACCCAATAACTCGAACCCAAGCCTATCGGGGCAAGCAAGGTCATAGCACGCAGGTCAAAGTCTCCGAACTTTTCGACAAGAAGAGGTCTTTTAGGGTAATCGCTCTGAAATTCAGAAAGATTTTGTGGCCAAGACCTAAAGACACGTGGCTCCTGACTACCGTTGACCGAACAGATGAAAACGGTTTTTTCCGGGTGGTTTACGACCACACCGACCTCGTCTCCCTCTACCAGCCTGTAGTAAGAAGATACTTCAGGTGGTACCTCAAGTCCCGTCATGACTTCTTCTTCGTTTTTTGAATAGTGTACAACCCCGGTTCGTTTTAGACCCTTTTCGGTCAAATTTCCCCAATAGTAGGTATCCTCTCCGTGTACAAGGGCGTAGTCTTTTGAACGCTCAAAAAGATCGTGTCTTCCAAACCCGAAAAACTGATCAGTATTGGGTATAATAATCGTTTTCGGATAATTATTCACGTTCTTCTTGTTTCCCATGTAGTCATACAAGGGTTTTTCAACACTAGACAATTCCTGCTGTAACACAAGTCCGATCATATTTCTCTTCCTTTCTCTTAGTTGATTTACCATCCCTTATTAGGATAGGCCCAAATACGATCTCAATATCCAAATTAAGTCCGAATTTCGACCTACTCTTAATTTTTAAAGTAAGGAAAAGGATGAAAACATTGTTCTCATCCTTTTCCCATATTACGGGAACTACGGAATTTTATCCTGATCAGGATTCTGCTCCTCTGTAGCATCGTAATCATTTAGCCGACGGCTAGGGGAGGAGAAAAAATGCGAAACATCATAATCGCCTCTCCCTGCGTTAGCCTCGACAGACGTTTTCTCAATCAGGTTGCCGTCGTTGTCGTATAACCCCGGATCTTCAATCCTATACAGATCGTGGGTTTTTGGAGCAATGCTAATTTCCCTGAAACGTTCCTGAAAAAGTCTTGCCTCTTCGTCAGCACGAATACGACTCCAGTCCTCTTCAGCGGTGCCTCCTAGGCGCATACGAAGGGCAGCCCGATCTATGTAACTCTGCTCCGTCAACAGCTGTGTAGACCTTCTCTTTAGACTTTTTAGTATCTTTTCGATACCTGGTCCGTGATCGATCCACAGCACAGTATCTTCCGCTTCGTTAGACTTCGATCTAAGAAATATCGTTCTTATGTTATTTTTTTTGGACAAGAACGACGTATACTGATCGCGCAGCCAAGACGTTTTGTATTTTGGATCGAAATCCTGGGGATCCGCGGCGATCTGGTCATCGTTTATTTCACTCACGGGTGTCCAGGATACTCTCGGTAAATTTCCGATGCCGAAAAGAAGGGAAAGAAGTGGTGTTCTCACCCTCAAATACCCAACCTGTGAAGTGAAAATTATCAGTTTGCTGTATTTCCTTCTCCATTGTTTTACCCAGTATTCCCATGAAAACAAAACAACGTTGACCATAAATACTGTTCCTAATCCGACTAGCGGAAGCGACAGATTTACGGCGAAGGCAACAATCACAGCAAGAACACCGAATACGAAACTTAACAGAAAAACTGTGGGGATTGTTTGCGTAACCAATTCCCATACAACTGTTCCTGTATAGCTTTGCGACACAACCTTTTCCAACCTTTCGCCGTATTCAGTTGTATAAGTTTCGGCCTTACCTTCTTTGGGGAGCCACTGCCGGTCAAAAATCTTGAATACAAAGTTTTGTGAAACTTTAACAAACCGGATTGAAAAAACCTGGCTAAGAATTACCGCAAGTGTAAAGGAAACTGCATATAATACTACTGTTTCCAATTGCGGTAAAACTATCCCTGAAAAAAGATCAGAACCTACACTTAAAGTATTTAACGCAAAGGCGAGGAATCCTACAACCGCACAAAGTGTGAAAATTAGTAGGCCCAAGGCCGTCAACGCTTTACCTGAACTCATTGCTTTTCTCCTTCCGATAGTCTGATTTTTAACGCCTCTTATTAAGGCTATCACGCCGGGAAGACTTCCAATTATATCAAGTGAAAATCTTACCGGCGCCCGCCTTACATAATAAACGTTAGCTTATCTATATTTTTAAAGTGCTTTGATAAACGGTTTGACTTTAAAAGCTAAACCGAAACATCAACATTCAAATTTACATTTAAATGCTCATGTTCTAACACAGCAAGAAAGTTTTTCCTGAGCGGAAACGGGGCGAATGAGAGAGAAAAATCCTCCGATCAATCGCCCCCTAGATAAGCCGAAGGATTCACCCACCCGCCATTAATTTTCATAGCAAGGTGCAGGTGAATTCCTGTAGAAAAGCCGGTTGTTCCAGACATCATGAGCAACTGACCTTCCTTTACAACATCTCCTTCCTTAACTTTAGTGGTACCGTTGGCACCGTGGCCGTAAGCTGTCCAGATAGTTTTTCCTTCATCGTCTTTTCCTTCTACGGCGATGACGTTTCCTGAAACCCACCATTGACCTGCTAACGTTTCGCTGGGAGACAGATATCTGGAAAACGTTACGGTACCGGAATGCATGGCGTATATCGGAGAGGATCTCAACGGGTCGCCTATGCAAAGATCTATTCCCCAATGAATTCCGTTGGCAACAGGTTTTCCGTATTCATACCCGCATATTACGCTGTCCGGATAGGGGTTGGAAAAGCTCCCTGCAACTTGTGGTGGTTCCCATGGCGGATAGTCCGGACCTGCGGCAAACACTATACCTTCAAGCAAACCTGTCGTTTTCAAAACCTTAATTGCCTGACTACGCCACCACCCTCCTTTGAAAACGTAGGCATTCTCAGAAACGGGTGCGTAGTCGCTCCAACCGAACGCCGCAGCATTTAAAACATCGGCCCTATCTACAAGCTGATTGCGGTAAGTGCTGTCATGGTTCCAACCATACAGTGAGTCAATCTTTTCGGCTTTTGTCTGCCCCGACCTGTATCCGATAGCTTTTAACCACCAGTTTTTTCCGTACGGTGCTACCCGCTTGTCAAAAAAGTTGCAGGATTTCACCAGGTCGTCGGGATGCATTGAAAGTCCGTCCCTGCATATCTTTACCCCGGTGGAAGGAAGTATTCCGTTGGGTCCAATTTCTCCGGCCGAACAATGTGCTGTGTAGTCGCTATAGTCCGGCCGGATCATTTCTTTGGCAATATCTGACCAATCTCTCACATCGTGTTCCTTCCAGTAGTTTAAAAGCCACAGGGCGGAAACAACTTCCTGATGGGACAGTTTGGCTGAAGAGGCTATTCCACTGCAGGTACCTAAATTTGTACCTCCTTTAGACTCGCCCTCCAGTATGGATAGTTGAATGCCAAGGTCAATCTCACCGCCGTTCTCATTAATCCATTTGTTCGCCATTATTTCATCGGCAACAACAGCAGGATCAAAGCCTAATGAGATAATTTTCTCTTCGGCATCGGCGGGGAGTGAGTACCACGTTCCCCCGGACAGACCCAAGGCTTCTTTGATGTAATCATTGTAAGCCTTTGGGTCTGCGTCGTGCATAATCCCGAATGTTAAAAACATCGACGCCAAAAGCGCGAGTATCAACAACGGAATTCCGGGGAAAATAAAAAACGCTAGGAGCGAGCGGAAGAAACTTCTTGTATCCACTCATCTTCTCCTTGTCCGGGCTCCCGTCTGCCTACGAGCGAAAGAATAGACTTGGGCAGTGTAACTTCCACACGGTCTGCATAAACTTCACCGTTTTGGAAAACCTTCACCCAGGAATACTCGTTGTGCTCGAACTGCAGGACGAGTCCGAACTGACGAAAAAGACCCGTTGTAATGTAGTCCAAATCGTCCTTTGAGTGGGTCAAAATGCGGGTTAAGATTCCCACATTTCTTCCGTTGCTGACCATCCATGCGAGCAAAATGCCCAGATTGCGGCCGGTTGCTTCGGGAATACTTCCCAAAATCGGATCGTCTTCGGATAGTCGTAGAGCGCTGAAGTTATCAGCCACTACAACAGCCCACTCGCCTGTCTTTTCGTACCGGCGCTTCCAGAGATCCCGAAATGCCTTTAGAAAATGATCGTAGAAACTGTACAGACGGATAGTATCGCCTGACTCAATCTTAAAAGTCAGTGGTAATCCGACTACCCTACCTTTCATTTCCCAACTTGCCTCCAACTCAAGAACAATCTTTTGAGCGAGCTCCCTGTCTTCAGTGTGAAGCTTTTCCTGCTCTTCGATATTTGCTTCCCGGCGGAATCTCCCGTTCTTTCCCTCGTTAAGCGAGTAAGCATCGGGTAAATTCAGGGGAATAACTTTCCCGCCGAAAAGTTCAAATACTTTGGGAGCCGCTTCAAATTCACCTGCGGTTAAAGGCAGCCAGACCACGTTTTTTGTGGTCTCAAGAGCTTCTTCGAGAGCCTTGGTCGTCTTACCGGTTTTGCTTGGTCCCACATAAAGTATGGAGGGCCGTACCCGGTAATCCAGCAGGAGTGGCTGACCGTTGTTTATACCGACGATGTAGTTTCCATTTCTGTCGCCTGTTGTTCGCAGAGATCTTGTAAAACTCTGCAAAGTTTGATCAACTTTGGAAGAAATGGAATGCCGATGCCATTCCTGTAGTACCGCACTACCCGGTATGAAAGCTAAAAACGCCGTGCGGATATCGTTTCCGGTTCTGAGTTCCCATTTTCCCAGCTTAGATAATATCTTCGCCGGTGTAGAGAAATCCGGAGCCTTTCCGTTCGTGCTTACCTCGACGCGAAGTACCGCCGTGAAATACATCACTCGTCCGACATTTTCAGCCCGGATTAACAAGTCTCCAAGTTCTAACGCCTGAGATATCTCCTCGGGTTTCTTAAAAACTCCTGAGAAGAACGCGAAAGATTTGTCGATGTGCGGTAGTTCATAGTAGCGGTAGTGCCATATAACATTTAGCGGGGCGGCGTACCATACAGGGTCCATCGATCCCGTGAAAGGATCCTCAGGAGTATTGGACATATCCATCGCTACGCCGTCAATTACCGACCTTAGTACAGGTCCGTACTGACGATACCCTACTATCTTCCCGTGGAGAGCTAAAGATTCTTCGTGGGCGGCCGGAACAACTTGTTCCTCAGGTCCCCATATAAGTAAGTCGTGGCCTGACAACTGCCGTAACTTACGGGGCAAGGCCCATTCCTGAACTTCGTCGAGAAACAGGGTGCGGTGCTCATTAGAAATGGATTTTTCCTGCTCCAGGTGATTAAGATAAGCCTGCGGGTCTTCACGGACCGCCCTTACAAGAAACGTAAAATCGTTGGAATAATCAAATGCCCGGCGGAGTTCCAAAACAGAATCATCATAAAAATTTGATGACCTGTGGTAAGCCACCGACCGTTTAATCGTATCCCTGGTGTAACTTGTAATAACAGCTTCTGAGTGTTCCCCGGGGCGTACCTTGATTCCCAAAAGTGCCTGAGCGGTGAGTTTTTCACGCTCAAACGCTTCATGGTCCTTACGTATACTTGCCGGCAATAAAAGTTGCTCTTTTACCGGCGTTTTGAGTCGTCTCCAAAAAACCATGTGTTCTCCTTTCGTATATAGGTGTTTGGTTGATTAGGTTTCATGCCTTTATTGGCGTGAGCACCGGAAAAAGATCACGGACAATCTCTTGCCGGTACCCGCGCCACTGCATGATCCATAAATTGTCTTAGTAAACTTTCATGCTGTGTTTGTCAAAGTGCGTCTCTGTAAAATCAGAGACCTAACTTACTCTCTACCCTTTTCAAGCAGCCGTTTAGTCAGCTGTTTAAAAAGAGCCACAACAAGAAAGAGAATTCCCTCTCAAGTTGTGGTTTTACTTAAAAGGGTGAGAGGATAGAGACAGGGGGACTCCCTATCCTCTCGGTTTGGTCACTTTTCGGGGTACTCTCCGAAATGCATACTCACTTTTTGGAGTAAGGGCGATCCGCAAGAGTGGTTTCTATAACGCGTTCCTCATTCTTCCTCGCAGGCTTCACGTGAAGCTTATGGTATTTGTAATTCCGCCGGACTTTCTTTATCAGCGCAAACACCGATAGAGCCGCCGTAATCGCCAGAACGCCAACCACAAAAGACGGAAGAATTGTGTACAGAACAGCCAGAAACATCAGGAGAACCAACACCACACCCCAAATAGGTTTAACAGCTATGTCCCCAAATCCGAATTGAGCGGAATTGTCGAGTAAACGATATTTCCACTCTTTTACCGCATCAACCTTAGGGAGCTTGTTCATCCTCACCTCCCTTCTTCCCTAAATCCGGCAGTAAGTCTGCACCGGAAATGCCGGGAAAAAGTGATTCGACAGTTCTCTCAGCCAACCCTTTCGCTTCCCGTGAAAGTACTTCTTTAGGATGGGCACCCGGTGCGGAAAGCTGTTCTGCGATGTGCCCGGCAAACTTTACCGCACTACCTCCTAAAACCAGCTTCGGTTGACCTGTTACTGTTCCCGCTACTGTAAGAATCTCTGCCGTCTTGTTTAAATTCTCGACGTAGCTTTTCCTGGCAGACTTACGGGAACTGATGTCTCCATCAGGCAACAAGTCTTCCTCGTTGGATTTTAGTGGGTTTCTTACGGATGGGTTTGCAGGTCGTTCTTTTTCCGGCTGTGGAGCGTGTTTTGTTGTCTCATTCCTCACACTTACCACATAGTCAGAATTGTCGTTACCTGCATTTTGTAAGTCGGGACTATCCGCTACAGAGCCGCTGAAGTAGGATTCTTCCGAAGAACCACCCGGTAAATTTATCACCGGTATAGGATTTTCCGGACTCCGTGGTGAGTTGGGTCCACTGGGACTCCACGTGTAGTAAGGGGGCATCTCGTCATCGTCTCCGCCTCCGCCGTTTCCGACTTCGCTGTCTTCATTATCACGCTCGTAAGGAATGGGAATAGGAATTGGAGAGTTTAATATATCGTTTAGATCTATTTTCCAACTCCGTTTTTCTTCCCGTTCTACAACTTCCTCCGAAGAACGTGAGGGAGCGAGAGAAACGGCTAACCAAGGCAATCCTATGTAACAGGCAAGCAGTAAAAACAACGTCGCCGCTATATAGAAAGCACTGGTCAGAACAGCAACAGACGACAAATCCCAGGAAGGGTAATAGGTTCCTATGAGTGACACCAGGGTGTTATACATCACAAGAAACAGACCCCAACCCAGAATTTGCACGACAGCGAAGATTACTCCTTTAAGCGACCTCCCGGCAATAGATATTGCTATAGCAATTACTGCAGCTACCAGCATGACTATTTCCCAGAAAGCACTTATTAGCGGTAGGACTAAGGTCAACGATACGCCCCAAGCCACGGTTACCAGCTCAATAGGGTCGGACGAGATTTCCCAGCGCAACGCACTGAAAACCTTATCCAAAGTTAAGTCCTGAGGAAAGATACTTTTCCCAAAGCTTGTTGCTATGGGTATATATCTAAGTATCAATCCTGCAGTTACGAGAAGAAAAACCCCGACCAGGTATGAGCCACTAGAGATTGGTCTCCTGTTATTCATGTTTGAGATAGCACCCCAAAGTGAGATAACAGTAGCCATAACTGTTAGCAAGGCTATCACAGGACCTAGGAGCTGTTCGATATTGGAGATCTCTACTTGAAGGAAAAACTTATCCCTCCAGTCAAAAAGACTCTCCATGTTTGTTGGAACATCACATCCGGTTAGCAGCAGGCCGCCCACCAGTGCGATGAGCCATGTCCCTGCACGCTTGGCGGTCATTTTACTGACCCAATGGTTCGGTAAGGATCGTTTCGATCCAATTGCCGACGGTGGTGATCAAAATTTTGTCACCTGAAAAATCCCGGGAGGCCCAAATTACTATCGCCGCGGCTAAAAGAACCGCACCGATTGTCGTCAGAACCTTCCCCGCAGTTTCATGACCGCGCAGTACGCCTACTACCATAAGCAGGCCAAACAGTACCAGCGCAGCAGAGAATGCGAAGGTGGCAATAAAGATGACGTTCGCTACAAACGTAGACATTTTATCCTCCTATTGAATGGTTGAGTATTATCCAACTTACTCTGCACAGAGATTTCTTTCTCCAATGATTTTCTCCTTTCATTATTAGTTTGTGTGCTCCTTATTGAGCAGGCACCACCTGAAGTTCCTCTAAGAAACGCCAGGAAGTGCCGCCCAATTAAACACACATCTCTTTCTTGTTGTGTTGTTAAAGTGCCTTCGTCTACAACATCAAAAGGTCGTAGACAAATAGACCTATAACTATCATATTAAATTAGTAATTCTCTCCGCAAAAATGAATTTTATGTGTAACAATGAAACGTAGTGGGTACCTTTGAATTTGGCTCAACGCCGACGTTATGTGATACGTTCTGAATTTTGCACGACTCTCCCGATCCCCTTTATAAACTATGGGTTAATTCCATTGATACCCATATCCCATAAGTGTGTTTATTTAACACCACAGGAAAAATTTGTCAATAAACGGGCGGCGCGATGTCCGGAGACTTAAAAAACAGATTGAGTGTACCCAAGAACCGGCATCGCTCTCACCGGCGGTGTGTTTAGGAATTGGGGCAAAATTCCCGTTATAAAGTAAACCGATAAAACAACGAAAAGAATTTTCAGCAGTACCAGAGCCACAATTCCCCAGATAGGGTTTCCGACTGTAAGGACCTTAGTACCTAAAAACCTGTCGTGCCAGGTCAAATCTTCCTTTTTTCTGAACGCCCAAAAATAACCGAGACCGAAAAAGCTTGAAGAAACAGCGCGCCCGGCCGTCATTCTCCAGAACGCCGTCGATTTGTCTATATACGAACCGCCCTCGTCTACAATCCTCAAACCAAATAGGATTTTTCCTATAGTCCCACCAAACTTGTGCGTAAAATACCAGGAGTAGAAAAAGATACCGATCGGCATTATAAATAGAAAAACAATCGGAAGTATAAGTGAAATTACATTAAATGATGACGGAGACTTGATGTAAGCCTCAACAACAGAAAACGTTGTAAACAAAAAAGGAACAAACGATATCGACATGTTTATAGAAAAATCCAACATCGTTGCAAAATATCTTCTAAAAAATCCTGCCGTTTTATAGGCCGTGTTATATTTGTCCATTTTCTGCCTCCGGTTTATACGCAAATTCTACAGGGTTCTGCATCGGTCTCTCATCGAACGATTCCCTAATAAATAGGAATAGGCGTGTCCATGAAAAGTATGCAACGCTGTTTAAAAAAGGAGAAGATACTAAAATAGTGATTATGCCTGTAATAGCGGCAAGTAACCCCATAAAACCTATAAGTACGAACGATACTTTCTGCTGTACCAAAAAAGCTGTTATACCAACCAGGAGTCCCATCGGAAGAAAAAATATAAGCATAAAGATCGGGAGTACCAGTATTAATGCCAACGCAAGTTTTATACTTTTACCCGGTCTTGTTTTGTAATATTTCCACCCGAGCTTAAAAGTTGCTTTTGTAGGTACGTTGTCAGCTATTATGCTCCTCAGAGCAAATTGCTCAACAAAGTACAAACTTATGTTGTAAATTAGTGCCCACAAAAATGGGGTAAGCATCAAAATTCCGAAAATCACATTCACACCGGTAGATTGCGGAGCGATCCCATTTACAATAACAACTATCAAGCCGATTCCGAAGATTGGAAGAACAGATAACAATCTCTTGTAAAAGAAATAAATTGAAAGCTTTAAATATCTTTTCCAATTTTTCTTTCCTTCGCTTCCGAGATCTTTAAAGTCGTAATTTTGTGAATTGGAGGCTTTGATAAGTCCCGAGAATAACGCACCCTTAGCCCACACACTTATTAAAAATGAAATTGCCGCCCAGAAAAAAATCACTAACAGAACAACGGGGGCAACCATGACTAACGAGCCGAGAAGCGCAGTAAAGTTAAATGCGGGCCTGTTTTGTGCCACACCAAGAATTTCATTCGTGCCTTTTTCAAAAGCGCTTTCAGGAGAAGTCGGAATTTTCACATCCTGTTTAAACTCTTCGAGAGCGTTTAATTTCAAATTGTAGTTATCCCCGACCGGCTGAAATTTGTCGGGAGAGACATCTTTTATTTGGGGTGTCCTGGTATCAGAAGTTTTGTCGGCAAGGTTGCTGAAATTTGAGTAGGAGTTAAAGTTAAATCCTCCCATCATGACCAGTACTAAAATCCATAACATCTTGTGCTTCCACGCAAGCTTAAACGACTCTTTTATATTCGAAAACGTTGAGTACATGTATAAATTGTAGATGGTTCCCGCGCAAACACAATACTTGTTACACTTCGCGCCCGCCTAATGTAAAATAACAGTATGTCCGGTAAAGACAAAATAACACCTTCAATATTGCCCGGCTTTATGGAGCTATTGCCAAACGACCAGCTTGCCTTTAACAGGATGCTCGATTCCATAAGGGAAAGCTTTGAATTGTGCGGTTTTATGCCGCTGGATACTCCTGTGATTGAAAAGGCCGAGATTCTTATGACAAAGGGCGGAGAAGAAACCGAAAAACAAACATATTCCTTTAAAAAGGGTGACAATGATCTGGCGTTGAGATTTGACCTCACAGTTCCATTCTCCCGCTATGTAAGCCAGCGAATGAACGAACTGAGCTTTCCTTTTAAAAGATATCAGATCGGAAAAGTATTTCGCGGCGAGAGACCGCAAAAAGGAAGATTTCGTGAATTCTACCAGTGCGACATTGATATAGTTAATAAGGACAATTTGAGTTTAGTTTATGACGCCGAAATTATTTCAACGGCCTACACGACATTTGAACGACTAAACATCGGTGGTTTCCTGATTAAGATTAACAACCGTAAGTTATTAGCAGGATTTGTCGAAGAGCTGGGGCTATCAGAAAAAATAAGCAAAATTCTAAGAGAAATAGATAAGAAAGATAGGATCGGCGAGGATAACGTAAGAAAAGAGTTGGATAACATCAGCTGTACTCCCGAGCAAATAGACAAATTAATGAATTACCTGAACACAGAAGGCACGCCGGATAAAATTCTAAAAGCCCTGGCGTCCTGCAACATAAAAAATGAAACTTTCCAAATCGGACTTACCGAAATGGAAGAACTTACAAAATATTTGGGCTTTATGAACATCCCGGCTTCATGCTGGAAAATTGACCTGTCGATAGCACGTGGATTGGACTACTATACCGGCACTGTTTTTGAAACCGTCCTCAAAAAATACCCTGAGTTCGGTTCTGTTTGCGGCGGAGGCAGATACGACAATCTGGCTGAATATTTCACGGAACAAAAACTTCCGGGAGTCGGTGTTTCTATCGGTCTTACAAGGTTGTTTGATCAACTAAATGAAAAAGGTTTAATCAAGAACGATAAAGCGACTACTTCCCGCGTCGCTGTATTACCTTTAGGTGACTACTTCGAAATAGGATACGGTCTTGTCAGTAACCTAAGAAATAGCAACATCGCTGCCGAGGTGTTAATAGCCGGCGACGGTCTTAAAAAGAAATTAAGTATCGTCAGCAAAAAGGGAATAAGATTTGCCGCAATTTTAGGTGAGAATGAAATTAAAAATAAGGTCATCACCGTTAAGGACATGGAAACAGGAAAGCAGGAGGAAGTTTATTTTGAAAAAATTGTCGACTATATTACTAAAATCTAAGCGACGAACGGGAAACTCCTAACAAAACGTGCTAGTATTAAAAATATGCGCATTTATATAGGTTATAAGTACACAAACGTTGCAGATAAACAGTCTCTCATCCAAAAACTTTTGGAATTTTCCTCCTTTTTGGAAAAAGCAGGACACGAGACCTTTATCCTAGGCAGGGATGTCCAGAATTGGAAAGGGTCACTACCTCTTTGGAAAACTTTTCCGGCTATCGTTGGAAATATGATCAAAAGCGACGTTTTTGTCGCTTATATAACCAGTCCCGTACCGAGCAAGGGCCTGGAGGTGGAAAAAGCTCTCTCCGCCGTGCTAGCCAAAAAAAGGCTATTTGTGTCAGAAGGTTCAGAAGCTGCGAACAACAACGATTTAGCTTATGTATCGGCCGGAAACAGCGTTGAAAACACAGCGAACGAGGTATTAGCAAGGTTGAAATAATAATTTATTGTAACCTCCCGATTATTCCAATATACTAGTCAGTTGTGTATAATGTTGTAGTTTTTGAGGGGGCGTAGCTCAGCGGTAGAGCAGCGGCCTTTTAAGCCGCGTGTCCTGGGTTCGATCCCCAGCGCCCTCACCAAGGAAAACTCGGTAGTGCCTTTAGGTACTGGCGAGTTTTTCTTTACGCGGCGAGGAGCGAATGCCGGACTGAGCGAAGGCGAAGGAGGCGGGGTCGACGGACGAGCCAGCAGGCGAGTACCGGTGACCGATCCCCAGCGCCCTCACCAATAAAGATATTCGGATTCGAGAAAACATCGGCTTTTAATCGGAATAATGGGGACAACTTAGGTGTTCTAAACCCTGGAAAATCCCACAATAATCCACTTGGAAATAATAGGAACTGCAATCTTCTTTTATCCTCGTAACTACTAACTCTCCAGAAATTTGACAGGTGTTCTAAAAAGAACTTAGAAAAGTTAAGAGCAATATCAATGTTGCACAAATCTATTGTTAGTTCATTCCTTGCCAGATTATTAACTGTTATATGATTTTCTACCGTGTTGTATTCCCCGTTAAAAGTTTCTCCATCAATCTTTTCAGAGATCCGTTGTTCACATACTTTTACTTTATACATTTTTTGAACCGCGATATTATCTTCAATACTTTTCGCATCTTCCTTTATTTGATTGTACTTTTCTGAATAACGATCATGTAAAACCTGTCCAAACGATTCTATGACTGCAGGTGTAGGTTCTAGGGCGTTCAGTACAGCCAAAAAAGCATCCTCTAATATATGTTTTCTAACAGATTTATATGGTTTATTCCCGTAATAATAACCAAACTTAGCATTCTTACCTTTAGAATAAGATCCAGTTAGCATTTCGCCTGATAAGCCACTACTAATAAAGTTGCGTAATGGAAAATTTAAGTAACGTTGGGATCTTTTCACACCAAGGGGCTTTCCAGCCGCAACTTCCTGCATGATATACCATTCTTCTGGTGAAAACATGGCTTCGTAACTTCCTTTATAACGTTTATTTCTGCGTTTAGCATGAATTATTCCCATGTAAAACTCACACTTAATAAACTTGCCTACAGAGTTCGTACTAAGCTCATGACCGTACATTGTACGAACTCCTTTTTCGTTCAAAAAATCTGCGATCTGTTTCATGGAAAACCTGTTTGTCATGTAGAGATAACCAGCCTTTTGTAGGTGCGAAAATTCGGGTTCTTTTCTAACTGGAACACTTCTTCCGCTTAGATCTTTTTTCATAACATAACCTAGGGGTAATTGTGTAATATTCAGACCATTTTCAAGCCTTTTTTCCAGTCCCTGAATTGCCCTTGATTTCCTTACCTCGTTATCCATCCTGGCAATTGCAGCAAGTATAGTGGTTAGGAACTCCGTAGACGGATCTTCTGATTCTAAAGGTTCTGAAGCAGATAATATTTTCACTCCGCATTCTGAAAGTCTTCTTTTTATTTCAAGAAAATCCAAGGTGTTTCTACTCACCCTGTCTAACCTATAACATATTACAGCATTGATCGCACCTTTATTCTTAAAGCAATAATCTAGCAATTCGAGAAGTCCAGGACGACCTGCAATAGTAGTCGCCGATCTTCCTGGATCTATAAACGTTTCAACCACTTCATAGTCATTGTTTTTACAGTATTCCGTTGTTTTCTGTTTTTGATTTTCTAGGCTAAAGTTACGAGTTTGTTCTTCCGAACTCACTCTCAGGTATAAGACACCAAACTTTTTACTCATACAGATGCAATCATAACTTTTGCAGTTTTATTTATATAACTACAATATTCACAATTTGGAGATGCTTCGGGTATTATATCTGAGTTTAGTGTGTTTTTTATCTTCAATAATAGTGGCTCGATCCAGGAGGTATCGCCCTTATGTGGTATAAGCTGCATATCGAATTCAAGTTTTCCATCAAATTTATCCCGATCCTTTGTTGCATTTGCATATACGAAGTAACCTGTGTCTGAAACCTTAAATCCCTTTCTTCTAAAAACCCATTGATATAACTCCATCTGACGTTTATAACCTTGTTTATACTTATCCTCTAGAGAAATTTCTTCTTTGGTGGAAGTAGATTTATAGTCTACAACAATTAATTCGCCATCAGGTCTCACCCAAATATCATCTACAATCCCGCATATTTCTAGATTAGTAGGTTCATGGACTACTGACGCACCAATATAAGCATGCTTATCATCTCGCCATTCAGCTAAGTCTGGGTGTTCAAAAGGTACAGCATCGATCTTGTACATAACCATCAACTCATGAGGTCTTTGTTCTTTCCTTAGCAAGTCAAACTCATTTTTAAGCAAAGCGTCGACAGCAGAATTTAAGGAAAAACCTGGCATTGAGGGTCGTTTAACTTTTAATCTTCTGTCAAGATAAAAACATCGGGGACATTCATAAAACATATCAATTTTAGATCGACTTAAAAGAAAGGGTTCGGTGGAATCTGGGTCGTAGCAGCTCCAACGACTCGTCATTGCCTCTCCTCAAAAGTTTTAATAACATCAGCAAAACAAGTCATTTTTCCGTATTTCTCA
Source organism: candidate division WWE3 bacterium RAAC2_WWE3_1 (assembly GCA_000503835.1). Classification (GTDB taxonomy): domain Bacteria; phylum Patescibacteriota; class WWE3; order UBA101185; family UBA10185; genus UBA8498. Next base: position 233,032 of record CP006914.1, on the reverse strand, counting down.
TATTCTTCTTCGCGAATATAAATCCAACCAAATTTAATTTTATTCTGAACCGAATTGATATCATCGCACCATTGTTTCAATCGTGCGATTTTCAAGGGATCGTCTAAATCTTCTCTTCCTTTTGTTTCTACTATATAAACTCTGTGGGAATCGAGTTTTACAATAAAATCTGGGTAGAATTCTGATATTGCTCCGCTTGCATTTTTATAATCTATCTTAAAGTGAACAGCAAAATAATTTTTGACATAAGAAATAATGTCCTCACAATCTTCTAGGAAGCTGGCAAATTCAAGCTCAAGATGGCTATCTCCTATAATCTTATTGAACACACTTTTCTTCGGAATCAAATAGCCCTGATCCTTAACTACAAAAGGTCTGACTTTACTAATCTTTATATAATCTCTAATTTCAGCTTCACCCTTATCTAATACTGTTAAATCGTTAATTTGTTTTTCAAACGTATTAATAAGCGTTTTTGTAACCTCCAGCTCAGATAAGTTTCTTAAAGTATTCAAATCCTCAAGTTCAACATTTGTCTTGAACAAATCTTCGGTTACAAACTCCTTGACCTTTCCATAGAGAATGTCGTACCCACTAATCAAGCGAAGATCTTTCATTATTACTTGGGTGAAGTAACCAATCACACTTTGGTAGTTAGGGACAAAATTAGTATCAAGCTCTGTCTTATGGCTGATTTCGCCTGTAGTTATATCCTTAAATACTATTTCACGTTTTTCTTCTTCTGAAAACTGCTTTACTTCAAATTTATCATTTCCAAATGCTGCAGGATTAAGATCTGAAAAATTCTTGTATTCCCTGTAAATTCTTGGGGTAAGTACTGGTATCTGAATATCTAGTTTTTCAATATCTTTTTTAACATTTTGGTTGTCTACTTCAATTACAAGAGGGGCTTTAGGTTTAGATCCTTCCCCCATCTTCTGCTTTTCAAGTTCAACACCTTCGCTTTTTATAGACTCTACAAAATCCATAAATGCCTCAGTTCCCACAACACTAACAAACTCGGGCATGTCTGATTCTCTATACATTCTCCTAAGACCTCTACCTAAAGTTTGTTCAGGTAAAATGTTGCTTTGTGCGGCATATGCCCTTAAACCCACGATAGTCGTTACATTCTTTACATCCCAACCTTCTTTAAGCATCAAAACCGATACAATGGCTTTGTAGGGGCTATCAGCACCATCTATTTGGTTTGCTTGCCCTCTCAGGTGTTCCAATTCTTCTTTACTTTTACCCGTTACATTCTCAGAAATCTCTCCGTTGTTTTTGGTGTGAATAACCAAAACAGCCCCCTTGAGATCTTGATAGGTATTTTCAAGATATTCAGCCACTTCATCACAATTTTTAGTGTCATCGGTCATAACAAATAGTATTGGTTTTTTACCGACTTTTACGTGTTCCTCATAAACCTTTTTCCACTCTAAGTAACCCAAATGTATATAATCCTCGTATTTCTCAGTAAATAATGCACTCTTTTTCTCTACCAGCTTCGCTCTACTAGCCGAATCTGGAAGTACTGGGTGCTTAACCACGTTTTGATGTATAGCCTCTACCAACGGATAGTCTGAAATTGTTTGAACAAATATTGAACCGTTGTTGTGTTTAGGTGTGGCTGTTACGTCAATTTGAATAGATAAATCTAAACCTTTCTGTTTCAACCTGTTATGAATATCTTCAATAGACTTAAACCACGCCATTTTCTCATCATGAATGTGGTGGGCTTCGTCGTTAAATACGGCAAGCTCGTCAACATCCCTTACAATTTCTCCTAAATCCACTTTAGATTCATTTGTTGCACCTGTCGGCTTTTTACCTAAAAAGAAATCCGATAAATCTTCATCTGCCAATGAAGGCGGCTTCCCATTGTTATCAAATACTCTATGAATGTTTGTTAAAAACAAGTTTCCATATTTCTTTACAACTGTTACATCATCTTGAATGTGTGGGGTCATTTGAAAGTCATCTTGCCAGTTTTGACCCTCATATCCATTTTCTGGAAGTATTGGATCTTGATAAAAGATCCTCATCCCATCAAAATCTGTTCTTAATCGATCCAAAACTATAATGTTAGGTGCAATCAACAAAAAGTTTCTGGCTAATGTTGAGCCTTCCTCATAAAGTTTATGAAAATACGACCAAGCCATTAAAAGGCTTAGCACTTTGGTCTTTCCAGAGCCTGTCGCCATCTTAATTACGAATCGTCGCCATGTTTCAGAAAACATAGATGGAGACACTCTTTCAGTCTTATCAAATCTCAATAAGTCGTATTTGTCTTTAACTTTGATGACATCCGTTAAGTAGACAATTGTTTCGACCGCTTCTCGTTGTGCAAAGTAATACTTAAATTCAAATGTTGTACCATCTGATTTTTGTAGTATATGTTCATTATTAAACCACCAGTCCAACAGAGATTTGCTTGTAGCAGTAGCCCCATCGTAACCAGATTCTCTCCATACTTTCACTTGTTTTCTAAGTTCCGTTACAAATGGCGGCAGTAACTTTTCGTATCCTTGCTCTCGTAAGTCCTCATCAGCAGGGAACCATCTTAAAGAAGGGTCTAGTATCTCGTATGGCGATTTAGGTAGATTTGGATGTAGTGCCATTAAACCTCAGCTCTCCTTTCGTTTGGGTGTGGTTGTTGTAATTGTTGTTGACCGTGTTGAGTTTGAGGATTATTAATTATGAAAATTGCAAGGTCTTTCATCTCTGAATATGGCTTGTCTGTAATTTCGTCAACTAATCCAACTCTTTTTGCTTCATCTGCAGACAATACAGTACCCTTATTAACTTTCGATCGAATAAATTTTCTAGATTTACCAGTTACTTTAGTAACAACCTCGGAATAGTCATCTGTGATTCGTCTAATTAGTTTTGCAAGTTCATATAATTTAGATTTTCCAAATTCTCCATTAATGGTAGCCCTAGCTTCATGTAATACAAATCTACAACTTGGAGTCGATAGTCTTTTATCGCCTGCACAATATATCATTAGTGCAGCACTATCTACATTTCCCATACCAATTATCGTTTTTGGAATGTTAGTTTGTCTTAAAAAGTTGTAAGCCAGCAATCCGTGATCCGAGGAGCCACCAGAACTTGAGATTTGAATAATTAATTCATCAAAAGGGTTGTTAGTGTCTTGATGTGCTAAACGATCTGTTATAAACACAATTAAATTATTTACAGATTGCTCAGAAACGTTAGCATAAAAGTTAATTAACATTTTCATAGAACCCCCTTCGTATTATGTTCGGTTTGACTTCTAATACATTTCATATAATAATTACCTTAGGATTGGGGTGTCTCCCAGTCGGCATTAGGTCCCTTCATGGGACTTTTTGCTTATTGGAAAGACTTTTAGCCCAAAACCAAGTATTTTACCTCTATTATCTTTACACAATTTATCCTTAAGTACTTCAAATGCAGGATTCGGCATTTTTGGATTAATAATAAATCGAGCGACTGGGTAGGCACACAAATCAGCAGCTTGTAGACCCACTATGTTGTCGTATTTATGATTAAATTTGAATTCCGTTATCTTCTCCTTAAAAACGCCAGAATCAACATACCAAGTACCTCTATCTACAATTCTGTTATATTGCTGCAGTAACATAGAGTCTTCTTTTTTACCACGCTTTTCTATACAAATTGAGACGTCAACTGAGTCGTTCTTTGTTATATGGATTAGTCTTTCCATTACAAACACTAGAGAAATATCGTATGGGTCTACTGCGGACTTTCCGTACTGCTTTATATGTTCCTCTTTATTAATTGCAGAACCTATAATACGAAATTTAGTACTATTAAGAATAGCGTTCAAGTCTTTATAGAAGTTTTCTTTTACCTCAAGATCAAAAAGTATCTTGAAAGCACCTTCACATTTACGAATATCCCTAGAATGAAGAATTACCTGATCTGTTCCGAAATACTTTATTTTTAGTTGATTTATTTCCTCAACAAATCCATTGTAACTTCCTTCTTCAAATATTGTTGCTGATAATAAGAATATTGGAAAATTCTCATCTACATAGGTGAGGTCGTGATCCCCTGACTCGTCTAGGAACACATAATATTTCTTCATACAGCAACCTCAATCACCTTGGTGGTGTCATTACCAAAAATATCTATTACTTTAACCGCAATCTTATACCTACCTTTAGCGGGATATTCGTGAAAAATTGTTTTTAATTCTAGGTTACGATCTTTTTTTGTTCTAAAGGATTGCCATTCATTTTCAAAAATATAATCACCTGTCCATTGCTCGATATAATTTTCATCCTCAGCTTTTTTAACCCTGATGAACTCTTTTTTGCTGCTATAGTCAAAATCTACAGCCCAATAGTCTATCCAGTCCGTCCAGTTGCGGGTCAAAGTATCTTTAATTATGATCCCATTTTTATCCTTTGTAACTTTGATTATTTGTCCATTTTCTACAATAATTTTGTTTGATCCTTTACCTAAGGATTCTTCCACATTTGCTAATGAATCTTGATTATAAAAAACTGAAAAATCTATTAGCTCAACTGCGGCAGATTTACCTTTTACAACGGGTTTTACCTCAAGGTATGAAACATCGTAAAAAACAACCTGGTTCTTATCTATAGCACGCTTATCAAAAACGTCTCTGGGTATATATTTGAGAGCTAGATCAACGCCTTTATCTTTAGCTTCCTCCTGAACTCTAGGTGCTAAACCCATTTCGAACTCAAATCCTAAAACATCTATCTTGGTTATCTTTTTTTCAACCGCTTCACTTATACACGAATCAATTAAGTCCCTTGTTACAGGAAGATTGATAGCACCAATACACACCAGACGAGATGCTTTGTTACCTTGGAAATTCAGAAAGCCATCTACAGTTTTTGCTTTATAAGCATTTAGAATAAGATCCACGTATGCTTTTTCTTTTTCCGCCAAAACCTTGTCCATCTCATCATAAGTCAGGTCTTTATCTACGCCGATAAAATGTTGTCGTTCGTATTTTCCAATGTTTAATATCTCAAATGCACGGTAATCTTTTCCGTCTTTTTTCATCCTTCGTTGTACATCTATCATCCTTTTACGAGTGGTATGTATAGAAAACTTACCAATATCAGTTCCCATCCACTTTCTACCAAGTTTTTCTGCCGCAGCTAAAGTAGTGCCAGAACCGCAAAAAAAATCTGCTATAAGGTCGTTTGAATTGGTCGACGCCAAGATAATCCTTTCAACCAGTTGTTCTGGCTTTTGTGTGGGATAATCTACCCGTTCATTTCCTGCTGCATTAACTGGAGGTATATCATCCCAAACGGAATCGACAATATCACCCTTTACCTCATCTAAGTAGATCGTTCGTCTGCCGCCTTTTGTGGGGTTCACATCATCACGATATAGTCGCCCTTGTGCATCCTTTTTCCACCTTTTAAGATATTCTTCTTTATGTGATTTGTACTGAGTGTTCCAAATATATTCATCTGATTTTCTGTATGAAATGATTATGTCGTGCTTCTGTGGGAATTTTTTTGATGTAGATCGCTTAAAAGCATAATACGCCCAAACAATCTCATTTAAGAAGTTTTCCTTACCGAAAACATCATCTAGGATAACTCTTAAATAATGATTGACTCTCCAATCAACATGAACATAAACAGAACCGTTTAGAGCAAGTAAATCATGTATTAGTATCAGCCTCTCGTACATCATAGCGATCCAACTATCTGCACCCCTACCCCACGTATCTCTATACGCCAAATCTTCAATTACTGAGGGCTTTTTTGTAAAAGTGTCCTCACCTATTTGAATATCCATTGAAAAATCAGCTCCCACATCAAATGGCGGGTCGATATATACAAGTTTAAGACCACCTTGTTTCTCAATTTCCTCCCGCATCGCCCCGTTTTTAAGGCTTGAAAGAATCAGCTTGTTATCGCCCCATATAAGTTTGTTTGTCCACCCATGAAGCTGCCTTCCTCGTGTGTCTAGATCAAAAAGAGACATCTGCAATGATGACTTCGTATCTGTTTCTGATCTTGGTTCGTCAACCTGTTCGATGGTTTGAAACGGCAGAACAACATTTGTAACCTCGTTAGTTTTTCCATTCCAGACAAGCTCAACTTCTCTTTTGTCTTCAAATAGCAAAAACCTATATTCGTCGGGAAGCGGTTTTCCCTGTTGTAATAGCCTATTAATATCTCTGATTTGATGATCGGATAGCTGCATACTATTTACATTCTCATTTACAAACTCATTTTACATCAAAGCCTTACTGATTTATAGCGTTATTACACCATATTGCATCAGTTACCCTTTTACTACAAGAAATCCTTTAGTTTCCCCACTATTTCGTTTATTTTTTTCCGAGAACAATACGCATTATAAGTATGTATATGGGTTTCCTCCCCTGTACTTTCTTCGCGATCTCTCCAAAAAAGCGAGTCATAATAACCGTCTATAACTAGAAATTACATGTATGAATGGCATTTTTTTACTACTATAAAAGGATTTGTTTGTATATATTTAAGTTTTAATACACAAGAAATAAGAAATCGCTTTAGACGTTTGGATCGTAGGAGTCCCGCACAGCCGCCGAGCGTTACCTCTCTTGTAAGAAAAACTTTCCAACACGCATTTGTTCTAGTACTCTAAGTATTACGAGGGTGATTAAATATGATTATATTGACAACTACGATAAGTACGACTAGTCTTATCTTATGACAAAAACAGCAGAAGACAGGCTACGGGAACTAACAATATCACAGCTAGATCCAATAAACATTATTCTCAATACGGAGAAAACTATTTGCACTAGCGAACACATAACCGAAAACCTGAAATATGTATCTGGGAAAAGTCTAGCAGGGCTTAATACATTAACAAAGGGCAATCCTCCAATATTAAAGAAGTTAGGGAAATTATCTGCCCGAAGCGGGTACATTTGGAGTTACAACAAAGATTTTATGCCCGTAGAACAAGCGAAAAACATAGTTAGAGAGGTGCTAACACAACTAGAAGAAGCTGGGATTATTGAGTAAAAAGTTAGAAAAATAAAAAGCAGAAAAGATTTTATGAAAACCTGGGGAGGCAATCATCAAATGGCTTTTCTGCGTCCTGATTATATCAGATAAGACTGCTCAGAAACATGAATAAATGGAAAGTCAAAAATTACAACAAAAAGACAAACAACACTTTCAAAATGTATGGGTTAGCCAACTTTTAGGATTCTTGCCAGATCACTATCATAGCTGGGTTAACATTCCACGGTATATAAATGATTTAAGAGATAAAAAAATTATTAACGATAGAGAACGCAACCTCTATGTAGGTTTAAGATCTAAAGCATGTGAATATGGCTATGTAATCACAAATATTGAGTACATCAGAAAACATATATTTTATGGGGAAGTTACAAAAGACTCAATAAACACCTACCTTCGCACATTAAAGAACCGTAGGCTTGTGTGGTATGCGGATCGCAACGGAGCCGCAGGTGATTTCGAGGTACACTTTGATGATTTTTTCCTACCTGATGAGAAAAAAACAAATTTACTTAATAGGTTTTCAGGTAGCCAACCCGTAGGCACTCCAGCAGGTAATGCAGAAGGAGACGTAACTAGATCACAAGAGGGGGATAAAGAAGTTAAGCCACAATTCCGTAGGCTAGAAACTCATGCAGAAGCCGTCCTTAATACAAGCAATGGTGGTGATAAAGAACAAAGTTCCGTAGGTACTAATACTGATAATAATACGAACACTCAGACTGATACTTTAACCTTCGATTCTTCGATGTCATATAAAAAAGATAAAGGGGAAGAAAAAACATATATTCCAAAGTTAAGTACCGAATCTTTTGATCCCGAACAATATGCTAGAACATATAACAAAAACCCGTACGAGATTTCAGAACTTAAAAAAATTGCTCAATATGTACACGATCCTTATATGGACTTTCTTTTAAGCAGATATGAGAAAATCGGTTTTTGGGTGATACAAAATGCTTATACACAATTTTTGGAGGATGAGAAGAACCCTAAAGTTTCAATAACAGCCCCCGCAAAATATTTTAATGCCAAAATTGCAAAACTTTACATGGAAACACAACAAAGAAAAATTGGAAATATGATGTAAAACGAGTGATATAATTTCTTTATGAACGAGGATACTTTTCACTTAGGCATTAAAGCTCTTATTAAAAACAAAGAAGGTAAGGTTCTTTTATTACGAGTAAATCTTGAACAGCTAAAAAACCACTCCTTAGGTGCTTATTGGGATATTCCTGGTGGCAGAATACACAAGAATTCTTCAGTTGAAGAGACCTTAAAAAGGGAGATTGAAGAAGAAACGGGCATAACTTCTATCACATCTTTTTCGAAATTAGACATGGTGCTTTCTAATATTAGAATCCCCGAGGGTGAAACAAGTTTAGGTCTTATTTTAGGCATTTATATATGTGAGGTTAACGATACTACTAATATAAAAATAAGTGAGGAACATACAGATGCTAAGTGGTTTGATCCGAAAGAAGCGGCGGATCTTCTAAAGGTAAAGTATCCCGCAGATTTCTGTTCAAAAATCGCAACACTATAGCAGCTCTTTATAAGGATCGTAGCTTCGGTTACAAAACTCAATAGTCATATCCGCCATCATTACAAGGTTTTCTATAAAAGTTTGGGGTAAAGTAAATAGTTTGGGTGATATACTGTTACCATTGAGGTCGGGTGGTATTTCGATATCGAATCCGATTTGATTTACCCCTCCGCCCTCACCAAATACCTACACTGCAACACAAGTAACAACTAGCAGAGATGTTACGGGTTGTGCTCGACGCTGTTTTTAACTAAACACTTCCTTATGGCCGCCTCGAAACTACTCTCAAGGCTATCGATACCCTCAGATTTACTCGTAAGCATACTCGAATCGTAGTTAAGGTCATATTCAACTACCGGGAATATCTCTATTCGTCCGGTGTCTTTAATTTTCCACTCACCGGGATCCCCGCTTTTTACCTTGTGCGGATTTAAGGCCAAATAATCTTCAATGTTGTCAGGAGTAAGCGATCCATGGATATTCTTGAGAGGCTCTTCTTTAGCTTTAATTTTCTTACCCGTTAAGTTAAAACGCTCAGCTACCCTCGGCCACCTTATAAGATCTTCTCTCGCTAAAATATTTCTAGCTTCTGCAGCAGTAGCCCCGTAGCCGATTAGATTATAGAAAGACTCAATTCCCCTTTTTACTACCTTCGCGTAATCTTCAACAAACACCTCGTTGATCCTTTTTTCAATGATGCCGTCTATTACCGCCGAATCAAATTTACCATGCCTATACGGCACATTGAACCCAAGCTGATGAAAAATCGCACCTTTTACTGTCTCATCGTATTGGTCCTTATTGCTGCCGTAGTAGTCATATAAACCGTCTTTTTCGGTCAAAATTGTAAAAGTAGAGTCCCTGTCTCGCCCGGATACACAATACGCTAAAATTTCATTGGAAACATATTTGTCTATTGTGCCTATTCTAACTTCTTCAGCTTGGCGCCGGATTCGGTAAGTTAACTCCTCTATCGTATTAGCTGAGTAAAATGTACCAATTTCATTGTAGGAATTTTTAATATCTAATAAATCGAGCAAAGCATGGCTCAGTTCGTGAGTGTAAATTTCCTGAGATATTTTTTCAGTTACTTCAACAGGATAAGTGTCAATGCGATGGCTATTCTCGGCTAGCAAACCACCGTTTAATCCGTATATCGGAGAGTGATTTAATTTTACACCGCCGCTTTCGTCAGCAATTTCCATTTTTTGCTCAATTACAGAATTATCATAATTACTTTCATGTATATGATAAATATGTGCATAGTCTCTAAGGTCGTGGCATTTAAAATATAGAACAGAGGGGCCTGTAACCACCTCGACGTCTCCTTGAGGCTTCTTACCAAACACATAGGCATAAGTCTTTGAGGGATCTTCCACGTTTTTGTTCCATACTTCCCGCACCCTTTCATGCCTGTTAAAAAATTTTTCCAAAAGATCTAAAGAAGCGTTTTTGAGTGAATCAAAACCCGGAATTTCCTTCCCGCCCTCCAGCAACACTTGTTGTAGACCCTCCAATCCTATGTCGGGATTTTTGATTGTTTCTTCCACTATACTCAACTCCAATCTGGCCAAGTTCAACTGTCTGTGTTTATATGCCTGCATTATATCCGCAATTTCACTGTCAGAACCTCCCGATTCCCATAAAGAAGAAACGGTCGGGGACTCGTTTAATCCGGATTCTTCCGGCACAATTGATTCTATCTCTTTATCCGGTTCGGAGCCGGTGCTTCCGCTGTAGCTGTGTTCAATCACCATGAACATATTCTATTACCTTCGAAAATGAAATTCTACGTTAGCTTGGTTTGGAAATTAATACCGGCCACTTTTCGCCTTACCAAGGAAAACTCACCGGTGTCTTTAGGTACTGATGGACTTTTAACATATTAGAATCTCCCCAGGAATAAAATTTTCATCTCAGACTCAATTGTGACATACACCTTATGCTATACTACAAACAATAGCAGAGAGAGAAACATAAATCCCAAATCATAACAAAAAGGAGGTGAGACAAATGTCACGTTACGATGTGCCCGAAGACGACGAAGAAGAAGATGCTGATGAAGACTATCCTGATCCTGAGGATACTGACACTGACGGCATAGGGGATGACGGCATGGACGACCCCCGCGGCGACGATTCTGACGACAGCGAGAGCGAAAGCTAGAATTTCCGCTTTGGCATCAAGCTGGCTGGACAACATTAAGTACTCTTAACAGAGCTAACGTGTTGCCCAGCCCATTGTCTTTTTATATGCAAAATAAATTTACTCTTAATGATTTCCTAATAACCTTACAACGTATTACTACCCCGAGCGGTATAAAATTCGTACATTTTAAGAAGGCACATTCCCCCATATCTATTAAAGTGGGTTCCCGAAGCGGTTCAAGATTTGACCCCACCGGAAAATCAGGGCTGGCGCACTTTGTCGAACATATCATCTTAGATGGAACCGAAAAATATCCTAATAAGAAGGAGTTGTCTTTAAGCTTTGACGATCTTGGCGCATCCTATGGCGCAACCACCGGCCCGGAATATACCCGTTTTGACTTTCTCATAGCTAAAAAAGGTCACCTGAATTTAGTAGCTGATGTTGTCGATCAGATATTCAATAAATCCCTGCTCGAGGAAAAAAACATAGATCTTGAAAAAAAGATTATAAAGACTGAGATTGCTTCAAAACTGGATAATAACAAAAGAGTACTATCTAACAACACCAAAAAACTAATATATGGAGATAATCAGCTGGCCCTCAATATATCCGGAACGGAAGAATCTGTAATGACCATAACGAGAGTAGATTTGATGACACACCTAAAAAAAACATTTCCGCAAAATATGACCGTAATTTCCTGCGGTGACTGCGATATACAAGAAATCACGAGCTTGCTCGAACCGGTTCTTCCGCATAAAAAACAAAGTATTTCCCCTGACACACCCGGTGTTTCAATCGGTCAAAAATATGGTGCCTACAATATGCCGGATCAAAAACTTGTGTACTGCATGTTTACTTTTCCGACAAGTGGTATAGCATCACCCGACGATGTTGCCTTAAATGTTGCGGCGACCTATTTAGGCAAAGGGAGAGCTTCCCTGCTTAAAGAATTGTTAAGGTATGACGAGGGGCTGTTGTACTCAATCACAGCAGGTAATGTTCGTTTTTCCGACACAGGGTATTTCTATATAGAGGTAGGTGTGAAAAAAGAAAATATGGCAACCGTTTTTAACAAAATTAAGGCTGCATTGGAAACATTGGAAAAAGACGGAGTTCCCCAAGAATCCTTGAACAGCATAAAAAACAAAATACTCAACACAGGAATTATTTCAACACAAACAGTACAATTCTGGACAGATACTCATTTCTACCGGGAATTACTGGTAAGAGACAACAATTATTGCTACACGGATTTCTTAAATGATATTGCTTTAATTGATAAACCAGGGGTTGACAGCGTCATTAGTAGGTACTTAACAACAGACAAAATGTTTTTTTATGCTGTTGGAAACGTTACAGAGACTGAAGTACAAGCCTTATTTAGCTAAAATGCATGTCAGAGGCTGTATAGGTCGTCACCAATACACCTAATATCCTTATCTAATCCCACGCAAGTGACACTACCGGGTACCTTTCCTTATAATTATATTCGGTGTAAGAACTTTTATCCCACCAAGTTCAAGAAAAACTAAAATCGTTTTAGATACTTCCCATCCTGAAAACCGTCACCCGGCAACTTCATCCTGGTTCGGTACCGTCTCATCTTTGTCAGAACCTTTACCCTCAAATAATCCTCTTAAGTCCGTGATTAAATCCCGGGTCGGGAGCTGGCTGCTTTTTACTTCTTCCAACCTCTTTCGTATCTGATTTTCCATGTTTTTGTTAGCTTCTTCCTGCTTAATTTTCTCATTCTTCAAGTCTTCTTCAGTAGGAACATGTAACCACCCCTTAGTACCGTCCGAGGCTTCGAATGTTTCAGGCATTATTAAATGTTATACGACAGCGGGCTGTCGTCAAGTAAACACCGTGCTGTCAAATCAGGAATCTTTGTCCAAACTGTTGTACTATACAGCTTTTTTCTCATACAATGGTGACAGATGTTTAATCAGATAAACAATCTTGTCCGATTAAAAGAAAATTTATATCTAACCGATTTTCTGGACATCCTTATAATTGCTCTTCTGATATACACCCTCTTTTTATTCCTTCGCAACACCAGAACCCTAATGGCATTCCTGGGACTGGCTTTTGCCGTTGGACTTTATCTTATCGCAAAGAGCTTCAATTTATATGTTACGCTTATGGCCCTGAAATATTTTGTCGGTGTGGCCGTACTGATTTTTGTCATAATTTTTCAGAGTGAAATAAGAAAATACTTTGAATTCTTAGGTCTGATCGGGTCGAGACAAATTAAGGTGCTGCCCCTAACTTCAAGGTCACCGTCAACATCAGAGATTATTCAGGCATGCGTGAGGATGGCACAGGCAAAGATCGGGGCGCTTATAGTCATACAAGGTAAGGTCGGCCTTGATCAATTTACGGACGGGGGCATTATGCTGGACGGAGCAATCTCTGAAGAGTTGTTATCCAGCATCTTCGAGCCCCACTCTTACGGTCATGACGGGGCGGTTTTAATTAATAACAACAAGGTTGCAAAATTCGCGGTCCATCTCCCCCTTTCCACGAACTTTAAAGAAATAGGAAAACACGGAACGCGCCATAGCGCTGCGGTCGGCATAACAGAAGTGACCGACGCCTTTACCATTGTTGTGTCCGAAGAAAACGGAAAAATCTCCGTCACCAGGGATGGTAAATTGAAAACCTTGCAGGAATTTACGGAACTGGAAAAGGAACTGGAAAAATATACAAGATCAAAGTTTTCCAAAAGTACTAAGGAAAATAGGCTAGCTAAGATCATCAGACAGGATTTTATGATCCGTTTGGGTGCTTTGCTCATCGCGGGGATAATATGGTTCTTCGCTGCTTTTCAGACGGGCATCGTTGAAAAGACCTATAAAATTCCGCTTAATGCTTCAAAAACATCGGGTAGTCTGCTTATACAGGAGTACAGTCCAAAAGAGGTGAAGGTTAAAATCAGCGCCCGGGGAGAAGATGCCTTCAGAGAGGTCTCAATCAACGACTTTAAAATCGATCTTGACTACACCACCCTGCAAAACGGAGTAAATAAGCTGACGGTGAGTAAAGAAATTATTACGATACCGTCCAATTTTTCTATCGTATCATTCGAGCCTAATATCATTCTTCTCACTGCCCAAAAGTATTATCTTGCAGAAATTCCCGTATCTGTAAAAACGGTCGGCGTCCTAAAAAATAGGCTTGTTTTGAAATCGATAGAAGCCGAACCAAATAAGCTGAGGTTATGGGTACCTGAGGGAATCGAAGCTCCGAAGGAAATCACCACCGAACCGTTGGATATAAGCGATAAAACGGAGTCTACTGTAGCACCCGTTAAACTGGTAATACCGGAAGGTTTGCGTTTAGAAGATGACACAACAGAAATCAGTGTTGCTCTTGTTATTGAACAACCAAGTAAAAGATAAACTTTTTACCTGTGTATTTTAGTCTTACTGATTTTCCCTGTCCGCAGAATATTTTTCCTGTAATTTTCGTAAGATCCGACGGTTTCGCTCTTTTTTGATGCGTCGACTAAACTTATATACTTTTCGAACAACATGAGCCATTGTGTGAATGTAAGATTTTTTACCGTAGCTTCTGTAGAGAATCCTAAATCTTCCGAAATCCTATAATACTGAACGGCCGTAAAAATTTTTTTAAGTCTGAGTTTTAAAGTAGGTTTTTGCTGTCCTACAACATAACAAATGAAGTCTTCATACATAGTACGCAGATCGTGTTTTATTAGAGGCTGACTCCTTTTCCTTACCCCGAGCATCACCGAATCGACCGAAGGCTTGGGAATAAAATCATCCCTTTTAAATTTATATAAAACGCTCGTGTCAAAAAAAGGTCTAGTTAGTAACGAAAACAGATATCCTTCACCCTTACCCATAAATCTGTTAGCCGCCTCCTGCTGGATAACCAGAAAGGATTCCCTGGGAGGATTGCCCACGAACAACAACTTATTAACTATCGCCGAAGTAACACTAAAAGGAATGTTTGAGAAAACCTTGTACGGTCCTGAAGGCAGAGGGTAATTTAGAAAGTCTTTGTCAACTAGTTGGATGTCAGGTCTGCCTGAAAATCTTTGCTTTAATTTTAAAAAAAGGCTTCCGTCGGGCTCCACGGCTATAACACTCGCTCCCGTTTCCAGAAGCACCTCGGAAATAATCCCCTCCCCTGCTCCAATATCAAGAACGGTGTCCCCTTTCGATATTCCGACTTTACTTACCAGCCTTCGTACCAGCTCCGGATCTTTAAGAAAATTTTGAGATATTGTAAGGTCGACCATCTTCTTAGTTTAGCAAGTTTCGGTCGTTCCGCCACCATTTGCCTTGACTACTATTAAAACGAGCCGTAATATGGGGAAAATCGAAAGAAAGAGTGAAGGAGGAGGGTAAAGATGGAGACAACAGGAAGATTTTTTGCCCAAATTTACGTTATTTGGGGATTCTGTATGACCGTTTATTTCCTTCTCCGGGGGTTGATGCTTTTGCGAATGGAGGTACAACGGAATAGGCTGTCGTCACAAACTGTGCTCGTATATCTCGCAGCTGTTATAGCGGCGCTGATATTTTGGTCATCCGTCATATCTTACGTCTTCTAGGAGGGGAGATGAAATACAAAAACACACTCAAAGCAATCGGCAGGTATGTATTTGTGGCCATCATCATCGTGATGTTCGCCGTCATGACGGTCTTCGGCGTTGGTATTCTATTAAAACCGATTCCCTAGTAACGTCATATCCCGTTCTACGCCTTAAAAGCAAATGAACGGGATTTTTTTGTATATTCCAATTTCCCAACCCTATAGCTTGGTGGTAAAATTAGCGCCATTCCGACCCAATAAGGGCAGAATCAGAACTTTGACAACAAAGGAGGTAACTTGAAGAATGCGAGGATTTTTCCGCTACTGTGTATTTTTATCGTTTTAGTATTCCTTGACGTTAAGTTGGTTATTCCCATAGCTTCGGAATTTTTTTATGGGACACCCATGTCAAGAGAACAGTCCGTATCGGCAATGGCACCGGGCGACACAGCAACACCCACTCCGTTTCAACCGGTTTGGACTACTCCCCAACCTATGCTGTCTTTGCCGACCCCAATACCTAAAATAATACCCGAACCGTCCTTACCGGAGAACCCCTACGATTTCGAAGGAATAAGGTTTGACGGCGCGGATACCATCTCAATAGTTTTCTACCCGACTTCAGGCGGATCGTTTCCTGTGACGTTTGCTCCGGTCATTCCCGTGAACGGCCCCGATGTATATAAGCCGGGAGCCGGCAAAGCGGGTGTATGGGCAGATGACTCCGGGAATGTAACAATAAATCCCCACTCAGGGTGTTTTAGGTACACAAAGGAATACGTTTGGACAGAGCTTGAAGGTGAGTACCTGAGACGTCACTTTGAGGGGGGAAGAACATGCGGCGATGTGCTGACAGACCTTTCCGACAGCCGGATGAGCACGGCTATCGGGGAACTCGAAGACACGCCGGTAGTAATCTCTCAAAAGGAAGTGTCTATAGAGCTCGTTGTGGCCGGGGCGGGAATAGTCAGCTACGAGAACCTCGGTTTAGTAAAAACACTGAACCCAACAGAACTATCCCAACTTATAGGCATCTACCCGGATGACAGAAGCATCGTCATTATTACCAGCGGCCGAAATTTGTTCCGCGACCCCTGGTATTCGGCGGAGCGCCTGATAATAGTCCTCAAACAAGGAGGTTAAGAAATGAAAAAGCTTATGGTTATACTGGCTTTCTTCGCGGTGCTGGCAGGTTTCGCCACGCTGGTAATGGTCACAACGGTAAGCGCCGGAATGGATCTACCGGAACAAGGTTGGCGCATTACTGCCGATCTCGGTGCCGGCGCAGTCTCCGGAATATCAGGTACATATCAACGGTTTGAGATCAGCGGAGCCGGAGGTTACATTATCCAAGCTTATTGCATGGACCCCGGTAAGCCGAACCCACCGATAGGTACGTGGTGCAGTTTTATTCCGGGCGAGAACAAATTTTGGTGCGGTGATGACTACCAAGGTTTAATCCCGTACGACGTGCTGGAAACCCCGGAACCTACGCCTACAAAAACAAGCACTTCAACGTCGACCAACACGCCAACATCAACTTCGACAAATACACCGACACCTACGAACACAGCAACGTCTACACCGACGGACACACCCACGAGCACATCTACTGACACCCCGACCTCAACTCCCACAGGAACTACACCTCCAACTGATGTGCCTCCCACACCG
The DNA here is from genome assembly GCA_000503835.1 of candidate division WWE3 bacterium RAAC2_WWE3_1. Lineage (GTDB taxonomy): Bacteria > Patescibacteriota > WWE3 > UBA101185 > UBA10185 > UBA8498. The sequence goes on along the minus strand of CP006914.1, from coordinate 216,061 downwards.
ACGCAAACCGAGGTGCCTCCGACGGAAATACCACCCACAGAGGTTCCACCGACCCCAACTAATACTCCGTTACCGCCGAACACCGCGACACCGGGGCCTCCGCAGCCAAGCCGAACGGCTCCTCCGGTACCGACAAGTGGTTTTGGAGATAAGCTCTCAGTTATTGTTGTGAGAACTTACACCTTCGAGATATTCGTCGGCATCGGAATGGGAATACTGTTTACGTTAATCCTCTACGCGGGAGCAAAAAAATATTACAACCGCTGAGGAAAATTAATTGCTCCGCAAGGGTAATCTTGAAACCGAATTTTCGGTCTCAGGGTTACCCTTTTTTATTTACAGTTGAAATACCGCATTTATTGCTAAATACCTTATAGTAAGTTATACTTTCCGCACTGAGTGTACTAAATAAAGGAGGAGAGATGGGCGTTAACAAAGTGTTTTCCGGATCCGACTACAGAGAGAAAGTTACAATCCTAAGATACGCGGTTCCTCTGGAAGAACGGGGCTGTTTCACCTTTTTCGCCCTCGAACTTGCAAAATTTAGCAAGCGCACTGAGGCGACCGAAGGGAACAATTTCCTGCATACTTCCGGTATCTTTCCACTAATTAAAACGGCGCACGAAGATTTGCTGCGAACCGCCTATAACAAAAGCGGAGAAGTAACGAAAGGGAAAATGCGGGAGCTCGTAGAGTACCTTAAATCAAACGGGTCGCCCGCCTTTGACATATAGCTTTGCAACTTCGTTATAACAAAATAAGCTCTGTAGGAATAATTAAAAATCCTATGGAGCTTTTTCTTTTCCCGGTGATTTATAGATGCCCGACTTGCTAGTATAGGCATTTAAATGTTATAGTATCCCCTGCTTGGTCGCATAAATCAACCAAACTCTTAAAAGGAGAGTGAAAATGAAAGCCAAAGGTATTCTTTCGGCAGTACTCGCTGTTGTGATGGTCATGATGGTGGTTTCGCCTGTTTTAGCGGACAAACCTGTCGGGTTTGATCCTGTCACCGGCGCGGAAACCGCATGGTCGAACACCGGGTGCGCCAAAATTCAGGACGGCACCATTGTGGATTCGGCCGGGAACCCGCTTACTGTGGGTTTTGATGAGTTCGGTTATAACTACCAGGCGCACCTTTTCGTCGGGACATATGACACGTCAGATCGGGTAGCAGACGGAAAATACTGGGGCAGTACCGCCGATTACGCCGATGACGCGCTTCAAATGAAGTGGTCCGACGAATGGCTGTCGAATGTCGATTGTGATGGTGATGGCAAGCTTGACCGAGGCCTGGCTAACGGTACTTCCACCGGTCTCAGTAGGGGATGGTTAACAAACCACGTCAACGGAGATTACATCGATGCCAGTGGGGTGTCCCAGCACTACACATACTTTGTAAAAATCGGCTGGGTTGGTGCGGGCGGGCCACTCTGGAATGAATTTGATATCTTCGAAGAAGTTTATAACGACCCTGCGGGCGGTTTTCATGGCGTGACGGTCCTTACGGATCCCGGCCTGGGACAATTCGTAGAGCACTAAACACAATTTAAACCAAATGACCAAGCACTGAATCAGGGGGAGACAAGGCCAAAAACCAAGTCTCCCTTTTTGCGTCACAAAGAGACTTCTTTACTACTGTGTTAAAATCTCAGTACTAAATACTGCCCCGTCTAAAATTAAGCCGGGAAAAATAATAAACAAAAGGAGAAAGATATGGCTGTAATAGGCATCTCAGATATCCGTATAGAAAAGCTCTCGACAACGACAGAGCTTAGAACTTACCGTACTAAGCGACTTCTATCTATGTCGTCTTCACGAAATCTTTTCTTTCCCATCCCGTCTCCGGGCAACGAAAACATTCCCGAAGACATCGCCGGACCGGTTGCAGCCCGCCTTATAAAAGAGCTCAACAAGGTTGACGGCATTAAGATAATCGCGCTGGATCCGTGTGCTGTAACCATCGTTAGGAAACAGGGGTTTTACTGGCCGATGATCCAACCCAAGATACTTAAGGCCATCAAAGAAGTTTTAGCGACCACCCCCATAAGAAAAGGGTCGTGTTAAAAACGCATCGGCGTAATCAGGTTTTAAACTGAGAGCGCCGATTTTTTTATAGAACGAACGCTCAAAAAATACCAACTTAAACTAATCTTTATTTAAATTAAAGTTGGGGGGGGGGAATTTATTTCTTCGCTTCTCTTACTCTCATTGCTTCTCTACCGACTTTATTTCTTAAGTAGAACAGCTTGGCTCTTCTCACGTTTCCGTGTTTAACAACTTTTATTTTTTCTATGTTGGGGGAAAACAAAGGTAATATTCTTTCGACACCGACCTGATCTGCCCCTATTCTTCTCACGGTGAAGGTTTTTGAAACACCTGAACCCCTAAATGAAATTACGATACCTTCAAAGGGCTGAATCCTCATCTTTTCACCCTCGATTATTTTGTAGAAAACTCTGATGGTGTCGCCGACTCTGAATTCGGGAATTTTAGGTTCTTCTTCCGAAACCTTCTTCAGTTCTTCTTCAGCGGCTTTGGACTCTTCCTCGGCCTTTTCCTCAATGACTTCCACAAGCTTTTCTTCCTCGGTTTCTACTGCAGGAGCCTCGGCTGCTTCCTCTTCCTGCGCAGACGCTTCGACAATGCTTTCATCTACAGGCTCATCCTGCTGAGCTGTGTCGTCCTGTTTAGTTGTATCTTGATCTTTATCGGCCATAGACTGTGCTAGGATAGCAAATTAAACCCGCAATTTCAATTATTTCTTTTTCGAGGACACCCTCGCCGGCTTTTTAACCTCCACCGTCAAACCGCCTTGCGATGAAATATCAATCTCTACAAGGTCTCCCCCGGATGTTTCACCCGCTATTATTTTGCTTGATATGGCGTTTTCTACCTCGTTCTGGATTAGTCTTCTGAGAGGCCTTGCCCCGTATTCCTCGCTGTATCCGTTTTCTACCAGATAGTCTACTGCCCCATCAGAAACCTCAAGCGTGAGCTGTTGTTCAGCCAGCATTTTCCTGGTTTTATCAAGCATTCTCAGGGTTATTTCCCTAATATCCTCTTTTCCCAGGCTGGTAAATACTACAATTTCATCAATTCTGTTCAGGAATTCGGGTTTAAACGAATCTTTTAATATACCGAATATTCTTCTGTCGGCGGCTATAGCTACCTCGTCGTGGGACTTCTTCTTGTCTTCGATAAAGCCTATGTCTTTTCGTCTTAATAGCTCCGAACCAACATTGGACGTAAGTATTAAGATAGTGTTTTTAAAGTCTACTGTTCTGCCCTTGCTGTCAGTCAAACGCCCATCCTCCATTATTTGCAATAAGGCATTAAATGTATCAGGGTGAGCTTTCTCTATTTCATCCAGCAATATTACGGAAAAGGGTTTCCTTCTCACAATGTCGGTAAGCTGACCACCTTGTTCGTATCCAACATATCCCGGGGGCGCGCCTATCAATTTACTCACCGAATGCTTTTCCATATACTCGCTCATATCCAGGCGGACAATCATGTCTTCATCACCGTACAAAGCCTCGGCTAAAGTCTTTGCCAATTCAGTTTTACCAACACCTGTAGGACCGAGGAACAAAAAGGAGCCGATTGGTCTTTTCGGGTCTTTCAGACCCGCCCTCGCTCTCCTGATAGCTTCGGACAAAACACCAACTGCCTTATCCTGACCAACAACTCTGTTTTTTATTGTTTTTTCGAGATTTAAAAGTCTTTCGCGTTCAACAACATTTAATTTCTCAAGCGGTATACCGGTTGCACGGGAAACAACTTTTATAACGGCGTCTTCAGTAACATCGGGAATTTCCTCCAATTTAGTTTTTGTCCAGATTTCAACAAGTTCCGATTTTATTTTCTCCAATTCTTCTGTTCTTTTCTTTATCTGTTCTTTTTCCTCATCGCTGATCTTATTTTTTCTCGCGTCAGTTTTTAATTTTGAAATTTCTTCTTCCACAGTTCTTAAATTTTCAGGCTCTTTTACCTGGGACAGGCGGACCATCGCACAAGCCTCGTCAATCAAGTCAATCGCCTTATCGGGCAAAAAGCGGTCAGAAACATAGCGATCGCTCATTTTAACGGCAGCAACTATCGCGTCGTCCGTTATTTTTACGTTGTGATGGGATTCGTAGCGCTCTCTCAATCCTCTGAGAATTTCGACGGTATCTTCTGATGTCGGTTCATTTACCATAATAGGCTGGAAGCGGCGCTCAAGTGCGGCGTCCCTTTCAACATATTTTCTATACTCATCTATTGTAGTAGCACCTACCATTTGTAATTCACCTCTTGAAAGGGCCGGTTTGAGTATATTTGCGGCATCCATCGATCCTTCTGCACTACCGGCTCCGATAACGGTATGAAGCTCGTCTACAAAAAGGATTATCTGACCACTCGCCGAAATGACCTCGGTTATTATGTCTTTCAGGCGTCCCTCGAACATTCCTCTATGGGAAGTTCCTGCGATTATTGAAGCCAAATCCAGCATAAACACACGTTTACCTCTTAAAGGCTCAGGAACCTGTCCGTTAACGATTTTTTGGGCCAAACCCTCAACTATAGCTGTTTTACCGACACCGGGGTCGCCTATTAAAACAGGGTTATTTTTTGTTCTTCTTGAAAGTATATGAATAACGCGTTCGATTTCGTTTTTTCGGCCGATAACGGGGTCAAGTTTACCTTCACGGGCTAGTTGGGTAAGATCGCGGCCGTATTTATCCAGTTTTGAAGCGGATTGGGACGTTTCTTTCACAACTTCCTCGTAACATACTTCACAGAGAGCCATGTAGACTTGCTTGCCGTCAACTATCTGATTTATTGGATATTTTGCAGGACGCTGTCCGCATCGGTGGCAGAGTACCATGAGTGAGATATTAGCACTCATAGCTTAAGAGTGCAAGGGTTTTAGATAGTTGCGTGGCAGAATAGAACGTGTTAGATTGACCACCTGGTTTTGTGTGCTAGAATATCCGCTACCGACTATATCGTACTACTATACGATAAAATCATATCAGAAATGACAAAAGGAGGGACGACATGGAAGAGAGCGTGCAGCTTTTTGAAATATGGTCAAGAGGTGTTGTTAAGGGCATGGCAGTAAGGAATCTTGTGCAGACGGGGGATAAGACAAATCCCGTTATATTTATCGGGGCTTCCCGCCTGCATTCAGGAGTACTACAGATTAAGCTTACCCTCAAACAACACGTAGAGTGGTTAGAAACCGGAAACGTTGTCATCCAAAGAGCAAATCTTCGCACCTTCAAGGACGGAAATATGTCCTTGTACTCCAGAGAGGTGGAACCCGAGTTCGACAACTCGGAAATCATTGTGATTTTTAGAGCAGACAACGATAGCTCTTGTATCCACCTGACCGGCGACCTGATTGAATTCCCAAAGGAGTTTATGTTAAGGGAGGAGTCCTTGAAGACCGTTACCAAGCGACTTCAATCAACTTTCGGAACAAAGCGATTGGAATTCAATCCCATGGAATTTCTTTCGCCCAAAGAAGTTGAGTTGCTAAAAAAAGGGTACGCCTTTGACAATACGGACTTCGTTCCGGCGAGTGCTTTTCTGGAGTTTCCCGGCACAGTCCTCATGTGCATCGGCGAAGACGAGTGCATCAAGGAAGCGATTGCGGAAATACCTATTAACAACATATTTAGGGTTTATTTTCACAACCCGTCCGGAAGCAACAAAGATATCGACATGTACTACGTATGGGATGGAAAAGAGCTTCTGAGCGGAACTTGGGATGACCGCGAAGCAACAAAGAGGTTCTGAGACACTTCTTAGGCGACTTTCGTACAGCTTAACAAGCTTACAAGGTCGCCTTTTTTATTCCTAAAATTTAATGTTCCCAAACATCACCCACAAACGGGTCGCTTTGAATCTTCACTTTTTTTATAAAAAGTGCGGCAGCTCTTACCATCTCGTCTGACTGCACTTTTGCCCAATACTCCGCCTGGTCGTCTCTAATCTCCGACACTATTTCATCGTGAACGGTGAGGGTAAGACCGCCGTCTATTCCCTCTTTTTTCATCCTGTCGTTTAAAAATATTAAAGCGTACTTGACCGCATCAGCGTTTGTTCCCTGAATTGGGTGGTTTTTTGCTTCCCTCTCAATACGCGATTCCTTTTTCCTGAAATCGGGATCGTCTTTTAATGGTTTATCGTACCAGCGTTTTCTTCCGAGGGGCGTTGTACTAAAACCGTCCTTCACAGCTTTTCTTGCCGTTTTATTAAGATAGTCCTTGACGCTTGGATAGCTCGCGAAGTACCTGTTCATATAATCTTCTCCCTGTTCTCTGGATACGGGTGTTCCGGTTTCGTTTTCTATTCTGGCCGCTAATCCCATTGATCCCATTCCGTACATCAACCCGAAACCTATAGGTTTGGCGATTTGCCTATAGCTGGGATATTTCTTTTTAAAATCATCACTGTAAGGAACGTTAAACATAAGTGATGCGGTGTAAGAGTGAATATCCAGACCGTCGTTTAACGCTTTAATCATTTTCGCGTCTCCGGAAAGCTCTGCAAGAATTCTCATTTCAAATGAAGAGTAATCCGCCGTAACTAATTTATAACCGGGCTCAGGATTGAAACAGGTTCTAAAAGGAGCTTCTTCTGAGTTTCTCGGAATTTGCTGGAGATTAGGATTATTACAGGAGAACCTTCCTGTTGCTGTACCGAGCTGGTTGAATTCCGGGTGAAGTCTTTTTGTAACGGGATTTATTTTTGATAACAGCGAGTCCCCGAACGCCGACAATAGTTTTTCGTAGCCTCTGTAATTTCTTAGTAGCTTAACAATAGGTTCATTATGCAAAGCAAGCAACGCATCGCCCGTGGACGGCAGATTTAAATTCAACTTGTTATTGAACAGGTCCATCAACTGCTGCTGGCTGTTTATATTTATTGTATCTGCGTGATTTCCGAAAAGATCAATCATGTTGTTGGAGTAATAAGGCCTTATGGCCTCCTGAAATTCTTTAGCTAAAGCGTTTCTTCTCTCAGATAGATGCACCATAATGTCCCGCCACTTTTTCTCATCAATATAAATGCCTTTCAGCTCCATTTCGCCTACAGCGCGGGTTGCAGCAAACTCAAGTTTGGCGACATTTAATAGATTTTCGCTTTTTATTTTGACAAGCTGCTCATTGAAAACCGGAAATAATATCAAGGTGTCCAATGCGGAGTATTTCAATTGTTCAACATTAATTTTTGTTTTATTCGTCACGCCTTCAAACGTTTCCCGCACATCCTTTTTCAAATCCAGCCCGGTATATTTTTTGGTAAGGTCTTTTAAGGAATAGTAACCACGCCCGAGCCCTGCGTTTAAAATGACTTCTGCAAGCATTGTGTCGTATAAATTTGTGGGCGCAGCACCAATGTGAATTTTGATGTGTTTGTAGTCGAACTTACCGTTGTGGAAAATTTTAAGTATCTTTGGATTTTCCAGAAATTCTTTAAAACGTGTGAAATTTTTTAGTTCAAGAGCTCGTGCGTCGAAAATATAACTTTTATCTTCGGTACCGATTTGTACAAGCAGCAAAGTTGAGGTGTAAGGATCAAGACCCGTGCTTTCAATGTCTACTCCGACCACTTTTACTTTTTCCAAAATTTCGAGAGCCTCGTTTGCCTGATCAGTTTTTGTGATGTAGTCGTATGTAGGGTTTGCCGGGTCAAATTTTAGTTCCATCCCGTATATGATACCACTTGAAGAAACACTATAATTGAGTGATATTTCAATGTTGTCCCAGGACCCATAGTGTGATAAGATGCTGGCATTCAAAAGGAGGAGAAAATGATTGAGAAGCACTGGCTAAAAGCTCTTGGGGTGCTAATTCTGTTGGCATGGGGAGCGTTGCTTTTAGTAAAACGCGTTATTTTCGATGAGATAACGCTGCGGTACGTTTCGTTAGTAATCATCGGGATTCTGGCTGCGATTGGAACTGAACGGCTCAAAAACGGCAGAAACCTTCTTGATTTCAGCGTTTCGGTCGTTTCCTTTGTACTCGCGTTTTCCATCGCAAGAGATTTGATTGTTAACTAGTCGCGTGGCCGCATTATTGGGACTATTCCAACAGTGCGGCCTCTTTTTTGGGTAACCGCCGAAATGTTTATCACCTTGTAAGGAATTCTTTTATCAAATCCGATGCAATAACCGGATCTGCCTTACCCCTCATTTCCTTCATAACGTTGCCTAACAAAAACTGTACGGCGCTTTCTTTTCCGTTTTTAAAATCCGAAACAGCGGATGGGTTCTTTTCCAAAACTGCTTCGACAACCTTTTTTATTTCCCCCGTATCTGAAACTTTGTCACTCTCGCCCTTTAATTTTTCTAAAATTTCTCCGGCGTCCAGTTCAAAAAGATCTTTTCTATTAATCAAAACTGTAGCCGCTTTAGAAGCACCCAAACCCCCGTCTACAAGCTTTTCAAATTTTTCCACAGCCGGAAACCCCATCACTTCCACCAAAATCCTGCTCTGCTCTTTTGTGACGCCCTTATCTTCCATTTCTTTTCGTAGTATCTGAGGCAAACTGCCTTCAACCGCCCTCAACTCAGTAATATATTTCTCATCAAAAACCATCGGCGGAATATCGGGTTCGGGAAAGTATCTGTAATCCGAAGCTTCTTCTTTATCTCGTTGCGCGACAGTAATATTTTTGAATTCGTCGTATCCCCTGTTTTCCTGTTTCGGCATTTCGCCTTTTTCCAAAATTTCGCGCTGTCTCACAATCTCTGCTCGAACAGCTTTTTCCATGTATTTGAACGAGTTTATATTCTTGACTTCTACTTTGTAAGGGGACAGTTCGTTTTTTGCTTCCATCTCGGCTGTACGAAGTGAAATATTGGCTTCGAGTCTCATCTGTCCTTTTTCCATGTCGGCTTCGCTTATTCCTAAGTACCTGCAAATTACCTGCAGTTTTTTACAGTAATCGACAGCGTCTTCAATGGAGCGGAAACACGGTCTCGTCACTACTTCTATTAAAGGAAGTCCGGACTTATTAAAATCCACCAGTGTTTTACCGCCTTCGTGAAAAGACTTAGCAACGTCCTCTTCGAGATGAACTCTTTCTATATCAGCTGTATTGCCGCTTTCCAAAAGAAGCGAGCCGTTTTCGCACAAAGGTTGTTTGTACTGACTAATTTGGTAACCTTTCGGAAGGTCGGGGTAAAAATAGTGTTTTCTGTCAAATCTCGAATCGGTGTTTAAGTTGCAGTTTAAGGCTAAACCCAGTAGTTGCGCCTTTTTAACTCCTTCTAAATTAGGAACGGGTAAGGCGCCCGGTAATCCCAGGCATGTAGGACAGGTGCGGGTATTAGGCTCGGCGCCCCATATATTAGCGTCACATCCGCAAAACATTTTCTGTCCCGTTTTAGGTTGGATGTGAACTTCCATCCCCACGACAAGTTTGTATTTTCCTAATAATTCTTCGTTCATTTTTTAAACATTAACTCCCAATTTGTATAAAGCCTCTTTTAAATTAGCGACTGCTTCGGTAATCATAAAATATGCCGGCTCGAACCCTGCCTCGTGTACCAAGCTATTTCTTAATTTATGGGCCTCCCAAATTCTGTTGTAAGTAGGCCTGTCAAATTTCTCAACGGCGTTTTTCAGACGTTCCCCCATTGTCTCTCCGGGAACTATTTCTTTTAAAACAGCGTCCAAAGATTTATCAGCTGTGATTAATGCCTGTTTTAACTGCGAAGGACCTTTTTGTTTAAGTAACACACTTACGTTTTCCCAGTCAGATGTTATTTTTCTCACGGTTTCCTGGCTCACGCTTCCGTAGGCTGATCCTGTTCCTGAACCGAATATAAAATCAAAAAATCCCATATTATTCCTTGATTAACGCCGGTTTTTCCAGATGAAAGCCCGTCGCCCCCTGATAATTAAATAGCGCCCCGAATATTTTCGACTCTTCGTTAATTTTGCTCATTATTTGGACACCGACGGGTAAACCGTTGTATAACCCGCACGGCACGCTAATTCCCGGTACTCCCGCAATACAGCTTGGCTCGTTCAAAACATCCATCATTTCTCCGAACATCGGAGAGTTAGAGCTTTCGCCTACATTCAAAGCGACACACGGCATGGAAGGAGCAACCAGCAAATCGACTTTTTCAAACGCAGCATCAAAACTTTGCTTAATTAATGTCCGTACTTTTTGTGCTTTCGCGTAGTAAGCATCGTAGTATCCCGAGCTTAAAGTGTAAGCACCCAGCATAATTCTTTTCTTAGCTTCAAATCCGAAAGAGTTGCGGTCGTTTCCGTATCTTATTCCGTCGAGTCTAGCCAAATTAGAAGAAACTTCGGATCTTTGCAGAATTGTGTAAACGGCAATAGAATATTTCGGACTCAGCATGTCGACATCAATAATCTCGGCTCCCAAACTTCTGAAAACCTCAACCGCCTCATCAACTTTTTTCCTTGTTCCCTCTTCAAGCTCCATTTCAAAGTAGGACACCGGCCTTCCGATTTTTATTCCCTTCATGCTAAAAGACTTCCCTTCGGCTAAATAATCGGGCACTTCTGTTTGTAAGGATGTTGCGTCAAGCGGATCTTTTCCCGCCATAACTCTTAAAACTACCGCGGCATCTTCGGCTGTTTTAGTTAACGGACCAGGAGAATCGGTAGAAGAAGCCATGGCTACAATTCCATACCTGCTCACCCTGCCGTAAGAGGGTTTTACGCCCGTAACACCGCACCAGGACGCGGGACCTCTTGTACTTCCCCCTGTCTCACTTCCGGTTGCAAATAACACCATGTGAGACGCTACAGCGGCCGCTGAGCCCCCTGAGGAGCCGCCCGGAACCTTAGTCAGGTCCCACGGATTAAAGGTCGTTCCGAAGTCCGAAGTTTCAGTAGAAGATCCGTGGGCAAAAGCATCCAAGTTAGTTTTTCCCAGCAAAATCGCTCCTGCCTCGTCCAGCCTTTTAATGGCCGTAGCGTCAAACGGAGGAACATAACCTTCCAAAACTTTTGAGGACGCGGTAGTTTCCACACCTTTTGTTGAATAATTATCTTTCGCCGCATACGGAATACCTAACAAAGGTTTGTTTATAAAGGCCTCGACACCTTTGGTAGAAATCTCTTTGTCGGCTTCTTCGGCTCTTTTTAATGCAATCTCAGGGGTAACTCTCAAAAAGGCCTTAATTTTAGAATCGTATTTTTCAATTTGGGATAAACAGGCCTTTACCAATTCTACGGAAGTAAATTCTTTCTTTTTCAAACCTTCGAGCGCTTCTAAAACTGTAAGTTCATTAAGTTTACTCACGATCGAAAACTCCTTTGGTAACCACGAGATTTCGTGCCGTTTCCTTTACATTTTTTAGTGCGTCTTCGCGCGAAAGTGTTACTTTTTGTGAACCGTCCTGATAAACATTTGTTAAACCCGTAACTTGGAATGTCTCACTAACTTCGGAAGTATCAAGTTCGTCTAATATTTTTATGTAATCCAGGGTTTGTGATAACAGTTGTGAAAACTTTTCTTCATCGCCTTCAATATTAAGTTTAGACATTTGAGCGATTTTTTTGACCTCTTCGATTGTTATTTTCCTGCTGTCCATATTGTTTATATTAAAGCATTTTCGTGGATATTAAAAGGTTTTTGGGCGTTTACATCTGCAGGAGACGGTTTATGCGTTCTTCGATAGGCGGGTGCGTGGAAAAAAGACCTTCCACTGCTTTTCCCAAAGTTTTCACCGGACTTACGATGTAAAGATGGGCTGTAGCACCGTTCGCTGCTTCTAAAACTTCCTGATCGGCGCCCAGCTTCATAAGAGCATCCGCCAGCCCTTTCGGATGTCGGGTGATAGAAACAGCTGTGGCGTCAGCTAAAAATTCCCTGTTCCTGCTAATAGCAAGTTTTATCAAGGTGGCAATTATCGGACTTAATATAAGTAAAACCATACCTATCACGAAAAATAGACTGCCGCCCGAGTTCGAGTCGGAACTTCTTTTCCTCGAACCTCCGTAAAATACCCCTCTTGTGAACCAATCAGACAAAAGCATGACGGTTCCGACTAAAATACTCACGATAGACATAAGTCGTATATCATAATTTCCGATGTGGGACATTTCGTGTGCGATTACCCCCTCGAGTTCTCTTTTTTCAAGCCGCTGAACAATTCCGGTTGTAAAACAAATGACGGAATGTTCGGGATCGCGTCCGGTTGCAAATGCGTTCATAGACGAGTCCTGAATGATATAAATTCTTGGCTTGGGAATACCTGAAGCTATACTCATGTTTTCTACCAGTTTGTGAAGATCCGGACTGTCTTCAAACATAACTTCTTTGGCACCGGAAATCCCCAAAACTATTTTGTCTGAATTGTAATAAGAAATAAGTCCGGAAATTCCCGAGAAAATAAGAGCGCCGCCTAAAAATGTCACGCCGGACCCTTCATAAAAATATTCGCCCACAAACCATCCTATGGCCGTAACTACGGTAATAAACAGGGCAACAATAATGACTGTGTCCCTCTTATTTTGATTTATATGCTGATACATGTTCATGATCGTTCTGTGTATCCTTCTTCCCAACCAAACTCGCTGTATTTTTCTCCGGTAAGCATTTTGTCCATTCCGTATTTCACTACAGGTATCAAATTTTCCGGTAATGAATTCTTATCGAACCACTCGATCCCGTCACATTTTTCGGGTTCTGTATTTGTCGGCGTGCCTTTCCACTTTTTAACTATGAAGTAGAAAAACTGCCGGTCGCAGTCAGAGATCTTGGACGGAATTGATAAAAAGTGCCCGAACTCCAAATCGGCTTCCAGAACATCAACCCCGGCTTCCTCTTTAATTTCGCGGCACAGTGCAAATTTGTAAGGTTCGCCTTCATCGACATGCCCTGCTACTAACCCATACCAACCATCCCGCCAGCCGGTGTTCTTTCGTTTCTGTAAAAGAACCTTGCCGTCTTTTTCGAAATAAGCCAGAACGGCAATCTTTATCTTTAACGAGTGCTTGTCCATTAGAACTGAACTTTAACCGGTTCTCTGTCCTGCGCTTCTGCTTCAAAGAACGCTTCTTGCTTGAATCCGAACATTCCGGCGATCAGGTTTGAAGGGAAGGCAACAATCTTCTCGTTGTATTGTCTTACGACACTGTTAAAGAATTGTCTGGAGTAAGCGACCTTATCTTCTGTATCGGAAAGTTCCTTCTGCAAGTTTATAAAACCTTCCTGGGCTTTTAGTTCCGGATAGGCTTCAGCAACGGCAAAAAGGCTTTTCAAAGCTGAAGTTAACTGCATATCAGCTTCTCCGGCAGCCTTCGCGTCTCCTGCTGTCATCAAGGCCGCGCGGGCTTTGGTAACATTTTCGAACACTTCTTTTTCGTGAGCGGCGTAACCTTTAACCGACTCTACCAAATTAGGTATAAGGTCGATCCTTCTTTTAAGCTGTACGTCTATCTGGCTCCAGGCTTCCTTAATCTTAACTTTCAATGTTACAAGAGAGTTATAGATCGAGATTAAAAATATTGCGGCTAACGCAACGATAACTAATAGTATCTCCATGGTGCACCTCCTTAGGTAACAAAATTACTAAAGCTATTATATATCTTTTTCCAAGGAATTCACTTCAAACGTATTCCTGCTTCCCGTATAAAGTCAGTAAAACCGAGCGTATTCATAATATTTTTCTTTTCGGCCCAGCCCCGGCGGGCGTTAAATATCCCATATCTCATGTACGAAAACTGGTCTGTTGCGTGGGCATCGCTGCTTATAACCATCTTTACCTTCCAGCTTATTGCCTCCTTTACCAGGTCGTCGGTAAGATCTAAACGGTCGGGCTGTGAATTTATTTCGAGTATTTTATTGTTGTCACGGGCGGCTAAAAACACTTTGTCCCAGGCAGGATCTACCGGATCTCGTTGGTTTAGCAACCTTCCCGAGGGGTGACCAATAATATTCACGTACGGATTTTCTATTGCCGCTAGAAGTCTGTCGGTTACCTGCTCCCGATCCTGGTTAAAAGAAGTGTGGATAGATGCAACAACATAGTCCAATTCCGATAACACATCGTCGGGCAGTCCCAACGTTGCGTCGGCCAGAATATTAACTTCGTACCCGAAAAAGATTTTAATAAAATTCTGTTTTTCGTTTATTTTATTTATCGCCGCCCGCTTCTTTTTTATAATGTCCGATACTTCTTTGTATCCGCGCGATGTAACACTGGGAGCGTGATCGGAAATTCCCAGATACTCATAACCTAATGCGATAGCTGCCTCAACCATCTCTTCCAAAGTACTCACTCCGTCCGAATCAGTCGTATGTGTGTGTACTTCTCCTTTAATGTCTTTTAGTGTGATAAGTTCGGGAAGTTTATCTTCTATCGCAGCCTCGATCTCGTTGGAACCGTTCCTAAGCTCGGGTTCGATATAAGGCAGTCCTAAAAATTTATAAAAGGATGGTTCATCGGGAAACTCATGGGTGTCACTTCCCTTTTTTATCCCGTATTCGGACAAAGACATATTTTTGGAAAGGGCAAAGTTGCGTAGGAGGATGTTGTGCTGTTTGGAACCTGTGAAGTACTGCAACATAGCACCGTACGCCTCGGGAGTAGAAACTCTTAGGTCTACCTGCAAATCATTTTTAAGGACGACACTGCATTTTTTGTCGCCTTTTACCAAAGTCTCCGCTATTTCAGGAAACTGTAAAAAGTGCTTTATCGTTTTGTCGGGATCGACGGTAGCAACGGGAATATCCAGATCCCCGATTGTGGCGTTCTTCCTGCGGAAAGAGCCTGCCGCCTCAATGTGACCGGTGGTGTCCAGTTCCTTCATATAATCGTAAATTCTTCCCACGGTTTCTTCGGCTTTTGAGTAGAGTACGCGCTGTTTCTCGTTCTTGGTCATCTTGAACTGACCGATAGATTCGAGTATGTCCTTTTCTGATTTTTCGCCGAAACCCTCAAGCTCTCGTACCTCGCCTTTTTCTGCGTGTTCTTTAATTCTTTCAACCGCCCTCTCACGCGTTTTTATTTTGAAAGCGGTAGCAAGTTTAAATGCTTTTCTTGCACCGATTCCGCGGATGCCGATAAGAGCAAACATTCCCTCGGGAAGATCTTTTTTGATTGCCTCGAATTCTTTAACTTTTCCTGTTGAAAATAGTTCATTTAAATGGGCGTAGATGCTTACACCTACCCCCGGAATTTCCTTCAACCTGCCGTTTTCCCATAAGTCGTAAATTGAGACCGTCAGATTATCGAGGATTGCGATGGCGTTTTGATAAGCTCTCACTCTGAAAACGTTGAAATTCTTAACATCCATTGCCGCCAACACTTCCTTCATCATTGAAACGACTTCTTTATTGGAAATGCGGTTGGCGTTCATATGTAAATAATAGCAAAGTTCCGTGAAGGAGGTAAAAAAGCGGCTCCCGTTATTGTTCTATAAAAAACAACAGAGAGCCGCTTAAGCGGGGAGAATCGGATTCAGATTATCCCACCTTTACTTCGAGGGTGCCACCGACCTGACGGACAAGACTAACCTGAGAGCGGCGAAACCGCATACCCTCATAAATCTCTTCCATCATTTCCGAGGATAGATTTTTGATTGAATCGTCCTCGATTGAATACTCCTCGACCCGTGAGGGTGTGTGAATACCGCCGGGCGTGTCCGAACAGCTTTCTACGCTAATCTGCCGTATGCTCTGCGCACGCATCTGACGAACAAATTCCTTCAGTGTAACTTTAGGCATAGTATCCCTCCTCGACATAAGATTTTCGACAATTCTAGCACTAAGTCGGCATTTTAACAAAAACACAAACCGTCCTTTAAAAAGGCATTTTATTGACCATATAACAACAAATTGCTAGTATAACACCAGCATTATGGGGTCGTAGCTCAGTCGGTTAGAGCGCCGCACTGTCACTGCGGAGGCCGCGGGTTCGAGTCCCGTCGATCCCGCCATTGTATAGATATATTTTCTGCCCCCGTATGAAGGAGGTTCATAAATGTCAGCAAACACGAAGGAAAATACCGGCGAAAGAGACGGATTAGCATTGATTATAGGGGGTTTGTTTATCGTGGCATTGGTTTTCGCAGCTTATAATTATTTCAGCAAAAGCTCTCAAGAGATAAGTAAGACTCAGGAAGAGATTGTTTTTCAAAACGAAGGTGTAGATACAGAAGGCGAAGAAACTGAAGGTGATCTGAACGGGAGCGGAGCGTCAGACAAAAATTTACCTCCCACGGTCGCAGGGACTATTTCCAAGAGCGGTGCCGAGGGCCTTATTAAAGCCGAGTGGGTTGCCACAGATTACCGGGAAGGCGATATACGGGGGGCGACCTACACCGTTAAATCGGGAGATACTTTATGGGAAATTGCTGAGGGTGCTTACGGCGACGGTACTCAGTGGACGAAAATACTGGACGCGAACGAATCGGATATAGGTTTTTTGCTTAACGGACAACAGGCTTTGATTATTCCGGGGCAGGTTTTGGTTCTTCCCTAATTTTTTACCTTCCTGAATTTAAGAACACCCTTATAGCTGAGGGTGTTTTTTATCGCACTCTGTTGCTATAATCTCTTTGACACGCGGGTGTGGCCTAGTGGTATGGCGTTTCCTTCCCAAGGAAAAGGTCGCGGGTTCGAATCCCGTCACCCGCTCCAGAAATTTGACCAACAGCCCGTAGGGTTGGTGGGCAAATTTATAGGGTGTAAGGGATGAGAATGGCGGAGCGAAAAACATCGCAAACAAAAACAATGCGTTCCGTTAAAACCCCAGCTTCTCCTTAACCAAAATAACAATTATTCTTTCCGGCACTATTTCCTTATTTATAATCAAAATCTTTGATACGTTGCTATGCATGCCATAAGCTTTTTGAGCCCGTACATCTTCCAGCGGGAGAACATATTCGTAGATTCTCCTTAAACCTTCGGCGTTATCCTTAACAATTTTTTGGGTACCTGCCACAAAAATCACTTTACCGCCGGAGTAAGCTTCTGCTGAAAGTTGGCTACCTGTATTAGAAGCAATTAATAGGTGACCGTCTTCCGTAACTGCGTGCACCGAAGAAACTACCCAGTCCGGGGCAGCTCCCAGCCTGGCCATCTCCCGACCTTCCGTATTCCTGTCCATCGCGTTGAGCTTATTTCGGACAGAATCATATTTGCCTGAAGTGTTGATAGCATCCGATAAACCTACTTGTTCCAGTGTTTGAGATGCCATGGTAAAAACCTCTGCTTTTTCGGGAAGAATACTCAAAACTTTTTCTTTCGCTTCACTACCTGTCTCTACTGTCTCCACCGTAAATCCGCTCTGCTGCAACGCCGCAACTGTTCTTTCTAGCCTGTCGTTCGCGCTTAAATTTCCAAATTCATTATTACTTTCCATATTTTTACCTCCAATTTAAATTACAACTTTGTTATCTTTTCGATATCCACGCCGAGGCCTGCAAGATAGGTTTTATTGACACTATAATAGTGGCTGACACCGTCCTTCTTTACACGTAAAATTCCGCCTTCTATTAATTTGCCGAAGTGGTGTGAAAGAGTGGGCTGTGATAATGGAAAATGTTTCATCAGTTCCTGACAGGACAGTTCCTCGTCATCTACCAGCTTTTTGAGTATTTTTATCCTGGTTCTGTTTGCCAATGCTTTAAAAACTTTTAAGGTATTCTTTGACATAGTTTATTGAAATATCGAAATACTTCAATAATATATCAGTCTGCACAACTACTGTCAATAAACAAATATGGAATTAACAAAATCCGTACGGTCGAAAATATTTAACGGCCTGCAAGCGCATACTGGTCGGGATTACTGTCAAACTCAACCTTACAGCTTGCAGAACAGAAACCATATTCTTTGCCTTCATATGTACTTTTGAATTCTGCCTTATCCAGATTAACCTTCATACCGCAGATCGGGTCTTTAACGTAGTTTACTGCACTACCGGTCTTTTTAAAGATACTTTGTACGTTATTAAAAATACCCATAGTTTCACCTCCTTATAAATTACAACTTGTCCAGTTCCGCAGATAGCTCATCATTTCTTACCGCCATAGAAACATCGTCCCTGATAAATTTAACTGTTCCTTCTTTGTCTATTATTACATAGCTGTGCCCCGGAAATTGACCTTTGTGCATTGATGACGGCAGAGTTAAAACTCCGTATTTCTTAGAGACTTCCCTACTGCTGTCAAAAAGTACCGTGGCACCGGCAAGTTCAGGCATTTTATTTACGGCCTGTTTCCAGTTATTTTTGGGGTCGACCGTGATGTTTAGTACCACAGCCTTACTTTGCAATGCAGTATCCTTGCCGAAAGCAGAAATCTGGTTCCAGCAGGCCGGGTAGCACATGAGGCCCTCATTAAAGAAAAGAATGACGTTCTGACCCTTCAGCTCACTAAGAGTTATCTTTTTTCCATCGTAGCTTTCCAACGTAAAGTCAGGCGCCGTTTTACCGACCAAGTCGTTAAAAAGAGTGGCGTCGGCCGGTGTGCCACCTCCGTGATGACCCGCCATAGAGTCATCCTGTGCCTGCGGTGTCATCTGTCTGCCGATAGGCTCCCGGCCATCGTTACTATTTACATCTATCCGAATATTAAAATTGCTTATAAGTATAACTAAACCCAAAATCAGCCCGGTGCCCAAAGTTGCAATAAGTCCGTTTTTATTCATTCAAAATCACTTCCTTTTCTTTAAATTTATAAATTGTCTGATGGCAGTAAAAGTAACGAACAGTGTGACAAGGATGAAAATGGCAGCCCATCCTGCCTCGGGAATAACCTGCGTAAACCGTCCTATCCCGTTAATAAATTTTGTCAGGTATATATTCAACGAAACCTGGTATGAGGAGTGGGATGTCAGCTGGCTTGTCTTGGCAAGGTAAATTATAACAATGCCCAGAACCAGGAACATTAGCCCGGAGAATAGATTAGCAAAAGTCAGACTTACCTTTTGACCGAGCACAGAGTAAGAGATTCTCTTTCTAAAGGCAACGAACTTCTGAGTAAAATCGACCTTGTCTAAAGTAAAGGCGATAATGAAAAGAGGCAGGACCATGCCCAGTACATAAGCAAGAGTATAAACTCCGCCTAAGAACACCGATCCGGGAAGCGCCGACAAAGTCAGGACTCCTGCTAGTACGGGGGCGCAGCAGGTGGTTGCGACGGCTGAAAATACACCTAAGACATAAACCGACACAAAATCCTGCCCTTTTAATTTCGGGTGGACGCTGAAAGGTAAAGACATTTGTTGTCCGAGAAGTAAAGTCATCCCCAGAAATATCAAAAATATTCCGCCGATGAGGAAAATGGTGTCATGGTATTGGCTGAAAAGCTGGGTGAGAAATGAAACTCCGAGACCGATAGGAAGAAAGATCGACAGGATACCGAGAAAATAAACAAAGGTCATCAAAAACACGGTAGATTTCTGCTTAAAAATGGAAGCGAAATAAGTCGGCAGGAGAACAGTGATACAGCAGGGGGCAAAAAGTGCTGCGATTCCCGCAAAGAACGATGCTATAAATGATGCACTAATTAAAAGTTCCATAGATTATAGTTTTCCTATCTCCGCCAGTAACTCCTGATTTCTGACAGCCATTTGAACATCATCTTTAACATAGCGAACAATACCCTCGGCATCAATAACTACATAAGTATGCCCCGGAGTCTGGCCTCTATGCATCGAGGAAGGAAGCGATAGCATTTTATACGAAACGGATACCTTTCGGTTAGTATCGAGTAAGACAATTGCCCCGGTAAGCTCCGGCATTTTTTCAACTGCACCTTCCCAATCTTTTTTTGAATCGGTCACAATAGTTAATACCACCGTATTTTTATCTGCAAATTCGGTGTCCTTCCCGAAAGCGGCAATCTGATCCCAACAAGCCGGATAGCACATGAGACCTTCATTAAAAAAGAGGATTACGTTTTTACCTTTAAGACTACTCAGAGTTGTTTTGTCGCCATTATAACTTTCCAGGGTAAAATCAGCCGCAGATCTTCCAACTAACTCGTTAAGAGATGCGGCCTCCGTCGAAGTTTTAGAAGAGTTGTCACCTTTATTGCCGCCAATTAGAAAGGTAGGCACTATGAGCAAAGCTATCGTGATTACGGAAACTATTACAATGACTTTCTTTTCACTCATAAACTTTTTAAAGCTCCCACTTAAAGCTCCTTTCGGAAATTCCGCCGACATTGTTTATTTTTAACTCCAGAGTATTAGGTCTGGGTGATATAGCACTAAATTTTAGAACACCGCTACGATGGTGGCCTCCCGGAGCTGAACCTTCCCACGATATAGGTCTGTATGTCTTTCCTCCGTCATCTATAAGCACGGACACAACAGTCAGATCTTCTCCAATCTCCTCAGAATGAGTGTTTAGCGCGATGTCAAAACTCCATAGGGATGCGTTATCCCCTACATCAAGAGGCGTAACGGTGACGGATACCGGACCGTCGTTACTTTCTTTTGTTTCCAAGCCGTTGTTGCTATTTGTGTTTTGGAAAGAACCGTTTGTGCCGGCAGGCGTACCTATATCTTTAGGGCCTATATTTACGGTAAGACTATTTTTAAGCACGATAACCAAAATAACTATTAATATAACGATAAAAATAACTGTAGTTTTCTTCATATTCGTCCCGAAACTTTCAAAACTTTATTTCCGATGTAAAGTATCCCAAGAAGATTAAAAAATAATCCGGCCCAGAAAAATTGAACCTGGTACTGGCCAATAAAAGTAATAATTCCTGTTACCCCCAAAACGGGCAGGATGTTGGTTAAGTAGTGAGCACAGCAGGATATCATGGCTGCCGTCGACGTTGCCCCTGTTGTAGCCAAAACTTGTCCTGTAGAAGCTTGTTTCACAACATCTCTAAGGTAGCTGTAAAGGGTAAATTGTATACCAAATCCTAAAGCGAGAGTCAGGATGTAATACCAAAACTGCGTAAACTGCACCCAGGCAAAGTTCCATCCCGAAACTAGCGTTAGAATCAGGAAGTACACCGACAAGAGAACGGTAAAAGAAATGGCTCCTTTTAATGACGCCTTCTTCAAAATGTCTTTACTTACAATTAATTCACCCATTTCAGTTAACTATAGCACAAAAGATACTACAATGTGTAGTACAAGTTTGAAACTTCTAAATTCCTTATGTTGTGGAGCTTTACTGCCCACATAAAAGTGCTGCAGCTCTTTCATGGAAACGGAATTAAAGAAGGTCCAAATTCTAGAGCGGCGCTTTTTCAAGACCCCTGTCTTCATTCGTCTCCATAAAAGCTTTGATTTGGATTTCATCGATTGTCTGAAGCTTAAGTAATCTACCCCAGGAGGTTAGAGCTACCGGAACATCAAGGTTTTCCCTCGGCACCATGATTTTCTTATTAACGGCAACCGAGCTGAAAATCTGTTTTAGCCGCTCAATATCCTGACCGGATAAGCCTCCGTCCTCTGACCCATTGGCTGCTTTATACCAAATTATGACCGCCCCATGTTCCATGCTATGTAAAAGGTTTCCATCCGGTATCGGCATATCGTAAATACCAGCGGACTGGGACTTTCCGTAGTGCGGACCGGTTGTCGGAGGATTCGTGCTGTATTCCGCCGTTGTACCTTCCGGTATGTGCGCGGCTCCCTGATCCGGGGTGGTTTCGCCCATTAACGGTCGACTTAGTTTAGCCTGTTCTCCGGCAGTCTGATTACTCATAAACCACACACCCCCTCCGAGGAGAGCGACTGTAACTATCGCGACACTTATTAAAACCTTGGTTTCTGTTGTCATATTTTTCTCATTTTTTAGAAATACTAATATTTATATCGAAAGGCCTTTCCGAAATAGCGGAAGAGGTCATTTTCCACATCAGGAACTGGTTCAGCACAAAACCGCCGATAATAATAGCTATAAAAACCGCCCCTATCTTTTTAATCAAAGCCGATGACGGATTATTTTTACGGTCTTCGGAAAATAATATTTCCACAACGGGCGAACGTTTTGAAATTTCAGGCTCCGCTATGTCATCCTCCGAAATAAAAATATCCTTTAAGGAATCACGGAAGAAAAAATAAAGTATACCTACGAGTATTACAGTTCCGCCTATAAATATGAAAAAATCGAGGTAATCGATGAAATTGATCATTTCGCGATTCCGTGCCTTCCGTCTGAACCTGCACCTCCGTGTGACGTGTGAGGTAATGCACTTTCGTTACCGGTAGCCAGCAAATAATCTTCAAGCATTCCTTTCGGGTACCACAAGGCGTACCATCGATGTGACTCGCCTACCAATTGTTCATCAGAGTATTTGTCGCCGTAATTCTGGATCATGTAGCGGTAAAATCCTCTCACGGCTTTTGCGTGAGCACATCCGCAGTTTTTATTCATAGTTACATTTTTAGGGCCGCCGCAACAGTAGCTGCAGGTCATCATAGTACCGATAAGTCTTTGGTATCTTGCTTCCTGTTCCGTTGACAGTTTTATGGATTTTTCAAATGCCCCCCATTTCTTTTGGGCATTAATCGGGTCATCAAACGAGACATTTTCTGGGGCATAAAAAGGCTGACCGGTCGCAATCATTACTACCTTGGCATCGGCGAGTGCGTTTCCACTATTCGGATTGGCCGGAACTTCAGTGATTGTCGGCCATTCGGCAAGCGAAGTGGTCTTTTTGTCGGGATTTATTTTGGGAGCAATTATGGTGTAGGTAGACCTGGTTTGTATGCCCAAAAGCTGGGCTACTAATCCCTTATTAGCAACCATACCCATAGCCGCAGAAACCTGCGCAATTAAAAATTGGTTGACAAGGAAAAGTCCTGCCAGAGTGTATATAAGAGTGTCTCTTAGCGGCAAAATAAAAAACCTGCGGCCTTTTTTTTCACTTGTGCGGCTTTTGCGGTCGTGTGAGATATCATTACAATCGTCGCAGTGAATCATTTCGTGTACCTTCTTAACACCGTAAAATAATGACCCTGCGATAAGACCCAAACTTAAAAATTTAAGTTCCAGTCCTTGTAAGGGAAATACGGCCAGTCCTCCTGTTACACCGATCGCTGACAATAAGAACGCTCCGCATACGGGACAGCCTGTACCGAAAAAGGCTGCGATTAGCCCCCCAAGATTTGCGCCGATATTCCTGATCTGACTCAACTTGGAATGACGGTAAAGCCAAAAAACTGTAGCCACGCTTATCCCGGATAAAATAATTGTCAAAATTGTTGTAGATATGTAAGTAACGCCGTATGCAACACTGAACTCTCCAAAATCCCCGGTCTTCATATTTAACAGGTAGGTTTCGAAAGTTGTGCTCTTGTAAAATAGCCAATAGGAAAGGTAACCGAATGCCAGGATCGTGAAGAAAGCTACGTGCCTGTAAAAAGACTCTCTGAAAATAATTTTTAATGGTGCTAATAATGAGTTCATAATTATTATTGTGCTCCCCCCGTGCCGGATACTGCAGGCGTCTTTCCGACCGTCTGATTGGTTGCCAAATCTTTGTAAACAGCTCCGCCCAATTGCTGCATCTCCCTGAATACATACCAACCGTCCTGTTCAATCGTTCCGACACCGTTCCAGATTTTTTGCAGATTTGTGTACTGAGCTACATCGGGTGATAACAGTATTGTGGGAAGTTTAGTAATTTTGTATCTATTCGTCAAACGTTGTCCCTCTTCGGATAAAACGTCAACTGTCCTTTCAGAACGAAAACGAACGCCATATCCCTGTTCAAGAATGGGTTTCTGGACGGTGTCGACCTTGTAACAATCGCCGCAGCTTGAATCGACAAGATACACCAAATCGACCAATCCCAATATTCCGCCCTTCTCTATGTCTCTGTATGGAAAGAACAAATTTCTCGCCACATAAGTTTTATCCTGCTCTATTGTTCCGATATTAGCCCAGTTTGACCTAACGTTATCGTAGATATCTATCTCAGGGGAAAGAATAAAGGTGGGTAATTTAGTAATTTTGAACTGATCAATAATTTTCCTACCCTCGGAAGAGTTCCAAACTATCTCTTTTTCGTCGACTATTTTTATTCCGGACTTTTTAAAACCCTCTATCGTCAATTTAGGGTCCAAACACTGAGTACACGACGGGTCGCTCAATATAGTTGCCGTTACCTTGCCCATTTCCTGGTTACTTTCGGTATCGATATAAACAGGTGTGACCTTGGTAAAAACAAAAGCATTGCTTGTCGATGTGTCTTCGGCGGCTCCTCTAACTTCTCCGGTACTTTTAACAAAACTCTCAATATTACTTTTGGTTATTTCTCCTGAAACAATATAAGTAGGAATTCTTTGAATTGAAAACTGCCTGATCGAGGCTTCGGCCTCCGGGGAACCGTAAATTAAAGTTTTTTCTTCCACTACTTTAACATTTTGCTTTTTAAAATCATTCACTGCCAAGTCGACATTAAAACAATAACGGCAATCGGGGGTAATTATCTTAACTATCGCCACCTCGGCAGGACGGGCTTCTTCTTCCGCTTTGGCAATATTTTTATTGATGGTTGCAAGGGTTTCGGTTGAAACAAGGGCTCCGATAACAGCGGCCAAAAATCCGATGCTCAAAATTATCTTTGGCCACGTGATATTTAAGTCTTCTTTCTTACTCCTCACCCCGGAACCAACATCTGATAAAACACTTTTCCAGTTCATAGTATTTCAATCCTGTGTAACGACTTAGCAGCCTCCAACCATTGACTCCGGTACATCCGAATCGGTTCCCGTGCCGGTTCCGCTATTAGTGGTAGTGGCGGGAGCGGATTTTACCGATACCGTACTGGCTTTAGCACTAATACGCATCAGTTGAAAAGTTTGAAAAAGAGTGATAAGAGCTATGAGTCCCAGCACCACAACCTGTAGATTTGGTTTGGGGACACGTACGATTACTGTGCTTTCCTGAATGGGAGTTGTATTTGTTTCTGATTTCTGAGTTTCCGTCATAAGATACCTCCTTTCTAAATGAACTACTACTCAGTGTAGTAGAACTACCTGAGTTTTGTCAATAAGAAAATAAGAGGAAACCGGATAGAAAAACGGCACACATTCTAATCGTTTCCGCATTTCTTTTCGGGCACGAGCATGTCGGCGGGTATATATTTCACGGGCTGTTCAATGTTAATCCTGCACTCCTCGGAACAGGCCCAATCGTGTGAACATAAAAAAATAGTATCCGAATGATAAGCGTTGTTGTTCATAGTATCCGAATGAAAAGCATTGACCGGAGTTTGCAATGAGAACCACCCCACCAAAATAAACAAAAAGGTCGTCACTAAGCTTACCGGTGAAGGCCTGAGTTTGTGTTTTGTGCCGGGGTCCACTAGACGGTGGATTCTTATCTCGAAATAGTCCGGACCGGATGCGTTGGAAACAGCTGCCAAATTTACTTCGGGTGCCGCTAATATTTTTTTAAGGGCACTGCGCAAAAAAGTTGAATTTTCCTGGTGTCTGATCGCCCATTGATCCGCTAACAGTTCATTGACTGCCTCCGTATCTTTATGAAGCTCCCTAAAAATAGGCAGAAAGAAGAACATAGAGGAAAATGTTTTTCCCAGAAGGACCTTACCAGGATCCCTGCTTATCAGATGAGATTGTTCATGTAACAGAACTGCCTCTAATTCTTTGACTGTCAGGGATCTCACAAGACCGGTGCTCACAACTATAAAGGGGGAAAAGATACCGCAACAAAAAGAAAACAGGTTGTCGTCCTTAACCAGAACTACTTTCTTTGTAAGTTTTAATTTTTCCAGGACTCCTGCTAACACCCGGGATACCGGAATCTTTTTTACGAGTAGTTTTTTTAAGAAAATATGGGTTTTGATAAGTTGCACTAGGAAAGATAAAAGCCCTGTCCCTACAACTATCCCTACAGCCAGAATGAGTAAGTTAGACACCGGACGGGGAATTTCCGTCATCATGCCCGAAACGAATTTTTGACAAAGGAAAAGGGTTCTTGAAGTAAAGAAAGGTGAAACTTTATATAAAACGGCGGTCAGAACCAGACCGACACTTAACGAAGATAAAAGTAATACATAAAAACTTAAATTAATTCTTTTCATAATTCGAGAAAAGCGTCAAATACCCTTTCGGTCTTCGTTCAGCATCTTCAAAAGCTCCTGTCGTTTCTTCGGACTAATCTTTTGGATTTCTTTTATAAAATGAGCTAACACTTCATCACCCAGGTTGGAAACGGCCGAAGAAAAAATACTGTGGGCCGCTTTTGCTATAAATCGGTCTTTTGTAACTTTGGGTTTATACAGATAGCTCGGCCCGTTCATGTGTCGTACCAGAACACCTTTACTCGCTAGTCTCGCCATGACGGTCATCACGGTTGTATATGCGATTTTGCGTTTTTTGCTTAAAATTTCGGCCACACATTTGACCGAAGCCTCGCCTTTTAGACTCCAGATAATTTCCATTACCTCGGATTCCAGATTACCCAATACTTTGCCTGTAACCCTTTTATTGCTCATGTTACTAGGTATTGTAGTATCCGACCTGACGCAAGTCAATTAACGGGCTAAAACAGGGAGTCATCCGATCATTTTTACGTTAAACCTTCTTACCAGTAGTATAATTTTTAAGGCTTGAGCCGTCTGTAATGGTATTATTAACGCATTGCCGGTATAGCTCAGTTGGTAGAGCAGTCCCTTCGTAAGGGAAAGGTCACAGGTTCGACTCCTGTTATCGGCTCCATTTAAACATCCCTAAGACTGGACAAAATATGTACTATAGGGTACAATTAGCCTCTAATCCAAATTTAGGAGGTATCAAAATGTTTCGTTTTCTCACTGTTGTGCTCATGGGTACGTTCGCTTTTTTCGTTATTGAAAAGGCCTACCAGCTCATGAGTTCCCCCGGTGGTAGCGCTGCCGGTTTGGTAGCAGTCGTGATTCTGGGGGCAGCCTTTTTGATTGCAATCGTTGGTTTCTTGAGCCAGACTAAAAAAGAACAAAAAACCAACATCCCAACCATGGCTCGTAAACCACGCAAGTAAACGCGAGCCGTTGAGAGCAGACACCCACCACCCGGTAGGACAATGTCTGCTCTTTTTTTATGCTAAAATTGAGTAACCATGAAACAATATTCCAAAGTAACTAAGGCCGTAATTGCAGCGGCCGGGCACGGTACAAGATTTCTTCCCGCAACAAAAAACCAACCCAAAGAAATGCTACCCATCATAGATAAACCCATTGTTCACTACCTTGTCGAAGAGGCAGTTAATTCCGGTATAGAAGAAATAATTCTGGTCACCAGAGCCGGGAACCATATCATGGAAGATTATTTTGATAACAGGTCTGATCTTGAGAACTCCCTGGAAAAAGACGGCAAGCTTAAATATCTGGAGATTGTCCAGTCAATTCCTCAAATGGCCAACTTCGTCTATGTCCGCCAGAAAAATCACTTGCCGTACGGTAACGGCTCCCCGTTAATTACGGTCAAAGAATTAATAGATAACGACGAAGCTTTTGTTTACATGTTCGGCGACGACTTAACCCTCTCCGACGTACCGGTTACCAAACAACTCATAGATGTTTACCACGAACAACGTCCTTCGGCAGTACTCGCTGTTCAGGAAGTGCCGTGGTCGGAGGTGGACAGATACGCAACCATTAAATACAAAGAAAACGCCCCTTACAAATACACCATGGAAAAAGGATTTGAAAAACTTCCAAAGGAACAGGCACCATCGAATAAAGTTCAGTTCGGGCGCTTTGTTTTCTCCTATGATGTAATAGAGGCGGCACTTAACACCTCCACAGGTAAGGACGATGAACTTTGGCTCATCGATATCCTCAACGGATTAGCGGAGGCAGGAAAAACCGTTATTGCACAGCCGATTGAAGGAGAATGGCTTACGACCGGCGACCCCCTTAGATACTTAAAAACGACTCTCAAATTCGCTATGCAGAGGGACGACCTGAGGGACGAGCTTAAAACCTTTATAACAGAGGAGATAATTTAACAAAAATGGCAACAAGAAGGTACAGAAGTAAACAATACGGTATGGGCGAAGAAGAACTTTCGAAAAAGCTTATACGTACGATGTTGGGAATTATAGGATTAGTCGTATTCGTTATTCTGGCATTGTTTGTGTTTGCCCCGACTTTCGGTTCGGCGTTCGGACTACTGTCAAAAAACAGAAATGATACTGAGGAAGCCGTGAAAGTAAGAATAAGGCCCCCAACACTTACAAATGTGCCCACTGCTACTAAAGAAACAAAAATAAACCTGGCCGGATATGCTAACGAAGGCGAAATTATTAAGCTTTTCGTGAACGGTCCCGAAGTTGCCCAGACCACCACAGGGGCCGACGGGATATTTAATTTTATTTCCATAGAACTTATAAAAGGAAGGAATACCATCTTCGCGAAAGCCGTGAACACAAAAAATGAAGAAAGCGACGCGGGTGAAACCTTCTCAATCGTACTCGACACAGAAGCACCCAAAATCGAGGTAAATTCCCCCAAAGACGATTCTACCGTTAAAAATCTGGACAAAAGAATCACAATCACAGGAACGGTGAACGAAAAAGCCACATTAAAGATAAACGACAGAATGGTGATTCAAAAACCGGATCTGTCCTTCGAGTACGTTTTGGGGGTTAAACCGGGAGACGTGGAAATAAAGATCGAGGCCACCGATGAGGCCGGAAACAGGAACGAAGAGATCATACACGTTAAATATCAGGAGACGAGCTAAAAATAACGGCGTAGAACACGAACATAATTTGAGGATAGAATAACGAATTTAAAAAAAGGGACTCCAGCATCAACGCCGGTAGTAGGCTCGCTATCACAAGACCGTACTTTCTTTTAAAAACTACACTATCAAGAAAGGGAAACGCGAGGGCGGAGACGAACGTCAAAGCACCGAATATTCCTGTCGTAGCCAGAACAAACAGGAGACTTGAGTCAGCGCCGGCGCCCGAGCGTGAGGAAATATTATCCGCGGTAAGAAAATTGTAATCTTTTTGAGCATATCTATAGGCGTTGAACCCCACACCCGTCAGCATATTATCCCGCGAAATCTGTATAGCGTTTTTCCACGAAACCAGTCTAAACCTTGCCGAGTCTGCAGGATCGGTAATGCCTACTAACCTGGTCTGCACTCGGGGTACAAGAAAATAAGCCAAAAATGCCAATAACAAGCCTAAAAGAAGCAGTCTACGCTGTTTGAATAAACCGAATATAAAGATCACGACGGCCAGCATAGCCCAGGCACTTCTCGAAAATGTAAGGAATATGAAAATCAGCAATACACCTGCCGAAACTAATCTGCATTTGTCTTTTTTTCCTTCGGAAATACTTCCTAAGATCAAGGTCAGTACCGTTACTAAATAAGCTCCAAGAAAGTTGGGGTCAAAAAATGTCGATGCTACCCTATTTTTGTGAGGATCCCATCCCAGTGCAGGGTCCAGCATAGTGAAATCCGGTAGTAACCATAATTGAACCAGTCCCGCCGCACTTAAAAAAATAGCCGAAAAAGTCAGATACTTCTCCAACTGTCCGCGGTCAATAATTCCGGAACTCAGCATGTTATAAGTAACCAAAGCCGACAAAAGATATACCGCGTATCTTATCAGATAAAATGCCGCAGTTATCCCTTCCTCATTGTCGTAGCGATAAAAATTCAACAGTAGAGACGCCCCTGCCCACAAGGAGAAAATAATAAAAAGAATCGAGTAGCGGGGGATCTTTAAGTTTCTTTTAATCAGAAAGAATACTGTGCCGTAAAAGGAAAAGGCTGCTGCGGCCAAATCGAAAAGATAGTAATCTCCGACCCTTGCGAACTGCCCCAGCGACAGAGAACCAAGCAGCATATAGAATAAGTATTTAAGCAGCATAGGTCTTACGCCATATTTTCCGGACAGTAATTATTAAAAGGATAAGAATCAAAAGCTCGGAGAGATGGGTTATCACAGCCGACATATAAAACGAATAAGCAGGTATAAAAATATAATTCATTGTCACGTTAAAGACACCACTGACCAGATAAATTCCGGGAAGATATTTCTGATACCCCATCGTTACAATAACCCAGGCCAAAGGCTGGGTGACACTATAAAGGACAAGCCCCGATAATAGTATTCTCAATACCGGTATTGAAGCCTCAAACTCAGATCCGCCCAAAATGCTAACTGCCAGGGGAGAGAATATATAGCCTAACACGGAGAACACTAAGGCGGCCGCAACCAAAAATTTCAATGACTGTATTAAAGTCTTTTTCAATTTTTCTTTGCCTTCGGACATATTAACTACCATCACCGGATATACGGAATTCATAAAAAAAGTGGGCATTACCAGTGCAACTTCAAATATCTTGTACGGAAGTGCGTATAAACCTACAGCCTCGTTGTTTGATGCATTTAAAAAAGACGGGACAGGCAGTACCGAGAGCAGCAAAGAGTCAGCTTTAAAATTTATCTGGCTGAAAACAAACATCAAACCAAGCGGAAGAGAACTCGTCAGCAAATACGCCCAAACATGCCTGTCTATAACGAACTCCGGTCTCACACCTAAAGACCGGACGAAAAAATAATTTACGACAAATGTAACAAATCCTCCGACAACATAACTGAAACTGATCCACATCACATCTACTTTTGCCTGTGACAGAAAATAGATAAGCACAAGTATAAGAGCGTAACCGGCCAGATAACCTATCGTCGAGAGATCGTACCTTAATTTCGCCTGAAATATAATGTTGGTCGACGTAAAAAGAGCCTGGGTAAGTATAAGCAGCAAGCTCAGAGTAATTCCTGTCTTAAGGGCCTGCGAGTAAGGAAAAAGTCTCGATGCCGCAAATAGAACTGCCATTAGCACAATAGAAAATATCACCCTTATAAGCAATATGTTCCCGAAATACTTCCCTGCCTTACTCCAATCCTTAGAAATTTCCCTGGTAGCTATAGCATTAATCCCGAAATCTACTATTACAAAGAATAGCGCGGGCCAAGCCTGCATCAAACTGAACTGACCGTAAATTTCTCTTCCGTAAGTTCTCGTGACAATGACCGTAGCTAAAACCGTTATGGATAGACTTATAACTTTTCCTATCAATTGGTAGATTGTGTTGGCAGCTATCTTTTTGTGCGTTACCGAAAGACTCATTGTCCGCAACCCCCGACCTTAATTTTATTTACGACAAGTGCGGGAGGTTTTCCCTCTACCTTTTTCATATCCCTAATCACATCAAAATGTTCGTAAGGAACATTGTCGGCGTTAAGCCATGAAAAATGGTCAAAAGGAGGATCATATCTTATCGTGAACGGCATCACTGCCCTGACGCGCCCATCCTTAAGCCACACATCTTCGTATGCTTTTTCAAAATATTCCGAAATTGTGGCGACTGGCAGGTAATTACTGTTGTAATCCGTGCCTTCCGCGTGGGCCCAGCCTGTCTCGGTAATAAAGACGGGCAGGTCCTTGCCGATCTTAAGTACCTTCTTAAGATAACTTAGTTCAGTTTCGTACGCTTTTATACTCCACCTTCCTTCGTTGTACGGGTCACCCGAAAAGTTAGGTTGAGGATACGAATGCGAAGCCCAACCATCGAGTTTTTTAAAAATACCGGGCTCCGAAACTTCCATGCGCCGCATGTACTCTAAAGAATCCATGTGATTATCATCGGACGGAGCTGTTACGTTAAAGGCACCGTTCATCATAAAAAAATCCGGGTTTTCTTCTTTAAAAACATCAATTGTATAATCCAGTATTTTCGCATATTCCTCGGGATCTACCCTATCGTACCAAAACTTACGGTCATTAGGTTCGTTGTAAACGCTAATGTACCTGTATCTTAGGGGCCAGACGAATCTGTTCAGAAATGCGGCGGCCTCCTCGGTCTGGTCTTTGTAGTCATCCGGATCTATATCGTGTAGTTGAAAGACCGGGATCAAGTGTTTGTCGTTAAGTTTTTTAAAAACGTTATTCCATTTTTCGAAACTTTTGTCCTTTACGTTGTAAGGGATTAGTACATAACCCCAATCGCCCTTACCGGAATTGACAAGTTCTTCGGCTCGGTCAAAAAATTCGTCTACTTCCGCATAAATATATATACCGAACTTATTGTTTTCTTTCCAAAGAGAATCGTCACCTGAGTACGTGTAATACTCGACTTCCTGTACCTCGGCGCAGTCGCCCGAAGACCCCGCCGTCCCTAAACGATCAACGTATACCTGTCTTTGTTCCGCTTCTATTGCCTTTTTTTCTGCACGGTACTCTATGTAATCTCTTAAAAAAACAAGTGCCGAAACTAACACCGTACTTGAAAATAAGAACAGCAGGATGATCCAAAATTTGTACCTACGAATATTTAGAATAGCCACAAACCAATTCTATCATTTATGGGTAATTAGACCGAAAACAACGGCTGTATTTATTGAAGATTTACGCTTAAAATTATCAGGTGAGATCCGAGATAAAAATAATTCTGGTACTATTCCTTGTCGTTACGATACTGGGCGGTTTTAGCCTGTATATAAGTAAATTGGATTACAAAAATCACCCTCTGACACCGTACTCAAGCTCATTCGACATACTTTCACTATTTAAAGAACGGAAAAAGCCGGCTTATCGTATTTACGGATATCTGCCCTACTGGAATCTGGAAAATATGGAATTTATCGAGTTGGACAGGTTGACCGATATCGCCTATTTCGGTATTTACATAAACGGCGAAGGTAATTTTGTAAAAACCGTTGAGGATGCAGACGGAATATGGATTGCCGAACCCGGATATCGGAATTGGAAGGAAAACGAAAAGATTCCGCAGCTTATTCAGGCCAGCAAAAAATTCGGGGTGAATTTCGCTCTCACATTGGTAGCTCACAGCGATGAAAACAACGATGCTTTTCTAAATTGCCGGGAATGCTGGGACACCTTTTTGACAAATGTTTACACCGAGCTTGATGAAAAAGGTATTACCGACGTCAATTTGAATTTTGAATACGCTGAATATACAGGAAAAGAAATGGCCGTAAAATTTTCTGAATTTACCAAGTACACAAATGAAAAACTCGACAAAAAATACGGCAACTCGGGTGTGGTCGTGTCCGCTTTTGCCGATTCGCCTGTCAAAGAACGCGTGAGTTCAGACCTTGAAAATCTGGCAAAAAATAGTGACGGCATTTTTATCATGGGCTACGACTTTCACAGACCGACATCCGACACGGCGGGTCCCGTTGCTCCCATCGGAGGTAAAGATGTTCACTCCGAATACGATATAGAGACAATGCTAAGGGACTATCTGGCTATAGTGCCCCCGAATAAACTGTTGCTCGGTGTTCCGTATTATGGCTATAACTGGGTCGTGAGCAATCCTGAAAAATACGCTGAGAGGATCGACGGCAACGAAAATATCGGTTTTTCTCAATCCCAATCTTATGAAACTATCATGAACTTGCTCATTAATATCAAGCCCAAAGTCATGTGGGATGCTCTGGGACAGGTGCCCTATTTTAGTTACATCAGCGAAGAAACAGGACAGCAGAGACAGGTTTTTTACGAGAACCAAAGGTCGCTCGCTGTTAAGTATGAGCTCATTAAGAACAACAGCCTGATGGGCGTGGGGATATGGGCATTAGGCTACGATGGGGGTTACACGGAGCTTTGGGACCTTTTGTACGATGAGTTTATAAACTAAGTACTCTTTCTCTTACCTTCTTCAGCGCTTTGTCGAATATTTCATTTATTTGTGTTCTCCATATCAACGGCGATGAATGTTCCTCATGAAGACCAAGATATTCATCTACAAGCGCCGGTAGGTTCTGTTCTACTCTCAGATACGCTTCTGACTGCCTGAATATTTGCACGAGCGGTGCCTGATTACCCGATTTTGCGCAGATGTAAAAAGACAGTTCCTGCTCGTCTTTGTTCAAACCGAAAGAATCCCAGCCCAGACCTGAGGCCTTCTCTCCGAAGGCATTGTACAGATCTATCTTGTCCTCACTGAACATATCGTCCTCGAAACCGGCCTCTTCCAATGGATTTACGCCCATTGCCGAAAGATAAAGGTACAGTCTTGCGCATTTGGTGCACGTACCACACCATCTCTTTTCTTCACTACCGTCCCAACAGGACATAAGATAGGGAAAAGTCTCTTTCGCGTAATTTTCGTTCAGAATTGCGACTATTCCCAAATCGTTTAATCCCTGTAAAAA
The DNA here is from genome assembly GCA_000503835.1 of candidate division WWE3 bacterium RAAC2_WWE3_1. Lineage (GTDB taxonomy): Bacteria > Patescibacteriota > WWE3 > UBA101185 > UBA10185 > UBA8498. The sequence goes on along the minus strand of CP006914.1, from coordinate 181,935 downwards.
GGTAGATGTGTAAAGCTCGCCTTCGGACATAGCCTGCGTGAGCAAGGACATTTCTTCTGTTGCCTGATAAGCCTGCTCATACTCGGGGACAACTTTGAAACCGGAGTCGTCATAATAAAATGCGTTGACGCTTTTTTCATTGCTGAAAAGTATGTAACCTGCCTGATATTTGTACGCAAGAGGTAAACACATTAACGCCCAAGAGGTGAGACTCAATTCCCACCCAAACCAGCCGTCCCCATTATCTCTTAAACCTTCCAGGGGATTTTCCAGGAAATAATGTTCGTGTTTATTAATTTTCAAAAAATCGTCGAACAAAATCTTTTTGTGGTAACCCTCAAAACCCCAAAATGTAGGGTCGTTAAAAAACACCAAAATGGGATTAAGTTTCAATTCACGACAAACCTGATAAGTTAAAAAACTGTCTTTACCGAAAGTAAAAGGAAGAATAACATTCTCATCGGTGCTTATAGGAAACTCGGGAGGAGAGTCCGTGGTGTCACAAAAATACGCTCTTGAATTCAAGAGTGTTTTAAGCATCGGCACCACCCCTATGCCCCTTTTTCTGTAGTAATACCAATACAGGGGCAGATGCCTCATAAAAGAATGCTGTGACCATGAAAAGCACTGCGGATACCCGGTGTTGTATTCCAGCCTAATGTTGCCCTTTAGCAGCATCGGCAAGTGAGCTGTAAAAATGTAGGCTATATTATCTATTAACTTAGCTTTGTTTTCCTCCGGATAGTCCTGCCAGATATCGTCAGGGTATTTTACAAGCCTGTGTTCTTTTATTAGTGTCGACTCAATATTTATCTCTATTCCTTCCGGTTTATTAAAAGAATTTATTCTAATGGGAATCTCTTTCTCATGCCAGGCTTTGGACTTCCTGCCGTTAGTAGAGGGAGTCCTGAAAAATTCCATATTATCTATATCGGGCATTGAGATAGGAAAAGCAGAATCATTTGGCAGGCCGCCAGGGTCGTTGTCTGAGTTATTAAAATCCGAGTATGATCTATTATCCATATTTTGTCCCATAATAATTCTTTGCTAAAAATTAGTGAGAGTCAATACTAAATATACTAACTGTGTATGGGGGATATTAGCATATAAAGACGGCGAGGGTTAACGTTGCTAAAAATGGTGGGCCCGCCTGGGATCGAACCAGGGACCTCTCGGATGTGAACCGAGCGCTCTAACCACTGAGCCACGGACCCGCTACATTATCCGGCCTATTTTACAGCATTTTTCATCTCCGTCCTAGTTATTTATTACATACTGTTATAAAATTTCCATATGGCGCGTAAATTCAGTATCAAAAGTGCGGTAGTCGATTTAATAGAACTTTTTCTGATAGGGACAACCGTTTTTCTATTGGTCTACATACTTGTAGGACAATTCCTGGAGGTATCCGGAAGCTCTATGCATCCTTATCTGGTTGACAAGGAACAAATTATCGCGGAAAAATTATCCATCAAATTCGATCCGATTAAACGCGGAGAGGTTATAATTTTCTGGCACCCGAAAACTAAGTCTGATCTGCTTATAAAGCGTGTTATCGGTCTCCCGGGAGAAATAATTAAAATACAGAACGGATTTGTTTTCGTAAACGGCAGTAAACTTGAAGAACCCTATCTGTCAAATAATGTTGTTACAAAAGCAGGAGATTTTTTACCGGAGGGTCAGGAGCACAAAATCGGAACGGATTATTACATAGTAATGGGAGATAACAGAGCCGAAAGTACGGATTCAAGATACTGGGGGCCTATTCAAAAAGAGACGATTATCGGAAGAGCGCTGGCGGTGTTTTATCCGCTCGATAATATCAGATTACTCAACGGCGGGAAAAATGCAACGAAATAAAAAATTTATTCAGATTTCACAACTTCGATCTTCTTTTTCTTTTTTGTCAGCCACGAAAATTTTACTATTCCGTTTACTTTGCTGAATATTGAAAAGTCTTTTGCCATGTCGGTATTTTTACCCGGAGCAAATGTCCTTCCGCGCTGTCTGATGATTATTCCTCCGGCCTTTACCGAAGATCCACCGAATACCTTGACACCAAGCCTTTTGCCCGATACATTTCCGCCCTGTCTCGCTTTTGATCCACCGGCTTTTTTATGTGCCATATGTTATTTAATCTCCTTTTTGACCGGCTTTTTAGCCTTAACAGCCGTTTTTGCAACTTTTTTAACAACAGGCTTTTTTTCTGCCTTTCCCTGTTTCTCAGCCTTAACTTCGATCTTTTTAGAAGCTTCGGCCGTCTTTTTCTCTTCGTCAGCGGGCTTTACACCGATACCGATCTTCTCGACCAATAGCTCGGAAAGGGTGTCTCTGTAACCCCTCACCTTTCTGTATCTTGACTTAGACTTGAACCTGGAAACACGAAGTTTGTCGCCTCTTTTGGCACCCGTAATCTTAAGTTTAACGTAAGCGCCTTTTACTGTCGGGGCACCCAAAACTGTCTCTTTTCCGTCCGAAAAAAGAAGCACTTCGGCGTTAACTTCGCCGTTTTGATTGTCCACGGTAAGGGTTTCCCCCTCGTGTACCTTATATTGTGCAGAGCCTATTTTAATTATCGCGTATTTATCCATAGAAAACATTGGAATCTTACACTAATTTTGAAGTTTGGGCAAGAATTCCCTTCAAACCGCCATAACCTCCGCTGCCGGCTTCCTACAGTTCGGCAGTGGATCCGGCCACTATGAGCACGTCGTACCCTTCGGTGTCCGCCAGAGTGTCCTCTACTACAACCTGCGGGAACGCCTCCTTGGTATCTCCTTGTATAAGTTCTTTATAGGCAAGTTTATCCTTTTTAAACCTCAGCAGGGTGTCCTCCCGGGCTTCGTTGGCAGTATCTATATCCACAATCTTGTAGCCCTTTTCCTCCAGCAGGGTCTTCGTCCTTGCAGCTAAACCGTTTATACCGGAACCGTTCAGTACCATTATTTTAAGGTCGGCTTTATTGAGTGGAACCGGTTGTACGGGCTGAGGTTCATTCTGAGAAGTCTGTTCGCTCAGCACGTTCTGGTCAACGGCTGACGCAACCTGGGAATTATCATTCTTTCCGCTCTTATTAAAAAAGAGAAAGAAGGAAAGGATTCCTGCAATAACAAGTATGGAGGCGGCACCCGCGTAGACCAAACTTTTGTTACTTTTTACCACCGACGGCAAAGGCATTAGATTAAGTAGGTTCATCTGACAAAAAGTAATATCGGGTTCGGTATCCATCATATAGTTCACCAGCATATTGACTTTGAACTCATCATCGAACTCGTTGTTTATCGGAGGAAGTCCTATCTCGGAAACTTCAAATCCTTTGACGTCAAAATCCCGGTAGTTCAGCGTGTAAACTTTTTTGACCGGCGTCTTTTTCTTATAGAGCGACAGATCGGCTACGAAACTTTCAAGCTGATCCGCTGTAACCTCTTTATTACTCACCCCGCTGTAAAATATTCCGTTAAGTTCGGACAAAGCCATAGCGTGACTTCCGTCCACACGGCATATAAACACCGCCGGGTCATTAGTTCCCACATATTTCGGCATTAAGATGAGCCACGGAACAACATTTTTGAGAGAAACACCCAGTGCGGTCGTCAGTTCCAATAAGTTGTCCATATACTGCTTTTTCACACCGATGAACTGATACAAGAACGGAGCGATTTTCTGGTACGAGAAGTAGAGATCCTCTAAAGAAGCTTCCGTAATCTTGGACTTCATATCATTCAGTAACTGCTCGTTTTTGTCGCCGTCGCGCTTGTTAACCATTATAAATCTCAGGATCGTGTCTTCCGGTTCGGTGATTACGGTAAGTTCTAATTTCGCCAGAGAGATCTTTGTTAACTGAGCGATACCCTTTGTAACTTCATCGGCATAGCGCTGAATGTCCAATATTTTAGTATCCGAAACGATGTCTTCGGCTAACTGCGCGGAATAAGTTTTTAAGCCTTCCTTACCGATATATGTGAGCCTGAGGATATTGTTATTAAGTGACAGGTAAACGTCTTGCATAACTATAACTATAACACAATTAGCTAACTTTTCGGACCGTAAAATCCGCTCCGGCTATAAGATTTGAAGCTTGAATCTTTTTGGATATCTCGGCACCGTATAATTCGATAACTTTCAGTGTGTCCGAATCGGAAGGATAAGTAATTTCAATGACTTCGCCTACCTTTAACCCGGCTTCTTTTCTCATCTCCTGTATTTTTCTTATAAAATCTCTGGACAAGCCTTCGTATTTCAACTCATCCGTAATATTTATATCCAGTCCTATATTAATATTGTTGAAGGACACCGGAGCGTAAGACGCCGGCACTTCTGTAACGTACTGAATATCCTTAACGTTAAGCTCGTCCTGCACAAGTGCGGAAAGTTCATGCGGCAGCGTTTCTATTCCGGAAACTACGGCGGAGGCCAACGGCTGGCGTACTGAAATTTTCCTATCGCTTCTTATCGAAAGTCCGTATGAAACCAGCTCCCTGACCCTTTTCATATCCTCCAGTAAACGTTGGTTTGACAATATAAAATCGCTGTCGTATCCGGGAAAATTTTCGAGGTGAACCGATTCTTCGGTGTCTCCTGCCGAAAATACCCGAAGCATCTGATAAATATTTTCGGACATAAAAGGAATAACGGGAGCGGATGCCTTAGAAAACCCAAGCAGAACCTTATATAAAGTACTTAATGCACTTTTATCTCCGGCGGATATCCTATCGCGCGACCTTCTCACGTACCATCTGGAAAGGTCGTCAATAAATTCTTCCACAGCTCTTACTGCAACAGGAACACGATACTCTTCAATACCTGTAGAGACCGTCCTGATTACTTCGTGCAGTCTTGCAGTTATCCAGATATCTAAAATATGCTCCGGCCTCGTAATTTCCGACTTGTTCCACTTAAAAACCTCTGCGTACATCTGAAAGTATTTCAAAGAATTCCAGAGAGGGTTCAGAACATTACGAAGTTTTGTCCTTAACTCCGACTCTTCGAAGTTCGCGTTATCCCCAACCATAAGAGGTGATCCCATTAAGTAGAGTCTGAGCGCGTCTCCTCCATAATCCTGAAGTACCTGACGGGGGTCTGCGTAATTGTTAAACGTCTTGCTCATTTTTCTTCCGTCGGATCCGGCCATTACGCCTGTAGATATAACATTTTTAAAAGAATTGGAGTCGAACACCGCCGTAGCAAGTATGTGCATTACGTTGAACCACGCTCTGACCTGGGCGATGTACTCAACGATATAGTCACCCGGATAGTTGGTCTCGAATTTTTCTTTGTTCTCAAAGGGGTAATGTATTTGCGCCCAAGGCATTGACCCGGCTTCGAGCCAGGAATCAAGAACCTCCAGCCGGCGTTTGTATTCCTTGCCGTTCTTTTTAATTACTATCTTGTCGATATAGGGACGGTGCAAGTCTTCTACTTTTTGACCCGACAGCTCTTCTATTTCTTTTACCGAGGAAACAACAATTCTATCCCCGTCTGCGGCTTCCCAGACCGGCATGGGTGTCGCCCAATATCTGTTTCTGGAAATGCACCAATCGGGCTGCTGCTGAATATTTTGTCCGAATCTGCCGTGTTTCAGATGCTCAGGAACCCAATTTATTTTCTCATTAAGCTCGGCCATTCTGGGTTTTAATGAACTCACATCGATAAACCAGCTCTGTTGGGCTCTTTGTATCAAAAGCGTGTCGCATCTGTCGTGGTAAGGAAATCTGTGGACTATTTTTTCATTCTTAAACAAAAGACCGGCAGTGAGCATGTCTTGTATTAGCGGCTCGTCGGCGTCCTTATAAAAAACTCCCGTGTAAGGATTTTCTTTTTCAGTTCCGGGTAAAAACTTACCTTCATCGTCTATTGTCAGCATGAGTGTGAGACCGAAGTGTTTCCCCATCTCCGAATCGATCTCTCCGAAACCGGGCGCGCTGTGAACAATACCGGTACCTTCTTCCATACTCACCATTCCGTCATAATGATATATTTCGAACTCACCCTCTTTTGATGAATAAAATCTGAACGGAGGTTCATATTTTAAACCTATCAATTCACTTCCTTTTATCTTTTTAACTACTTTAAATTCCCGGTCTGAAAAAACGCCGTCATTGCGCGCTTCCGCAGTAATGTAGCGGGTACCGCTGCTTTCTACAAGTGTGTAATCCGCATCTTTATCTACGACCAAAGCGCGGTTTGAGGGAATAGTCCAGGGAGTTGTAGTCCATGCCAGGGCGAACGCGTCCTTAAACTGACCTTCGGTAATAATTTTAAACTTAACCGTAATGGCGGGATCCTCGACATCTTTGTACGAGTTGTCCATTGCTATTTCAAAATTCGAAACCGGAGTCCCGCATTTAGTGCAGTATAAAGATGTGCGGATACCTTCGTAAACCAAACCTCCATCATAAAGTTGCTTGAAGGTCCACATTACGGTCTCCATATAACTTTTATCTGTCGTTCGGTATGCGTTTTTGATATCAACCCATCTTCCTATTTTATTTACGTACCACTCCCACTCTGCCGAAGTTTCGCGTGTGTAGTTATAACATTCCTGCGTAAATCTTTCCAAACCGAATTTTTCGATGTCACGTCTGTTCTTAATCCCGAACTTTTTCTGTACTTTATTTTCTACAGTCAACCCGTGAGCGTCCCAACCCCATACCCTTTCTACTCTTTTGCCTTTCATCGTCCAGTATCTGGGTACAATGTCTTTGGCTATAGAACCAAGGAGATGGCCATAATGCGGAAGACCGGAGATGAAAGGAGGTCCGTCGTAAAACACATATAGATTTTCTTTGGGATTCTTTTCTACCGATTTTTCGAAAATCTTATTCTGCAGCCAGTACTGGAGGATATCTTCTTCCATCCGGGGTATTGATATGTTTTGACTTGGGTTCTCTTTTTTATCCATAAAGCAAAAGAATTTTATCAGATTTTGATCACTTCTAAAGATTCTTGTCCCGAAAAAAATATATCGTTTTCGTGCGCCCTATAAACTAAAAGTCCGACCAAAGCCGTCATTACAAGTACTAGCATGATAAGTAAAAATATGTAGGTCTTATTCATTATTTTTTCTTCCAAATTTCTTCTTTCTTACCAAGTTCCATATTCACATAACGTGCCAAAACGAACAATAGGTCAGAAAGTCGGTTTATATAGGGCAAAAGGAATTTTAGCGACTTTTTTCTGCTATAGGACACCAAATCTCTTTCTAATGCCCTTACTTTCACCCGCGCCAGATGTATGTGGGAAGAAGCCTCAGAGCCCCCCGGAAGTATAAAAACCTTCAGGATGGGTAGTTTTGCCGAGTATGCATCTATTCTGTCCTCCAGATCAGTTACTCTTTTCGTCCATACAGCCTTATCCGCGGAGGAGAACTTCAGCCCGGCAATATAGGCACCTATGAGAAATATATCTTCCTGAATCGACGTCAAAAGTGCTGTTTCAGAAGGTCTTTTGAGAAACGCCAAAGCACACCCCAGCGTAGCATTTACTTCGTCGGCAAGACCCAGGATCTCAAACACGGTACTTGATTTAGGCATGCGTTTTGTTGAACCAAACAAAGCAGAGGTTCCGGAATCGCCTTCTTTTGTATAAACTTTCATAAGAAGATGATACCACTAACACCTGCTAAATCCGCACTGGTAGCACTTCGCGCACCCCTCCTCCAGCACAAGAGTGTAATTCCCGCATTCGGGACACATGTCGGTGTTGGAAAAAGAGTGGGGGAGTGCGGGTTTTTCCTCTCCCCTCGTCTCCGTTACTTCCGTTGACTCCGGATTCTCCTCGGAGTTTTTTAATCCGTTTTCTTTTACAGTAAAGCCGAATTCTTCGGCCAATACCTTGGCCACGGCGTCCGGTAAAGAACTTACCCTGTTTTTGCCGAAACCTATGGACTTTGAGCCGCCGATTCCCGCCAGTTGAACGATTATCTCCCTTACTACCTCAAGGCTGTACTGAGGCATCCGGAGCCAGCCGGACAACAGCCTTCCCAGACCTTCGGCCAGAGCCGCCACATCGCTCCCGGCCTTTCCCACATTTAGGAACACCTCCAGCGGTCTGCCATCGGTGTTTTTGTTTATTGTTATAAACGCCTTGCCCTGGGGAGTTATCATCTTATATGTGGACCCGCTCAATTTATACCCGCGTCTTATAGTTACTTCATCGGATGATCTTTCCTTTTCCGTCAAAAGTATCTCCTTATTAACGGGTTCGGCCACCTCCTTGCCTTCCTTTTGGTCTTTTGTAGATTTTGTTTCCAATACAACTTCCTGTCTGCTTCCCGTAACGTACACGGTCAAACCCTTGCATCCTGTTTCCCATCCCATCATGTAAACCTTGGCCACATCCTCCTCGGTCGCTCCTTCCGGAAAATTGCAGGTCTTGGATATAGAGTTGTCAACAAAAGCCTGAATAGCTGCCTGCGTCATAATGTGTTCTTCAGGCGTAACTTCAGCGGAAACAACAAATGTATTTCTTACGTTTTCGGGCAGTTCGAGTATGTTCTTGCAGGTCCCGGTCTCGATTACTTTTTCGATTATGGATTTTCCGGTTTCTTCCGACAAATTCAGACTGTCTAGAGCCTTCTTGAAAAATGGGCTCACATACGCAAGTGTCATTTTTCCCTCACTACCGGCTGCCTGATAAACATTTCTGTAATATGCGAGGGCAAAGACCGGTTCGCATCCGTAGCCCTCCACACCTGCGACCGTTGAAATCGTTCCTGTGGGGGCAATAGTTGCCTGAGCACCGTTCCTGATGCCATAAGTCTTTATGCCCTCTACAACAGACTGCCAGTCCAGCCACGGTCTGCCGAAATTCCTTTTGTATTCTTTAATCGGCTTAGGCGGTGTCCATTTTAGATTTTCCGGGTCGTAGATACTACCGTGTATCTTTCTGAAAGGGCCCCTCTCTCTGGCCAGTTCTATCGATGTTTTCATAGAAAAGTATCTGATAAATTCCGACACCTGGGCTGCAAATTCCTGGCCTTCCTCACTTCCATACCTTATTCCCATGGAATACATGGCGTCCGCTAAAGCCATAAAACCTAACCCGATCCTTCTGACATCCATCGCCGCTTCCTTTATTTCAGGGACCGCAGGAATATATCTGTTGGCTTCTACGACATTGTCTAAAAAACGCGTTGCTGAAACCACACTTTTTCTTAATTCTTCCCAATCCAGCTTTCCGTCGATAGATAAATGCTCGGCCAGATTTATCGAACCCAGACAACAGTTCTCGTAGGGTCCCAACCACTGTTCTCCGCACGGGTTTGTGGCTTCCAGCTGATACAGATGCGGCACCGGATTTTCTTTGTTTGCGGTATCGATGAACAGAACTCCGGGTTCACCGTTTCTGTGCGCAAAATCCACGATCATGTCGAATATTTCCCGAGCTTTCGGCGATTCAGTAACTTTTAATGTGTGGGGGTCTATCAGATCGTAGGCAGTATCGTTCTTTACGGCCTCCATGAATTTATCTGTGATTGCGACAGACAAATTGAAATTTGCGACGCTTCCTTCTTTCGATTTACATTCAATGAATTCTCTTATATCCGGATGGTCGATGCGCAAAACTCCCATGTTCGCACCGCGTCTGACACCACCCTGAGCAATTTCACCAAATGCCGCGTCGTATACTTTTAAAAAACCTACCGGTCCTGTGGCAATTCCGTTACTTGCAGCGACCCTTGAACCCTTGGGTCTTAAGCGTGAAAAAGAAAATCCGTTTCCTCCCCCGCTCTGCTGTATCAAGGACGCAACACGAAGTGTGGAAAAAATTCCGTCCTTTTCTTTACCGAGATCGTCCGATATAGGTAATACAAAACAGGCGGCCAGCTGGCCAAGGGGAGTTCCTGCTCCTGTAAAAGTTGGAGAATTCGGAAAGAATTTTTTCGAAGATAGTAAATTATAAAATTCCGTGCGTGACCTTTCAGAGTCAGTATAAGGTCTATCCGGAGCAGCCATAACGTCTGCGATACGCTCGAACATCCGCTCGGGGGTTTCCGAAACATTACCGGCGTCATCCCTTCGAAGATATCTCTTCTCCAGAATCTTTCTTGCGTTATCTGAAAAATCTATAGACGTGTTCTTGGAAAAAACCGACTCATCCTCACGATAGAGAAAACTACTCATAAGTTTATTTTTATCTCACGAGCCGGCAATCTCTCACTGCCTTGACCAAAAATTGCCGAAACACGAGAAGCCTATTCAAATAAATACAACGTAGTTAAATCAAATCAAAAAATCGGTCCGGATACAAGGAAACGTGCGTTGTAATATCTTAATAATACGGCGGTCTGACGCAGTGACAACCTTTCAGTTTGTTGTAGCCGCGTTATTTCTGCCTCAAAAAAGTAGGGATATCGAAACCCGTGCCGTAGTCTTCGTCTTCAGCATCTTCGGGCTTCCACATCTCGGAGGGAAGTTTCGGCTGTTTCTTCTCCTCAGGCGGAGTTTCCGTCTTTGGTTCGCGATGAACATTTTGTTGAAAGGGTATTTCGGGTTTATCTTTTTTCGCGATCTGGCCATAGTGTTTCTCGACGTACCCGGCCATCGAATCATCTTCCTCCGGAACTTCAAATCCTGTTGCGATGACCGTTATCTTTAACTGTCCAGTCAGTTCATCGTCGATAGATGTTCCGAATATTATATCTGCTTCCTCACTGGCTATCCCTCTGATAATATTTGCCGCCCTATCCACTTCTCTCATTGTAAGGTCAGGGCCGCCCGAGATGTTAAATAGTATGCCTTTAGCCCCCTCGACCGATTGTTCCAGCAAAGGTGACGATACCGCAGCTTTAGCCGCTACCTCCGCTCTGTTCTCTCCCGTGCCGATACCTATTCCCATCAATGCAGTTCCGGCGTCCTTCATAATTGTTTTTACGTCTGCGAAATCCACATTGATTAACCCCGGCATAACGATGAGATCCGAGATTCCCTGGACACCCTGGTTCAGGACACTGTCCGACAACCTGAATGCCTCGATAATAGACATGTCTTCGTCGGCCACTTCTAATAATTTTTGATTGGGTATGGTGATTAATGCGTCAACTTCTTTTCTGAGCTCCATCATTCCTCTGTCAGCGGCCCTCATTCTCTGTATTCCCTCAAAATTGAACGGTTTAGTAACTACACCAATAGTAAGGGCGCCCGACTCTTTGGCGATTCTTGCAACTGTAGGAGAGGCTCCCGTGCCCGTTCCACCGCCAAGACCGGCTGTAATGAACACCATGTTTGCTCCTTCGAGATTGCTTTTTATCACATCTATGGATTCCTCAGCCGCTTTTTTGCCTATTTCGGGATTTGAACCCGCACCCAATCCCTGGGTAAGTTCCTGACCGATGGGTATTTTTATTACTGCTTTATTTATGGAGAGATCCTGAGCGTCGGTGTTTATTGCGATAAATTCTACACCTCTGATCTGATTTGAATCGATCATGGAGTTTATTACATTACCGCCGGCACCTCCGACTCCGACAACGCGAATTTTTGCAAAGCGTTCTATCTCAGGTTTAACTTGCATTGCAACACTATACCAAATTTATTTTTGGTATTTAAATTTTTTAGGGCAGGAAAGATTTTAATTTGTCAACAAACTTCGAAAAGCTTTTATTCATATTACCCCGTCTGTCATCAAATGACAACAGCTGACTGCCTCTGAAAAGCTTTACACCGTAAAGCACAGCGCCGACACCCGCGGCAGATGAGGGACCCTGAATTTCATCAATTAATCCGGTAACCCCTCTGGGAATTCCCAGACGTACGGGCATTTTCAAATTCACTTTTGCGCTTCTCTCAACATTGGCAGTAAGAGCTCCGCCGCCCGTGACAACAACTCCTGCAGGAAGTTTGCCGTTTAAATTAACTTTTGTTACTTCCAGCGCAATGAGACGGAAAATTTCTTCAAGGCGCGCGTCTAATATTTTATAAAGCATCTGGCGGGGCAACCTGTCTATTTCCAGCCCGAACTCTGAAACATCAAAGTCCTCGTCCTTCCTCACGGTATCGGTATTTTTTGCGAGAACAGCTTCATTGCTCAGCCTTATTTTTATTCTTTCCGCATCCTCCAGGCGCGACCTTAGCCCTATCGCCAAATCGCTGGTTATCAATTTTCCTCCGATCGGCAAAACTGCGGAATGAACCGGACTGCCATCCAGGAAAGCAATCATTGATGTAGTCCCTCCGCCTATATCGACCAGTAAAGTTCCGAGTTCTTTTTCGGTATCGGTCAGGACAGCTTCGGCGGATGCAAGCCCGGCGTAGACCATCTCATCCACGTTCACCCCCACCTGATTTACGCATCTCGCGATATTCCTCAAAGCAATTGAAGCACCGTGTATTATGTTGGTTTCCACTTCTAAACGTACCCCCGACATACCGACAGGGTCTTTAATGCCTTCCTGGGAATCGATTGAAAAATCGCGGGGAATTACGTGAATAACCTGGCGCGTAGAAGGAAGTGACACTGCCTGAGCGGCCTCTATGACGCGGGAAACATCTTCTTTGCTTATCTCATCCGTCTGATTGGGGGAAACTGCCACAACTCCGTGAGAATTCAATGTCTCAACGTGACTGCCGTTTATGGTGACAAAAGCGCTGGAAACAGAAACTCCGGCCATGCGTTCCGCCTTTTCAATGCTGGCTGCTATCGCCTCGACGGCGCTGTCGATATCTACCACATTTCCTTTATTTACGCCTTTAGATGGAACTTCCCCGGAAACACCTATTACCGAAATTCTTGATTCGGACACCGAAGCTATAGTCGTACCTACTTTGGTTGAACCTACGTCTATTCCTGTTATTATCTTTTCTTTGGGCATAATGTGGTTAAAAGCTACTCATATAATACTATTACTTTATCATATCGTAAATCAATTTTTATTACCGATTTTCCCTCAAGAAGCAGGTTTTTATACAGTCTTTCGAGTTTTCGGACAGACTCCCCGACGCCCTTCATGTTGCTCAGATATACCTCGGTAGCGCCCAGGTACAGCTTTGAGTACCTCTCACGAAAGCTGATACTGCTCACATTCAGACCGGCTTTCTCTATTTCCGAAAGTATTTCAATGCTTACAGGAACAACTCTATCGTCCAGGAACGAACCCACTTTCATATCACCTTCATAAATTATCTTCGGAAGGTTCATAAATTCTTCCGACACCTCGCCCAAAATATACCCCTCGTTATCTATCAAATAGTGTACAGCGTCCTTTTTTCCCGAGGTTACTACAGCAACAGGTAATCTTTCCTCTACCTTGATTACCAGATTATCCGGATAGTCCAAAGACATTTCCACATTTTTCGCACCCAGGAAATTGGATTTAAGCGACTTCTCCAGCTCCTTTGGATCGACCGAAAAAATACTTTGTCCTAATGTTTTCTGTTCCGAAATAGTTCTAAAGTCCTGAAGATTAACAAACTTTCCCCCGCCCACCACGGAAACGGTCTTAACAGAAAACTTCGGGCTGAGATAGATATATTTGTAGGAAAGGTAACCTAAAGATCCCAAGACCAGCAAAACGACCCCAATTTTAAAGAAAATTCTATACTTTCTCGCAATTACACGCGGGTTCCTTATCCCTCTGCGCCGATTCCTTATTTTATTAAGTAGAATTTGATTTCCGCTGGTCTGTACCGGACGTGTATGTCTACTTGTTGTTTCTTTGTGTAAGTTTAAATGTTTCATCGGCAATTATTTCTGCGGCATTTAGATTCACCAGTTTCGCGGCCTCTCTGTCCTCAAGTTTATAGTTCTGGAGGTGGCCCAGCACTTTTTGTATCAGGGAAAAAAAGGTATCTTCGTTCAGATCTTTTTCCTCTAAAATCTCAGCGAGTCCGTATTTCTCAAGTATTAGAGCATTTTCTTTTTGTTCGTCGTGACTCACCCAAGGTATTGGGATAAGAACGCATGGCTTTTCCAGCGCCAAAAGCTCGGTGACGGTGTGCGCTCCTGCCCGGGATACGACCAAGCTCGCTCTGTTGAAAGCTTCCCCGATCTCTTCGTCCAGCAAGAACTTTCTTAAATAGTATTTGCCGTTCGCGAGTCTATCGACTTCTTTATATATCGACTCCAACTGTTCATAATCATGATATTTGGAATGGTCGCCGGTCTGGTGAATGACATTACAAACGGACAAGAGCTCCGGAAGCGCCTCCTTGACGATTTCGTTTATCGTATGAGAACCGGTCTTACCTGCTGTTATATATATAGTCGGGAGATTGTTGGCAGAACTGAACGAATCGGATCCTATTTCAAATATTGCTTTTCTAAGGGGGACACCTGAATATATTATTTTTCCGATAGGAAAGAACTTTTCCGAATCTTTCCAACCGATACATATTTTTTTTACGAATTTGGAAAGAAGCATGTTGGCGTATCCCGCTACAACCGTCTGTTCGTGAGTAATGGAAGGGATACCCAGAAACCATCCTGAAATTACTGTAGGAACCGCCAGGTAACCACCGAACGAAAGAATAACGTCGGGTTTTATTTTTAACAACCACCTGAAAGCCTGTATAAATCCGAACGGAACTTTGAGCAGACGCACTATATTAAATGTTTTATAAACTTTCCCTGCCTGCAGATTATAAAAAGGAATGCCCAGCGCTGTAATTTCTTTAAACTCCAGCGTGTCATTTTTATCGCTAGCCAAAGAACGACGGTGCCCAAACCAGTAAATTTCCGTACCGGAATATTTCGACCTGAACTGGTCGATAACCGGTAATGCCGAGCTATGATGTCCTCCCGTAATAACGATTTTCATTTTAAAGTCTCCTTACCAATATTAGCCAAGATGCCAAGTCCCATCAAACTGAAGACCATGCTTGACCCGCCATAAGATATCAAAGGTATCGGGACGCCGGTCAAAGGTAAAAGTTGTGTCATGGCACCGATGTTCACAAAAAACTGGAGACCTATCCAGGAAGTAACACCCGACGCCAGCAACCGTCCTCTCAGTGTTTTTGCATTTTTGGCTATCTCGAATCCCCTATAAATTAAATAAGAAAAGGCCGCTATCACCAAGGCAGTACCTAAAAACCCGAACTCCTCTCCTATTATCGCGAATATCGAGTCTGAAGCAACCTCGGGAAGGTAATAATACTTTTGGCGGGATTGTCCGAACCCCACTCCGAAAAGGCCGCCCGAGCCAAGCGCGATCTGAACCTGCTTTATGTGATATCCCTCGTCCCGGTCGTTACTGCCGGAGCCTCTTAATTGGGTAAGCCACCTTTCTCTTCGGTACGGCGAACTGAGTATTAGTAGAACACCCAACAGGAGCGCTGCGGGGGCAACAACCAGCAGGGGTTTGACGGCAGCACCGGAAGAAAAATATACAACAGTTCCTATAGCCGCGACCATGACAGCTGTAGACATATTAGGCTGTGCTATCACGAGTAAAAATAAGAGGCCCGTTACTACCGCGTACACACTAAATACGTTTCTGTTTTCCTGTATTTTTTTTGGGAGCATTATTCCCAGATACATTATTAATGTGAGCTTGGCCAGCTCACCCGGCTGAAATCCCACAACACCAAGTAAAGGCAACTTCGGCAGGGGCGGGGCGTTAAGGTAAAACCACCGGTTTGCACCGTTTATACAGGGCGCGAAAAATATATCGGATGAGCACGGAAGAACCGCAACGAAAGCCAACAGCAACAGAAAAATAACGGTCACACCGAACATCAGCCCTGCAATTTTATCTATTTTTTTGTAATCGTGCTTATAGAAAAAAAAGAACCCCAACAAACCCATGAGAACCCACCCAACCTGAAGAAATACAAATCTATATGGATCGTTGTACAAACTGTCGGAGTGAATAATTGTGGAATCAGCAATAATAATTATTCCAAAGAGAAGAAAACCCAGTATCAGGAACACGAAGGATCTGTCTTTTTTACTCATTGTAGGGACAGTTTTTGGTTTCATAATTCTTACATCAGGGCAATGAAAATTCCGGCGAAAGCGAAAAATGCGCCGAATAGCCAGAATCTCAGGGTAACTTTTGTCTCGGGCCAGCCGAGTAGTTCGAAATGGTGGTGAACGGGAGCAAAACGGAACAGCCTCTTTTTTGTAAGCTTCACCGAAAGCTGCTGGAGAGGACTGCTTATCCCATCGAATAAAAATACGGCGCCGATTAAAAGGAAGGCTACCTCACGATGCAGGAAAACCGCCAGCAACGCCAGTGTACCGCCCAGAACGTGCGACCCCACATTTCCCATAAATATCCTCGCGGGATAAACATTAAAATACAAAAAGGGAAGTAAGGCACCTGCAAAAGTGGCACAAAATATCGCAATCGAATTGTACCCGAGCACCCGTGACACAGCCCAAAAGGATATGAATGCGAATAACGAAAGCCCTCCGGCCAAACCGTCAAGGCCGTCGGTAAAAGCTACGGCGTTCAATATAACTATAAACAGTAAAAATACAACAATCGGATAAAAGAAACCTATATGTACATCTCCTATCAATGGAAACCAGAGATAGTCCCACCCCAGTTTGAAATACACCCAGTAAGCTACAAAACCTCCGATCAGACCCTGGATTATAAATTTTTTGTACGTCTGCATACCGCTCGCATCAGTACTTCCCACAATGCGCCAAAATTCCTTGAAATACAGCCACGGCTTTAAAATAAAACCCAAAATTCCTTTCGGATGTACGTTTTTTCTTTTAAAAACTCCGCGGAAGTGGTACTCAAAAAATCCCGGCAGTCCGGATTTTCTGTATACCTTGGTAAAATCTTCAAAAAGTCCCAGCAATCCGGCCATCAGAGCAACAAATATAGGGAGCAGAGTTTGGGTTCGGGAGCGGTTGAACAGCAAAGTCAAAACGGCAACCACCGACACCAGGACCAGACCACCCATTGTCGGGGTACCGATCTTCAGTAAATGTGTCTTAGGCGCATCTTCACGTACTTCTTCCCCCATCTGAAATTTATAAACAAAATTTATCCAAACGGGATACAGTACAAAAGAAAGTAATCCCGCAGCAAATAAAAATAAAAGATCCACCATTATTCCTATTGATCCCATATCTTCGCTCCTAAATTTTTAAGTTTCAGCATAAAATTTTCTATGTAACAATCAAGAATGTCGCTCCCCTCAATCTCACTTCGACCCTCGGCGGCCAGCGCGGCCAGAACATGCACGGTACCATATCTAAAATCCGTAATATTCATCTTTTCACCTTTTAATTTTACAGGACCGTTCGTTTTGGCTACCGTATACGGCTCCCCCAATCTGTCAACATCATAGGTGTCGTCACTAATAACATAAGAGATGCCGGCCTCGGAAGGCCTTAATAATTCTATCTTAGCACCCATTCTGTTCAGATCCTTAGTGTACCCGAACCGGTCAGTGTACACAGTATCGTGAATATATGATGTCCCGTTGCATTGGGTTAAAAGGAGTGTCGCGGCAGATTGCCAGTCGGGTACAAAACCCGGGGTCGGCGCAATAGTAAGGTTCATAGCCTGAAGTTCCTCATCGTGCCGCCAAATCTTTATAGAATTTTGCTCGAACTCATACCTGGCTCCGATTTTCGTTAAAAAATTTACCAGCGGAACCATAATATTTCTGTTTATATTCTTAATTACAACGTTTCCTTTGGTAATCAAAGCCGCTATTGAAAACACGACCGCTTCGGTTTTATCCGGCTGTACTTCCACGGACGCGCCTTTAAATATATTTACTCCGTTCACTTTTATTAGGCGCGGCTCCGAACGTACGACGTTCCCGCCCATCGCATTCATAAGATCTATAAGATCATCTATTTCACTTTCTTCCGAAGCATTGTTTATTTCGGTTTCGCCGGGGAGAAAGGCTGCCGTCATTATTAAAACATCGGTTGACATGTGGCTCGGTATCTTAAAATTAACATGGCCGGAGGAGGCATTAGCGGAGGATATAAAATAGTAATCCTCATCTTCTTCAATGGTTATACCAAGACTCTTCCACACTTCCAGTATTCTGTTCACCGGTCTAGGAACACTAAGGCGTGTCTTATATTTCGGTATGGAAGCTTTTCCGAATCGGAAAAGTAGAGGGGGCGCCATAAGCAGAGACGTTCTGTACTTTGAACCCGTTTCCAAAGGCACCTCGTAGGAAGTTATATCGGAACCGTTAAGAATAACCCGGCCTGCCCCTGCCCAATCAGCTCTACCCCCAAGAATCCTAATCATTTTTATGTCGTCTTCTACAACATCGATTTTGGGAACATTTTGAAGGATAACATCGTCGTTCGAGAACATGGCGGCGGCCATCAACTTAAGCGCGGAATTTCTGGTACCAGAAACCTGAACAGTACCGAGCAACGGAGAACCGCCTTCAATTATTACGGTACTCATATCAGGATAATTTAATTAGCAAAAACGAATTTGCTACAAGAAGAACACCCAGTACTGCGGTTAAGACGAAAACTGCTTTTTCGACGCCTCTCAGCGACCTGTAGGCTGTAAACGAGTTTTTCAGGCCTGACGAAAGCCCGGCGTTCTTTGTCTGGATAAGAATCAACAAAACCAGAACTACCGAAATTATAATTTGCATTGTTTTAAATAAAGCTATCATATTATTTTTTAGACAAGCACAGCCATTCGAAGAAAGTATATACCATAGAGATGATAAAGGCAGAAAATAAGACAGACCAAAAGGCTGTCAGGCTTTTCGATGGTAGCATAATGCCGAAAATAATCAAATCCGACAGGGTCGTCTCCATTATGGTGAAATCAGGTAAAAAAATCGTGAGAACATAGATGGTCAGTGTAGATAGTATCGTCGCAATAAACAAAAATCCTACGCCTTTTGTCGGCAAACCAAACGTAGCTAAAAGGGGTTTACCGAGGTAGAACAAGAGCGTAAGCGCCAGAGCCACCATAAAAAAGGTCTTTTTGTCACTGCCGTAGAACAGGGAAGAAAGAACGTAATTTGCCGAAAGTAACGAAATCAGCACAAAAGTTAAAGTCCTTAGAATACCCCTCATGCCTTAAATTATAGCGTTTTTATTTCACCGCACCAAAGATTTTCCTGCTCCGAAGTATGTGGTGATATTTCCGGGCAAACCTGTGACTCTCATCTCTTAGATTTATCAGGAGCCGCATTCCGGGACTGCCTGTGTCGGGCAAAGTCTCGTGAAAACCGTTATTGTAATATACAACCGTCTCTTCCCTCTTGGCGAGCCCTATCATCGGTATATCTAAATTTAACTTGGTCAGAACTTCCATCCCCGAAGACAACTGACCTTTCCCCCCGTCCAAAACAATCAGCGACGGAAGGCCCCAGCTTTTTTTCTTCGGATCAATCTCGTGTGAAAGTCTTCTGTATAAAACTTCGTAAAGCATGAAAAAGTCGTCCGGCGTACTTTTTGCTTTTATCTTAAAACGCTTATACTCCCGTTTATCGATCCGTCCGTTGAGCGCGACGACCATAGAGCCCACGGCCTCCCTACCCGAGATGTTTGAAATGTCATAACATTCTATTCTTGTCGGTAATTCCTTAAGCACGGGCACAGTACTGACCAGATCTTCCAGAGCTGTTTTTGCTATATCATCCAGCAGATACGGATTCTCTATATATTCACCGGGAAGACGAAAGCTTTGTCGAACATATTGGAATTTTCGGAGCGTATCCCTTAGTGAGGCGGCTTTCTCAAAGTTCTCAGCCGAAGAGTAATCCTTCATTTGTTTTTCAAGAGTGTTGAGAAGTTTTGATGTTTTTCCGGACAATATGCTGTTTACGGTCTTTATGTTGCTGCGGTACAAAGCCAGGACACCGGAACCGTTAACGCATGGTGCGGGACACAGGTTTAGATGACCATACAAGCAGGGCGCTTTCAATTTTTTATATTTTTCGTATTTAGCAATACTGCAGTCCCTGAACGGAAATATTTTGCGCAGGGTTCTCACCAACTGTCTTACCGATCTTCCGTCAGGAAAAGGACCGTAATAATACCGGTATTTTTGAGTATCCGGTTTTCTGAAAGTTTCAATCTTCTGAACATTTGTAAGTTTACCGTCAACATTTATCTTTTCCGATTTTATGCCGACGTACAGATAAGATTTGTCGTCCTTTAAACTGATATTGAATTGCGGCATGTGTTTTTTTATGAGCTCTGCCTCAAGTATCAGTGCTTCCAGTTCACTTTCCACCTCGATAAAACGCATATTATTTATCTTTTCCACCAAAGCGAAGGTCTTGGATGACCTGTCCAGGGTCAGGCGGAAATAGGAAGATACCCTTGATCTTAGATTCTTAGCCTTACCGACGTATATAATCTTTCCTTCGGCATCTTCATATATATAGACGCCCGGCGTCGTAGGCATACGCTTCAGTTTTTCATTTAGATTTGAGGAAACCACGAAGTTATTGTAGCATTTACCCATGTCCGCAAAGGGTTTGGCAAAATACTGGTTGGTCGTTGCAATAGCCATAATAGTATCTCCGGTAACAGGAGCGCAAACCGAGGAAAATTTCATAATCAACTACGATATCAGGTACGATGTTCAGGATTCCGGTGAAACTTTAGTATCTCAAAACACTACAATAACCAGTTTGAAGAACGATGTGGTACCAACCACTTACTCCTTTAAAACTAAGTACCTCGATATTTACGACATAGTTGCACAAACCAACGGAAAAAAAACGGAGGCTCGTAAAGAAATGCCCGGAAAAAACGAAACCGTTATTACTGTTCCCTTCTCTACCTATTCTATAGGCGAAGGCAAACAAAATGTTGTGTCCATGACGTACAAAACAAAGGGGGTCGCCTCAAGAATGGGAGATGTCTGGAACATTTACATTCAGGGCATCGATACTCCTGAAACAACGACCGTTTACAACATCGTCCTCTCTATTCCCGCCTCTATGGGACCGAAGATATTTGTTTCACCTGCACCCGTGACGGAAAAATTTGAGAACGGAAAGAATACATACTATTTTGCTAAAGAAAGTTTTTCTGCTAAGGGGGTAACAGCAGCGTTCGGGAAATACCAATCTCTTAATTTTCGCATTAAATACCAGCTGGAAAATAACAGAATCTTGGGAACGGTGTACGAGGTCGCCCTTCCACCGGATATTCAAAATATTCAGCAGGTAAGATACGCGTCCATCGACCCGAAACCGAGAAAGATAAGGCTGGACAAAGACGGTAACGCTTTGGCACTATTTTGGGTCGGGCCGAAAAAACGTTTGGAAATTACACTTACGGGTTCTGCAAAAATTTTAGGCAGGCAGATAAATCCTGAGTTCGGGGGGAAGTTAGCAGACCTTCCTAAAGATCTAATCCGCGAGTATACGAAAAAACAAAAGTATTGGGAAACCGATAACGATGAGATCAAGAATTTTGCGTCCTCGCTTTTTGACCCTGAACTGAATGTTTCCCAAAACGCCAAGCGCGTCTACGATTACATAACCTCAAATTTAACCTATGATCAGGCCGCGGCGAACCAAAGTCTGGTAACAAGAAAGGGTGCGGTCGCGGCATTAACACAGCGCGGTTCATTTACATGTATGGAATTCACAGATCTTTTTGTGGCAGCTGCAAGAGCAATGGGGATACCTGCCCGGGAAATCAACGGTTACGCTTTCACTAACGATAATGTCGAAAAACCTATTTCGATCAGCTTGAAAGGCGGGGACACTTTGCATGCATGGGCGGAATTTTACGACCCCTTCTACGGATGGGTTCAGATAGATCCTACATGGGGGACAACGTCGGGTACTGATTATTTTACAAAATTAGACACCAATCATTTTGCATTCGTTATAAAAGGTAAAAGCTCGGAATATCCCTACCCGGCGGGAGCATACAGTTTCTCTGATAATGAAAAATTGGTAGATGTCGATTTTTCCGGATTCTCTAATTCAGATGAGGCATTCAATCCGGTATTAAGTGCTGCCAAAACTATTAATTTTAATCCGTTAAAACTTTTGCAAGGTTACCAAAGGTATGTCCTCGACAATACGAGCGGATATTTCATTTACGATGTGCAGGGTAAAACTCTGGCGCCGGGTCAGAAAAAAGCAATATTTTTGAAAAACGGAGAAAAGAACGTCACAATCAAGGATTTCCGTAATAAAAGTTACTCTGTAAAAATACTCTAAGACTTTTGCACCCGACCTTTATACGATTCTCTCAACGCTAGGGCCGTGTAAGAAGTTTTGTGTGCTTTAAGTTCATTCAACGGGCCGGAAAAGATTACTTTTCCCCCCGCGTCACCACCGTCGGGGCCAAGATCGACAACGTAGTCACAGTTGTCTATGACGTCCAGATTGTGCTCGATTACAACAACAGTGTTTCCCCGAGAGGTAAGACGTTTGAATATAGTTATAAGATTCTCCAGGTCAGCAAAGTGAAGCCCTGTGGTAGGTTCGTCGAGAATATAGAAGGTACTTCCCGTTGCTCTTTTAGAAAGTTCTAAAGACAACTTAACTCTTTGGGCTTCTCCCCCGGATAGAGTCGGCGCAGGCTGTCCCAGTTTTATATACCCCAACCCGACATCGAACAAAGTTTCAACCCTTCTTCTAATCTGCGGAATGTTTTCAAAAAAAGTCAGGGCTTCTTCGACGGTCATATCTAAGACGTCTGCGATATTTTTACCCTTGTAATTAATTTCCAAAGCTTCTCTGTTGTATCTTTTTCCCTGGCACACTTCGCAATTAACATAAACGTCGGGCATAAATTGCATCTCTATCTTTATCTGGCCTTCGCCGCCGCAAGCCTCACATCTTCCGCCTTTAACGTTGAAGCTGAAACGCCCCGGTCCGTATCCTCTAACTCTGGCTTCCTGAGTCTGTGAAAAAAGATCCCTGATATGGTCGAACACTTTTGTATAAGTTGCGGGATTAGATTTTGGAGTTCTTCCTATAGGACTTTGGTCAATGGCAATTATGTTCGTTAAATTCTCTACTCCCTCGAGAGACCTAAACGGTTCAGGTTTTTGATCTATCTTCATTCCAAAGTTTTGCCTCAAACCCTGGTACAAAGTATCCATGATTAAGGTAGATTTTCCTGAACCTGAAACACCTGTTATGCACACAAATTTTCCTAATGGAATGGAAAGATCCACGTTTTTCAAATTTCTGCCGGTCGACCCTTTTAAAACTAATTTCTTGTCCTCGACGGACTTCGTTACTTTCGGAAGGGGATCTAAATCCATAAACATTTCGCCTTTCATCTTTCCCTTACTATCGTTCTTGCCCACTATTATTTTTCCTGATAGGTATTTTCCCGTCAGAGAATTTGAGTTTTTTATTATTTCTGTAGGTGTGCCTTCCGCTACAACCTTTCCGCCTTCAGAGCCTGCGCCGGGACCGAAATCAAAAATGTAATCGCTTTCCATCATTGTTTCGGCGTCGTGCTCAACAACTAATACCGTATTACCGAGATCTCTAAGCTGATGGAGTGTGCGGATAAGTTTTCCCTGGTCTTTTTGGTGCAGACCGATTGAAGGTTCGTCCAGAACGTATAAAACTCCTGATAATCCCGAGCCTATCTGCGAAGCCAAACGGATTCGCTGCGCCTCTCCCCCTGACAACTGAGATGAAGACCGGGCGAGTGTTAAATAATCCAAACCAACGTCTCTCAAAAAGTGCAGTCTGTAATTAATTTCCTTAAGTATCGCGTCGGAAATTTTATGCTCTCTTTCGGTTAAAACAGCATCCAGTTTTCTCACCCACTCTATGCCGGCTTTTATAGACATGCCGGTAATTTCCGTAATGCTTTTCGAATCAATAACTACCGATAAAGATTCTTTCTTAAGTCTCGAGCCGTTACAAACCGGACACTCTTCGTCTATCATAAATTTTTCGATCTCATTTCTAATGTAGTCGGAATCGGTTTCTTTATGACGTCTTATTAGATTGGGTATCACACCTTCAAAGCCGGCTTCATATGTATGCTCATGACCTGATTGTCCGCGGTAAGTAACTTTAAATCTCTTGTCTCCGACACCGTACATAATTATTTTCATCGCGTCTTTCGAAAGGTCTTTGATAGGTGTGTCGAGAGAAAAGTCGTATACCTGAGCAACTTTTTTAACTACGTTCTGCGTCCAGGTCTGGTGCTCAAATAATCTCTGCCATGGTAAAATACCGCCCTCGGAAATAGACAACCTGGGATTAACAACCGCGTCCTCATTTACCCTTAACTGCATACCGAGACCGTCACACGCCTGACACGCTCCGTGCGGTGAGTTGAAGGAAAAAGTTCTGGGCTCGATCTCTGGTAAAGAAATATTACAAACCGGGCACGCAAAGTTTTCGGATAATAAATGATCTTCTGTGTCCTTTGGATTTTCCGGAAAATCGAATGACGCATCTTTTATTACAGTCAGAATTACGGTTCCGTTGCTTAAGCGCAAAGCGGTTTCGACCGAAGCGAAAATTTCTGAAAAAGTATTTTTAGCGTCTGCGGAGTCCCCAACCTTTTTGTGATTCACCGAATGCCTGGAAATTAGTCCGTCGATTGTATGTTTGTTTGTTTTTATTAAATCGAAACGTTCTTTCAGACTCATGATGTCGCCGTCAACCCGCGCTCTTACTATTCCCTGTTTTTTCAAATTATCAAACAGGGCCGAATATTCTCCTTTTCTGTCTTTCACAATCGGAGAAAAAAGAAAAAATCTCACACCCTTTTCTGATTTAAAATCCTTAAGCTCGGAAATAATTTTTATAATTGTTTGCGCTATTTCGGTAGAGCTCTGTCTCTGAATTTCTCTACCACAGTTAGGACAATGCGGGTGTCCGACTCTCGCAAATAACAGCCTCATGTAGTCATAAATTTCGGTAATAGTTCCCACGGTAGATCTGGGATTTTTTGATGTGGTTTTCTGGTCGATGGCAATAGCCGGGGAAAGTCCGTCGATTTTGTCGACATCAGGTTTATCCATTACACCCAAGAACTGGCGGGCATAAGATGAGAGACTTTCAACATACCTTCGCTGCCCCTCGGCATAAATGGTGTCCATAGCCAGAGATGACTTTCCGGAGCCCGAAACACCGGTAAGGACAACCATCTTATTCTTCGGTATATCGAGGTCTATGTTTTTTAGATTATGCTGACGCGCGCCTCTAATTAGGATGTGCGAAAGTGAGGTGTTTTCCATAACCAAATGATTTTACGGTAAAAGTTCGGGTTTGTGAAGATACCTAATCCTTCCTTTCATTCTTTTCTTCTGTCGGACACAAACTCTTTGGAACGTTCGACGCCTTTATAAACACCTCACTCCCGTTGCAGCCCTCCTCTTTTTTAACAAACACCCCGGCCGGCATATCGAAAACCTCGTTAGGTTTTCCTGCCAAAACCTCCGACATAATCCTGTTCCAAATAGGAGCCGCGCCTGTTAATCCGGAAGCCATATATTTATTCATGGGTTTGTTGTCATTATTCCCGACCCACACCCCAACCGTGTAGCCCGGTGTAAATCCGAAAGTCCAATTGTCCTTTATAAGATCTGTGGTTCCTGTTTTAACCGCAACCTGCTTGCCGGCGACACTAAGAAAATTACGCGTTCCAAAAGCCGGAAGGCGGGCCTGTTCATCCGATAAAATATTCCACATTAAATAGGATACCTCTTCTGAAATCACCTGCCGCGGATAAACCTGTTTCTTCGAATATATTTCGTAACCTCTGCCGTCCCGTATGGAAATTATAGGGGACAGTTCGGCGTAAGCTCCTTTCCTGGCTAAAGTCGTGTATACGTTGGCAAGATCGATTAGTCTGACCTC
Organism: candidate division WWE3 bacterium RAAC2_WWE3_1; assembly: GCA_000503835.1. GTDB lineage: Bacteria > Patescibacteriota > WWE3 > UBA101185 > UBA10185 > UBA8498. The sequence continues at coordinate 156,220 of CP006914.1, read as the reverse complement.
TTTTCCACCGAGAGTAATTGACAGACCGTACGAACCGTCGACCTTCCAATTTGTTAACCCCATATCCTTTCCCAGCGAAACTATATTATCCGGACCTACCGTCTTAGCCACTCTGACCGCAGGAATGTTGTAGGAATTGGCCAGGGCGGCTCTCAAAGTGACGTTGCCGTGATACTTTCCGTCATAGTTAACCGGCCTGTATGGTTCGGAACCTTCGAATTTATAAACCACAGGAGAATCTTTTATAATTGTCGCCGGCGTATAAGTACCGGCCAGAGCCAGAGAATATGTCACAGGTTTTATTGAAGACCCTGGTTGTCTGTAGGAAGTTACAACGTCGAATGCTCCCCAGACCGGAGCAAAATAATCGTACGATCCGACATAAGAAAGTATCTCGGCGTTTTTCACATCCAGAACTACGGCGGCTCCGTTTGAAAACCCATATTTACTTCCTTTCCGAACTTCGTCAAACACTATGGCTTCGGCTTTTTGCTGAAGTGCATAGTCGAGCGTTGTAATAACTTTCAACCCACCGCGGTTAACAAAGTTACTGCCATACATGTTTTCAAGCACCTGCCTGACGTAATTTACAAAGTGGGGCGCCCCTATAAAATCTTTTTGCGGAACTATTATCAACTCTTCGGCCAGTGCTGTTTCTGATTCTTCTCTACTTATGTAGCCTAGAGAAACCATCCGCTCCAGTACATACTTCTGCCTCTCCTTCGCTACTGCGATATCGTTCAGAGGCGAGTAGAGCGAGGGCGATGAGGGCAGTCCCGCCAGCATCGCGGACTCGGCAAGATTCAGCTCCCAGACGTTTTTGGCAAAATACTTTTGAGCCGCAGATTGTATTCCCCACGCATTGCCTCCGTAAGCGATGTTGTTCAGGTACATTTCAAGAATTTGTTGTTTCGAATATTTAGCTTCCACCATCAATGACAAAACGGCCTCTTTGATCTTTCTGGAAAAAGTTCTTTCCGGTGTTAACAAAACGTTCTTAACCAGCTGCTGCGTGATAGTTGAGCCACCCTGCTTATCCCCGTCCATAAATGTTTTCCTGAAGGCTCTGAGTATGCTATCCGGTCTTAAACCGCCGTGTATATAAAAAAGGGAGTCTTCTACCGCAATCGTCGCGTTAACAACAGTTTCCGGTATTCGTTCGAGCGGCGCCGGCTCATACTTTTTATCCGCATAAATCTCATAAAGTAAAACACCGTTCCTATCCAATATTTGTGTCGGACCGTATTTCTGCCCCATCGTCAGCATCTCGGGATTCGGCAGTTCCTTAAACCACGAGCGAACCACATAGGGAATAAATACAAATAGTATCGTTATGAGAACACCGAACAAAAATAAACGAATCCTTTTAAAAGTGTTATTTAGAGAGGTGATAATTATAAAAGGTACCTGTAGGATGTTTTTAATAGCCGGAGGGATGCGGAATCCGGGGATTATTTTTCTTTTTGCCTTTCTCCTCACACCATGAACTGCTTTCTTAACATTCTTGTAAGCGGTGTCGTGTAAATATAGAAAAAAGTAGCCTGTGTTTTTTACGAGTTTTATCAATAAAGACCCAATATATATTGGAATATTCTTCATCTATCTATCTGGATTTTAGTTTAGAAAAAAGTGCGAGTCAACGGGAAGTTGAGCGCATGTTTATATTGTAATTAGGCCTTTTTCTCAGATTCTAAGTTATTTTTGACCGAGACAACTACTCTGTTGAAATCTTTAAAGCTTTGTTCCACTCGTTCCAGGTTCTCGACTTCAAAAACCTTTGCTTTAGAATTAAGTTCTTTCACTATCTCGACAAAAGCTCCGAGACGACTACTATATTTTCTTACCACGACCGAAACCCTTTCGTCCCTGATATTTGACGCCCTCTCCTCTTCCAAAGCCCTATTCTTTAAAGACGGCGTTTCGTAGACTGCCTCTTCTATTCTATCTCTGATCCGATTCCTCGAATTAAGGTTTTCATACCTATCTTTCATGAATCCGTGGTAGTACAAAGCGATTTGGTCCTGAATGTTCTTAAGCTCTGCAAATCTTTCCTGTGAGTTTTCGTCTGTAATGTCACCGAGTATCTTTCTAATTTGCAGCTCATCGACATTCAAAATGTTCCCGGTAACAGCAGGCATCTTATCGAGTTCCCGGGTAACACCTGACTTCAAAACCCCGGCATTTTCGTGAATCTTTTCAAATGTCCTGTACGTACCCTCCGCTTCTCTATCAACGCCCACCACATCTCTTAAAGCATCAAGAACATGCCCGTGATAACGTTTGTCAGCGATATTGAGAGCCTCTGCCGAATCCTTTATTTTTGTCAGGGACTCGATGAGCTCGTTTGTCTGCTCACTAAACTCAAACTTGCGTCCGCCGGACTCAGCATCGTTAATAAAAGGATTTGCACTCATATTAAAACTGTACTATTTTTGAAAGTTGCTTACAAACAATCAGTTGATGAGTTTCTTCAGATCCCTGACCCTGTCACGCAGGATCGCGGCCTTTTCAAAATTCAGAACTTCAGCTTCATAAACCATCTCTTTTTCTAAATTTCTGATTTCTCTTTGCAACTCTTTGGGGGGCAGTTGACGATAATCTATTTCCTCACGTCCGTGTCTTTTTCCTCTTTGTTCTTCCAGTACCTCTTCCAATTCTTCATCTATTAATTTCTCGCGGATGGGTTTGGAAATATTTTGAGGTTCTAAGCCGTGTTCCGCGTTGTACTTAACCTGAATAGAGCGCCTACGGTCAACTTCCGAAATAGCCCGTTTCATACTTCCCGTCATGTTGTCCGCGTACATTACTACCTCTCCGGAAATATGCCTCGCCGCCCTACCCATTGTCTGAATAAGAGAAGTTTCGGATCTCAAAAATCCTTCTTTGTCAGCATCAAGTATAGCCACCAAAGAAACTTCGGGCAGGTCCAGACCCTCCCGTAACAGGTTAATACCTACCAGCACATCATATTTACCGCTTCTTAAGTTGTCCAAAATGTCGGTTCTTTCCAAAGTAACTATGTCGGAGTGGAGATAAGTTACTTTTATACCCTTTTCAGTAAGGTATTCTGCCATTTCCTCAGCCATTCGTTTCGTCAGCGTGGTAACAAGCACCCTTTCTTTTCGGGCGACTCTCTCTTTAACTTTTTCCAATAAATCGGAAATCTGTCCCTTTGTGGGCAATACCGTAACTTTGGGGTCGATAATACCTGTCGGTCTGATAAGAATTTCGGCGATGTTACTTTTTGACTTTTCTAACTCCCATTCGTCGGGGGTCGCACTGACATAAATTGTTTGATTTACCCTTTGCTGAAACTCATCAAAGTTAAGGGGTCTGTTGTCCAGAGCCGACGGCAGTCTGAACCCATAATCTACAAGAACCTGTTTCCTTGAACGGTCGCCGTTGTACATACCCCTTATCTGAGGAACTGTGATGTGAGACTCGTCTATTACCAGTAAATAATCCTTAGGAAAATATTCTAACAATGAGTGCGGGGCATCACCCGGTTTCCGGCCGTCGAAATAGCGCGAGTAATTCTCAATTCCCTTGCAGTACCCGATCTCCTGTATCATTTCCAAATCGTAATTGGTTCTTTGCTCAAGACGGTAAGCCTCAAGTTGTTTTCCTTCTTTTCTTAAAAAATCTAACCTCAGTGCCAGGTCCTCTTTTATCTGCGCCAGAGCGGCCTGGCGGGTTTCCTCGGGAGCCACGTAGTGTTTGGCAGGATAAACAACTGCCATATCCTGGTACTGCTGTTGCACATACTGCCCGGTTAAAGGATCCATATAATTTATGCTCATCAAAGTGTCGTCTGATAACTCGAGCCTGAGCGCGTGATCCTGGTAAGCCAGATAAACATCAATTACGTCCCCTGTTACGCGGTACGTACCTCTATAAAAGTCGTATTCGGACCGGTCGTAATAAATCTGGGAAAGTCTTTTCAACAAGTCTATCTTGCGTATTTTCATCCCTGTCCTTAATTCCAGCGCCACCTTAGAATATTCTGCAGGACTTCCCAAGTTGTAAATGCACGAAACCGAAGAAACAACTATGACGTCCTTCCTGGTCATTAATGACGTGGTTGCGGAAAGTCTTAGCTTATCAATCTTCTCATTTATATCCGAATCTTTTTCTATGTAAGTATCGGTTGATGGTATATAGCTTTCGGGCTGGTAGTAGTCGTAGTAGCTGACAAAATATTCTACTGCGTTTTCCGGGAAGAATTCTCTGAATTCCTGATAAAGTTGGGCGGCTAAAGTTTTGTTGTGAGAAATTACTAAGGTCGGTTTTTGAACATTTTTTATAACACTCGCTACTGCAAAAGTTTTTCCGCTCCCTGTAACCCCTAACAGAACCTGATCTTTTATTCCTGAATCAAGTTTTTTTGTCAGCTGATTTATTGCGCCCGGCTGGTCTCCCGTCGGCTTAAAAGGGGCTACGAGTTTAAACATCTTCAAAATTTTATCATACTTTTGGGTTTTGTTTGGTAATATTTGCGTGGCGTGGCGGGAAATACTATAATGAGCCTCGGTCTTAATGAAAAGGAGAGAATATGAGCGAAGAACGGTTGGTAAACATAGAAGCCGATGTCCGCAGAGCTAAGACAGAAGTTTTTTGGGGAGAAACCTTCATGATTATCGGGTTCCTACTAAGCTCCTGGCAAACTTATGTTTTTGCAGCAGCAGTATGGATATTGATCGCCGTGTTTTAGTCAACCACATCCGCCGGGCGTTTCTAGGGATCCCCACCTGATACAACCGCGCCCGGTGACACATGCCGTGAAACCCTAAACCAGCTTCACGGCATTTTTCTTCTTGACATATTCGTATAATGTTCGGTAGTATAAAAGTGACTTGAAAAACCAAAGAAAAACCGTAAATATTTAACAGGAGATTTTTAATGAGTCCGGTAACCCTTTATAAAAGACAGAAACAAATTTTAGACTTTATTTCACAATATATCCAGGTAAACGGCCACTCGCCCACGCTGCAGGAAATTGCCGATTCTATGGAACTTTCTTCTTTAGCCACTGTGCACGAACATATCCAGGCTTTGGAAAAGAAGGGCGTCATTAAAAAATACGAAGGTTCGGTCAGGGGCATAGAGATACTCGATAAAACTTTTAATTCCTCGCTTTCCGCCGTGGAACTTCCCCTTGTGGGCTTTATAGCCGCGGGAGAACCCATCGAAGCTAATGAAAACCCGCTGGCTACCGTTACAGTAAGTTCAGACATAGTTTCCAAGACAAAAAGGTGCTTTGTTCTTCAGGTAAAAGGAGACTCAATGATAGACATGGGTATTTTCGACGGGGATCATGTGGTCATCCAACAGCAAAACACAGCCAGGGACGGTCAGATAATCGTAGCATTAATAGACAACGAATTCGCCACCCTTAAAACCCTCTACCATGAAAGTGACGGCAGAATAAGGCTTCAGCCTGCAAATAAAAGAATGGATCCTATTTTTGTAGAAGCCGCCAGCCTGAGCATCCAAGGCGTAGTTACTGGGGTTATCAGAAGATTCAAAAATTAGAAAGAGCTAAATCTTTCTGCTTCCGGAACGAAGTTTGTTTTTCAAAAATTCAAGTATTATAGGTAATATCGACAAAAAGATTATCACGAAAACTACCAGGGAAAAATTCTCTTTTACTTTAGGTATGTTTCCGAAGAAATATCCCGCAAAGAGAAAACAGGCAACCCACACCAGACCCCCCAGAACGTTATACATTATAAAATGCCGGTAGCTCATTCTTCCTATGCCTGCCACAAATGGTGCGAATGTTCTGACAATCGGTATAAATCGGGCCAAAAATATAGTCTTACCGCCGTGCTTGTCATAAAAGGCCTGGGTTTTGTCTATATGTTCTTTTTTTATAGGAAGTTTCGGATTGCTTACAATTCTTTGACCGAAGAAATGTCCGATCCAATAATTTACCGTGTCGCCCAGAAAAGCGGCGAACCATAAAAGAAAAAAAAGAAGGACTACGTTAAAAGAACCGAGGGCAGCGAAGGCACCGGCAGCAAAGAGAAGCGAATCCCCGGGGAGAAAAGGTGTAAAAACCAAACCGGTTTCTATGAAAATGATAATGAATAAAATAGCGTATGATAACGGGCCATACTGAACGATTATTTCTCCCAGGTGGGTGTCTATGTGTAAAATAAACGAAATTACATCTGAAATTATACCCATTTCAAGATGATAACATTTTGTGCTAGGATTTAAAAATGATAGATGCTGCCGTTTTAGAACGTTATTATAAGAAATACGGCAAAACAAAGGTCGATGAGGCGCTGGCCTACCTGAGTTATAAAAACGCCGAAAAATTACCCAAAACAGAGTCCCCGGACAGACCTATCATGTATATTTTCAGACACGGTCAAACTGAGGATAATGCCAACTTTATCTTCAGCGGCTGGAGAGACTCCGCACTAACTGAAGAAGGTAAAGAACAGGCTCTGGAACTGGCTAAAAAGATAAAGGACAAAAAAATACACATGCTGGTCTCCTCCCCCCAGATTAGGGCTGTAGACACAATGAAGATCGCACGTTCATTAAATAAGGACGCCGCACTTCTGGAAATAAACACCGACGAAAGAATTAAAGAGCGTTCTTACGGCTTATTACAAGGCAAAAGTAAGCTGGAAATTCAATTGGAAGATCCGGAGTTATTGTTAAAAATAAGAAGGTCCTTTGACTACAGACCCGACGGGGGAGAAAGCATAAAAATGGTTTGTGAGAGGGTAAAGTCTTTTTGTGATGAGATGATTCCTTTGATGAAACAACACAACCTAAATATAGCCGTTTCGTGCCACGGAAATTCTATCAGGGGGTTCAGAAAATATTTTGAAAACCTGTCCGACGAGGAAACAGCGGCCGTCGAAACTCCACTGGCAAAAGATTACGCAGCATACTCAATTAACTGATCATTTATTCCGCGCGTTAAAGATCTGAAGCAGTCTGTTGTACTTTACAACTCTTTCGCCTCTTACGGGAGCGCCGGATTTAATAAAATCGGCTCCCAAAGCCAAGGAAAGATCCGCAATAAACGTGTCCTCTCCTGTCTCTCCACTGCGATGGGAAACTATTATCTTCATACCGGCCTTCTGAGCGTTGCGGACAAACTCAAAAGTCTCGGTCAGTGTTCCGACCTGGTTGGGCTTAACAATAACCGAATTGGCCAACTTCATGTCTACCGCACTTTTCAGGAACTTAGGATTCGTGACGACAAGATCATCCCCCACTACCATCAAACGGCTGCCTACCGATTTCGTAAACTTTGCCCAAGCTTCGAAGTCGGATTCATAAAACGGATCCTCAAGATAGATTAATGGGTAAGTCGTAAGGAGATCAATATACAGCTTGGACATTTTGTCGCTGTCGAGCGTTTTCTTTTCCTCTTTTATCAAATAGGAATTGTGCATATAAAAAGAACCCGCGGCTACGTCCATTCCCATAAAAAGCTGTTCGCCGAGCTTATAACTTTGAGAAGCGGCTTTAGAAATATACTGCAAAGCTTTTTGAATCGTGAAGTTGTTCGGGGCAAAGCCTCCCTCATCCCCAACGTCCACATCAAAACCGTCCTTAATAAGAAGTTCTTTAAGATTGTGATATACCACGACACCCATTTCCAGGGCTTTATCAAATGGCAGTGTCGGGGAGGGTATAGCCATGAATTCCTGGAACGAAAGATTATTATGCGAATGCAGACCCCCGTTAATTATGTTGAAAATGGGAACGGGAAATTTTAATCGGGCATGCGGATCTTTTTTCGGAACATACAGGCGGCTTAAATACTCATAGAGTTCTAAACCTTTGGATCTTGCGGACGCTTTAGCCGCAGCTAAAGAAACGGAAAGTATGCTGTTGCCGCCAAGGTGTTTTTTGTTCGTCGTACCATCCATGTCTAACAGGATTTGGTCTATCACAAACTGCTCAGTCGGGTCCTCTCCTTCAAGAACATCGTTAATGGCAGTACTTACAATATCGACAGCTTTTTCAACGGGAATATAGACGGCCTCGTTCTCGCCCTTTGAGGCACCGTCGGGTATCGCCTGAACACCTTCGGAACCGTCGTCCAGAGTGATCTTTGTCTCTATCGTCCACTCACCTCTTGAGTTCAATATCTTTTGGCAGGTTATGCTTTTTATCTTTGGCATGCTTATTTAGTAAGGGCGTCTTTACCTTACTTTTTCTTCTTTTCGCTCAATACTTTTTTCTCGGAGTTGTAAACTATTTCTCTTGTTTTTTCTACCACATCGGGACTTACCGAAACGGAGGTAACACCCCAATCAACGAGCATCTCAACAAGCTCGGGGAAAACCGAAGGAGCTTGTCCGCAGACGGAGCACGTTACTTTTCTTTTTCGGCAGGTTGTCACTATTTTTTCAAGAGACTTAAGTACTGCAGGATTCATCTCACTATAAGCATCGGCCACTTTCTCGTTGTCGCGGTCAACACCCAGCGTCAGCATCGTAAGATCGTTTGTCCCTATGGAAACCCCGTCGATTCCCTCATCCAGAAATTCATCCAGCAAAATAACGTTGGAGGGTATTTCTACCATCATCCATAATTTAAACAACCCGCTTCTTCTCAGACCGGCGGCACTTAACAACTTTTTAACTTCTCTGAACTGCTCGACAGTGCGAACGAACGGCATCATTACCCAGAGATTTTTCAGATTCTTTTTGTTACGTACTCTTTTTATTGCCTCGACCTCCATTTCAAAAACTTCGGGTTCGGCAAGATATCTTGAAACTCCTCTGTAACCTATCATGGGATTCGGCTCTTCCTGTTCGAATTCTTTTCCTCCGGTGAGATTTGCGTACTCGTTCGACTTAAAATCGTTGAACCTATATACGACCGGTCTGGGATAGAAAGCTTCAGCAAATTTTTCCATGCCGTCGGCAAGCTGACCGATAAATTCCTTCTTTTTGCCGTCTTTAATGAATTTCATCGGGTGTTTGCCTATTTGCGCCATGATAAACTCCGCTCTCAGTAATCCGACGCCGTCTACGTTTCTCTGAGACATCTCAACTGCAAGTTCGGGTTCTGCCAGGTTCATATAGATTTTTGTTGCGGTCTTAATATTTTTCAAGTCAAGTTTGGATTTTTTTACATCTTTTACTTCGGATATATCTCCCTCGTAAACTTTTCCCTCTGCCCCGTCCACTGTTATCAGCTCTCCGACCCTCAGCATCTTCGTGGCATGACTTGTCCCTACAACAGCAGGGATACCGAGTTCCCGGCTGACGATAGCCGCATGGCTCGTTCTTCCTCCGAGGTCTGTGACAATGGCACTGGCTCTTTTCATGGCGGGAACGTAATCGGGGTTGGTCATCTCGGCAACGAGCACATCTCCTTCCTTAACTATGTTAATCTCACCCGGGCGTTTAACTATCTTTACCTTACCAACACCTACGCCGGGAGAGGCGGCCAAACCTTCAAGCAACGCTTTAATCTTTTTATCACCGTCAATACCGATCTCTGTTTCTTTTTGTATAAGAGTTGTGACCGGTCTGGACTGAACAATGTATATCCTGCCGTCCTCGATGCCGTATTCAATATCCTGGGGTCTTTTATAGTGCTCCTCTATTTTTATTCCTATGTGTGCAAGCTCAACAATTTGTTTATTGGTCAGTTTCTGGACTTGTTGATATTTTTTGGAAATGGGCGTGTTTCCTGCCAGCGTCAATTGCCATGTTTGTTTGGCGAGATAGCGGGAGGTAATCTTCCCCGTTTTTTTGTTAACAATGTATTGGTCGGGTGTGACTTCCCCGGAAACAACCGGCTGACCGAGACCGAACGCGGCCTCGATAGAAACTTCCTCCTTACTATTGGTCAGAGGATTAACCGTGAACATGATACCGGAGAAATCGGACTGCACCATCAACTGTATAGGTACTGCGATACCCACCTTCAAGTGTGAGTATTTATTTGTTTCCCTGTAAAAAATTGCTCTCGCTTCAAAAAGGGACGCCCAGCATTTTTGGACTTTCGCCACAACATCGGTCCAACCCTTAACATTTAAGTACGTTTCCTGCTGTCCCGCAAAGGAAGCGTCGGGCAAGTCCTCGGCAGTAGCGGAACTTCTTACAGCTACGTATCTGTCATTCTCTCCGCACAACCTGTGATAATAATCTTTAATCCGTGCCGCCAGATCTCCAGGCATGTCTGCAGCCATAATTGCGGTCTTGATTTTTTTGGATGCTTCCTGCAGTTTTTTGGAATTATCAACATCCAGCCCCGATAGCTCGTGCATTATTTTTTCTTTTAGCGACGTGGAATTTATGAAATCAAAGTATGCCCCGGCCGTAACAATAAATCCATCGGGTACGGGAATCTTGGCGTTAACCATCTCTCCCAGGTTAGCTCCCTTTCCTCCCACCAGACCAATATCTTTTTTACCGACTTCTTTGAACCACAGTATTTGGGCAGTATTTTTATTCATATAAGAAATGATATATCAAATTCCGGGCATTTGGAACTGCCGCCGTTATTAAATATGTATATCGTGGGGCTCTAAAAGATCGTTGACCCTGTCTTTTACCGAACTCAGCTCTTCTTCACTTTCAGCCTCCATCCTTATACCTAAGAACGGCGATGTATTTTTCGCTCTAATCAGAAACCACGCTGTCCCGGAAACATTTGCGCGGACCCCGTCGATAAAGTTCTTCCGGGTGTAATTATCCGATGCTTTTACAACCTCAACTATTTTTTCCACAACTCCGAACTTCAGTTCGTCCGGGCACGAAACCTTAATCTCAGGAGAACTAACTCTCCCAGGAAATTCCGACATCAGTTCCGAAATACTGTTTTCTTGCCCGTCCATTAATTCCAGCACTCTGCAGATGGCGTAAATGCCGTCATCGTATCCGAAGTATCTGTCGCCAAAATAGGTGTGTCCGGAAAATTCCACGCCGAACACGGCCTCTTTAGAAGTGACCTTTTTAATAAAGTAAGATCTGCCGGTCCTCATAATTTCCGGCGTCCCTCCATATTTTTTTATTATATCCTCCGCCAGAGAAGTACATTTAACATCATAGGCTATTTTGGAACCCGGATTATTTTGTAATATGTTTTTACTAAATAACAGAAGCGCACGATCGGTAGCGTAAGCTTTCCCCTTTTCGTCCACCATCAGAAATCTGTCTCCGTCTCCATCTAATCCAAAACCTGCATCCGCGTGACCGGACTTTACCGCAAAAACCGTTTGTTCCACGAAATTGGGTTCTTCGGGATCGGGAGTTCCGTTGGGAAAAGTACCGTCAGGTTCAAGGTTAACGGGAATTATTTCTACACCTAATGCTGTGAGAACTGCCTTTGCGACACCGCCTGTAACCCCATTCCCGGTATTCAACGCTATCCTGAATTTTTTGTGAAAACTGAACTTGCTCTTAATGAAAGTGATGTACTCTTCCACCAAGTCTTTTTCTGCGAAAGAACCTGTGCCGGACATATAAGACTCTTTTTCTATAATCTGTACAATTTCCCGGATACCTTCGCCGAACACCGGTTCTGCTTTGGCAAACTCAACTTTAACACCGTTGTATTCTCTCGTGTTGTGACTGGCAGTAACATAAACACCACCGTCGAAATTTTGAGTGGAGGTAAAGAAATGAATAAGAGGATACGGAGTGGTTCCTACAGAAGTAACATTACAGCCGGTTCCCACTATTCCCTCGCATAGTTTTTTTGTTAGGGACTCCGAACTCAGCCTGTTGTCCATTCCCAGTACGACCCGGAGTAAATTCTTGCGACGGTAGATCGTGCCTATAGCTTTTCCGATATGAAAAAAAAGATTCTCGTCAATCTCCGAGCCATATACTCCCCGTATATCATATTCCCTAAATATGTTCTTGTTTAACTGCATGTTAAAGAGGCAGGGTGAAAATGAACTTCGTTCCGGCAGGACTGTTATCTTCTACCCTTATGTCACCTTTATGAGCTTCTACGATAGCTTTAACTATTACCAGACCGAGTCCGGTACCTTTTTCTTTTACCTTTGAGTGATTGGAGGTTTGGCTAAAAGGTTTAAAAAGCAGGTCTTTTTCACCCTCCGGCACTCCCATTCCGTTATCCGCCACAATGACCTCGGCGTGATGGTCAAATCTATTAGCGGTCATCTTAACCGTGCCGCCTTCGGGCGTAAACTTTATTGCATTGGAAAGAAGGTTCCCCACAACCTGCTTAATACGTTCCGGATCAAAACTAAAATTCCCGAAGTTCTCGTTAAGATCCAGCTCAAGTTTTATACCCTTAACTTGGGCTAAAGGGTTGAAATAGCTCCATTCCTCTTTCAGGGTATCGTTAAGATTTGCGTATACCTTATTTATCTCAAATCTGCCCGCCCCTATCTTTGAAACATCAAGTATATCGGCAACAATTTTAAGCATCGAGTTGGAGTTCTCTTTTACCTGGGAAAGTAGACTATGAATCTGGTCGGCGTCCAACTCGGCAGCTTCTTTCAACAATAGGTCAGATGCGCCCTTTATCACCGAAAGCGGCGCTCTCAGTTCATGCACAAGCATAGGAATATAGTCTTTGTTCCCGCCGAAAAGTGAACCCTGGGGGTATCCCTCGGTCTTCAGCTTGTTTATCTGTTCGAGTAATTTATTAATTTCGCTCGATTTTTTGAAAAGTATAGTGGAAATAATCAGTAACAGAACAGCCTCGGCTATTATGAGCCAAATAGTATAAATTTCCATGTTGTCTTTAACCCGTTACTACAATGCCGGTATCCGGGGTTTCTCCCAAAAGGACGGCAATTTTCTCGGGCAGTTCCGAAGGTACAACGTTATATTTCATGTAGTAATCTTCGGCACCGTATTCGACTGCCTTCTTGATGTTCTCGTCATTACCGAAATTGGTGAGCATAACCACCTTTATTTCTTTGGTGTCCATGTTTTCCTTCATCTCTTTCAGCACGTCGAGTCCGCTCATTCCCGGCAATATAATGTCCATAAGTACCAGATCGGGCTTTTCCTGAAGGATAAAATCCATTGCTCTGGAGCCTTCGGCCACGTGCGCGACCTCGTATCCTTTCATTTTCAGAGGTACGGAGAAGATATTAAAAAAGCTTTCGTCATCTTCCACAAACAATACTTTCTTTGGCATAGGTTAATATTACAAGAAAAATAGCAGGGTGTTCAATACTTTTCTTGACCGGGGAAAATATGCCATAGAGGTTCGATAATTTAACTGGTATATTTGTGTAATTGCTATATGTACAAGAAAACCCTCATTTTTTTATTTCTTATAGTTGTTTTTCTCGGTTCCGGAGCTTTGTTTATATATATCAAAACCTCCGCAGACAGTAGAAAACAAGTACAACTGGTACCGAACCCCACCGAAGGTCCTGCGGGAGATAAAAAGGTTGAAACTCCCTCCTTTCCGAGCGTTTTTCAAAAGGATCCTCTGATAAATATTTTGTTGATAGGCACCGACACAAGCCTTGAAAGGCGCAACAACGGACAGTACGGCTACAATACAGATGCGACCGTGCTTGTAAGTATAGATACTGCTTCAAAGAACGTGCTTTTAACCTCCGTTCCGAGGGATTTGTGGGTGAACAACAACAAGATAAATGCTCTTTTCGTCAATTACGGTTGGGAAGGGCTGAAAAAAGCCTACGAGGATATAACCGGACTTCAAATAGGAGGTTACATTGCCGCAGATTTTGACGGATTTCAGTGGTTCATTACTCAGATGGGCGGTATAGATGTAAATATAAAAACATCTTTCACGGATATTTCTTTCCCGAACCGCCAGGATACAGACATCATACAGGTGTCTTTCGAGCAAGGCACCGAAAAGATGACCGGAGAAAGAGCACTGACTTACGCCCGTTCGCGAAAAGGCAGCAACGGAGAAGGCAGCGACCTCATGAGAGCCAAAAGACAGCACCTCATCCTTCAGGGGATAGTCGATTCTTTTGAAAACCCGGGGAATATTTTCCGGCCGATGGATATAACCGGTTTCTACAATACCGTTACAAAGCACATGGAAACTAATCTGACGATCGGAGACGCGGTCTATCTTTGGGATTTTTACGCTTTCAGAAAGGACTACAATATCCGATCGTTCGTCCTTGACGATACTTTCATTTACCACCCCGGAATCTACCCCGACAGCCCTTACACTGCATGGGTTTTCATACCTCGGGATTCTGACTACTCCGACATACACGACGCGATAAAAAATAAACTGGCGGCAATAGAACCGCCGATTTTTGACGGACCGGAAATCCAAACGGAACAAACCCGCACAAATATCGGACAGACAATTACGGAATAGGGATATTCTTATAATGTCTCAGCCGATACTTCGCGCCGTCTTTTACTATCCCGACAAAATCGTACCTCCAATCCGCGCCCAATAAATGATGTCTAAGAAGAAAGTAGTTGGATGTGTGGTACCACTTCAGTCTTTTTCTGCGTGTGAGCATCGCCGACGGGTCTTCGCCCACACTTCGTGACAACGTTTTCACTTCAATAAAAATCAGCTTGTGTTTAAAAGCAACGATGTCCAGTTCTCCCGCGTAACAAAACCAATTGCGTTTTAAAATCTTGTAACCTTGGGCTATCAAGTATTTCTCCGCAATCTTTTCACCTTCCTCCCCGGTTTTCTTTTTTGCAGGACAGGACACCCGTCTACAATATATTTGCGGGGTAAAAAATAAACGGCCGGCGTTCTAATGTTATTGGATAATCTGCTGGACTCTGTCGGGCGCGATGCCGTAGAACTTTACCAATTCAGACATTATGTCCATCCACAAAGGCACCGATGTTAAAGATGCGTAGACAGATGTTTTAGGTTCTTCCAGTTTGACAATCATTGATAACCTGCGTGTTCCGGAAAGAAAACCCACGAAAGTGGCGTTAGTTTTGTCTACCGAGTACCCGCCTTTTTCCGGTACTTGCGCGGTCCCGGTTTTGCCCGCGATCTTGTAGTCTTTAAGCACGTAGAACTTTGCCTCGCCACTTACCGCGGCATTTTCGAGCATGGTAACCATTTCTTTCGAGGTTTCCTCTGAAATGACCTGTCTTATCTTCTTCGGTTTCATCTCCAAAATTTTCTTGCCGTCATCTATCCGGGATATTATAAGCGGCTGGTACAAGCTTCCTCCGTTAGCTATAACATTGAATGCGTTCAGAACCTGAAGCGGGGTAGCGGAAATACCCTGACCGAAAGAAATATTGGCCAGGGTAATATCTGACCAGTCCGAGGTTTCCGGCAAAATACCGGTGTCCTCGCCCTGAAGCTCAATACCGGTCTTTTTTCCGTACCCGAAATTAACCAAATATGATCTGAGATTTTCCGTACCTACTTTGTGACCTACCCACGCCGCTCCGATATTATTGGACAACTCCAAAAGTTGCTGTACTGTCAGCACACCGTGGTGTTTGAAGTCCCAATTGTCCACTTTGTAACCTGAGTAATACACCGGCCCCGAATCTTCGTAGGTTGTAGTAGACGACACCAGCCCAAGATCCACTGCTGTCGACACGGTCATAGGCTTCATGACCGACCCGGGCTCGTAAGTCTGCTGTATCGAAAGGTTCCTTCTTTCTACTTTTTTACGTTTCTGTTCGCCGTCCCCGGCCATTTCGGAATCGCCGACAGAAAAATCGGAAGGATCGTAAGTAGGATAGTTTGCCATAGCAATTACTTTTCCCGTGTACGGGTCCATTACTATCACACTTCCCGAAACGGCGTCATATTTTTCTACTCCCTCCCTGATCATTTTTTCGACCATGTATTGAACCGAACGATCCAGTGTAAGAACAATACTTCTCCCGGGCAGGGGGTTGGATTTTCTGTACCCTCCGGCCAAAATGGGGTTTCCCGTGGCATCCTTCTCTTCAAGTATTCTCCCGGGTTTTCCCTGCAGGTCTTCGTTCAACGCACCCTCAATACCGTAATATCCAGTTTTTTCACCTTTTTCGTCGCTCGCAACAAATCCCAACACATGGCTGGCCAGCGTCCCTTCGGGATAATACCTTTTCGGTTCTTTTTCGAAACCTATTCCCTCAATCCCGAGATCCAGGATTGCAAGCATCTGTTCGTGGGACAAATTTCTCTTAAGGGGAACCCAGTAAAGATCTAAATTTAATGAATCTGATATGTTTTTGTAATAATATTCGAAACCCGGCTTTATTGCTTTTTCGCTATCTTCCGCGGCCTCCGCAGGTTCCGGTTCGATAGAAGCCAGATATTCCGACAACGTGACAGCGGCCCGGGTTTTGTCCACAATAACCTTCGGTTCGCCGTACATAAGATAGTTATCTACGGTTCCGGCTAATAGAAAACCGTCCGAAGAGGAAATACTTCCCCGCCCGGCGGATATTTCCTGAACTGTCCAGTATTGATCCTGCCCCATTTTCCCGAACTTTTCATGTCCCAGCACCTGAATCTGAAACAAACGGAAAACTACAGCCAAAAAACCCAAAAAAAATAAGGCCATCAAAGAGTTTAGCCGCAATTCAAGAAATGCTCTTTTTTTGGTCCTTGTATTTTTCATCTACGAGTATTTTACCTTGCCAGTGAAGCTACTTGGCCGGTTGAAGACAGGTCCAATGTCATTAAACGTTCTTTCATGGGTAAGAAGCCCATCTTTGCAGCCTCGGACTCGACATAACTCATCGATGACAGTTCCGAGTCTTCATATTTGAGCATAGTAATTTCCTCCTCCAGTGCCAACTGGGTGTCAGAGGAACCTTTAAGATCCCGGTTTTTAACGGCGAGGTCGTTATAGAAGTACATACGTGCCACAGTGCTGGACAGAAAAAGGGCACAGCACGAAAAAAAGACGAGGTTGCAGGTTCTTTGTATTTTTTCTTGTTTATCTATTCTGCACATTTTTCAAATACGCGCATTTTTGCGCTTCTTGCCCTGGGATTCTCGTTTATTTCTTCCTCCACGGGCACCAGAGGTTTTTTCACAACTCTCTTCAGCATGGGCTGCACGTCAAGACCGAATTGTTTCACAATACCGTCTTCCAATGAATGGAACGATATCACTACCATTCGGCCTCCAGGCAGTAGAAGACGTGCAGCCCGGGGCAGTGAGTCTTCAAGGTTCTCAAGCTCGTTGTTTACTGCAATCCTGAGAGCCTGAAAAGTCCTGGTGGCAGGATTAATTCTCCCGCGCTCATAGTCTGGGGGAGCTGCAGACTTGATTATTTCCGCCAGCTGGCGTGTAGTCTGTATCTTCCTCAACTTACGAGCTTCCACTATTGCTTTCGCAAATCTTCTCGACATCCTTTCGTCCGAGTAACCGAAAATAATATCGGTCAGACGTTCTTCGGGCAGGGCATTGACCAGATCTGCGGCTGTTACTCCTAAAGCGGTATCCAGTCTCATGTCCAAAGGCTGGTCGCTTAAAAAAGACAGCCCGATGTTCCCTTCTTCCAGCTCGAACGTGCTGTAACCGAGATCAAAAAGGATTCCCGACACTTTTTCGAAGCCTTGCGAAACGGCAACTTCTTTAATGTGCTTGAAATTATCTGCGGCACCGGTAAAATTTTCACTCAATCCAAGATCTTTTATACGGTTCGCGGCTCTCTGTACTGCGGCCGGATTTACATCCAGACCAAGAACCGTCCCGCCCATTTTTAAGATTTCTACCGTGTGTCCTCCGTCGCCGAGAGTAGCGTCGATATATTTAGCACCTTTATTAACTTTTAAATGTTCTAAAACTTCTTTTAGCAAGACCGGCTTGTGGTACATTTCTCAGTAGGTTAGGCAGTAACTTCTCCGCTAATTTTTTCCAGCCTGGCTTTCCAACTGTCGAGATTCCAGATCTCTATGTGGTCTCCTGCCCCGACTACCGCTAAGTTCTTTCCCAATCCCGCATATTCTTTAAGGTTTCCGGGTATAACAATTCTCCCCTGAGGATCTATTGTCACGTCGGCGGCACCAGAGTACATATACCTTTTTATATCTCTCGTTCTTGCGTCAGTTATAGGATTTTCAATTTGCTTTTGGGCTTCCGCGGCCCAATCTTCCTTGTCGTAAACGAATACGCACATTTCAAATCCCCGGGAGAGAATCACTTCTTCTCCTCTGATCTGATCCCGAAGTTTCTTGGGCAGGGCAATTCTTGATCCTTCGGTGATATTCGGTTTATATTCCCCAAGAAACATTCTCATAGTGCTATTCACCATTCATCACCAATTTATACCAATATGCTCCACTGAGTATCCATTGTCAATACAAATGAAACCCGAAAATGAGGGGTTAGGGGTAGTAGAAAATACCGTTTTTATAGCATAAACAGCCTATTTACAGTCGGGTGGGTATTTGAAAAAATTTACTGTCTTGTGATATAAAACTCCAGATCGCTTACTGCGATACGCACTTGCTCCATAGAATCCCGGTCTCTGACGGTAACCGTATCATCTTCCAGCGTCTGGTAGTCGATGGTGATACAAAAAGGCGTACCTATCTCATCCTGGGAATAATAACGTTTACCTATGTTACCTCTGTCATCCCATGTAACGGAGACACCTTCCGACACAAGCATGTCGAAAATTTCGCGGGCTTTCCCAACCACTTCTTCTTTATTTCTGACAAGCGGAAATACCGCTGCCCTATAAGGTGCCAGGTTGCGGGGTAATTTAAGAACAGTTCTGCCGTCCTCTTCTGAATACGCGTCCGATAAGACGGCTAAAAGTACGCGGTTTATTCCGAAGGTGGGCTCAATAACGTGCGGCACTATTTTTTCACCCGTTTCCGGGTCCGTGTATCTCAGGTCTTCTCCGGATTTTTCTATATGATTCTTCAGGTCATAATCCGTTCGATAGGCTAGGCCGAAAAGTTCTTTAACACCGAACGGAAATTCAAAATCCAGATCTTCGGTCTTTGTAGAGTAATGCGCTCTTTCCGCATCCGTGTGTGTTCTCCAGGATAATTTTTCTTCGGGCAATCCTAATGTCAGTGCCCACTTTCTCATTTCTTCCTTCCAGTAGTCAAATAATGCCATCCAATTGGTCTTTGCGGGATCAAAGAAATATTCAAATTCGGCTAAATTGAACTCCAGAGTTCTGAAAATAAAATTCCCTAAAGTTATTTCATTTCTAAAAGCTTTTCCCGATTGTGCGATACCGAACGGAAGTTTAGGTCTCATCGTATCCAATACATTTCTAAAGTTTACGAACATTCCCTGAGCAATCTCTCCTCTTAAAAAAACAGCGGATTGTGAATCGGTGACAATACCCACGTTTGTTTCAAAAAGTAAATTGAACTTCCTTGGTCTTGTCCACTCGTGAACCCCGCATTTAGGACAGGGGATCTTATTGGCTTCGATTATTTCCGATAATTCTTCGGGGGACAGCCCCTCTACACTTTTCTTTTCACCCTTTGATTGAAAGTAGCCTTCGATCAAATGATCAGCCCTCGTGCGCATCTTACAGTTTTTACAGTCGACCAGAACGTCCGTAAAATTGGCTGTGTGTCCTGAAGCCTCCCAAACTTTGGGGCTCATTAAAATGCTTGTGTCCAGTCCGTGGATATTTGCACGACGGGTTACAAAAAAATCCCACCACGAGTTTTTTATGTTTCTAAGTAATAAAACACCCAAAGGTCCGAAATCGTAGGTATTTGACAGTCCCCCATAAATTTCGGAGCCGGGGAAAACGTATCCTCTTCTTTTACCAAGTGAGACGATCTTCTGCTGTAAGTCCGCAATTTCAGACATAGAGCCAGTATATAGCAGAAGGCATTAATTTCCAAGATTGAACGGGTTCCGGAATCAAAAAAGTTCCCGCCCTTTGATCTAATAAAATCAAAGCAGTTCCCGGCTCTTTATCCTAATACTAAAGTGTTCGTCTATTAGAGCCGAAGTAATCGTATTCAACTCTTTGAGGATCTTTTCGGTTGACTTCGACAACTTGTTCCCTGAAAGCTCCCTCAGCGTATCTACCGCCTGAACGGAAAAACCAAGTCCGGTATGGGAACAGTCTACGCAAACAAACCCTCCGTGTCCCGCATCTAAATATATTTGGGGTCCTGTTTCTTTCAGGAACTTTTTGCACTTCAAACAGGTCTCCGTGTTCAAACCATATCCCATAAGAGCGAGGTAGTGGAGCTCAAAAAATCTTACGGCCAGATCTATATTTTCAGGAAACCGGGACGCTATCTTGAGGAATTTAACCAGAAGTTCGAAGGCATCCTCCGAATTTCCGCTTTCTTCGGTGGTTTTATGCAAGAGCTCAACAACATACGAGCATTTTGTACTTAATGAGTAGTCACTCTTCAATTTCCGAAAGCTGTTCAGACCCGAAACTTCATCTATTTGACGCATCCCGCCCAACCCCTCAGATAAACCGACCTTTACAAGATTAAGGGTGTCAAGGTTACCCGCCCTCCTTGAGGAAATTTTACGTACACCCCGGGCAATTGCAGGTATTTTACCGAGATCCTTAGATAACAATGTGTAGATTTTGTCGGAATCCCGGTAATTGATACTTTTTAATACAACTGCGACAGTGTTAATCTTTTTCATCAGGCTAATTCTATTCCGCCGGGCGTTATGCGTAAAATCTGCAGGAGACAGTTTGTGTTTAGTTCTTTATCGTAACTTCTTTAAAGTTAACGAGGTCAACATCAACCGTCTTTGTACCGTAGCTTACCGTATATTTCTCGCCGTTCACGCCTGCCTGTTTTTGAAGATAGAGATTATATTCTTTCTCACCTACCAAATTAGAAGGAATATAGTACTTGAACGTAACCTCTTTCGTATCTCCGGGCTGAGCGGTGATAAAGGCACTGTACCATACCCTATTATTCTCCTGGTCAGTCATAGTTCCATCCTCACTACCATCAACCGAGATAAACTCCGAACCAATCGGGGCATAAACCCTCACCCAGTCTTTAAATTGCTTAACAAAGGGCGCAAACTCGCCGTCGGGGTTTTCGTACTTGTAGACAATGTTCACCGTCCTAAGCCATTTATCCCCTGACTTTTCCAATTTATGATTAACTGATTTTTTCACGAACCAGTTCGTTTTATCTCCGCCTAAGTTGGTCGAAACAACCATCGAATAATCGCCCTTCGTATCCTGTTTTATACGGCCGCCCATTTCATACTTATCTACAAGTACCTGGGCTTCGGGATCAAAAACATACACCTGCACGTGTCTTCTCGCCGCAAGACTGGCTGCTTTATCAATTAGTTTTGGCCACAGATTTTTATCAGACTCGAACACGTTGGTCAGCATGGCTTTCATCAGGTAACCCAAAACTCTTTTCCTTCCCGCTTGTTCTTTGAGGGCCAATGAAGCAATTCTTTCCAGCTCCAGAACAACATTATCTTTTGTGTACGTAATACCGTTGACAGTCACCGGACCCGTAACTTCGAGCAGTTCGCTTATAACCTGGGTGTCGATGGCAAAAATACCATCAACCGGCTTAATCTCTACGGGATCTATACGTCCTGCCATGTTGTAAAAGCGGAGGAACTGATCCATGGACGTCACAAAGTCAGGCGAATAGTTCATATCCCTTGCGTACCACCTCTCTACCAGCAGATATTTTGTGTAGGCCGCCGGAGGATCGGGGAAATCATAAGTAGCATCGATCAGATCCAATGTAAGGTCTACGCTATACATATCCTTGGAAGTAAAGTCGGAATCAAGAAGGCCGTTCGCTATCTTGAATGTGGCGTAGTTGGTCATAAATCCCCCTGTCGGTCTTATTTCTTTATCATTCTGCATTATTATCATGTACCTTTTCACAGGTGTTCCGACAGCCAGTACTCTTGGGAAAATGGTCAGCGCCTGCTTAAGATCGGGGGCGTAGTCATCGGCCTTAGACAGGGTGTCTTTGACGAAGATAATATTTTCCCTGATCGGCGTACCTCTAAATTTTTCAGGATATTTTTCAACGTTAATCGGTTCCAATTCTTCACCTACCTTTGAGACTTTTTCAATCACTCCGTCCATCTTTCCTGCCACCTCAGGCATTATTGATATCCAACCCTGAAATGCCTCCATCAAACCCTCTTCCTCCGGAACTTCCTGATCGGCGGAAACTTTTAAACCGGCGGCATCGGCAAATGGTAAAACTACCTTTTCGGCTTCGCGCAGGGCGTCGATCGCATAAAATCCTGCATTTATAAACCTTTCGGAATCGGCGTAGTACTCATTGATCTTGAACATTGTCTTATTCTTGGCCCAGCCGAAGCTTTGTTCTCTCTGCTCCCTCAATGACTTCAGGTTATTTTCTGTTTTATTAAGCGTGGCGTCCAATGCTACCAGATCTCTGTTCTGTAAAGCTTCTCCTATTTTCGCAGTGTCGGATTGTAGAATGCTCGCGGCAGAATAAAGAGCTAGCGCGGGTTTAACAAAATAGAAATAGGCTAAAACACCCACAACAGCCAAAATAACAAAGAAAACTACCGACCCTATTCCCAGCTTTTTAGCCACACCGTTGCCGCCCTTCTTTTTACCGGCCTTGTAGCCCGATGCACCCGGCTGGAAAGCGACGCTACTCTCCGAACCCCAAAATTGTGAATTATTCATATTTAAACGGCTCCTTTTTTAGTTAAAACTACATACGGCGTTTTCAAGACAATCAATATATCATACAATATCGACTTGTTCTCTGCATACCTTGCATCAAGTTTCACCCTCTCGACAAACCCGATCGAAGACCTTCCGGTGACCTGCCAGGGTCCGGTAATACCCGGTTTGATCGATACTGCCTTTTCAATTAAACCGGCGGTATCGGGAAATTTTACGGCCTGCTCCTCGATCTCAAAAAAATAGTAAGCGCGAGGGCCTACGATGCTCATCTCGCCTTTTAATACATTTATAAATTGGGGCAGTTCGTCTATGCTGTATTTCCTAAGGAAAATTCCGCCTTTTATAATTCTCGGGTCTTCCTCGGCATTTATTTTATAGTTATTCTCTACGTATTTTTGGTAAAGTTCCTGATTTTTTATCAGATACTCATGGGCATTTGGGAACATCGAACGGAATTTCATGAACTTGAAAGGTTTTTTATCTTTTCCGACACGGTCCGGTATGTCGGCAAAAACCGGCCCGCCCGGCGAAACACATTTTATCCATACAGCAGTTAACAAAAATATCGGGGAAAACAGTACAAGAGCTATCAGTGCGCCCACTATATCCATTATTCTTTTCAGGATTTTGTACATATCAGATCGTCTACTTTTTCAAGTATACTACATTTAAAGTTCCCGTATGAGAATTTCCCGGCTTGTTTTTTACAAACGGCCGGATCAAACGTCATTTTTTCAAATTTTTCGATACATTTTGATAAAGCTTCGGCCGTCTGCTCTTCGAAAAAAATTCCCGTTTCTCCTTCTATGACGGTTTCGAGGGCTCCTCCGAAGTTATACGCGATAACTGGTCTTCCCACCGCCATAGCTTCCAGCGGAACTATCCCAAAATCTTCTTTTTGCGTGTTAATAAGGGCGGTGCAGTTAGCTAAAAGGGCCCACTTTTCTTCATCAGAAACCCTGCCCAGAAATTCTACGCCCTTTCCTGCAAGGGATTGAAGTCTTTTAGCGTCCGGTCCTTCGCCCGCAACCTTCAGCTTTTTTCCGAGCTTTTCACAGGCCCGGAGCGCTATGTCAACCCGTTTCCAGGAAGCCAGTCTCGTTAGTATTAAGTAATATTCTTCCTTTTCCCGGCCCTGCACATGAGAAGGTTCGCCGCAAAAGGGATGTATTATAGAGCTTCCGATCCCATGATACTTTCTCAACCGAGCCTGCGTGGTCTTTGAGTTCGAAACTACAAGGTCAACTCTTTTCATGGCAGAAAAATCCACCAGTCTCATTAGAAAAATAAAAGGTCTGACAAAAAACATGGCTAAGCTTTTTAAAAAACCCGGAACGCCGAAGTTTTCTTTTTCAAAATAATCGAACGGCTCCCAAAACATACGCCCGGGTGTATTCAAATAACAAATATGTTTAGTCGATGGACCTGTAACAACTAAATGTGCAAATCTCGAAGAAATAGAAAACACCAGATCATAATTAGAAAAATCAAAACTTTCTATTGCCAGAACATGGTAATAAAAGACCGAATAGTAACGATTGAACTTAACGACAAAAGGAAATTTCTGCAAAAAAGAGGTTGTGATCTTTCTACCTTTTTCCCGAAAATATTTACGCCATTTCTTCGACGCTATGGTTGTGTAAATAGGAGCATTCGGAAAAATGTCGGAAACGGCTTCAACGATTTTTTCCGCACCCCCGTGCTGAACCAGGTCGTCGCAGACTATTGCTACCTTCATATTAACTTCCATTTTATACTATAGCGGTAAATTCCGTTTGTAATATAATCAAAACAAATATGAAAATCGGAATAAACGGGCAAAGGCTTTTGATCGAAGACCCCGCCGGCCCTGAGCGATACACCTACAACTTGATAAATGCTCTGGCAAGGCTAGACAGGGACAACGAATATAAAATATATTTTAGCGGGGAGCCCGGCAAAGATTATTTTTCGAAACTTACTTACTCGAATAATTCATTTAAACCGATAATAATAAAAAGCAAAGTTTCCTGGACTCAGTCGGGGCTTGCAAAAGAATTAAAAAGAAATCCTGTTGATGTCTTTTTTACTCCGGTCCACACCATGCCGATATGCAGGAATAGAAAACTGATGGTGGTCGGTATGATACACGGTCTTGAGTACAAGTTTGTAAAAGCAAGTTTAAATCCAATAAAAAGAATACTGCTGGGACGACCCGAGGAATACCTGGCAAAAAAATCCCATGCACTAATAGTACCCACCATCGCTACAAAAAACGAGATCATAAAAAGGGGTTGGGTAAAAAAAGACGATTCGAAGATTTCTATAGTAAGCGAAGGCGTCGGCGACAATTTTTATAAACGGGACCCCGAAGAAATAAATGCCGTCAGAAAAAAATATGACCTGGGCGACAACAAATACCTTTTGTTCGTTTCCACCATTCAACCGAGAAAAAACATACCCCTAATGGTGCGTGGCTACTCGGAGGCCCTGAAAAAGAACCCGGACCTTTCGGATACTAAATTACTTATAGTGGGAAAAACCGGCTGGAGCTCCGAGGAATCCTACGGTGCACCGAAAAAGTTCGGTGTTGAGAAAAATGTTCTGTTCCCCGGCTTTTTACCCGACGAGGATCTGGCCGCGTTATTCTCGGGTGCCGAAGCATTCATTAGCATTTCCCTCGAAGAAGGTTTCGGACTACCTTTACTGGAGGCCATGGCCTGCGAAACCCCCGCACTTGTATCAGACATACCGGCGTTCAAAGAAGTGGGAGGAGAGTTCCCTTTATATGTAAACCCACAGGATTACGAGGAAATCGGAAATTCCATTGCGTTAATATTCCACGGAGGCTACAAGCGGGAAAGGATCTACGGAGCCAAGTTAAGATCGCAGGAATTCACGTGGGACAGGACCGCAAAAAAAACCTTAGAGATTATTCAGAAGGTCGCGGAAAACATTTAGAGTTATTTCAGCGGTATTTTTCCAATCGTATTTTTTAACATTTTCATAACCAAGTTCGATTAGTTTCTGCCTTACACTGTCGTTAGATGTTATAATCTCTAACTTCCGCAAAAAATCAGTTTTATCTTTGGGATCAAAGTACAAAACCGTATCACTGTATATTTCCCTGTGGCAGGGTATGTCGGAAATTACCGAAGGCAGGCCTACCGCCTGAGCTTCCAGAGGTGTCAAACTGAAGCCTTCTTTTAGCGACGGAAAAACATAAGCCGATGCATTCCTGCGCAAAAAGTTAATCTCATCATCAGTTACGTATCTCGTCATCCCGGGCATTAAAATCTTTTTCTGAAGGTCTTTGGATTTGATAATTTCGGCGACATGCTCCGAAAACTTGTCTTTTTTCCCGATAAGAACGAGCCGGTAATTATTTGAGCTTGAGAAATCTTCAAAAGCGTCAATCAGGAAAGGCACGTTCTTGTGCTCGTACATACTGCTTATATAGAGAAAATACGGCCGGTCGATACCAAACTCCCTGAAAATTTCAGAGGAAGCAGAACGTTCTTCAAAAAAAACGGGATCAACACCCTCGTATGCAACGATAAACTTTTCCGGAGAAACACCGGGATAAGCTTTAATAAAATCCGACTTTACGTCCCGAGAAGGAACGATAACTTTAAACGAGCGTTTAACCGCCCAATAAACTACCGTTTTATAAACCAATTTTTTAAACCTGAAGTAAAACTTGGGCAAAGTCGTACCGCGCTCGGTGCTAAAAGAATGCATGATAATGTCCGGTATGGCCGTAACAAGTTTTCCCGGATACAAAACCGGAATATTGAAATGGGGAACATAAAAAATATCCGGTCTGTCCTTTAAAATTCTGAATAGAAAGCCGAACTGCTCCTGCCACGAATACCACTTGTAGTCGGCCAAAACCTTTTTAAAATTCGGTGAGGACGGTTTGTATTGTTCAAAACCTTTTGGCCTCAGATAGATAACATACGCGTTCGTTGTATCGGTCTTTTCAAGCTGTTCGATGATGTTCTTAACGTACCTGCCGGGACCGGCTTCGCCGAGAAATCTCGCATCTATCGCAATTAGAGGTTCCTTATGAGCTCTCACTTCAAACCTTTCCTCCAATTTATATATCTTTGCTTATTTACGCGGTAGGCCTTAAATATTCTTATCGTGGCGACGACGAACAAACCGACGATTAATGGGTATTTATTGCTGTAATGTTTTCTGTAGAACAGCTCCATGGCATCGGTAGATAATCTTTGAAGTTCGACACGAAATTTTCCCAGAGTCAGCTCCCGGTCACGGAATTTTACAATGGGCACTCTCATCGCCACATCCTGCGATTCCTTTCTTATGCCGATCGTCACACCCTTCCAATGTTCTGCGCGGAATTGAGGAAGATACATGATTTTGAAACCTGCCTCTTTAATTCTGAAGCAATAATCGATGTCTTCTCCATATAAAAAGAACGTTTTATCATCCCATCTTCCGACCTTCCGGGTCACTTTTGCCGGGACAAACAAAAAGTGGGTTATGCAGGTATCTATCTCGTGTTCTTTTTCGGGATCTTCGTAAGTCATAAAGTAACGGGCGAACGTTTTTGATTTGGGGAAAAGTTTATCCAAACCTAAAAAGTGGAACATCGAGACAAATGGAGTGGGAAACCCCCGGTGCCCGTCCATGTCCTGAGCCCCGCCTCGTAACAAAAGTTTTACAGTGGCCGCGCCAACGTCAGCGTGAGACAGCTCCTCAAAATAATCAACAAGTCCCTTTATTGTGCCTTCTTTTGGAAAAGCGTCAGTACCTAAATACAGATAGTAGTCTCCGGTGGCGGCTTCAAAACATTTATTTAAAGCAAAGGCGAGCCCGTTATTGGGAAGTTTTAATAATTTTACCCAGGAGAACTCTTTCCCGACCATTTCAGCGGAACCGTCGGAAGAATCGGTGTCCGCGACAACAACTTCCAAATTTTCATAACTGTCTTTCAGGTTTTCCAGACACAATTTCAAAACATCCCTGGTGTTGTTATTTGCGATCAGCACGGATACTTTTTTCATAAGTTAAGCCACGGGTATTTGGAAAAATCAACTTCGCCGCCGAACTTTTCTTTCAGGGTCGGGTAATTCTTATCTTTTTCGCTTATAATGGGGTCTTTTACCGGCCAGCCG
This sequence comes from candidate division WWE3 bacterium RAAC2_WWE3_1, assembly GCA_000503835.1. Classification (GTDB taxonomy): domain Bacteria; phylum Patescibacteriota; class WWE3; order UBA101185; family UBA10185; genus UBA8498. The sequence goes on along the minus strand of CP006914.1, from coordinate 128,575 downwards.
CCGAATTGTTTTGTAACTAAAGGGTCGTTCCAGAAAATAGCGGGGGTCGGTTTGCCTTCATAGTAGGCAGTTACCAAATAGCTGTAATCCGCCGGTTCTGAACCTGCTACGCAAAATGAGTTAGCTACGCCCTGAGGAATATATAACGCACACAAACTATCTTCGCCGAGCTCTTTAGAAAAGACCTTGCCGAAAGTGACAGATTCGGTCCTCAGATCTACAACAACAGACAGCACCGAACCGCGAACACAGTAAACAATCTTATCCCAGGGTTCGGCGTGAATCCCCCTAATAACGCCGGGTCGGGAACGGGAGTGATTCCACTGCACTATTTCGAGCTTTTTTCCCGTGGCTTTCTCGATATCCCTTTTCTCAAGTACCTCGCGGAAAAAACCCCGCTCATCAGGAATCGTAGGTCTCTCAATAACCAGGAGACCTTCTATGTCCGCAGGTGTTGTGATTGTTTCAGACACTGTTTGCACGCTTCAATTGTACATCAGGATCGATCAGCGGACGTCCCTCTTTCAATGGTTTCCACCACCACTCGTTGTCCTTGTACCACCTGACGGTTTCGACAAGACTTTTTTCAAAATTATTTGCCGGTTCCCATCCAAGAACTTTTTTAATCTTAGAGGAGTCAATCGCGTATCTTTCATCATGCCCCAGACGGTGGGGAATTTTTTCTATCCACGAACTGTCCTTGGCAAAAATCTTTAAAAGGATATTTGTCGTTTCTAAATTGGTCTTTTCAGAATCTCCGCCCACACAGAACGTTTCCCCGAGTATTTTTTTATCTTTCAGGGCACTGCCGATAACTGCATCCATAGCGGTACAGTGGTCTTCTACATAACACCAGTCACGAACATTCTCTCCGTTTCCCATGAGAGGAACTTTTTTTCCTTCAATAAGACCGGTAATAAATCTCGGTATCAATTTTTCAGGATCCTGATACGGTCCATAGTTATTTGAGGTATTCGTAATTGTTACCGGAAGTCCGAAAGTTTTATGGTACGCACGGACAAGGTGATCCGAAGCTGCCTTGGAGGCAGAATACGGGCTGTTGGGAGAATAATTTGTTGACTCGTTAAAACGAAGGTCGGGTCTATCGACCGGAAGGGAACCGAAAACTTCATCTGTCGAAACATGATGAAAAAGTTTCACTTTTTGTCTCAAAGCCTCTTCAAGTAAGATATGAGTTCCTATCACATTAGTCTGCATGAACACGCCCGGTTCCATAATACTGCGATCAACATGGGATTCGGCGGCAAAATGAACGACCACGTCCGCGCTTTTCATGGCTTTTTTCACGGCAGATGCGTCGCAAATGTCACCTTTAATAAACACATGCTCTACGCCCTTCAGATTTTCTTTGTGACCGGCGTAAGTAAGTTTATCCAATACCACTATTTCATCTTTCGGGTACTTCTTACTCCAAAATCTGACAAAATTAGATCCGATAAAGCCGCATCCTCCTGTTATAAGTATTTTCATAAATGTTTTTTGGCCCAATATTCGCTGGCAATAAATAAACTATCGTAGGTACCTGCGTCTGTCCAAAATCCCGACAATTTCGCCCAGTTAAGTTTACCGTCTTTAATATAAGAATTATTCAGATCAGTAATCTCAAGCTCACCTCTCAATGAAGGTTTCAGGGTTTTTATTCTTTTAAAAACCGTGTTGTCGTAAAGATACAACCCTGTTACCGCGTAATCTGATTTTGGTTTCCGCGGTTTTTCTTCAATCAAAATTATTTTTTTACCGTTAAATACGGGAACACCGTATCTGTTCGGATCCGAAACTCTTTTAAGAAATATCGTGGCGCCGTCAGTAAACTCTTTTACCGCGGCGGACATGTCGGCGTCGGTTGTATTATCACCAAGTATGACCGCTACCGACGAGTTATCCGCAAAATCCTCACACAAAGATAGGGCATGGGATATCCCGCCTTCAATCTTTTTTCCTTTATGGTCAACCGTATCCTGAAACGCGAACTCCAGATGCTTAATCCCAAAATCTATTCCGTTTTTCAGGACAGAAATAAAATGACCGGCGTGCGGTCCTCCGACAACTATCATAATTTCCTTTATGCCGGCCTTTACTAAAGTCCGGATGGGATAAAATATCATCGGTTTATCGTATATCGGGAGAAGGTGCTTATTTGTTGCGTAGGTCAGAGGGTAAAGGCGTGAACCTAATCCTCCGGCTAGAATTATGCCTTTCATATAGGTTTGGGCGAACTACAGGATAGTTTACCATTGTTTCAACTATCCTTCAAACATCAGAACTGAAATGTATATACACGCAGATTAATGTAAAATTCCAATTATATGAGAATTTTAGTCACCGGAGCCGGCGGACTCGTCGGTACACACTATATAAATTACTCACAGAGGACACACAACTTTATCTGTCCCGACGAAACAGAAATGGATATTACCAATCCGGTACAGGTGGAAAATTATATTTCCGAGACAAGCCCAAAGTGCATAATAAATTTTGCCGCCTACACCGATACCAAAAATGCCGAAACCCAAAGGAATGATAAAGACGGTACGGTTTGGAAAACAAATGTCGGGGGAGTAAATAACCTTGCGAAAATCTGTAAAAAGAAGGGTATTTTTCTGATTCAAATAAGTACGGACCTGATATTTCCGGGAAAAAGCAGTCCCGCAGAAATGTACTACGAAAATGAAAATTACAGCTCTGATTATAAAAAAATAAGTTGGTACGGAATAACGAAGCTTGAGGGTGAGACGGCATTAATAAAGTCGAATGGTGACTCTACGATAGTACGGATTGCTTATCCGTTCGCCGGACCTGCCCACACAAAAAAAGACGTGCTTCATACAATCTTCCATTTGTACAATACGAATAGTTTGTATCCGATGTTTGCAGACAATACTATAACGCCGACCTACATAAATGATCTCTCCGAAAGCCTCGATAAAATTATTGAAGGACACCGCACAGGAGTTTTTCACGTTGCTTCACACAAGCCTGTCTCGCATTTTGATTTCGCCGGGTATTTACTGGAAAAGTCCGGGCGCGATGTCTCAATACTTAAACCCGGTTCACTAAAAGAGTTTTCACAAAAATCAGGAATTCCCCGGCCTCTTTACATAAATTTAAATACAGAATACACGGAAAACACGCTTAATGTTAAGTTCGGCACCTGGAAGGAAAACATAGACGACGCCCTGACCAAGCTCTCGTTCTAATCCCGCACCAAAATGATAATATAAGATTGTGCCGACTAAATCCTTAAGAAAGATCTCATTTGTAGGTCTCGGAAATATATTTAACGCCGGGCTTGGCTTCCTGTTCCTAACCGCAGTGGCGCGCACCCTTGATCTGGAAACATTCGGCAAGTATGCACTTTTGTCTACGCTCCTTCTTACCATTTCAAAAATAGTGGATTTTGGGGCAAATTCGGTCTATGTGGCAAGATCGATAAAAGAACAGAACGCCGAGCTCTCCAGCACACTTTTTACACTCAAAGTTTTGCAGTTTTTGGTTTCGGTTCCCGTTTCATTAATCAGCTTAAAATTATTAAATATATTTGACGGAACAACCGCCACAATATTTATTCTCGGAATTCTTGCATACACGATGAACTACCTTTTTTATGCATACTTCCAGAGAGCGGAAAAATATGCCGGGATGGTTCTTTTAAATACAATTCCGCAATTGGTCAAAGGTGTTTTCGCATTACTTTTTTTCACGGCAATCGTTACACCCAGCTTAAATTTAGCTTTCGGTGTTTTTTCATTGACTATCTTTGCCGGAATATTCTTATATTTCTTTTTGCCCACCGAGAACAAAAAGTTTATCTTCAATTTCCAGGGAGTCCGCAAACTTTTCAAAGAATCCTCACCGGCCGGCGTTTCTCAAATAGTCTACGAAAGCTGGGGAACTCTCAACAACGCAATTGCAAAAATCACAAAAGGATTCGGCGACGTGGGCATACTTTCCCTGGCTAACAAAATTTCAAACTTATTCTCGCTTGCGTCGCTATCGGTTTTTGCCGTATTACTGCCCAAAAACGCCACACGTAAATTGACCGGAACAAATTACGACTATAAAGAAACAACATTGATAGCCGGCGGTATTCTTGCCTTGGCGGTGGTAGCTATCGCCGGTTCGGAACTTTTTATAACTACAATTTTCGGAGAAAAATTTTCCGGGTCCGTAAAACTGCTGGATATTTTAATTCTTGCCGCGGCTGTTTCAGCTATTCACACTTTTATAGAAAATCTTTTCTTTGTCGAAAGTAAAACCGGGTATATTATCGCCGCTACTGTTGTGAAACTTTCCGCGTACGGTCTGACAGCATTAATTCTTGTGCCAAGTTTATCCTTATACGGAATTGCATGGTCTAATCTTGTCTCGGCCATAGCAGGTTTAGTAACAGTAGTGTATTTTATCTCCCGTTTCAGGGGTTCGCCACTACCGGAACAGCCGGGGGTACTGTCCGGGAATCATATTCCTTCTGAGATATAAAATACCAAAGTACCCAGTCGCCCCGTTCTTCAACGACGACCGGTTTGTAATTAAACCCGACAACGTTTTCACTAAACCTGCCTTTTTTCGTAAGAAGTACGGTCGGCTGATCGTACACAGGTATGGGCACACGATCGTACCTGTCGGCTCTAAAGTCCAGAATGTTGAAAGAACCGTCGGTGTAATACATCGCCAGCGGAATATCCATACGGTCAATGTAAACCTTGGTTTTAATTCCGAAACGCGCGTCCTTAGAAATCAATAGTTCGGCTTCGGCACCGGTAAGATCCGAAGTGTAAACAAGTTCCCTGTAGTAAAAAAGATACGACAGGGATACAGCCGTGACTAAAAAAACCGTTGTTGCTTTAAACCACAAAGTATCGAATTTCCTAAACCGTCTCATAAAATAATTTAGGGTTTTATCAATAAAAGAACCGACAATCAACGCGAGCGGGGGATACATCGGCATCACATACCAGACCAATTTGGATTTGGCCGACGAAAAGAAAAAGAAGACAAAAAGAGCCCAGACAAGCAGAAATACATAAACACGTCTTTTTTTGAAAACCTTGTATACGGCAGCGGGCAAGGCAGCTAATAGAACTACAAACCAGAGCCGCATACTTACTTTCAGAACGGTTACGTACCAGAAGAACGGCCTTCCTTTATCTTCTATGGCCGTAACTGCCCTGTCCCAAACGTGATATCCGAGGTACTGATCTAAAAATGCCGTGCCGAACATTTTGTATGTGTAAATATGCCAGGGCAGTGCAACCACAGCCCATCCCAGAAGTGTAAGTATAAGGGGTTTTATGGCTTTAGCTGAAAATTTGGACTGACCTGTCAATAAAAGGTACAGTTCACATAAAATTATTGCCGGGAACGGAAGAAGTCCTACCACACCTTTTGTCATGACTGCAAACCCCGCGAAAAATCCGGGAAACAGCCATAAGAAACTCTTTTTCTTTCCTCTGATAAATATGTAAGCAAAGAGAGAGGCCGATATAAAAAAGGTGGCGGTTACATCCGTCATGGCCGCACGCGAATAATACAGATACTGAGTGGTTGTTAGCAGGGCTAGGGCAGATAAAAAGCCGGTCGTCTTGTTAAACATTTTTTTACCGGCAAAGTAAACCATCATCACGGTAAGAAACCCCATTACGGCACTCGGCAGTCTGGCCGCAAAGGGAGTTGCCCCAAAGAGGGACATAAATAACGACACGAGCCACATATATAAAGGCGGTTTTTCGTACCAGACACTCAGAGGTTTCCATTCCTGTACCAAATATTCACCGGAAGTGACCATATTTTTAGCTATCTTAGCGTATATCGCTTCGTCGTAAGGAATAAGGTGGTTCTTTCCCAGCCCGGAAAATATTAAAATAATGGCGAGACCTGCCAAAACAAGCGGAACTATCTTTTCTGATCGGAAAAAGTATGAAAAGACAATATTTCTGCCGTATTTTTCATATACTGTGCCTGCACCCCACGCGGCTATAAAAGAAAAAATTATCCAGAAAAATTCCGAACTGTAAGAATAAAAAATTCCCGCAATGAGCCAGCCGACAATTGTTGCAAAAAAGACCGCGCTGATTAAAAATTCTTTCTTTTTTTCGAGTTTTAAAGCTCCGTATAAAAGCGCGGCCAGCATGGAAAATACAAAGACGCTGAATGTCGTTAATCCTAAAATACCCGTTTCCGCTATAAGTTCACCCCATATGGTGTGCGCGGGAACTCTTGTGTTCAGGGCGGCAGGATCGCGGCCAAAAAAGGTCGGTGCAATCTTTGTACTGCTAAAATGCTCGAAGAAAGACCCATACCCTCCCCCGATCAAAGGATATTTCTCAAAAATCTGTACGGTTCCTGTTATAAGCATGAAATGGGAGTCGAAAGAGTCCATGCGGTAATGAAAATACTGCTTGATCTGTGCCCTGAACGGACTGGATTTTATACTGTATTCCCTTATGAACGGTACGGATATTACAACCAGTGCGATAAAAAGATATAAAACACCTTTGGAACCAATCTTCCGGAATATAAGGGTAGAAACAAAAACCAAAAAGGTCACGCCTGCCATTATCCACGCCGTACGGCTATTCGTAAGTAAAAGCGCGGCCAGCATGGAGATAAACATCAAAACATCGACAGCCCTACCCTTTAGACTCTTTCCCATAATTATTAAGACCCCAAGAAGAGGCAAAAGCGCCGACAATAGTGCGCCGTAATGGTTTACATCCCAAAAAGTCGCTCCCACACGGGGCAGGTTCCCGGGAATATTCCACAAAGCTCCTATAATCACACCGGTCGTCTGATACAAATAAAATTGGAACCAGCCGAACAGAGTGAGTGTAAACACCGTGTAAATGTAAAAACGAAGATATTTTAATACCCGGTCAGGTCGGTTTTTGTACGTGAAATAGAGGAGCAGGAACATCGCGGTCGATGTCGTGAAAAATCCCATCAAAAATACGGAGGACTGGATGTTCTTCGAATTTACTATTGATATCAAACGCACAACCCACAACAGAACTATCGATACCACAACAGGATCTCTTAGTTTGGAAAAAAGCACGGAAAAGTTTCTGTCTTTTATCAGCCACATGACAATTTTGGTTAAGACCGCGGCGAGAAGCGCCAGCATAAAAGCGCGGATCGGCATCAAATCCCATCTGTAAAAACTGAAAAGCTCTTTATGCAGAAGAACGGAAAGCAGAATGAGAACGTACACTGCAAAATCCAGATTACGCAGTATTAGTACGTATGAAAGAATACAAATTGTTGCTATTACTGCAATTTCTACCATTTGTTCAATACCTCTTCATAAACGGCCAGCGTCTTCGCCGCGGCTTTTTCCCAAGTATATTCTTCTCTCAATTCAGGGGCAATTTGAGGTCCTGGAGCCTTTAGCTGGGTTTTTATTGCGTCCGCTATAGAATCTATACTACCCGGGTCGCAGTATGACGCATAATCTTTGAGATACTCCCGGGCTCTTTCGCCTGAAGCTACGGCGTTTGTACCGCAAAAAAGGGCCTCAAGGCTTGTCAGACCGGTGGTCTCGAACCAACTCGCGCTTACACCTACCTTAGCGTTTCGGTAGTAATCGGGCATTTCCGAATAGGGAACTTTCTCAATGTGGTGGATCCAGGCATTTTCGGCTTTTCTTTTATTGAACATACTTCCATACTCAAAATGTTTCAATCCGGCAGATACTCCGATAAAAACCAACTGCAGATCTTCTCCTGTTTCATTCCTAAGTTTTTCGACAGCCTCAATTATCTTCAATTGGTTTTTTCTCGGTTCGATACGTCCTACGCAAATAATGTAATCACTTAAGTTGAGGGGATTTCTTTTTTCAGCCCCGGCGTCCTGTTCAATAAAGTTTCTGCTAACCCCATTAGGAACTTTTACTGCATCTATTTTCACACCGAACGTGTCTTCCAAATCTTTCGTTTCGAGGTCGGTCTGAACCAAAACTTTCTGCGACATCTCCAAGACTTCTTTCTGCATTTTTTGAAAACCGTGTGTAACGCTTAAAATGGTGGGTTTAATTTTTTTTGGGTCGGCTAATGATCTGTAAACATTTTTAAATGTGTCGCGGTGAAACTGGTTGCCAAAAATAACCTTTGAAAGTCTTCGGAAATCGAACACGTATTCGTCGTCGAACCTTTTCACCTCCTTGATGCTGTGGTGGATCGGCGACAAAATTATCGGTTTTCCGGCTTCATGAGCTTTTTTGGCGTATAAATAGGTCTCGGGTGTCCAATCCAGTTGAAATATGTGAATAAGATCATAGTTTTGGGGAATAAAATCTTCGTCTGTTTTGATTTCAACATCGACACCCAGCTCCCTTAGTTCCCGCGCGGTGTTCTCTATTTGCACTTTATCTCCCCCGCCGTGCTCCATTAAATGGTATCTTCCCAACATTAGTATTTTCATTTTTTGTTCAACATCCTTTCGTAAAGTGAAACGTAACTGTTCGTAAAGGCCTCGATGGTAAAGAGTTCGGTTACCCTTTGTTTACCCCGCATACGGGGCTCCTGCTCATTGTTAACGTATTTTTCATAGGCTTCAATCATTTTTTCAGAAAGGTCGGAAGGGTCACCGGCTCGGAAATAAGTAACCGTGTCTCCTGCAACCTCTTTCAATACTTCAAGATCGGAACATATAACAGGAAGTCCCATGTACATGGCTTCGACAAGAACTAAGCCAAAACCCTCCGCCAAAGTCGGAAAAACAAAAAAGTCAAAAGCAGAATAAATCTTTACCAGGTCTTCTGCAGGAAATTCACCCGTAAAAATAACTTTATCACCAACACCCTTCGTAATTGCCAGCTGTCTGATATCATTCTCCAACTCACCTCCCCCGGCAATGAACAGCACGAAATCCTTGGAATGATACATGTCGGTGCTTAAAAACTTTTTGTAGGAGGTCAATAAAATGTCATGGCCTTTTTCCCGAGATATTCTTCCGACATTCCCGAACACAAAGGCGTTCTTATTTATCCCATACTTTTTTCTTATCTCCTCTTCGTAGTCTGTTTTTGTAATCTGAGAAACGGTGAGCTTTGTTATATCAAGACCGTTTGGTATCACAACGATTTTATCTTTATTTATGCCTTCCTTTATTTTTATCTTCTTTTTCGACTCGGTTAGAGCGATCTCAGCATCGGAAAAGCGGTTTACGATAAAACTGTAAAAGAGCGTGTCCACTTTGCGTTTGGTGGGGTTTATCTTCCATTCGGAGATTGGCGTATGAACGTGCGTTATTTTGACCGGAGTGTGGGCGTTCCTGGCGGCAACAAGTGCGTTAGCCGCGGCTTTTAGTTCGTGGGCGTGAATAACCTCGATCTGTGTTTCCTTTAAGAAAGTGGTCAGCTCATCGATATACGCACGGTCAAAATCGGATTCGATGCTTTTTCTAAAAACCTTTGCCCCTGCCCCCTCATAAATATCCGCAGGTTTTCCTACTGGACACCAGACAAAGACTTCATTCCCCACACTTAGCATTCCTTTAACAAGATCCAAAACATGCTGTTCCATGCCTCCCTGTTTAGATGAGTTGTGGGTGTAGAGAATTTTCATCTTTTTATTAAATCGCCGATGATTCTAAGCATACGTTCAACTTTTCCGTCCCAATCATTGTTCTTGGCGACCAGCTGTCTTGCTGTTCTTTTTTCTTCGCTGTCTTCTTCCAGAGCTTTTCTCACGAACTGAGAAAATTCGTTGTAACTTTTTGCGACATAACAAACATCGGCAAAAGGAGCATAGGCCGGAAGATCCGTAACAATTGTCGGGAGTCCCGCAGCTAATCCTTCATGAAATTTTACGGGGAAACACCCACCCACAGTGTAGTCATTAAGTCTGTAAGGGATTATTGTAGCGTCAAACGCGGCAACATACTTGTGTATTTCGGAAAAAGGTTTGGTGCCCAAAAAATATAGGTTCGGAAAACCCCCGAGACCCAATTCTTCCAAAGATCCTTCCCTATCCTTTAGCGCAATAGGGCCGATGATTACGAAAGAAAATGTCGGGTAATCGGTTACAATCTTTTTCATAAGCTCCCTGTCGAACTTATAATCATCAACCGCTCCATAAAAACCTATGATGGGGCGTGGAATGGAACTTATATCCTCCGGAAATTCTTTCACCCGATTTTTAATATCAAAAAACTTCGGGTAATCACCGACGTTGGGGGTGAAATAAACATTCGAATTAAATTTCTTGAGTTTATCTACTAAACCGGGAGCGGTTGAAAAGACAACGTTCGCTCTCATCGCCAAATTCTGCTCTTTTTTATTTATTGCCTCTTTTTTCTCCGGAGTGCTGTACTTTGGAAAACCCGCATAATTATCAACGCAGTCATAGACCAGAAAATCATGCTCGATGTATTTTAGATATTGTTCAAGACCTGTTATCTCGACGTGGTACACCCAAAGAATGGTGTTGCGGTCCGGATTAAAAAATTCCTTTGCGGCTTTCTGAATAGACTTGGCATGAAATTCGGCGTGTTTTTCATGTGCGGGAGAAAAATCCAGCGGGGAGTACACGAGAACATTTCCGCTCTTTTCTTTTTTTGTAAGCAGTTTTGACAGGCTCCACTTACCCTTTAGAACCTGGCGCATAAACAAACGCCCGGTGTTAATAGGAGGGTCAACGAACAATACGTTGTGTCCGAGCTTTTCGAGCCTTGTCATAACGTGTTTTTTGTTCGTCCAAAGGGGATAATCCCAGAGTTGGTTTGAAAGGCAGATTATGTTGTATTTTTCACCTTGGTGCTGCATATGCCGAGTCCGCACAGTATCCTATCATTATTAGGTAATTCAGTCTAACAGACGTTGAAGTCATTTTATCCTCTTTTGTTCCGACTATAAACACTTTGGACACGCCGAAATCAACAAGCCCAGTTTTACCATTACCCGCCTTATGTCAAATAAAAACTGGGAGTCCTTTACCGACCATAACCACGAAGTATTTTCGTAACCGAGATCATAAGCGGCGTGCCAAATTCCGTCAAAAAAGAAAAGTCCGTAGATTTCAATGAACACCGACAGCCCGAGGAGAATGAAAAATAGTTTTTTAGTTTTTTCAAAAGCCGCGGAATTAATGTAAGGAATCATCAAAAATATAAAATAAGGCAGGACATCGCTCGACATCCTGTACCCGAAAGACCAGCCCCCATACCAATGCTTCCATAAGCTAATAACAAGTGTGTGCAGGAGGATGATGAGCGCGAAAACTTTATAGAGAGAGGCCTTTTCAATTTTGCCTTTGATCGCAAGGTAGAATCCGTAAATTGAGAAGAATAGTACCGGCGAAAAAATTAAAATACCTTTGCTCGGGGAAAGCCACACTCCTAAAAAACTTACCGGAAAAGGCGAGAGCCACGAACGAAAAAGCTGATTTGAATAACCCTGATTTTGTATGTCGTAGTAATAAACGGAGTTGTACCAGAGAAAGAAAGACGCGGCGACAACCAGACCTAAAGTAAAGGTCACCGCAGATTTAAATAAGTTATCGGTTTTGTGTAAGTTGGTAAACACTAGGTAAAGCTCGATTAGTAAAATGGGAAGACCCGCGGTCGGACGCGATAAAAAAGCGAAACCGAAAAACAAGCCGGACAACAACATTTTTATATACGCGGATTGGTCTTTTTGGTGTTTAAGGAAAAAGTAAATACCTAAAATCGAGAACAGTTGCAGTGTCCCGTGCTGCCACATCGCCTGAGATATCATCGCAAAATTTACCGTAGCGAACAAATAAACCGCCGTAAGAATTACAGATTTTTTTTCTTCCAGGTTGAATCCTTCGCGGAGAGTTTTAAACATAAACAGCCCGGCCAATGCCATGATTAACGCGCCCGATAAATGATTTAACAGTGCCAGGTTATTCCAGGTTATCGGCATTCCAAAGACGAGGGGCAGCGTAAAAACCGGAACTGACAAAATAGAAGTAATAATCGGAAAAGCAGTAATATAATGACCGCCCACTTTTCTTAAATAAAAGGGGGTCAGATTCTTTTGAAAATCCTTGTCATCCGGGTGTGGGTAGCGGCCGCGCATCATTACGTAATATTTGTCAAGGTAAAGTGTACGGTCTTTAATAATTGAGATAGTTGTGAAAATAGAAGGCACCGTATCTTCGCTTTGAATGATAAGCGAGTTAATGCCACGGAAGCCTGGGATTAAAAAAGGAACGAAAAATACCGCAAAGGAAATTAAAAATATTTTTATCCCGGACATTATGAATTAATTATATAGCAGTAAGGGAGTAAAGAAATGGGGGCTAAAAGATTGAGCAGTCTTTTTAGCCCCCGGTGCTGTGATAGGGATGGGAGGTTGAACCATTACCACAGCGGATGTTGTCTCTTTAAGTACTACACGCCCGGAAACCTCAATTGAGCTTTTCGCTGTTTTTGCTGTTTCTCGTGCGTGCTGTTTCGTACACAGTCGCCCCTGGCGTGCTTGAGACGTTCTCCTAGAGTAATCATCGGGCCAAGATGCCCTCCGCAGTAACTGCAATACTCCGTCAGCTCTTTACAATAGGCCATTTTTACTCCCCGTTCTTTCTAAGATACCTGAATGTTAACATACCGGGCGTTTGGTATCAAACTATGGGTCCTTTTGTTTACTTTTCGTTTATGGCTACAACAATTATGGATCTTCCAAATGTTGGGAACACCTTCGCTAAGAAAACACTTCCGTAATTTGGGGTCAGGGTAATCGAATCGGTGCCCAGAAACTCAACCCTGAATTTACACGAAGTTAAAAAACTTTTTAGTAACGATGGGGTAAAATAACGAAGATGTCCAGCTACCCCCGCTCCGGGAAAAGTAAAGGACGCTTCGAAAAATGGATTAATACCAAACAAAAGCATGATTCTCCTCGCTAAAGATGCGACATTCGGTGTTGTTAATACCAACCTGCCCCCAAGTTTAAGGACACGCCCTATCTCTCTTATGAAAGTATCGGTATCCGCAAGATGTTCTATAACCTCACCTGCAAAAACAACGTCAAACTCCGAATCTCCGTAAGGAAGAGGTCTCTCCAAATCTACTTGAGAAAACGGAATACCCAACTCCCTATACAAGTCCGCAAATGCTGAGGATGCATCTGCAGCCTTCACATCATTGCCTTGCTCTTTAATCCTTCTTGTTATACCACCGTTGTAAGAACCCACATCCAAAATTTTTGATCCAGTCCCTATCAGACTCAATATTTGCCTAATACGTGTACCCTCCAAACCCGTATCACGGAACCACCTTGAATCAAAATATTTAGATTGAGAGAATGTATGAGAGTTCATCTATTTTTTAAAATAATAGAGATAGGAGTTATCGAATTCCCTTTCCAAAATAAGACCGCGTTGCTCTGAAAAGTATACTAAATCTTCTGTCGGGGCGTTTTTAAACACCAAAAGATAACGCACCCCTAAATCTCTAGTGCTCAACAAACCTTCGTCTGTTACTAACCTTTCCGTAAGACTTTGCGACTCATAGGTACTGTTACTAAATCCCCTTATGTTAAGGAGGTCTTTTTTGTGCTCGGGAAGAAAATACAATGCTTCCTTCGTCATAGAGTAAGGATATACTACAAATTTATCAAAAGTCGGCATCTGTCCCAAATATTTATATACACCTGGTGTGCCCTCATTTTTATAAATTTTAGGCGGAACATAGCTTTCAACTAGTGTCACAACTAATAGCACAGCCATGAGAAAACTGAGAATTTTGGTATTTTTAAAAACTATATTTTTTAAACCGTAACTAAAACTCAGCAACAATGCGAGTAGTATAAATATTGAAAGCCTGGATGTTACCCTAAAAAAAGGGGCTATCTTGAATAAAAGATAGCTTGGGGTATATAGTGTTTGACCAAACACAGTAAAAAACGGCGGAAGGGTGAAAAGAAATAAGAAAAACGCTAATAATAGATATTTGCGGTGTATGTTCGTGTTCTTGTCGTTATTGAGTCTCTTTCTTTCGTACAGATTATAGATAACAACCGAAAGATAAGAGACAAGAAAAAAATATCCAAAAAACATCGAGTCATGCTCACCCTGGAAATAATCATCAGCGAGAAAATACCCGGTACCCTCAATTCTGCTAAGCAGGTTCTGAGATAATTCCTTATAAACCGGGTTCTTAGGCGAGGGAATAAAGTGATACCAAGGTCTGGAGCTAAACGATACTAAATCATCGTAAGATCTGTTGAGCGGATTTATGTAACCCTGAGGGGGTGCATTAAAATAGTTAATTTTAATATAAGGCATTAAAGCTGTAACTATCAGCAAAATGTAAGACGTAATAAAGACTACACAAAATTTCGTTACTTTTTTTATACTCTGCACTTTCAACAACAGGTCACACAAAACAAATAAACCTACAAATAACACAAGAAAAAAACCAAGATAATTAGACATTAACGACAATAAGAAGGCATAAAAAGCTAGCATAAACCCATTTTTTAGCGAGTAATTAAAATCTGCATCTAGTTTTTTGACGATAACGGGAAGTAGCCATACAAATCCTAAATCCGGGTGCTTGCCAAGATGAAGCCAGAAATATGAGCTAAAAGTAAAAATCAATGAAAATACTAAACCGTATTTGAACTTCTTGAAAAATAAGTGGCTAAAATAGAAATTTAGAACTAATGTCAGTAAAACGATAATATTGTTAGCCCAGTAACCAACCAGCGAAGCGAGTGATGAAATAAAAAACCATGTGAGTGGCTCGTTGGAGTCTAAAGGTCTCAAATATGCTAAAAAAGTAACATTCAACGTTTCAGAACGAGAAAAAAAATCGTGGGCAAAAGAAAAAAATGGTTTTGATATTAAAGACCAAACAACTAAATTTATCTGGTCGTCAAGTCCGCCAATTAACATACCTACTTATTATGCCCCTCAGAAAAATTAGTCAAATTGTACCTAAAGTGGTCATAAACGATGACGAAAACGGAAAATAAAAAATTCAATAAACTTATGGAGCTTAGGTACAAAGACAACGTGTCGTTTTTAAAAAAATCTGCAATGTATGCGAACGGAAACAAAATTACACCGAAGAACACATAGCTACTATAAGAAATTCTAGAACGGTTAAAAAACCAGAATATCAAAATAAATGCTGAGTACGTGGCATATTTGTGTCTAAAGATTAGTAAGGAAGGCAGAAGATACGATAAAGAAATGTAAACAACTGAATATATAAAATGTATCTTTCCTACAAGGTTACTCGTTTGTTTCATTTTTAGGCCTTTTTTTGCAAACGAACAATAAAATAGTAGAGACCGAAAGAACAGCCAAAACAGTGAACGATACTATATTTGCAACATTATAAATTGATTGTTTTTGAAAAATGATTTTCCCCCGAACCTTACCGTCAACGTCCGATATAATCCAGCCGTTCTGGTAACCGTTTAATACTAGATGCTCTCTCTCAACATCTCCATCCTTAGATATCTGCCAAGAAGGGTTGTAACTTTGTTTAAAAAGTAAGATACCTTTTTTAGTGAGGTTTTCTTTGAATAAAAATTCAATCCGTCCGTTCTTGTATTTTTCAAGTTTGGGGATTATTTTTTCGTTTGCCGTAGAAGTGAGATCGGAGAAGCTCGTTCCCTTGGTCATATATACTCTATCAACAATACAGTTTAAGCCACAGTCTAAGTAAAAGGTTTGTGTTCCTTCCTCAAAATACTGTCTTTCGGACAGTACTACCAACGCGTCATCCTGAAGGGTTACTCTTTTAGACACGTTGAAATTTTCTGACGACACTTTAAGAAAAACAGAACTATCGTTACTCTCACCATTCAACCGATATTTAATACTGTACCCTAACTCACTTTTTACCTCACTTTTATACGGCACTGCCCACATAACATCCTTGGAATCACTCGTTAAATATAAAACAAGGTTCTCGTTTCCCAAAGTTTTAGTAACCGCGTCATCAAGTGAAAAGCAGTTGTAGAACCAATCCCCCGGGGAATATGATCTTGTGGCAGATAACGCTTCAGAGAGAATGCTTTGATTTGTATTTTCCGAGCGAACGGAAATATTTAGTTGCTTTTCCGGTATCCCGTTCGAAGGCTTGTTCGTAGCACTGCTAACATATGTTGTAGAAACACATAATTCTAAGTTTTTAGAATCACTGGGTTTAGTAATTTTTTGGGTAATGCTTGTTCCTGGACGAACTATTTTGAAATACTCCATATCGAGATTTTCGGAAAAGGTAATTCTTCTTTTTTTAAGACGAACACGTAGACCGTAATTATCAGCACGGGGTATATCTACGGTCAATTTTTGAAAAGGCGGTGCGTTAGAGGAACGGCGTGAATAATAGAAGTCAAACATTGAATTTTCTTCCCCCACACCATCATAACTATCGGCCGTATACGATAAAACTACCGGAAATTCCGAAATGATTTTATCTACATCTTCCAATGCAGCCGATAATTCCTCAATGGGTACTACTATTATTTCATATAAAGAATTGGTGTCACCGGTGGATGTAAAACTCAATGTATTTTCGTTTGTGTCCGACACGATTTCGGAAACAAATACGTATTTTACTCCTCTGTACGAATTTTCCTTTGTTATAATCTTTCCTGCCGCAGAACCGTTTAACCTAAACTCTACCTCCGAACCTGATTTACTGAACAACAGCTTTGCAAGCAATGCGTATTTTTTACCTTTCTCCATCTCCACGGGAAAAGAAAATCTGCTAGCTTCTTTGGAGGATACTAGAAGCGACTCGGTATCCGCACTCACTACGTAGTCGTACCACCAATACTCTCCTCTAAACAACTGTGCCCACTCTTGAGTAGCTTTGTTTCTATTTTTATCTAAATACGTACCAGGTTGGTATTTATACCGCGGATCAACAAATACTCCAACTGCATCCAGTTTTCCAGTTTGGCTAAATTGAACAAATTTTATTAAATCTCTCATTGAACTCTTATAATCATTCACAAAAACACCATCATATTGTTTATTAAGCAAATAAAAATGATCCACGTACGCTCTATAACTGCCCACATTTAAAAATATGTCATTTGTAAGAACTAGGTCACTATTCTCATAGAAAGGCACCTCATATGTATCTACATCCCCTGGTGACAAAGATTGGTCGCGAACTAGATCCGAGAAATGTTTATTTCGTCGTATGCTCTGCAACAAATCTACGGATTTAAACCACTTGTTACTGTCTGTATTTATAAATTGCGGATAAACACTCTCGAAATGTGGATTTATAACGACATATCTTATATTTGATAACAGCAAAAGGGGTAAAATACTGTCATCTGTTTTGTAATATATCGAGTTATTTAGAAAAGCATCAAAGTGGTGACTCGAACCAACAAGCAACATGCCAGAATATAAAGACGGCTTTGCGGGGTTACTTACAAACGTGTTAAATCCCGGTCCTACCAGTTTGCCTGTCGCGTCTCTGTAATAAAAAGGGCTGAGGTGGGGGATGTTGTATACATAGAAAGACCCTTTCTTGTTGTACAAAGAACGGTATAAAGATTCGTCCTCTTCACGAACTTCAAATGTTTTTAACGTGGCAAAAAACTCGGTGTGACGTAAAGGATAAATACCTACATATAGCAACAACAATAAAGTGAGAGGAAATACTCTGTGAATGTATTTATTTTTAAAAAGTTTATGTACGTTCTGTGATGAGTACGCTAGTAAAAAGGCATATGAAAAACTCGTAACAAAGGTAATATAGGAGATATTTCTCAACACGGCCATTAAAGGAAGTTTATAAAAAACTGCATTTATAGCACCGAATGGGGGATTTATACCTTTGAGAATAAAAACTGAAAGAACCGCACAGATATAAAAACCCATCACGTGTAAATCTCTTTTATTTCGGTTAAAAAGCACGCCTATGAAAATTAGGCTTAACGACAACGAAAAATATAGGTTGCTCAATAAATATTCCTTGCCATATATTGGGTAGTTCCTTTCATAAAAATTAATCGACGCACTAAATTGCCGAAAAGCATTCAAAATTACGGGATGGGAGAATGTTAAAAAAGTTACCAACCCGCTTTGCAAAGATCTTATTCCTTCACCGGAAGACTTAAAAACAAGATCATAAATGGGAACAAAAAAGGCTGTTGCCTGGGACATTACAGTCAGAAATATCGATAAACCCAACTGACCTGCCAACAACATTCCGAATTTCAAATTTAGTTTTTTTCTCAAAAATGCCAACAAAAAGAATACGGCTACGGGTAATAAAACAATAAAGAAAAAATTTAAAGACGTTGCCACAGCAATGTACGACACGGTAAAAAGAATAAAATGCTTCGCATAAAATTTGTCTGAAATTACGACCTTATATAAATACCAAGAGAATAACGGGAAAAAGCTATAGCTTACAATAAATTTCAGGTACCCGCTTATAAGACTATCAAATAAAAATGGAACAGAGAGTGAGTAGTACAAGGATCCAACAAAAGAGTAAAAACGTCCTATACTAAATTTTCTGAGTACAAAATAAGAAATTTGAGGAATTAGGAACAACAGCAATATTGGGTACTTTGAAATAATTTCACCGCCAACGCCGAATATATAAGAAACAGCCAACGATATTAAATCAATGTAGTTTCCCGCCTGGCGAACTCTTTCATAACCAAGGTAATTTGGAGACCACACGTAAAAGACATCCTGAACAACCTGCTGCTTTATCTGTAAATTTAGGGGTGGTATGGGCCAGTCTGAATACATTCCATACGTACCTCCACTAAGGAGTAACCTTCCGAATAGTGCTGTACAAACCAAAAGCAACGCTACGGGATAAAAGATTGGAAGTTTCTCAAGCTTGTATAACGAGTTCGCCATTCCCATAAAGAAGGCTGAGTTTAATAAACGGATACGAATCTTTAGTGCCGAAGACAGAAGCTTTTTAACTCTAGATGCTGCCGTGTAAAACTTACTAACGGCGTGGTTTTTCATCGACGTCCCTTTTAACCAGCTCTAATTCTTCAGCAGATATTAAATCCCAGTCGTAACCCTCCACAAAATTCAAGGCTTTCAATTTCATACTATCCAAAAGTTGTTGATCTTTGAGAGCTGATATTACTTTATTAGCAAAATTAACCTTGTCTCCAAGTTGTATACCGCAGTAGTTGCTTCCCCACACGGCATCTAATTCAGGAAGGGCGTAGGCAAAGACAGGCACGCCAGCTGCCATTGCCTCTCCTATCGCTATGGCCCAGTTCTCCTCATATGTCGGCAACATAAATATTTTAGCGCTTGCCAACTCCTTAACTTTTGTATCAAAATCGTATATGGCCCCCTTAAATATGACGTTTTTATCTAGCCCTCTCTCTAACACCCTCCTCTTAGCCTCTTCTCCGTCTATTCCTGCACCAATAACCACAAGTTTTGCGCCAGGTAATTCTTTAACAACCATTTCCCAAATATCTATTAGATCAAATATACCTTTTACTGCCTGAAGTCTTTTTAAAAAAACTGCATCGTATATTTTTTTCTCGACGCGATCGGATACTTTTTTCATGTCGGAAAAATTAACACCGCACTTCACAGCACCTACTTTTTTGACAAAAAATTTAGCGAAAAAATCATTCTCTATCTGATTCTTTGTAGACTCTGAAACTGCCAATATCCGATCCGCGAACAAACAAGCTATATACAAACTTATCCTTTCGCTCACTAAAAACAAAAAGGAGTTGGTAAACGTAGACTGCTTTCTCCCCCACCACTTATATGGCGGCAGCCAATGAACAACAACTGCCCATTTCAAAGAATTCCCTTTTTTTATTTTTAGTAATAACCCAGGAAGTACGTCGTACAACTGCTCGTTAGTACTATAAACTATGTCAATTCTGCTACCCGTCAAGCTTTTTGGTAAAAACATACTATAAAAAGATTTGGATAGAAAACTGAATCTTCCAGACCTAGTTATTGACTTTATGTAATGTGGCACTACACTAAGGCCAAAATCAGAACAAAGCTTATACCCGCCCTTGCTACTCAACAGGTGCATAGTCAGCCCCCTGGAAAACCAGCCTTTGGCAATCTCTATAAAACGCGTCTCTCCACCTGCAACACCGGGACTAACCTCATCTATACCATTTGCAATGAACAGCGCTGACTTTCTTCTATCCGATTCGAAAATTATAGGCAAGTACATCTCAACGGTATCAAACTTTTCATCACCGATGGATTTATCTTGTTTTATCACCTTGCTCTGCGTAAATCCTATTTTCCTATATAAATCAATCGCTCCGACGTTATTTTCCCAAACATATAATCTTATCCCGGAGATCGCTCCATAAGAAGTAACGACTTCTATTATCTTTTTCGTAAGTTTTAGCCCTATTCCCAACCCCCTACTTTTCTCTGAAACCCATATACCGTATTCAACAATAAAAGAACCATCTTGCTTCCTATCTCTTAAAATTGCGAAACAGTGCCCCAATATCTTACCCTCGTCGACAGCTACAACAGAGAAAGATACGGATCTGTAATAAATTCTCCTGAGAATACCTCTTATTAGAGGAGTTGTAGAGCCGAACAGACCACCTTGCGCCAACAGCCATTTCAGCGACATGTGTCTTAAACCAAGCCAGTATAGATCAATAAAATGCTTCCCAGAACCTAAATCATCATAAGAAGAATGCAGACGATAAAAATCAGTTAACTTGAGAGGTCTAATCTCTAGCATATCTCTTTTACCAGCTTACAAATTTTTTCTATGTCACGCTTCTCCATACTCGGATAAAGTGGTAAACATAGTATTGTGTCGGCTACTTTCCTTGCGTTAATTAGATTATTACTCACTTTTTTCTTCTTATTTTTCGTATGCAAATAGTCAAAATCCGATGTCAAAGGATAAAAATATTTTCTTGACGAGTAACCGTTTTTCACCAAGTGGTCATATACTTTATCTCTTGTAATCTTTGAGTCGAAGCATACCGGCATATAAGTATGAACCACCCGCGATATTTCGGGTTTCTGAAATCTTACATTAGCCCCGTCCATTAATCTTACGTAAAGATCAAAATATTTCCTATTTTTATCTATAACCCGCTTGATAGATTTGAGGTTGCATAATCCCATTGCTGCGTGGAATTCGCTCATTTTTGCGTTAACCCCCGGTAATACAATTTCTTCCTCGGACTCGAATCCGAAATTCCTAAATAACTTACATTTATGGGAGATTTGTTCAGTTTTTGCAACGATTGCCCCGCCTTCCACTGTATTGAACAGCTTCACTGCATGAAAACTTAGTACAGACACATCCCCATATTCACAGACTGATTTACCTTTGTACTGTACTCCGAAGGCGTGCGCTGCATCAAATATTAGTTTCAATTTATGTTTCTTGGCAATTTTTTCTAGCCCGGTTATATCGCAGGGATTTCCAAAAACATGGACAGCAAGAATCGCCGAGGTTTTCTTTGTAATCTTTCTTTCTACATCGGCGGGATCAATATTAAAGGTTTCCGGGTCGATATCAGCAAACACCGGCGTAAGTCCCTTCATAAATAAAACGTTGGTCGTAGCTGCAAATGTAAAGGGAGTAGTTATAACTTCGCCTTCTAAATCTAAGGCATACAGCGCCAGTAACAAACCCATCGTAGCGTTAGTGACTAAAGAAAGGTTCCCAACTTCCAGATATTGTTTTAACTGGTTTTCAAGCTGCTGAACGAGCACACCGTTGTTGGTCAACCACCCGCGCTCCCAAATTCCTTTCATTAAATTTGTGTAATCTTGAATATCCGGTAATGTCGGCTTTGTTACATATATCATATTAAAAGCTCCTATCAAGCACCTTTAAATAAACTTTATAAATAGTAGATGCATTGTCGATGCTAAAGTGTTTCTTTGCATAGCTTTCACAATTATTCTGCATTTGGTTATACCTCACTCCATCCTTAAACAAACCCAAAATCGCAGAAGAGAAGCTCTCGGCAGTAGGCTCTACCAATACACCAACTTCGTCGGTTAGTAAACTCGGTATCGCTCCTACTCTGGATGCAATCACCGGGGTACCGCAACTTATAGCAGTCAAAACCGTTATTGCAGAATTCTCGGAATACTTGGAGGGTATAACCGCAACATCTGCTGCAGATTCATACTCGGGTAATTTATTGTACGGTACTCCCGGTATAAATACTATATTCAATGCCTTAGATGCTGCCTCCGCCAACTCGCCCATCATAGGCCCCGCATTCGATATAAACACAAAGCTTATTTTCTCATTACGCAGTTTTTTGGCTGATTCAAGTATAAGATCTATTCCCTTTATCTCTATGGCTCTCCCTACAAACAAAACAGTAAATTGTGCCGGCAACCCCAGCTTTTCCTTCATTTCAATTTTATTGTAAGGCTTAAACACATCTAGATTTAGCCACTCAATGTACGGCGTAATCTTCTCAGAAGCTATTCCGATTGAAATAAGTTCTTCTTTACTCCGATTACTCTCTACTATAACGTGATCCATTTTCGAGATTACCGCCCCAACTAGCGTTGATAAAATGTTCCCCGGCTTGAAATCATACAAACTCATTACGCTTATTACCGCCTTTTTCTTGAAAATTCTTTTCAAAACTGCTGCAATACAAGCGCTGTTGAAACCTTGAGCATCTATGACATCAACCTTTCCTGAGTTAAATAGCATCCATACAAAACTTCTAAGCAGAAGGTACGGAGTCAAATAAAGAAAATTAATAAGGGGATATTTCTCCAATTTTCCAAACAAATTGAATCCTATCCACTGGAAACGATTTATAACTAAATTGTTTCTTTTCTCCATCCTCTCGCCCCTAACGTTGGGTGTTGTTATAGGTTGATAAGTAAGCACATTCACTAAACAGTCGTGCGATCTTAAATATTCAACAAGCTCAAAGGCATATGTTTCAGCACCGCCTATGTTCGGAAGAAAAAACGGTGTTATCAGCAAAACACTTGTCATATTTTTTTAACCTCCACATATAAACTAGTATTTGCCATTTTTGGGGAATCTAGCCTGTCTATATCCGGCACTTCGCCTTTTCCTACGGAAACCAAGGATACGTGATTAAAACCTGCGGACTTGATAAGAGCAGTCATTTCCTCTTCATCATAGTTCCAAAGATGCTCTCTGGTAAATCTTCTCGAAAGCTTTTCCAAAAAACTTGTAGGCTGCCTATCTTTATCAAATCCCCACCACATGTTACACAGAAGTCTCGCAGCGCGAGCATTGTTACCAGAATTAAGGTAAATATCAATCAATTTGCGAATATCGGGCGTTACAATTCTTAAAACACCGCCAGTTTTCATGATGCGCTTACATTCCTTTAACACACCTAAGGCTTCCCACGGTTCGAAATGTTCCAGCACATGAGAACAATAAATGTAATTAACGGATTCGTCCTTCAATGGTAATTTTTTTTGTATATTTACAAGCTCAAGCTTCGGCCATTTTGCAGAGTAAAAAGAAGGAAGTAACCTAAAAGAAAATATAATTCTTTGCAAAAACGGAATTTTTGATATTAGTGGAAGAATTCCCCAATCATAATTTATCCAACCGTCAATACCGCTAGGTCCGCACCCTAAGTTGACCTTTACTAACGTCAAACTGTTTTTTTCATTAATCTTAATATCACCCATAGTAGTTCACTGCCCCCACCCCTCCCTACTCAACTCCGCTGTCTTAAAATAACCGCCAACTCGACCCCACCCGTACTCCCACAAAGTAATCCAGCACGCAACCGGATGAAAAAACCACGCGAAATCTGCCTTTTTTAAAAATCCTAAAATAGCCTGCCCCACCACCGGCACCACCAACAAAGTATAAAGCACAAACTTCATCATACCCCACGGTCTCTGCCCTCCCAAGTCCATCTCGCCCCATCCGAACTCCCTGCCACCCTTTTTATTCAAATGAAAAAGGTAATCTTTCACGCGCCTCCTTTGTTTTCTCGCAAACTTCCCAGCGTCTCTTCCGCAAAAATTATGAATAATCCCATTCTTAACTTTAATAAATTTCACAAACCCTTTTTCCTTTATCTCCTTCGCCAGAATATCAATGTCGAATAGGTAGTCCCCTCTCACCCTATTCTTCAAGAACCCGCTTCTGAACACAGTTCCGTTAGCACCGATTGTCGGAACTCCTCTTTTATCCAAACCCACCAATAAATAATCTCCGAAATCTTTTTCGTCATGCTTAACCTCCGTCCACTTTCCTGTCAGTATGTTCACCCGATCATAATTTCCCAAAAACATCACGAAAGGATCATTCATCCCAATTAAAGAACAATACCTGTCAATAAACCCATCTTCTTTTCGCCACACGTACTGCCACGGTTCGCTTCCCACTGCCTCCTCATGCTCCAGCAAAGGCTCAATCATCTGCTCTAGCCAACTCCCGTCGGGTAAAATGTTATCCGAATCAATAAGCGCCGCAAACTCTCCGCCTGCAGCCCTTAGCGCCGCTGCCTTTCCCGCTTCTCCTGTTTTTAATTTGTTCTCAACAACAACCGCCCCATACTTTTTGGCTATCTCAACTGTTCCATCAGAAGAACCGCCGTCAGCTACAATAATTTCGATTTTTTCAGCCGGGTAATTTTGTTTTTTTATGGATTCCAAGCAATTCCCCAACACCGAACTTGCGTTTAATGTCGGTATTAAAATCGACACTGTGGGTTTTTCCATTTGTATATTGTACTACAACCTAGAAAACGAAAAGTTTATCCAGCGCGAAGCCCAGTAAATATCTCGCGGTAAAAAAGTACGTATACCAGTGAACCGGATTCGTTAAGTAATCCCACAATAAATGAAACGTCAGTCCGAGAACTAAAGGGCACCAAATATATTTTTTCTTCGAATAGTAAGTAAGGACACCCAGGAACAAAACAAGTTCCCAGCTATGAAAAAATATATAAGAAGTATTGGTTTCATGGTAATGCCGCCCGGAAATGAAGTTGCTTACATCAAAGCTCAACCCTTTGTGAATAAAATAATCGATCAGGTGGTCAAAATCCACAAAAAATCCCGATAATAAAGCCGGTACGAAGCCGGAAATGCGTCTAAAAATCTTAAAACACGCGTATCCTATCAATAAAGAAAGGCTCAGGTGTCCCATTTCCGTGAGTATTATGTACATTTACTAATTTTACTATAACACCAAGATTTGATAGACTGTTGTCAATAAATCGACACGAAAGGGAGGCTACATGACGTACGACTTTTACTTCTTAACGGAGGAAGCGTTTTCTGCGGGTCTGGAATTACTTCGTAAAAGCGATTTTCCCTGGCTCTACGACTCCCCCAAACTCCTGATAAGTTTATGCGAAGGACATGAAGCCGATTTCCTGATAAGGGAGCTGGTTATGTCGGGCATTTCAGGAGCATCGTACAAGCTTGTCCGGGAGGCGAGAAAGGAGATTTCTTGAAGTAGAAGAATAACCCAAAAACTAAGAGTTGGAACCTATTTCAGAAAGTAAACCGGCACAGAAAGGTAAGGGAGGCAATGAGAATTAATTTCAGTGGACCTGATGATTTAGGACGGGCAATGGAGGTCGGAGTGAAAGTGCATGTGTTTGAAAACCAGCACTATGACGTAGATGCTGAGCGCAGTCGTATCACTTTTTACTCCGAATCACCGGAACAGGCAAAAAACTTCGTAACTGCTTTGAAACACCACAATGCCTGTTGTGAAAAGACCAACCGGAAAACAATTTGCTTTACCCCGGCCAAGTAAAACCAGGTTTATTATTAGAGCCTAAAGCCCGTTGTTCCAACAAAACACAACGGGCCTCTTTTTTAAATGGAAATCTAAACTGGACATGATTTTCGATGAGTAGTATATCCTATTAATTGGGAAGAATTATTACTTTTCGCGGGAGATAGCACTCACTATACCCAACCATTTTTTAATGCAAATTTTATGAAAAATAAGGACTGTGCATAACGTAAAATGCATATTGCCCCGACTGATTTGAAAACACCCCGTTGTGCTGATAGAATCCCATCAATAACAATAATCCAAAGAGAGGAGAGCGATATGGTGAAAGCCGTAAGAGAACTGAGAAATTGGGAGGCTGCGTACATCAGGGAAGAGGATCTTTACTCGAATGACGGAGGCATTTGCTTCGTCAACCAAAACACCATGTGCTATCCGTCCGGAAACAGTAAGTCCGACATTCTGGTCAGGCGGGTGCATTCCATTCTTCATACAATGGACATCGACACCAGTAAAGCAAAAAATAACGTCATAAGCAGGGAAAAACTGGCAACCGGCGAATACATCCCGGTAATAGCTCTCAAACAGCTCATGTCGAAGTTGTTTGAGCCATACTGATAACCGAAAGGGGACCGAGATGCCGTACTTTTTGTCGTACCGGAACGCGAAGGATGCGGTGGATCACGTAATCAAATTGCTAGCGGCTGAGAAATACAGAACGGACTATCTCAACGTCGAAGTATTAAAGAGCAGAAAGGGATTCTTTATCGACGTCTCTTGCGAAACGGACCCGCAGATTACAGTCAGATTCAGACACCTGTTACGGGAATACGTCAGAACAATGAGGAAATACATATCAGTCTGAGGAGCCGAGAATGTTGTACAGACTTGCCGATCTGCCAAAGTACACAGTAGCTTATGTTTCGCAGGACGTCTTTGCATTCTACGAAGGAGATCTATACATAAACTCCGAGGAGATTGTGAGCCTGACCTGCAATCTGGCGACCAAACAAACGATACGCATTATCACGCTCGTTGCCAGCGTAACAGTAGCTATATGTACCTTACCTGCCTTTCTTGAAGTACCGGTTTTGGACAATTGGGTGATAAGACAGTTTAACTTCAGACCGGTTGAGCTGGAAGAAAGCTTCATCGGCTATTCAAACTAAGAGAAAGGAGAAAAAATGCATATTTCGGATCCGATGGTTACTCTTCGTACCAAACCCGTGAACACGACGGTATTCGTTTCACCGGGCGCCTTTATTAAAAGCGGGGGCAGGTTGTACATAAACCTAAACTCGTATGTAAACCCTGAACGCGATCAGGAAAGGTATTTTACGGTTCAGGTGACCAGGATGAAACGAGGAGTTTTGGTGAATGTGAGCACTCTACCGAAAGACTTCAGTGCCGTGTCAATTAACAATAAGACACTTGTCGACGCTCACCTGGACCCCGTTATTAACGACGAACTTGAGCTCGCCGATGCTAACTAAGATTTACAAAGCCGCGATGTTTAAAAAAACAATTCGCGGCTTTTCTTTTTTAAGTTGAAGATTACTTTTGTACTCAAACGCGTACTCATTCTTTCTTGGCCACGGCGGCAGTTCCGAACATACTTTTTAACGCATTTCCCCAGAACTTTGGCGATAACCAATTTACCCGAGTCTGTTCCTTATCAAAATCCAAAAGGTGGCCTATCAATTTCCAGGCCGAATACCAGAGAAATCTTACATCGTTCCAATTTCTAACAGACACAACTTTTCTGAAAATATACTGAGGGGTAAAGAATGAGGAATACAGTGATTGGGTCAGCTCGTACAGATGTTCATTCGAAAAAGGTATCTTCATGACCGGCGCCCTCATATCAAACTTTTCATAATCTTTCGCCCCGACCTGCAGCCAATCCTTTTCAACACACTCTTTATACAAAGGAGTTCCGGGATAGGGAATGACGATTGTAGCCTGCATTGTGTCAACATAGCCTCTTTTAAACAAATCCTTGGCTAAATCTATTGTTTTTTGAGCCATTTCCTCAGTCTCCCAAGGATACCCGAGCATTACTGTAATATGGGGCTCCAAACCTGCCTTTTTGGCCATTTTGGCACCTTCCGCAATCTCTTCAACCTGAAGACCTTTGTCCAGCTTATCTAAAGTAAATTGGTTCGCAGACTCCATTCCGTATAAAATAAACCTAAAATTAGCCTTGCCCATTAACCGGTAATATTCGGAGGTTAAAGCATTCAAACGCATATTGCACCCGAAAACAACTTTCTTGTTATACCCCGAGTCTATTAACAGCTCACAAAACTTTTTCAGGGGAGGTCCTACAAACAGGGTTCCGGCGTCGTCAAAAATTTCTTTGACCCCGTAGTTATCGACAACATGTTTAACTTCCGCGAAAAGCCTTTCGGGAGAAAACCTTCTGTAAAATCCTTTGGGATTTAGTGTATGGTCCCAAACACAAAAGGTACACCTGTTCCACCAGCAATCCCTTCCTGAATACATGTAGGTCGCCGGTGTGTATTTATAATTTCCGTTCGCATACGCGTAAAGTTTCCACTTGGTAAGGTCACGGTCAACAAAAGGAAGATCATCAAGATTATGTTGAAGCTCTAAAGGACCACTCTGAAAGTATGCTTCTTCTCCGGATATTTCGGACTTGTGCATCTTCAGCCACTTGGGATCAATCGATACGCCGGTGTCTTCTTTTCTTCCGTAAATTCCACCCGGTAAAAAGGCATTATTTTTAATGGCATCGACCATATCACTAAGCAAAAAGTCGTAATCGCCCCCCGTTATGATGTAATCTACTTTGCAGGCATCCAGCGTTTCAACAGGATTCCAGGTAACATGATCTCCTACCAAAACCACCTTCATGTTAGGAAATTTCACTTTAATTTCATCTATTATTTTCCAATGGAACTTTAGAACCGGAGCTTTGGTCTCCATCATAAGATAATCGGGCTTTTCATTTTCAAGCTCGGTGAGCCATTCTGCGTACGTTTTCTTCTCGGAGATTCCGTCCATCCAAACCACATTGTATCCCCGTTCTTTGGCCAAAGAAGCCGCATAAGCCGGAACCATGGGGTAAATATATGTGGGGGCGTTGAAATACTGGAACTGCCTATTCTGAGATAATAAAGGAACTCCTTTAAGCTGATCTATTGGAGGGTAGCCTATCGCAATTTTCATCGGAAAAATCCTTTTTTCATCTGTTTAGTATATACAATGCCCCGGGAAAGTTCAATAAGATATAGACACCTGTCTATTTGTTCTCAGGATACAACACGTTGCCTTCAAGGTCTTCGACAATTATCGCAGTTGTCGGACAGGATTTTGCCCCTTTGATAATTTTCTCGGCCTCATCCCACGTTCCTTCTTTCGCGTACACAATACCATCGGGGTTGAGATCAAAAGTTTCGGGCGCGTGAATTATACAGGTCGCCGCACTTATACATTTATCATTTATGACTTTTATTATCACTTTCGAGTTTGGATTTTTATATGTAGTTACTTCTTCCATTTATCCTCCTAAATAATTTCCGGATGATTTATCGACGCTCCTCAATTTTAACTCAGGTTTCTTCATAATACCAATTATGAAATTTACTCCGTATACAACGTGTGTTAAAAATATTCCCGCACCGACATAAAAGACACTGCGCGGATCTTTGTCTTTAAGAAAAACTCTTACGCTCTCTAAAACCAGCATTATAAGATATACGCCTACAACGAAAATATAAAACTTAAGTAATTGTGGAATAAATAATGATATAAACGGGCCTAACACCAATCCTGCCACGAACATTGAGGGAGCGAAATATGAAGGAAGCCTGGAGGTTTCAGGAAAAATCCTCGCAAACTGCCCCCTGTGGCGTCCGTACCTGGATATTTGCTTTAGATGCGGAATGAAAAGGTTTCTTCTGTGGTGGTAAACGACGGGTCTTGGATCGTAGACGAATTTTCTCCCGTACGATTTTACAAGCTCGAGGCAAAGTTTGGTGTCCTCACCCGGCCAAAATTCCACAGGGAAGCCCCCTGCCCTATCAAAAGAGTCCTTTCTTACGAACAGATTTACCGTGGGGTAGTCAGCAATTTCCATATTTTTTCCCGGTTTGTGCCTATAAACCGTCCCCGCGCTGGCCATCCACGATTCCAGCACTCTTCCGGACATTCTCTCCAAAAACCTGGCATCTTTGGGAGTTATGGCCGGGCCCCCCAGTGCAAAAACATCCTCATTTTCAAAGATTTCCGCCGCCCTATCCAACCAGTCTTTTTCCGGATAAGCATCGTCGTCCAAAAAAGACAAAACGTCCCCCGTAGCTCTTGCCGCTCCCAGGTTCCTTTTTTCACCCGGACCAATCGGACCTGAGTTAGTTAAAATAAATCTCGAATCCTGAAAGTCGTAGTTCTCTTTTTCATCGGTAACAATTATTACCTCAAAATTCCTGTAGGTCAGTTCCTTTAAGTGTGAAATGTTCTCTTTCAAAAACTCGTTGAACTTTCTTACGGGAATAATTATGCTAAACCTATTCATTTCTCAACTCTCCAGTGTTAATTCTCATGTCAAGTTCTTTGTCATACACCCATTTTCTGTTACTGGAATCGTCGTAGTATTTTAATATTTTAAGCCTGTAAAAAACTGCTGCAGTATCCACAAGCATATTCCTGATGTTTTTATCCAGAAGAAAAAATGGGGAGAAGGTAGACCGGGAGAAATCCATAGTGAGGTGCACCGGAGCTTCGTAAATATTAACAAACCCCAGATGGCTTGCTACCGACAATAACTCGATATCAAAAGCAAACTCTTTTATCAGTAAACGGGGGAGGACTTTTATAAGCACTTCTCTTTTAAATACTTTCAACCCCGTCTGCGTATCCTTTACTTTAAGCCCGAAAAGCAACCCCACCAAAGTGTGATAACCCCAGCTATAGATTTTTCTCACAAGAGGATAATCAACTTTCGAAACAGGGTGTTTCTTACTCCCGACAATAATATCCGCTCCGTACCATTCCATGTGTTCCAGGAGCATTGATATTCCGTTAGGATTTATGTCCATTCCCGCGTCGATGAACGAAATGTAATCACCCGATGCCCGTGCCATTCCGTATCTTATCGCGTAACCTTTACCTTTATTTGTTTCATAACCGTAAACCTTTAGTTTTTTATTTTCTAAGGACCTGGCAATATCGTATGTTTTGTCTAAAAATCCGTCGACAACAACTATAATCTCAAACTCCCATCTGGTCTGAAGCAGAGTGTTCAGAATACTTTCAAGATCCTGTTTAATGGTTTTTTCTTGTTTGTACGCAGGAACAATTATCGAAACTAGTTTTTCAGATTTCTTTTGTTCTTTTTCCATTGCTTCCTATAACGAAGAACGCGGTAAGAAGTACTAGGCTGATTATACCAGCATATATGTCCGCGGTGATTATATCGTACAAAGTCATGTGGTTTGAATTTATGAGCAGGTACTGCACTATAAGCCCGGGTAGCAAAAGAAGGAACACCGATGTTCTACTGACGGCCAAAAAGAAAAGAATGAGAAAATTTATAACTATATAAAGACCGATGAAAAGCGAGAACATCGGCAGATATTCCACCGAGTTCATAAATCTTTCTCCGAAGAACAGTCTTGTAAGGAACGAGGGAAAAACGAAGAAGATAACTAATCCCCCCGCTACCAACACCAACTGCAGTGATAAAAATTTAAAGAACGCCCGGCTGTAATTTAACCCACGGGCTGCCAAAGAGGAAATGGTCGGGAACATTACTGTCGATACGGCACCGGCCCCGAACAGAAAAATTTTACCCAAAGTTACGGTGCCCGCGTAATAACCGGCTGTCTCAGGTTCAAAATATTTCTTGACGAGGATGAGATCGATATTGTTTAAAAGCATTAGTCCGAAATTAACAAATATTACCGGCAGACTGAATGCGACCAATTTTTTGTAGTCATCGACTAAACTTATGTTTTCAAATACGGTGAGATTTTTTCGCAAAATAAAAAATGCGGTAATTATTGCCAACAGACCTGCTACAAACATTCCTCCGAAGGCTCCGGTCAGTTCAAATCCGAGTAGAACAGCTAAAGCCGACAAGGCAAAACGATAAAAGCTGGAGGTAACGTTAAAAAATGCGAAGGCACGATACCTCAGAAGACCTTGTAGATACGAAGATGGTATGGCCCCCACAAACGATAATCCCATCAGTATGGCGTAAGCGGTAATAGCATTGTTATCGTAGATCTTTAACTGCTCCGAAATACCGGATCTTAACAAAAATATAATTAGTGAAATTCCCACTCCGAGCAACAGAGACAGCACTAGCAGTTTCCAGTACAAAGCGGTAAGTTTTTTTGTGTCCTGTTTTGATGAAAGTTCCGAAACATATTTTACGAGTGAAACACCGAACACCCCCGCGGGAACTCCGACTAAATATGTTAATGAGATTAAAGCGTTAAATGACCCGAAATCTGCGACCGAAAGAATTCTTCCGAAAACGAACTGGAGAAGGTAAGAAAAAATTGCCGCGAAAATACTGCCCGCACCTATATAAACCGTCCCAATCAAATATTGATTGCTTTTTACCTTTTGTATTAGCGCTCCGATCATAATGGAGTTCTTTCGTAGACCCTGTACACCTCCACGCCCCGGAGATAAATACTATCGATGTACCTGAGCCCGAATCTTTTTTCTTCCGCAGAAACGTCGTTCCAGACCGGGTAGACAAAATATTTTGTCTTGACCGCAAAAGGCGTAAGATCCTCGATGACCGCAAATCCCCCTATTCTACGGAAAAAAGGATGTATCTGAGTATAATATTTTTCCTGGAAAGCTACGGTTAGTATATTTGGCGTGCCCGTACCGTTCATTATTCTCTCCGGCGAAGTATCGCTGTATACCGGCTGTGTCCCATCTTCGATCATTTTTTGTTCAAAGAAAGCTATTATTTCTTTGCCCCCGATCATCCATTTAGGTTCCAAAACGTTTATTCCTTTTTTAAGGCCGCCGAAGATCGGGTTGTAATACGACAAATAATCAGGATGAAGATATAACATCGGAATTATTGCCACTGCTACCAACGGGATGAATTTGAGAAAGCTTCTGCCTTTTATCTTTTCCAGAACCCAAATCCAGAACAAAGAAGTGACAAGAGAGAGCATCATAATATTCGGCAGAATGTAGCGGTCCAGCTTTTTCGTAGGGATAATCAACTGTGCAAAGTAAAATCCTACAAATAACAAAATGTAGAACAAAAACTTTCGTTGTCCTTCATTGAATATTTTTTTCCAAAAGACCGCGACACCGGCTAAACCTAAAATTAACAGGTACGAGGACCTTAGCCCCAAAACTACAAAATAGTAAAAAAAGCCGGGATCTTCGACGAGACTGCCGAAATAGAATTGCACGTGCTCCCTCTCAATCCCTATCTCCGAAACCCCTCTATACAATGCACTTAGAGCCTGGCTCGGAAAAGCCCACATAGCTGGCCAAACTGCCACAAATACGACCGCGAATACCAAAATCCACTGCCCTATCTTCGGCAGAGCATCGCGTACGGCCCCCGCAAAATTCTTTGATCTCTTCCAACCCTCCAGCAACAGAATTAACCCCGCATAAGGGAACATAAATAACGCCGATGTCTTGGTCAAGAACGCCAAACCGGCAAATACCGCCGAAAGTAATAACCTTTTTTTCTTGGTTACATCGAGGGTGTAATAATAAAGCCAGAGAAACGATGCAAACATGAAAGTCGACATTAATCCCTCCAAATGAAAAACGCGTGTCAGTGCAATGTAAAAAGGTTCTAAACTAAGTAATGCAACAACGAGCAAGGCTTTTCTTGCCCCGAATAACTTTTTTAATACAAAAAGACCGAACGCCAAAGTTACAGCTACTGCCGTCGTAACAAAAAGTTTCTGTACAAAGTGCAGTTGAAAGATCATTTGGGTATTATTTTCCACCGGATAGTATCCGGAATAAAAATTGTAAACCTTGATTGCCGCGGTTCCGAGCCACATCAAAGTGACACCCGGGTGATATTTCTGAATTGTCTTTTCCAAATCCCATGTAAAAACACCGGTTCCGAAATCGTAGCTCCTGGCTTTCCATTTCCACACGTCGGTATTGAAGACGTCGTACCCAAGGTCAGGAAACCTGGACAATATAAAAAGTAAGACGAAAATTATTTCTATTTTGTAATTTTTGAGCAATTTAAGCATCATCTAATCATCTCCTCGACAGTGATATACGGCCCTATTCTGCCCTTATTGGACACCTCGAAAATAGCACGGCCTGAAGAGACGCCCTTGTTTAATTCTATGTAATAATACCGCGTTCCTTTAGGTAACTTACCGGGATCTTTTACTGCGTTGTTAAAAACGTATTTCGATACCGCCGCGGCGTCCGAACTTCCGTAAACTACCCTCGTGCCAAACGGTACTTCCGTCTCTAAGAATTTTTTCAGGTCAAGACGGGTGTCATTTCTCAAAAATCTCACAGCGGTATCAACCGAAAGGTAAAAAGGCGCTAAAAATAGCAGGAGTATGACTGGAAAATAAAGAGGCTTCATTCCCAAACTTATCTTATTCACTACCCACACACAAAAATAACCGAAAACTACGGATACAAAAGGATAAATAATGAAATAATATTGCGAACGGCTTTTTTCAAAACCTGAGATGTAGTAAATGAAAACTAACGCCGAAACAATTAAAAACATTAACGATACATCGAATCTTGAAAACGTACCTTTCAAAAATCTTATTAACACTACACCTAAAGTTAAAAAGAGAGAGACCAAAATTGTGTACCCCATATCATCTGAGATCTTAAAACTAATATCAGTGAAAAATTTACTAACGTGCTCCGCAAAATCCACGGAACCGACATTTGTGAACTGCCAAAAGGCCCCCAGCGGCGAGTCTGTCCTGCTAAAAGTCTTGTAATCCAGTACCGAGTAAGGAGTTCCTA
Source organism: candidate division WWE3 bacterium RAAC2_WWE3_1 (assembly GCA_000503835.1). Taxonomy (GTDB): domain Bacteria; phylum Patescibacteriota; class WWE3; order UBA101185; family UBA10185; genus UBA8498. The sequence continues at coordinate 93,904 of CP006914.1, read as the reverse complement.
GGACAAACCCCAAAAAAGCAAAAATTCCGGACAAAATAAGGTTCAGAACGGTCTTAAAATAGGGAAAATCCCCCCTTGTTTCTGATAAATTTTCCGAGAGACGCATTTTCACCAGCACCCGGCGTAAAAACGCCGCCAAAGGCACCGTAAGGGCTCCCAGACCCCCGTTATACTTGGTTGAGGCGGCTATTCCTATAAACAAACCCGAAAAGACGTAGTCTATAGGGTATCCCTGAGATAGAATTCGGGCTGCAAAGTAAATCCCCCAGGATAAGAAGAACAACATGGGCGTATCCGGCAGGGAGTAATGAGAGTGCCGGACATGAAAAGGTATCACGGCAAAAGCCAGAGCCGACAGTAAACCCACTTTCTCGCCGAAAAGAACTTTTCCTGTTTTATATACGGGAATAACAGTGAGCCCCCCGAGCACTGCCACAAAAACGCGCGTAATAAAATAAAATACGACGGTGTCGTCCCACATTAATGGAAATATTTTTATCATGAAGTTCTGAATGTTGTAATCTACAGCGAGGTCACGGATTTTGGCAAAGATGTTAAAAACAAAATAATTAGCGTATATAAAAAAATGGGGCCAGTCGAAATGACCAGGATTCGGATCGAACCTCACTCCGAGAGCCGATTGAACTATGGTCGGTTCGTCGGGATGAAAAATAAACGGGAACCCGTGACTTATTCCTGCCAGTCTCAAAACCAGGGCAAGAAATATTATCAAGTATAAAAGACTACTTGTCTTCTTTGACATATATTCTCCAGTACTCCAGACCGTTAACGTACAGCGAAGAATCTTTTCTGAATCTTGTGCCGCTCTTTAAAACCTTTTCAGGCATTTCCTCGTTTATTCCTAAAATTAACAGTTCATAATCACTTGTTCCGTTTACCCTGATATCCGCAACTTTTGAATTTGAATAAATGGATTTCATGGGTTTTGTATCGATAAAACCAAGCTCCGGCTCGCCGCCGTACCTGTCGATTATGTAATCCCTGAGAGCAGGAACTGCTATACCGAAAGGTTTTTGAGCGATTACTCTGTTGGCCGAAACGGGTGAACCGAACAAAGGGCTTGTATACGTGAAATAATAAGGAAAATAAGAGATTGCCGGAACAATATAAAAAAGCGTGAACAAAAATACCACCCCGCTCATAAATATCTTTTTCATCTTTGCCGTTTTTATTAAGGAATAGGATCTTATAATTCCGTACGAAGCCGCTAACGCTAAGAAAGGGTAAAGAGGGAGCATATACCTGTCCAGTTTCTTCGACGGGTAGATCATTACGAAAAAATATCCGAGATAAAACAACCCGAGATAAAGATAAGGGTTGGAATATTTCGAGCTGATGTTTTTTGCGGGCGCTGTATAGGACCTGAAACATTTAACAAAACACAGAACTAATCCTATCAATAAAAAAGGTGTTGTTTTCATAAATACTACCAGCGGATAAAATAAAATTCCTGCGTCCTGAGTTGTCTCTCCTAATATTATTTGCTCGTGTCCTTTTCTAATTCCGACCCTTTCTGACTCGGCAAATATTTCGGATAAATAAAATGCCGGTCTCACCCATAATGCCGGAAAGAGGATAAAAGTTGTTAAGACAAAAGCCCCGAGAATTGTGGAAAAATACTTCAACAGCCCTTTCATGTCCTTTTTATTCGCGAAATAGGCGGTGGAAAAGAGCAAAACAAAGAATAAGGCACCTATTCCGATACTCTTGGTCAGGAACGAAAGCGAAAGAAATATGCCCGCCAGAAATGATTTTTTATAGCTAAAATCCTTCAAATTCACCCAGCTTATAAGCAGGGCAACAAACACAAAAAGGGTCAGCAGTACGTCCATGTGGTACAAACGGGAATTGCCCATAAAAAAAGGTTCTAATGAGAATAGAAATACCGAAAAATAAGCGGTTTTGAACCCCACAATCTTAGAAAGATGATATAAAAGGATAAAAGTCAGAATTAGCTGGACCAGGACCACAGAAACTTTGGCAACCGTGTTAAATGCCGAAAAATTAAACTGATCGTACGCGGTGATGCCGGTGATTTGTTTGTAGAGCTCAATCGGCACTCCGGTAATCCACATTAAGGTAACGCCCGGGTGGTAATGCTGGTAAGTTCGCTCAAAATCTCCCGATTTTAAACCGACAATAAATTGCTGCGACCTATAATGCCAGTTAACTCCGTCAGGATTTATCTCATCGGATCCGAGAAAAAGAAAACGTGTTAAGGAAAAAACTACAATGAAGAAAATGATAGCAATATACTTGTTTTTAATAAGATCCGGCGATCTGCTCCATAATTTCATACTACCTCTTCAATGCTTTAACAAATTTCTTCGCGTAATCAAATCCGTTTCTTATTTCACTTTTGGTCAGGTACCCCGGGATAAAGAATGCCCAAATTAACATACCGAACAAAACAAAAAAGAACGGTATTTTTATATTGGGCGGAAGCATTGCGACCATTGAAATCGAAAACGCCTGAATCAGAATAGCAAGGTGGTCTATGTTGAAATAGCTGAATTTTAATTTTTTACTTATGGCAATATTTATATATATAAAGGACACCGTCGCTCCGAATGCCATCCCCCACGCCATTCCCGGAAGCGCTCCGATGCCGTGATAGGTGCCGAAAAAGAACACCGCTGAGGACACCAGCAACAGAACAAATCCTATAATCATGTGTTTCACCATTTTTGCCGGAATGAGAACGCTGGATTTCACGATATTAATAAAAGAATAAAGGATAAAAGCGAAAATTACCGGTGATATAAGGGTGTAAGAATCCGCATATTTGTCCCCTCCTACAACCAAACTCACGATTTCAGGCGCCCAATACGACGCGAAAGCCGCCACAGCTATAACACTGATAAATATCTTGTCAAAATTCCTCGTAAAAAGTCTTTTAAAATCGTCGACGTTCTTAACATATTTTTCGGAAAGGACCGGAAGGTTCACATCCGTAACGGCGTCAGAAATGCTCATTAATTTTTTTGCATACAAAAGAGCGAATGCAAAAATGGCCACAATCTCGGGAGAGTTAAATAAACCCAGAACATTACTACCGAACTTCTCCCAGTTTGTGTAGATAATTTTCACAAGATATATCGCCATCGAAATAGAAAATATTTCTTTAAAGAGACGTTTAAAATCCGAGCGGCTCGGAAACTGCATACTGCCTCTTAGAGGTTTAAATGCCATGTAACTTAGAACGATAGAACTGAGGGCGTTGAACAGAAAAAACGCGTAAAAATATCCGTTAACTCTGTACGCTAAAACCAGGGGAATAAAAATAACTACACTCACGGCAGCGATTGCCACCTGGTACAGGAAAAGTTGTTTGAACCTTTTTGTTCCCGAGATGACCGAATTCAGTATGCTTTGAACCCCCTGAAAAATTAAAGTCAGGGCATAGATTTTAATGGGAAGGACGAGAGCTGCGTTCTTATAGATACCGACGGCTACATAATTCGCCGCAAAAAAGAGACCGACTGCGATAGGAAGTGTGATAGCGTACCTTATAAAAGCTGATGTAACAAATATCTTGAAAACTTCTTTGTCGTCATCGGCCGAGGAAATTTCACGGGTACTGGCCGAAGCAAGTCCGAGGTGCTGATATATCCCCAAAGCGCCGCCTATAGATATCGCCAGTTGAACGATTCCCCACTCACCTACGCTTAAAACACGGATTATTACAAACGTCTGCACCAGCCCCAAAAGCATGGCCAGGGACCTGGATACAAAACTTATAATCTGCCATTTTCCCAGTTCTTTCATATTCCTATTTTATAAGTATATTCCCTATGTATAAATTGCGGGTTTTCACTTTGTTCGACATTCCGACGAAAACTCTGTAATCCCCGGCATCCAGAAAAGACGGAAAGTTTACGTTCAGATCCTCAACATAGTAACGACCCGAATCCCAGTCGGCCGGCTGTATAAGTGAAAATGACGGAAGGTTGGCGATTTCATACAATTCCCCCGTCCTGTCGTTCATAAAAGTCATGTACATCACAAAACCGTTCAAAGAGTCACTCTCTCTTTTATAAAAAACGAGTCTGAAGTTTTCGGCAACTCCTCTTGTTGCCTGTTTGGGGTAGTCGTAATCCGCAATTTCGGTCCCGAACAAAATATCGTACTTATATTTTGCCGGATAGCTAAATTTCTCCTGCATGGGAAGAAGGTCAGTCTTTTCATGGAACCCTACTTTTTTGAAAACAAACAGATTGCCGCACCCGGTCAAAAGATCGTAATCCTTGCTTTTAATGATGTCGGCGGTAACGTCACGCACCAGACTTGTTTCAACATCTAAAATGGTCAGAATCTTGCGGGAAAAAACATCAACAATCACGTAATCCGCACTGGTGTACAAACCGGGAAATATCGCGTAAGTCTCTCTTAAAGAGAGATGAGCGCCTAAATAGTCGGGGCCGGTAACTGAAGCATCGTCAGGTATGAGATTAACAATCTTCTCGGCGCACTCAACATCTTTGTTATCCAAATCAGGTAGTTTTACCACCTCCCCCACCTTCAATTTGCTTTTCCACACAGCTCCGGGATCCGATTCTGCCAAAACTCTTTTTCTGATGGCCTGGTCTATCCACAGGTAAACCGGGTTATTAAAAGCGTACGATGTTTTAATTCCTGAAATAACAAGGAGCAGAGAAAAAAATAGCTGGACGGCCTTCGTGACACGAGGGCGTCTTTTTTTAATGTTGCCCAAAGTATCGGCCAGCATTCCTATGGCGTAAATGGATGATATAAAAAGTATGGGAATAATCATGGATATTCTATGGTTTGTTATTTCAGCCGTACCGACACCGTCGGCCGAAGTCAGGTAATTTATCATAAAGTCGGGAACTGCGATAAACAACACCTGGGGATAAGCTAACGGCAAGAATAGAACAGGGTCAAAGGTTTTTCTCAGATTATCAATGCGATCGCCTCCGAAAAATATCCTTATTGCCTTTTGATGGTCAAAAATCATTCCTACAAGAACATCGGTGTAAGATTCACCGAATGCTTCATACCTGCTCAAGAAATAATTGGGTTTTGACACGTCGCGTGTAGTGTCCCCCGCTATGCCTATCTCACGCGCGAATTTGTTGTATCCCTCGACCCTGTAACGCGAAAAAGCCGGGATTATTATAATAAAGACCGTTATAAACCAGAGTGTGGAAACAACCATCATCGACAGACCGAGCTTTCCGGTAATCGTTTGATAGAATTTTTTCCCCTCTTCCTTTAGCGGTCTAAACAGAAGTATGAACAGCGAATACATAACGACATATAAAGGAAGTTGTTCTTTCCCGGACATCGTAATGACAAGAAGAATCCAAAATATAATTAAGTTCTTTTTGCTGAAGTTTTTATCCTTGTACATTTTTTCGAAAACGTAAAATGCCCCGAAAAAGAACGGGATGGCAACCGTAACACCGTGAAATCCGGTCCACGCGTTCAGATACCCGAGAGCCGGATATAAAAGGTATGAGACACCGATCATTGCCGAAGCCGCCTTTGATCCCAGTCGCAAATAAGCTATCTTATAAACCAAAAATGCAGACAGGATGACCAATACGAACTGCGAAACCACCAGCGTTAGTGGGTGCTGATACGCCGCAAACAGAGGAAGGAAAAGTAAAAGGATTGGATCGACGTGGCTCATTGCCCATCTGGGAAGATTCGTCCCAAAGTAGTCGGTCAGATACATGAACCTTCCATGCATTGTGTTCCAAAGCATCTGAGACATGTTGCCGAGATCGAATTTCCCAAAATCAAAATTGTTATAACGGAAAACGTTTATACGGAAATTCACCGCTATATTTATAATGACAAATGCGGTTAGCAACAGTATGAAAAAATTTTCCTTAATAAACTTTGTAATTTTCATAATTAGTCTAAAAACCTGTATTTTATCAGGGTGAGTAGGGCGTGAATGCCGTCGCGCCACGTTATTTTTTTACCTTCGCTGTGAGTGCGGCCTCTGTAAGAAATAGGAACCTCTCTTATCTTCAAACCTGACTTTAGAATCTTGGCAGTTATCTCCGGTTCGAAATCGAACCTATCTGATTTGATGTTCACTTTTCTTACAAATTCTCCCGGCATTAATTTGTAACAGGTTTCCATGTCGGTCAGCATTACTCCGAAAAAAAGGTTCGTGATTATGGTGAGCACTTTATTACCAATGTAATGTAGCGTGGACATATCCTCGTAGCTTCCAGAAAATCTACTTCCATATATAACCTGGGCATGGTGCTCGTCTAAAGCGCGGATGAGCTTGTGGTAGTCATTGGGATCGTACTCGAGATCGGCGTCCTGAACAATAACGTAATCGCCCGTGGTGTGTTCAAACCCCACCTTCAGTGTGTGCCCCTTGCCTCTGTTTTTCTCTTTGTAAAAGAAACGGACATCGGGATGTTCTTTTTCAAGCCTTTTTAAGATATCAGTGGTACCGTCCGTTGAGGCGTCGTCCACCACTATTATTTCTCTATCCAGACCTTCGACGGCCTTTATCTCCCCTAAAATTTTCTCTATCGTGTTTTTTTCGTTGTACACGGGAACAACAATAGATAACTTCATATTTAGTCCTTCCGCTCAAACTTTACAATTTTAGCAAAAAATTCGGCTCCGTTTACATTATAACTAAAATCTTTCACGGGAGTTAAGTACGGTCTGGAGTCAAGATCCAGCTCCATGGTAGTGTTGTGCTCGTTTGTAATTAAAAAATAATCGGCGCCCGTCTGATGTAAAGCCTCGTAGGTTAAATTCTTTTTACTTTCCGTGTTGTAATAAAAACCGGAAATCTTAGGAGTATCCAAAACATTCAGATAAAAGTCGGACACACTGCTGACATCGTTATAGGCAACCTTGCCTTCAAGATTACGTACGGTGTATTCGGCGGCGTTCTTTACGGAAATAAAAATATCTTTGTGCAGTCTTATAACAAACACCGACCAAAATAACATTGTGAGAACCAGCAAAACTGCGGCCGGCCGGAATTTCTTTTTCACGATAAATAAAAGTGCAGCGACCTGCAGTATCAACAGAGTCGTGAAAAGTACCTTATTTAAAATTAAAAACTGCAATTTAAGAAAAAACTGAGAACCTACATAAAATAATAGTAAGGACACCGCCGTTACGTAAACACTCTTGCTTTCCCTCCCGTCCTCCCACCATTTCTCCAAAACCAGGGTAAGTACAAGAATTAAAATAGGCACGACCGCAACAAAAAGTCTCGGAATAGCCGCCGGCCACAAAAGTATTAACAAGAGCTCGAAAAATAAGAAAAATGAAATGTGAGGCTCCTTTTTAAAGAGTCTGAATATATCCTTTTTGCGGTCAGAGAGTAGGGCAAATGCCGGAACAAACCCGTACAGTGCTAATAGGCTGGCAAAGTAAATCCAGATCATCGTCCAGTCATAAGTGCGGCCTGCCGGTTCTTCCAGGTATTCAGACGCAAACGGACTTCTGTACAAAAACCAAGGTAAAACAACAAGCAAAATACCTAACCCGTAATAAACATAATATTTGATCTTTTTCCTATGTTCTATAAATAAAGACAGGAACAGTGATGCCGCGAGTATGTAACCTTCGAATCTGGTTAAAATAGAAAGCCCGGCCACAATACCGAGTAAGAAATAACGTTTAAAAGTCCAATTATCCTTCCATTTTCTATACAAGTAAATTCCAAGAAGGGCTAAAAGTGCGAACGGAACATCCGCCATAACCCGGATCGACCAGTATAAGAAATCAGGATTGAGCAACAAAAATAACATGCCGATAAAAACGAAGCGTTCGTTCCTGATGTATTGCTTTAAAAACTTCCCGAATAAAAACATTCCGGCCAAACCTGCCAGTAACATAAATCCCCTGGCCCAAAGTACGGGGTCTGCTGCCGCGGGTCTCGCGGCTAACACAAGAGAATACAAAGGTGGTCTTTTTTCGTCCTCAGGGTAACTCCCGTCCCTTATAAATTCCGAAGCTCTGAGTATTCTATATGAGTCTCCCCACTCCGCCGTGTTCACATTTAAAAGAAAAAAATGCACGAGAATGAACAGAACGTAGGGTAGATACTTAAATATAATTTTTGGTTGCAAAGTCATATATTTCATCTATAGCCTCAATTTTCTTATTCCATGAATATTTCGATCTTATAAGCTGAACATCAACATCTTTCGGCACACTTGTTATTTCCACAATTCTGTCGGCTATGGTCTGAGGTTCCATATTTTCAAGATAAAAAACTCCCCTGATATCTTCATTTATTTTAAAACCGGAGACCAGACAGGGAATCCCGCAGGACAACCCCTGCATAACTGCCTTTGGCAGTCCTTCCCACGAAGAGGGCAGCACAAATATATCTGACACCTGATAGGCTATCGGAACATGGGGATAAGGAGTATAGCCCGTTCTTATCACCCTGTGTTCAACTTTTTTAAGTTTCATCTGCTCATTGAGCTTTTCTACGTAAGCCGGATCGCCTGAACCTGAAAGCATAAGTTTGTAATCATCGGGGAGTAACGCCAGGGCGTCGATCAATAGGTGAATATTTTTTCTCTCGTTCAGCACACCGTGGTTGAGAATAACTTTGTCGAACCTGTCTAAACCTATCTCCCTGCGGGATTTTCCTTTTTCCTCGTCACCGACAGGCACGAACAACTCGGTGTTCACACCGGTTTCGATCAAAAAACATTTGTTCGGGTTCGCTCCGTAATATTCCTGAGCTTCCTTTTTATTATCTTCGCTCACAAAAACACACGCGGAGGCGGCTTTCACTGCCATCCTATCCGAAAACACGGCCATCGGCCAACCCAACATTTTCGACATGGGTTTTATAGACTTTCCTTCTTTTTCAAAAGTAACCCATCTGCCTTTTGCGGTATTGTGAAAGTGAACAACCAAAGGTATCTTAAGTTCTTTAGCCCAGGGAAAATGTTCTTTCAAAAACGTCCTGTAAGCGTAAATCCATACCGCAAAATGCCCGTGACAGTGGATTACATCAGGTTTGTTCTTTTTTCTGTATTTTAAATAACGAAAAAATAGAACTACACTGCTGGTAAAAAAAATTGTGTCGGGATAAGGCTCACGGTCTATCGCATTAATCTCAAGCCCGTCGATCTTAACAGGGCCGCCCGAATTTGGCCACTGCCCGCAGAACAAAGTAACTTTATGCCCCTGTTTCAACTGTGCCGCCGTAATTTCGTAAGGATGGGGAGCCAGCCCTTGCCAAGGATTTGGCCAGTCATAAACTATTCTTAAAATGTTCATGCTTTTAGTTCCTTAAATATTTCCTCATAAGAGTCTAACATTTTATCAAGCGTAAATCTCTCCGTTGCCTTATTTAAAGCATTAACACCCATCTTTCGTGCTGACTCCGGATCGTTCTTCAGTTCTACAAGCTTATTCTTAAAAACGTCGAATTTACCCGGATCTACAAGGTACCCGGTTTCCCCGTCGGTAACCGCATCCGAAACTCCGCCCAGGTTGAAGGCCACCACAGGAAGCCGGCCGAACATGGCCTCGACCAGAACCATGGGAAAACCCTCTATTCTTGACGTAGGAAAGACAAAAGCGTCAAACCTTGCCGGATTATACATACGCAGGACTTCGGCATAATCAAGCTTTCCCCTCAAATTAATCCTTCCTTCGCTTTTTCCGGATATTTCCCCCAGTTCTTCCTGCAATTCTCCGGAACCGACAATATCCAAAGTAAAATCCTTCATATTGTCAGCCAGCAACAACTTTGCCAATTTTCCGATGCCTTTTGAGCGGATCAACTGACCGACGTAGAGCAAACGGAATTTACCTATGTTTCTGCCACCATCAACCGTCTCCACATTTAGGGGCTTGATGCCGTTGTTAATTACTCTAACTTTAGTTTCTTCAACAAAAGTTTCGTCTACCAAAGCTTTTTTTACTGAGTTTGACACGGCTACCACAATGTTGGAACCGTGCACGAATTCTCTTTGTACCGTGAAGAAATTCTTCAAAACGTGAGGCAGATCAAGAAAAGATTTCATCAAACCCCTGACCGACGAATCACTTTTAATCTTTGTCTGAAATTCTCCCATCTTAGTTCCGTGAGAAATGGAAACTATGGGTAAACCGAACTCTTCCTTATTTTTAATTACACCCGCCGCGCCGGAACTCTGTCCGATTATTAATTCGAATTTTTCCCCGCTGTGTGTCATGCGGAATACTTCACATGACTTTTCCGCCCAACTGTCCTTTTTTGAGACAGTCAGCGAGCTGTACTGAGCAGTCTTGCATTCGACAAAAATATACTTAACTCCGTTCTCAATTGCCTGTTCTTTTTCTCGTGCAAACCGGGGAGTAAATATAGTAAGTTTGTGGCCGCGTGAAACCAGTCCTTCGCATAAAAGTTTGTTCTGAGTTTCCAATCCTCCATAAGAACCGCTAAAGGTTGTGGATTTTATAAATACGGCAATGTTCATTTAGAGAGACTCCTTTATGATAAGATTTTCCAATTCTGCGGCATTGTTTTCGATATCAAATTCCGAAGATACTTTTCGATATGCTTCCTCCGCAAGTCTGTCTGCTAGTTCTTTGTCGTTTAAAATACGTTTCAGGCCGTCAGCTAAAGCCGCCGGGTTTTTTTGCGGAACAATGACCCCGCTGACATCATTTTCCAGAAACTCTTTTGTGCTTCCCGAGTCTGTAGCCACAATAGGTAAGTGCGAAGCGGCAGCTTCGAGCAAAACATTCGCAATACCGTCGGCGTCTCCTTCATCCGTGTTAATACCCGGAAATACAAAAACGTCACTGCGGGAATAATATTTTTGTGTTTCCGAAAAGGGCAGACCCGTGCCTCCTCCTAAGATCTCAACCTCATCCGAGAGTCCTAAAGCTCCGGTCAGTTCGTTAAGTTTCCCGTACAAACTTCCGGGACCGACGATGATCAATTTAAACTTTATACCCTCGTCACGGAGGATTTTTGCCGCTTCCAATAGGTACTTTTGCCCTTTTTTCTCTTCGAGACGTCCGATATTTAGTATTACCGGAACACCGCTTTTACTTCCTGCTCTCGGAAACCCGGAAATATCAAGGCCATGATATCTTAATAAAATTTTGAGGGCGTGATCCCGGTCAGTTGACCTAACACAACTTTCGTAAGCGTGTTTATTGCATATCAAAACAAAAGCCGCATTTTCAATCTTTGCTTTCATACAATGAGGCCTGACAGTCACATCCTTTGCATGAGCAGACACCGCGTAAGGGACGCCGAGCACTACCGCCGCCACCATTGCAATAGTGCTGGACTCCGACATAAAGTGAGCAAGTATAAGATCGGGTTTGGAGGAAGAAAAAATCTGAGCGTAACCCATGCCTTTTAACAAAGTGTAATAACGATGAACCGCGGGCATACCGCACGAACTCAAAATACCCAAAGCCCGGGAAATATTTTTACCTGCTATGAAAAAAAATCTAAAGGACAGAATGGCGTTCGGAACAGAAAGTCTTTTATATCTTATGAGGGGCTCTAACACCGGGCTTACTTCACCGGAACCTTTTCGTAGAGATAAGATGGAAACATCCAGATTTCCTCTTTCGGCTATTTTAGCGAGCTCACGTTCAATGAAAGTCTCCGTCAGCACCGGAAATTCCGGTACGAAGATTACGACTTTCTTTTTAGTGCTGCCCGGTTGAACCATTGGTGTTAAGTAATACTGTCTGGTACAGATTCCTTGTATCTATTTTAACCATACCGTTAGTTCTTTTACCAACGGCAAAATAGGTGAAGCCCATTCCCTCAACCTTTGCACGATCCAATAGATTTCTTCCGTCAAATATTACAGGTGATTTTAACAAGGTTTTAACCTTATCGAGCTCGATTGTAGCAAATTCTTTCCACTCGGTGAGCACGAATAAAGCGTCAGCACCCTGCACGGTCTCGTATTTATCCAGACAGTAGTCTACATTTACGGCACCCAACGCCTGCTTGGCGTTGTACATTGCTTCGGGATCGTAAACTCTAAGTTTGGCACCCAGTCCTCTTAATTTTTTGCACAGCTCGATTGAAACTGAGTCTCTTATATCGTCAGTGTTTCCCTTAAAAGCCAAACCGAGTATGGCGAAGGTTCTTCCCGAAAGATTCTTACCGAAATGTCTGAGGACCTTGTTCATGAAGTTCTCTCTTTGGGCTATGTTGACTTCCATAACACTTCTCAAAAGCTTGAAGTCGTAGTCCTGATCGGTCGAAGTTTTGTACAAAGCCGCAACATCCTTAGGAAAACAGCTTCCTCCATAGCCGATACCTGCGTTCAAAAAAGCTGCACCGACTCTTTTATCCAGACCCATGCCTCTTGCTACAACGGTAACGTCAGCTCCCGCTCTTTCGCAGATCTGGGCTATCTCATTTATGAATGAGATTTTAGCAGCCAAAAATCCGTTCGAGGCATATTTAATCATCTCAGCCGATCTAAGATCGCATTCTACGATAGGGGTGTTCAGGTGCTCATAAAGTCTTCTCATTACCGAGTGCGCTTTTTCGGATTCGGCGCCCACAACAGTTCTGTCCGGAGCGGCCATATCTTCAACCGATGAACCTTCTCTCAAAAACTCGGGATTTGACGCCACATCAAACTCGATCTGCGGACCGGGAAGATTTTCTCTGATGATCATTTTTATTTTTTCGTTAGTTCCCACCGGTACCGTACTTTTTGTAACGATAACTTTGTAGCCGTTCATGTTCCTTCCGATATCTTTGGCGACTTCCCACACCGCCGATAAATCTGCGGCTCCTGTGTCGCTTTGAGGGGTTCCCACGCATATAAAAACAACTTCGGCGTCCTTTATTCCGTCGGCAATCGAGGTTGTGAACGTGAGTCTGTTCTGTGAAATATTTCTTAAAACAATTTCCGAAAGCCCGGGTTCATAAATAGGCATTTCGCCTTTTTTTATTCTTTCTATCTTTTCGGTATCTATGTCGACACCGACCACATCGTTACCCCAGTCGGAAAAAATAGCGGCACCTACCAAACCTACATAACCTGTCCCTATTACGCATAGTTTCATAGTTTTATAAAATTTACACCCCGAAATATATACTTAATGACTTTTATGAGGTGCTTACTTGGCAGTATTGTAAAGGCCCATAAGATCGTTCAGCCTTATCTTCAGAACGTCGAACGCCATTTTAACGGAATCGCGCACCGCGCTAACCCGTGTGGTTTTAACGTGCGTCCATACGATCGGAACCTGTTTGACATTATACCCTAACTTCTTGGCTAAGTACAAAACCTCAACATCCCAAGCCCCTGTATACGGTTTGTCCAACTCTTTCATGTTTTTGCCGTAAATCCTCATTCTTTTGAAAATATCTTTCGCAACCGAACCCCTGAAAAGTTTGAATCCGCATTGGCTATCCCGTATTCCGGGCAGTGCAATAATTTGTATCATGAGATTAAATACTCTTCCCATCATGTGTCTATAAAAAGGTTCGCCGACTCTCTCGGCGCCTATCCCTTCCCTTGAAGCGATAGCAATGTCAAAGTTCTGATCGATAACCCAAATTGCAAGTTTTTTTAATTCTGACATGGGAGCTGAAAGATCGGCGTCTGCCATATATATAAGATCTCCTACTGCGGCGTTCATTCCGGTCAACACTGCGAAACCTTTTCCTTTATGGGAATTTCTTATCACCCTAACCTCAGGATTTTCTACCGAGTATTCCTCCACTATAGCCGCCGTGGCATCCTTGCTTCCATCATCGACCACAATAATTTCAAAAGTGTCCGTAAAAATTTTCATAAAATTCACAGCTTGTGTTAATGAGGAAGATATTTTGTCCGCCTCGTTATATGCGGGTATAACTATTGAGTAATTCATTTTTTGCCCTTCCAAATTATTTTACTATAAACTGTAAAATTCCATATCAACCCAAGTATTATACCAATTAGGAAAGCTGTATTTGAAACAAGAGCTGTATCCCCGAACATACTAACGGAAAATCCTACAAGTCTTGAACGTACTGCTATGGGTATAGAGGAAAAAATAATATAAACGATAAATCCCACCACTTTCTTTTTCGTTCCGTCAATCTTCCTTTCTCCGAACGACCAGTAGTTATTTAAAATAAATGTCACCATCATGGCAGTAAAGCCGGAGGCCAGCGCGGAGTTACGGGAACTCAGGGTACCAATCCTTAATATATTGAAAAGACCGGCGTCAACTATAAACCCTATTCCTCCCACCGCAAGAAATTTTACGAAATTTTTATTTTCGTTATATCTAAGGGTCACAACAACTCTCAGAGAGTCTGTCATATTGTTATTCTCCATTTTGGAATTGCCGCGGTCACGCAGACCGAACTTTATGGGAACCTCTTTTATTTTCGCCCCAAGTCTGTGCATCTTAAATAAAAGGTCAATCTTATATGCAAATCCCCGGGACAGAATTGTGTCCAACGGCAAACGGTCTACAAATCCTTTGACCCTGGATGCTTTAAAACCTGACGTGAAATCATTTACGTTAAAAATGCCCAGAACGATCTTTGAGAAAATGTTGCCGCCCACACTAAAAAATTTACGCTTGAACGCCCACTCTTCAGGGATACTCCCGCCTTTTGCAAACCTTGAACCTATAACGTAGTCGTAACCTTTATCTATTTCGTCTACGAGTCTGACGACGTCTTTGGGATCGTGCTGAAAATCAGCGTCCATTTCGACAATCACATCAGCTTTCATCTCATACATCGCTTCCTTGAATCCGTAAACGTAGGCGGCTCCCAAACCTGCTTTTTCTTTCTCCATTAACAAGTGGACGTTTTCATGGGTCTTCATTTTATCACGCACTACATTTGCCGTACCGTCGGGAGAATTTCCCTCGACGACGAGAGTGTGAAAATCATGCCCGGGCCTTTTAAGAAACTCCTGCTGAAGAATATCAACAAGCCTTCCGATATTGTCTGCTTCGTTATAAGTAGGTATTACGATAACTATTTTCATATTTAGAAATTCAGGACAGTATACAGCAGGAGAAAAATGAGTACGCCGAACACAATGTACTCGGCGGCAATAAATCTTGTCAACCTGCCTTCAAAATAATGGTGTACCAAACCCCAAAGGATGTATGCGAAAGATAAGACCCCAGACAAAAATATCAGAACTCCGTGATTGTATCTGAAATAATAGAACAACAAACCTATTATGAATGTGAGGATCAGCAGAACGGAATATTCAACAACGTGTGTACCGCTTTTTTCTTTCATAGAACAATTCCCGGTGTTAAAACGAACCATATACTGGCGACCACGAGAATGAGAATACCCAGATGGGCAACAGTGTGACCCGTAAATTTATGCAATCCCTTTCGTCTTGAGTACCAAACATCTAATGCCAAAAGTGTACCGACAAATCCGCCGAAAACTGCACTGACCGTCTTGGTCGCGGTAGTCAGGTCAATGACGGGTTCCTCAGAAGGTGCCTGCGTGTATACCGATTTTTGTACAGACTCCGAGGTGCCTTCGGTCGCGGGTTCCCCCTCCCTCTCGGATACTGCCGCAGTTCTTGCAGATTCTTTTTCCAGGACTGTCTGTTCTTCATAAACGGAGGCCACCTGGGCGGCGTTCCTTGGTCTGCCGAAGAATTGCACGACCAAAGTCGTTTCATATCCTTCCATGACACCGTTGACGACGGCAAAGCCTATTTCATCATAGTTCGGGCTCAAAAGGTTCTCTCTGTGAGAAGAGGACTTCATCCAAGCTTCTACCACATCTTTTGAATTTTTAAAATTTTTGGCAAGATTCTCTCCGGCGTAGATGTAATCGTAGTTCTGTCCCAAAATAAAATCCCAGGGTTCGGTACCGGCGGGAGAGATGTGTGCCCAATATTGATCTTTGAACATGTCCTCAGCTTTTTGATACGCGGCAGAGGTAAGCGAGGAGTTTAGACGCAGTTCGGAAAACCCCGCTTCTTTTCTTTTCATATTTGTGTAGGTCAGAAGATCTTTTACCGAAATATCCGAAGCATACCCGAGAACTCCCGGCACTACTTTGGGCAAGAATCTGAATATGCCGGCTATGAGCAACATCGCGGCACAATATACAATTATGGCCTTGTTGGAAAGCAAAGTTGCGCGCTTCTTATCCTCGGGATGGGGTAAAAAGTGGTGCACGAACTGGAACTTTTCGATAGATTTAGGTCGCTGACGCCAATCTTTTACAATATTCGATTTCTTTCTGCCTGTAAGTACGGACATCAAAGAAATTATATCTCAAAGACAGGGAAAGGACTAGAAAAGGGAATCTGACACGATGAACACCCTATAAGTGCTTTTTTACTTCCTCAAAGACTTCTTCGGGAGTCCCCGAACCGTCAATTTCAACCAGAACTCCTTCGGAACGGAATTTCTGTATCTGCTCGCTTGTTTCGTTGGTAAATATTTCGAGTCTTTTTAAAATCGCTTCTTCTTTGTCATCGTCTCTTTGCCTGAGCGCGCCCCCGCACTTATCGCAAACGCCTTCTACTTTCGAAGGATTAGACACCACGTTATAAACGGCACCGCACGTTTCACATGTTCTTCTGGTGGAAAGCCTTATTAAAGAAATCTCACGGGGTATGTTTATAAAAAAGACCTTATCGTAGCCGGGGTCAAAATATTCCAGATCTACAGTAGTTCTTCCCCAGCCGTCCATAATATAACCTTTTTCAAAACCCGGAGCCGTAGTTTTTTCTTTTAAGATTTCAGCGACTTTGTCGTGGGGTGCGAGGTTGCCGTTCGATATGGTCTCATTAATTTCGTTATACCACGGGTGCCCGGGTGAAAGATCCCGCAAAGTCTGTCCCACCGATATCAAAGGCAAACCGAGACGCTTGTGAAGCATTTCCCCCTGTGTGCCTTTTCCTGAGCCGGCGGGTCCCATTAATAGAATCTTCATATAGCGCTTTAAAGACCGGGAAGTCCCAGATCCTGCAACTGCCCCCTCATTTGTTTCTCAACCTTTTTGTCAACATCCTTAAAAGCGTCGTTTAATAACTCCCTCAAAATTTTGTCGTCCTCACCATCTATCTCAAGTTTTTCAATCCTTTTGTCGCCCCTGATAACTATTCTTAACTTTCCTTTTTCCGAAGTTACAAAAATATTTTCCAATTGTTTTTTAATACCTGATTGGGCTTTTCTTAACTTATTTATATCCTTTAATTTATCAAACATATTGAGCCTCCTTAGAACAAAAACTTATCATAACTTCTTGTTACCATTAGCGACTCGGTCTGTCTTATCGTCTCAAGTACAACGGAGACCACAATCAAAAGGCTTGTGCCTCCGACAGTCATTGCCGTTACACTGCCGGATTGCTGAAAAAAGAAAGGAAGTATCGCTATCAAACCCAGGAAAACCGCACCGAACAAAGTTATTCTATTCACGACACTTTTGAGGTAGCGCGCAGTACCCATACCGGGTCTTATTCCGGGAATAAAACCTCCGCGTTTTTTGACATCGTCGGCAATCTTTTGAGGGCTGAATTGGATTCCCGTATAAAAAAATGTGAACGCTACAACCAACAGAAAATATAAAATGTTGTAAGCAGCATCGTTCTGTCCGAAATTGTTCGCCAAAAATCTGCCTATTTCCTGCAACGCGCTATTGCCTGAAGCCGTCATCGGACCCGCTAAGAGAGAAGGCACTAAAACGACTGAAACGGCAAAAATTATGGGTATGACACCCGCCTGATTGATTTTAAGCGGAAGGTAATTGGTAACTTTCTGGCTTCTGGTGCCTGTTCTTCCGTATTCTATAACGAGATTCCTTGTTCCCTCATTAACCAGGACTACACTTGCGACAATCATAACAGCCAGGACGCCGAACAGGAGGGCGTTAAATACCGTGTCCGGCGTAAGGGTTGCTATATAGGTATATATCTGCTGAGGAAACCTGCTTATTATTCCTACGAAAATCAATAGTGACACTCCATTGCCCACACCGCGTTCGGTAACCAGGTCTCCCAGCCATACCAAAAACATTGCACCCGCCGACATCGTCACCATTAAAACCAAAAGATCTACGGGGTTAAGCGGAGGAAGAGCTCCCTGTTTGTTCAGTAAAAAGTATATTCCGTAAGCCTGAATTATCGTCATAGGGACACTCAAATATTTTGTGTAAAGATTTATTCTCTCTCTTCCGTACTCGCCCTCTTTAGCCATTTCTTCAAGTGAGGGGACCATAACCGTCAGAAGCTGCATAATAATGGACGCGTTTATGTAGGGCCCTAAACCGAGAGTCACGATTGAAAAGTTCTGAAACCCGCCCCCGCTGAAAAGGTCGAACATCCCGAATAATGCATTGCCGGACAAAAATGCTCTGACGGTAGCAATATCAACGCCCGGAACCGGCACATGAGCCAGGAGCCTAAAAATAACGATTATTGATAAAGTGAAAATAATTTTTTGTCTTACTTCAGGATATCTGAATAGTTTAATCATTTAGGGTAGAGCCCGATTTCTTTGCTTCCTCAAAAACTCCTTTAGAATAAGAGAATCCTTTAAGGATCAGTTTCTTTTTAAGGCTTCCTCCACCAATGATTTTAACACCAAGGCGCGGGATACTTCTAATAATTCTTTTCTTCAGGAGAATTTCCGGACTTACTTCCGTACCTTCGTCGAACTTATTCAGTTCGGACAGCCTTATTGCTACGGGTTTTTTTAAGGCCTTAAATCCGCCAAGCTGGGGGAGTCTTTTATAAAGGGGCACCTGACCTCCTTCAAACCCTACGGCTATTTTATGCCCTTTTCTGGATTTCTGGCCTTTCATACCCCTGCCGACGGTGTGTCCCCCCTTGCCTGAGCCGTACCCACGTCCTAATCTTTTTGATTTCCTGTGTTCTTTTATACTTTGTAAATTAGATAGATCCATATATTTATCCTTTAAGCTTCTTTAAAGCCTTTAAAGTACATCTCACGTTGCTTATCTTATTATTGGCGCCGATCATTTTTGCTGAAATATCTCTTATTCCTGCCAGCTCTAAGACCGGGCGTACGGCGCCTCCCGCTATAACCCCTGTACCTTTTGGTGCGGGTTTTAAGAAAACCTTGGCTGATTCATATTTTGCGATGACTTCGTGGGATATGGTCGGACCGTTTAATTTAATTTCGACCATCGATCTTTTTGCTTTACCCACAGCTTTGTTTATAGAGGTTGCCACGTCGGGCGCTTTACCGTAACCTACGCCGACCCTGCCGTTATTGTTTCCCACAACGACAAGTACTGCAAAGGCAATTGTATTGCCTCCCTTGGTCTTCTTGGAAACTCTTTTTATTTCCAAAACCTTTTCTTCAATCTCGTCAAATTTCGCCGTGTTCACATCTGCAGTTATCATAATTTTAAGCCCCCTTCTCTGGCTCCTTCAGCTAAAGCTTTTACTCTTCCGTGAAATCGGAAACCGTTCCTGTCGAATACTGCTTCTTTTATCTTTTTCTCTTTGGCTTTTTCGGCTAATGCTTTTCCCGCCTCAAATGCTATTTCGGTCTTAGTCTTTCCTTTTACGGTCTTTTCTATTTCTACGGACACCGAGGCAATGGTATGCCCTTTAACATCATCTATAAGCTGAGCGTAAATGTGCTTGTTAGTTCTAAAAACAGAGATCCTGGGCGTCGTGCCGGTTCCCGAGATTTTTTTTCTCACTCTCAGTTTTCGTCTTTCAATATTTGTTTTTCTTAAATTTACTTTATACATATCATATTTTAATAAATACTTACTACTTAGCCGATTTCGCTGCTTTTCCGGCCTTTCTTCTAACTTTTTCGCCCGCGTATCTTATTCCTTTACCTTTGTAGGGTTCGGGTTTCCTGAGCTTTCTTATCTTCGCGGCTGTGAGACCCACCAGATCTTTATCTATACCTTTAACTGTCAGTGTCTGATTTTCCCCGACCTCAAATTTAACACCTTCCGGAGCTTTTATACGAACCGGGTGTGAAAAACCCAAGGTCAGCGAAATTGTATCGGGAGCTTCCTGCTTAACCCTGTAGCCTACTCCGATAAGCTCAAGATTCTTGTTAAACCCATCGGTCACTCCCTCTACCATATTGGCAACCAAAGATCTGGTCATACCCCAAAAAGCACCTGACTGCTTGGTGTCGATGGCTACCGAGACCTTTGCCTCGTCACCCTCAACCTGTACAGCCACCTCAGGCCTGACATTAAGTTTGAGCTCCCCTTTCGGTCCCTTTACGGTAATCGAAGAATCCTTAATCTCAAATGTGACCCCCGCGGGTATTTTTATCGGCAACTTGCCTAATCTACTCATATTTAATAAACCTCGCAGAGGATTTCTCCGCCGATTTTCTTCTTTCTGGCCTCACCGGAGCTCATGATACCTTTCGAAGTTGAAACAACCATAACACCGAAGCCTCTTTTGAAGGTACCGATCTCATCGGCTCCTCTGTATATTCTTCTTCCGGGTTTTGATACCCTTCTCGTCTCGGTAAGAGTAAAAATACCATCGGCTTTTGCCAACTCTATATGTATTCTCTTTACCGATGTTTTTTCCGGCTTGAATACTTTCACGCTCTCCAAGAAACCCTTTTCTCTTAAGACCTTGGCCACTTCCTCACATTCTTTGGAATACATTATCTCTACAACCGGCTTACCGGCCATTGAGGCGTTCTTTAGTGCGCTTAACATGTTCGATAACCTATCCATGCTCATATTTACCAGCTCGACTTTCTTATTCCGGGCAACTCGCCTTTGTGAGCAAGCTCCCTAAAACACTTCCTGCACATCTTAAACCTTCTGTAGTATCCTCTCGGATTTCCGCAAAGCGGACACCTGTGATATGCCCTTGAGCTGAACTTTGCTTCTCTTTTTTGTTTTGCTATTAATGACTTTTTTGCCATATCAATCGTCCTTCCTGAACGGCATTCCCAATTCTGCAAGTAAATATTTGCTATGTTCGACTTCGGGAGTGCTGAAAACCACCGTTATCTGCATACTTCTTAGGCCTTTGGTCGTGTTCGGGTTTACCTCCGGGAAAATAACGTGTTCTCTGATGCCAAGGGAATAATTTCCATTGCCGTCGAAGGACATGTCATCTAAACCCCTGAAGTCTCTGACCCTGGGAATCGCGATGTTTATCAATTTGTCCAGGAACGCCCACATCCTTTCACCCCTCAAAGTTACCGAGTAACCCACTATATCACCTTTTCTTATTTTAAACCCGGCTACGGACTGACGTGCCTTTCTGGGGTAAACCTTCTGACCTGCGAGCGAAGAGAGTTCCTCGACAAAAGAATCCAAAGCCTCTCTGTTCTCTCTGAAAGGACCGACGCCGGAATTTATAGAAACTTTTAATATCCTGGGCAAAGCCATGACGTTAGAAAGTTTTAGTTCCTTCATCATTTTTGGTGCTATTTCTTTAATATATTTTTCTCTAAGTCTGTTCATATTTATTTCTTAAGTTCAATAACCTCGCCTGACTTTTTATTTATTCTGTACTTCTTCCCATCTATGATCTTGTATCCGATCCTTATCGGATTTCCCGACTTTTGGTCGACCAACATTACGTTCGAGATATTGACCGGTTTCTCCATACTTATTATTCCGCCCTCTTTTGAGACCTTACCGGGCTTTACGTGTTTCTTTATAATGTTCACGCCTTCAACAATAACTTTTCCTTTTGCAGGAAACACCTTCAGCACTTTGCCGGTTTTGCCTTTATCTTTTCCTGCTATTATTTTTACTTTGTCGTCTTTTTTAACTTTCATATTTTTACCAAACCTCTTTTGCCAAAGATACTATCTTCAAAAGTCCCCTATCTCTGATCTCCCTGGCGATAGGACCGAAGATGCGGGTGCCTATCAAATTTCTGTCTTTATCAACGACGACGGCCGCGTTGTCATCAAATCGTATATAGCTACCGTCTTTTCTTCTTACCTCTTTTTTGGTTCTCACAACTATGGCTTTAACAACTGTGTGATCTTTAACCGTACCTGCGGAATCGGCACCTTTTACCACTGCGGTGACCAGGTCGCCTATTTTTGCAACGGTTTTCCTGGAACCCGGAATGCCGATTATTTTTAATCTCCTGGCTCCCGAATTATCCGCCAAATTAACTGTGGTACCGATCTGAAGCATTCTATTTTCCCTCCGATCCTTTTACTACTTCCACAACTCTCCAGGTGACCTCTTTACTGAACGGTGCGCATTCCTCAACTATTACTTCCGCACCTACGGGCACTCCTATTTCATCTCTGGCTTTTAATCTCTTATTTGTCTTCACAGGTTTGCTGTACAAAGGGTGTCTCGTGGAAATATCTATTTTTACCACCACAGTTTTCTGCATCTTAGTAGAAACGACTTTTCCTTTTATTCTTCTTGCGCTTGTTATTTTTTCTGTCATGTTAATCTCCGACCTTTTCGGAGCTCAAAATTTTCTTCTCGTTTATAACAGTAAGGATTCTGGACAAGTCTCTTCTGAGCAACCCTGCCTTTTTAACATTTTTCTCCTTACCCTGTAAAGTGTTAAGCGATACTTCCCTTATTTCTTTTTCCAGATTCTTCTTTGAATCCAAAAGTTCCTGATCATTTTTTTGTCTTAGTTCTTTGGCGTTCATATATTTATTCCTTAGACACGAACCTCATTTTAATAGGAAGTTTGGCCGCGGCTTTTTTAAAAGCATGCTTAGCAAGTTCCCTGGTCACACCGCCGATTTCAAACACTACTTTTCCCGGCTTAATGACTGCCGAATAATGATCGGTGTTGGCTTTTCCACTACCCATCCTTGTTTCTGCAGGCTTTGCAACAACAGGTTTGTCGGGAAAAACTCTGATCCACAGCTTGCCGCCTCTTTTTGTTTCGTGCATGACAGCCTTTCTGGCGGCCTCTATTTGTCTTGAGGTCAAAAGTCCCCTGTCTGCCGCTTTTATTGCATAATCGCCGTAAACAATCTTCGAACCTCTCACGGCAATACCTTTGTTATTACCTCTTTGCTGTTTCCTAAATTTTACTTTCTTCGGCATCAACATAGTTAAATTGTCTTCTCACCTTTATAAATCCATACTTTGATGCCAATAGTCCCGTAAAGTAAGTGACAGTCAATTTGAGCATAATCGATGTCTGCTCTTAACGTTTGCAGAGGAATGGAACCTAATGTGTACTGCTCGGACCTAGCTATTGTGTTACTTCCGCTCAAAACTCCCGACAATCTTATTTTTATACCTTTTGCTCCTTTATCCATCGCCCCGCTTAAAGCAAACTTAACAACTCTCCTGTAAGGCATCCTTCTTTTTATCTGTCTGGCTATATAGTCCCCTACAAGTTGTGCTTCGATCTCCGGGGATTTTACCTCCTCTGCCGTAATCTTGACTTTGGCCTTCGTAAGCTTCTTGATATCTTTTTCTATTTCTTCGACGCCTGTACCACCTCTTCCGATGACTACTCCGGGTTTGGACACTCTCACGGTAATGCTGATATCGTTCTCGGTCCTTTCAATATCTATCTCCTTCAAACCGGCCATATCGAGTTTCTTCTTAAGGTACTTTCTTATCCTTATATCCTCGTGAGCAACATCTGCATAAGACGATGCCGGAGCGTACCATCTTGACTGCCAGTCTCTGGATATTCCTAATCTATACCCTACCGGGTTTATTTTTTGTCCCATGTTTTAAACCTTTTTTCCTGCCTGACTTAAACCAACATAAATATGACTCGTTCTTTTTAAAATAGGGCTGAACCTTCCTTTTGCAACAAACTGACCGCTTTTAGAAACAGGCCCGCCGCTGACCCAAAGTTCGGAAAGTACCAGACTCTTTTTGTCAAACTTGTTGTTATTTACAGCGTTGGCCTCGGCCGATCTTAACACTTTCAGAACCAAAGCAGCAGCTTTTGTTCTGTCGAAAGACAATATCAACTTTGCTTCCTGAACGGATTTTCCTCTGACTAGGTCCATTACCGGAGCTACCTTCTTAGGCGATATTCTTGCTTTCATGTGTTTTGCGTATACCTCAGACTTGTTCATATTTTTTATGCCACTTTCTTAGAGGAGTGCGCCCTGAACGTCCTTGTGGGTGCAAACTCTCCCAATTTGTGACCGACCATGGATTCAGTTACAAAAACGGGAATGTGTTTTTTCCCGTTGTGCACGTCGAACGTCAAACCTACCATCTCCGGAACAACCGTAGATCTTCTTGCCCACGTCTTTATGGGAGTTCTGACTCCTGAAGAAAGGGCTGTCTTTACCTTTTTCATTAATTTTTCGTCCGTATATATTCCTTTTTTTAGCGATCTTGACATAGTTGGATCCTTAAGATAATTAGGTTAACCTACCTTTTCTTTTTCTCCCTCTTTTTAACTATGGTGTAGTCAGTGTGAACACGTTTTCTGCTCTTAACACCCCTTGTTTTCCATCCCCAGGGAGATAAAGGCGCCGGTCTTCCGATACCTGTCGTACCGTACTTACCTGCGTGCGGATGGTCTTTCTTCGGATTTGCCATCGCCACACCACGAACGTGAGGTCTAAAGCCAAGGTATCTTTTCCTTCCGGCCTTTCCTAACCGCACATTCCTGATGTCGGGGTTGGATAACGTGCCGACTGAAGCATAGCACTTTCCCAGTATTTTCTTTACTTCTCCACTCGGAAGCCTCAGATTAACGTATGCCCCTTCTTTAGCCAAAACCTGAGCGGAATTCCCCGCGCCTCTCGCCAACACACCCCCGCCTCCGATATTTACCTCGATATTGTGAACGGAAGTTCCCAAAGGAATGTTTTCCAGGGGAAGCGCGTTTCCCGGATTTAACTCGGCCTCCGGACCTGAAACGACCTCCATGCCTATGGCTAAACCTTCGGGGGCAAGTATATACCTCTTCTCACCGTCTATAAAGTTAATCAAGGCAATGTCCGAACCTCTGTTGGGGTCG
Organism: candidate division WWE3 bacterium RAAC2_WWE3_1; assembly: GCA_000503835.1. Taxonomy (GTDB): domain Bacteria; phylum Patescibacteriota; class WWE3; order UBA101185; family UBA10185; genus UBA8498. The sequence continues at coordinate 69,024 of CP006914.1, read as the reverse complement.
TACTCTATAGAGGCCACCTTTGCCGGTATGAACAGTTTGTTCCTTTTGAAATCTATGACTCTGTATCTCTTTTTTGTGCCTCTTTCTCTGTATCTGGTGGCTATCCTGCCGCGATTTCTTCCTGCGGGACCCTTCAATGCCGATGTTAGGGATTTTACAGGTCTTTCCTTACTCACCTCTCTCACGAGAGTTTTTCTGGTTCGCTGTCCTTGACTTGTAGGTTTATATCTTTTTAGCATATTTATTCCTTCGGCATTATATCAATTGTCTGGCCTTCCTTTAACTTTACTGTGGCTTTTTTCCATTTAACTCTCCCTGAGTGTCTCCTCGTTCCCGTTACCCTTCTGGGTTTTCCGGGTACAACAATGGTCTTAACCGCCGTAACCTTGACCCCATATATCTTCTCTATCTCTTTTGCCACAGTTTCCTTGGAGGCATCCATGGCGACCTTAAAAGAATACTGGCCGTCGGTAGCCTGGGCGTACGTTTTTTCAGTAACTATTGGTTTGTATATCAGGTTATTTAATCTCATTTTTTAAACCTCTCGTTTATATCAAGCACGGCGTCTTTTTCAAATAGGACCATCTTCGCGGATATAAGATCGTAAGGGTTCAGAGAACCCGAAAAAGCTGCCCTTATATTGTTCAGGTTGGAGATGCTTTTCATTACCTTGTCATCTTTTTTATTCCAAACGTAAAGGACTCTGCCTTTGAGTCCGAGCGTCTTCACAACAGACGCCATTCCGGATGTGGATATTTTTTCTATACCCAGTCCGTTGACCACAAAAAGGGCGTCTGCAGCCTCTTTCAACGAAAGTGCCGATCTCATAGCCAATTTCTTCATTTTCTTCGGCAGTTTTAGGGTCCAATCCTTCGGAAGCGGACCGTGAGTTACTCCTCCATGAACCCACAAAGGACTTCTGGAAGATCCTGCCCTTGCCCTGCCGGTACCTTTTTGTCTCCAGGGCTTAGCTCCGCCGCCGGCCACTTCACCTTTCGATCGGGTCTTGGAAGTACCCGTTCTTTGGTTGGTTGTATAAACTCTTATGTATTGGGTCAAAACACTGTCGTTGGGCTCCGATTTAAACACCTCATCACGGAGGGTTATTTCTTCGACCTTTTTTCCTTTGTTATCCAATACTACTTTTTTCATATTACTTTAGCTCGATCGTAATTTTAGAATTTCTTGCCCCCGGTACAGGACCTGAGACCATGAGCTGTTTTTGATCGGGCATTACTCTTACAATTTTTAAACCTTTAATCGTAACCCTGTCGCCGCCCAGTCTTCCGGCCATTTTCTTACCTTTTCTGACCCTTCCCGGTGTCTGACTACCAATTGATCCGGGTGCTCTGGGTTTTGTACTTTGTCCGCCCGTAGCGGGACCTCCTGAGAAATGCCATCTCTTCATTCCGCCCGCAAAACCTTTTCCTTTGGAAATTCCCACAATCTGAACCGGTTTATTTTCCATCTCCGCCGTAATATCATCGTCGATTTTGCCAATTACCGTTACAGGAATCACTTTTCCCGTATCGAGAAATATCTGGCTCATGTTAAGTTTTATTCCTTTTATCTTTTCGCTCATGGCAAAAAATTAGCGCCCAAGGGGCGCCCACTAATTTAACCCTTGTTATAAACTACTTTTTCCGGACGAGCCGGCTATTTTTGGACGTTTCCAGCATTAAGCGACTTATATTACCTTAATTTACGGCAAAAATCCAGACTTTCGCCGTATCAATCCTCAACTTACATCTTCATCGTTATCCCAACACCGGCCGGCAAACTGAGCTTTGAAAGGCTCTCTACGGTCTGTGCTGTCGGGTTCAAAACGTCGACCACTCTTTTGTGAGTTCTGAGCTCAAATTGCTCTCTCGACCTCTTATCGATATGCGGTCCTCTGATAACAGTAAACTTCTCAATTCTTGTGGGAAGGGGCACCGGTCCTACTACTTTGGCTCCGGTCCTTATTGCCGTATCAACTATCCTGGAGCAGCTAAGATCTATAATCCTGCTGTCATAGGAATTGAGCTTTATTCTGATTTTTGTTTCTTTTTGAGCTTTTACCATTTTACCCAACGATAGAGTGCCCCCTTTCGGGGGCACTCTAAAAACTTGTTTCTTAAGCGTTAACTTTAGAGATAACTCCTGCTCCGACAGTGTGTCCGCCTTCTCTTATAGCGAATCTCATACCATCTTCTAGTGCGACCGGTGTAATGAGTTTAACTTTCATATTCACTTTATCTCCGGGCATAACCATCTCAACGCCCTCGGGGAGAATTATTTCACCCGTAACGTCAGTGGTTCTGATATAGAACTGAGGTCTGTATCCGCTGAAGAAAGGTTTCTGCCTTCCCCCCTCTTCTTTGGATAATATATAAACCTCAGCATCGAAATCTGTGTGGGGCTTGGTGCTGCCGGGCTTGGCCAACACTTGTCCTCTTTCCACATCAGTTCTCTCAATACCTCTAAGAAGAATACCGACGTTGTCTCCTGCGAGACCTTCCTGCATTTGCTTCTTAAACATTTCTACACCTGTAACGACCGACTTCTTTGTGTCCTTGATTCCGACGATCTCAATTTCTTCGTTAATCTTTACCTTGCCTCTTTCGATCCTTCCCGTAACGACAGTTCCTCTTCCTGAGATTGTAAATACGTCTTCAACCGGCATAAGGAACGGTTTATCAAGTTCTCTTACCGGAGTAGGAATAAAGGTATCGACAGCCTCCATAAGCTCTTCTATGCTCTTTACTGCATCTGCATCGCCTTCCAAAGCTTTCATAGCGGATCCTTTAATTATCGGTGTGGTATCTCCGGGAAATCCGTACTTGGTTAACAACTCTCTTACCTCTAACTCAACGAGATCGAGAATTTCTTTGTCCTGAACCATGTCTGTCTTATTCATGAAGACGACCATGGCAGGAACGTTAACTTGCTTAGCCAACAAAATATGCTCCCTTGTTTGAGGCATCGGTCCGTCAGGAGCAGAAACCACAAGTATTGCGCCGTCCATTTGAGCGGCACCGGTAATCATGTTCTTGATGTAGTCTGCGTGTCCCGGAGCATCGATGTGGGCGTAGTGCCTCTTGTCGGTCTCATACTCAACATGTGTGATGTTGATTGTGATACCTCGGGCTCTTTCTTCCGGAGCCTTATCGATGTTCTCGTAGCTAACAAACTGTGCCTGACCCTTGCCTGAAAGCACTTTTGTAATAGCCGCAGTTAATGTGGTTTTTCCATGGTCAACGTGACCAATGGTACCTATGTTTACGTGCTCTTTATTTCTTATAAATTCGGCCATGTTAAATTAATCATCCTTTCAAAATTTATATAAATTAATACTTTAAGTTGTTTAGACTAATTCGACAACTGCTAGTTAACCAGATTAATACCTAAAAATCAAGCATTTTCGGGCAAAAGTCCTATCTTCTGCCGGTCTTGACTATTTCCGGTAGAACGCTGGCAGGAATTTCCTCGTAATGGCTCGGTTCCATGGCAAACGAGGCTCTGCCTTGAGTCATGCCTCTCAGTTCGGTTGCGTACCCAAACATTTCTGCCAAAGGTACCGTGGAGCTTATAACACGAGCGTTTCCGCGTTGTTCGGTGCTTTCGATCTTGCCTCTTTTTGAAGACAGGTTGCCTATAACATCTCCCATAAAATCGTCCGGTGTTACAACCTCGATTTTCATTATCGGCTCTATTATGAAAGAGTCCGCGCTTCGCTGGGCATCCCGCATGGCCTCGATAGCTGCCATCTTGAAAGCCATTTCCGAAGAATCGACCTCATGGAAAGATCCGTCATATAAGGTAACCCTGAGGTCAACAAGAGGGTAGCCGGCCAATACTCCGCTTTCAACAGCTTCCTTCACACCCTTTTCAACCGCAGGAATGTATTCCCTGGGAATTGAACCTCCGACAAGTTTGTCTACAAATTCCAGGCCTTTTCCTCTTTCCAAAGGTTCAACTTTGATGACGACGTGTCCGTACTGGCCGCGTCCGCCTGATTGACGGATATATTTACCTTCAACATCAACTGTCTTTCTAATAGTTTCTCTGTAAGCAACCTGGGGTTTACCGGTGTTCACCTCGACACCGAACTCTCTCTTCATACGGTCAACGATAATTTCCAGATGAAGTTCACCCATTCCGTACAGAACACCCTGTCCGGTTTCCTCGTTAGTTTTAATTTTTAAAGTGGGGTCCTCTTCCAAAAACTTTTTAATTGCAACGGACATCTTATCCCTATCCGCTTTTGATTTAGGTTCCAATACCAAACCGATAACCGGTTCGGCAAAACTTATAGATTCCAGTACTATCGGATAGGCTTCGCTGCACAGAGTATCCCCGGTCACGGCATCCAAACCCACGGCGGCGCAGATCTCGCCTGCTTTTATTTCATGCAATTCTTCTCTGTGATTAGCATGCATCAAAAGAAGTCGTCCGACTCTTTCTTTTCTGTCTTTAGTCGAGTTATAGATATAAGAGCCTGCAGTTATTTTCCCGGAGTAGACACGGAGATAAGTGAGTCTTCCGACATAGGGGTCTGTCTGAACTTTAAATGCCAAGGCGACAAACGGGCCGTTCTCATCGTGAGCGAGCTTCATTTTCTCTCCTGTCGCCTGATCGTAACCTTCCGTGTCCGGCGTATCTATAGGAGATGGAAGATAGGCAACAACTCCGTCCAGAAGTTTTTGAATTCCGACATTCGATAGAGAAGCTCCGCAAAATACAGGATAAAGTTTAGCCTGAACAGTTAATTTTCTAATGCCATTTTTGATTTCTTCGATTGTTAATTCTTCACCGTTCAGATATTTTTCTATAAGGGCGTCGTCGCTCTCCGCAACTTTTTCGACCAGCTTTTGTCTGAAATCTTCGACCTTTTGTTTCATGTCTTCGGGAATTTCTATTTCGACGATGTTCTCACCGAGATTTCCCTCGAATTTAAAAGCTTTTCTCTCAATCAAATCTATGACTGCGTGAAATTCATTTTCAATACCTATCGGAAGTTGTACTGCTATGGCATCGGGAGCCAGCTTTTCAAGAACGGAGTTCAGCGACATATAAAAATCTCCGCCGATTTTATCCAGTTTGTTTACAAAAAATAACAGCGGAACATGATATTTTTGGGCCTGTCTGAAAACGGTTTCGGATTGAGGTTCAACGCCCTGCGATCCATCCAGTATAATTACGCCGCCGTCCAGAACCCTTAGGGATCTTTCGACCTCAGCCGTAAAATCAACATGCCCGGGGGTGTCGATAATATTAATTCTGTGATCGTTCCAAAAACATGTAGTTGCTGCTGAGGTAATTGTGATGCCTCTTTCACGTTCCTGAGCCATCCAGTCCATCTGTGCGGCACCTTCATGAACCTCGCCAATCTTGTGAGATTTTCCTGTGTAATAAAGTATCCTTTCGGAAGTAGTGGTCTTACCGGCGTCAATATGGGCGATTATGCCTATGTTGCGAATTCTCTCTAAAGGATAATGTTTATTTGCTGTTTCGGCCATATTTATATAAAACCTTATTTATATAGAAATTGGTAATTATCTCCTGGCAAAATGTGCAAATGCCCTGTTGGCGTCAGCCATCCTGTGAGTGTCGTCACGTTTCTTGATAGCGTCACCCATATTTTGATAGGCATTGTTAAGTTCTTCGTAAAGTTTCTCTTCCATGGGTTTGCCTTTTTTGTTTCTCGCAGCTGTTATCAACCATCGTAATGCGAGAGCTTCGGACCTTTCGTGTTTAAGAGGCATAGGAACCTGATATGTTGCTCCGCCGACTCTTTTCGATCTGACTTCCTGTTGGGGCATCACATTCTTAACAGCCTGCTCAAGCATTCTTAATCCTTCTTTTCTATCTTCGTTAAGGTGATCTATGGCTCCGTATACAACAGACTCGGCAATAGATTTTTTTCCGTTCAGCATTACAATATTTATCATTCTGTTAACGATCTTTGATTTAAAGACTGGGTCACCTAATACTGGTCTTTTCTTTGCGGGCTTGCCTCTCATTTTTTGGCCTCCTTAGGTTTCTTGGTACCGTAAATGGAACGTGAAGTTTTTCGTGATTGAACTCCCGCCAAGTCTAAGGTACCTCTGACGATAGTGTACTTGACTCCGGGAAGATCCTGAACTTTTCCGCCCTTCACAAGAACAACAGAGTGCTCCTGAAGGTTGTGTCCTTCGCCCGGAATATAAACAGTCACTTCTTTTTTATTCGATAATCTCACCCTTGCGGTCTTCCTGAGAGCCGAGTTAGGTTTCTTCGGAGTTTGTGTCCTCACTAAAAGTACAACACCCCTTTTGAAAGGACCCTGTCTTTTAATAGGACGCCTTTTCAGAGAATTGAATGCCTCCTTCAGCGCTCTTGTCGAGGACTTTTTTGCTTTAGTTTTTCTGTTTTTTCTAAGTAACTGATTTATAGTAGGCATTATTACTCCAATCTGGCACGATCTCCTGTCGGGATTAATCTACCAATTATGACATTTTCTTTCAATCCCAAAAGATAATCAACCTTACCAGAAGCTGCTGCGTCGGTCAACACATTACTTGTCTGAATAAATGAAGCTGCAGATAAGAAACTGTCCGTGTTTAACGAAGCTCTGGTAATTCCAAGCATGGTAAGTTTCCCTGTCGCGGGGGTTCCGCCACTGGCAATAACTTCCTCGTTTACTTCCATGAATCTGGCTTTGGTACTAAGTTCGCCTTCCATAAACTCTGTGTCCCCGACCTCATCGATTTTCACGTGATTGAACATTTGTTTAACGATTATTTCGATGTGCTTATCATTTAGGGCAACACCCTGGGAAGCATAAACTTTCTGGATTTCCTCAATTATGTATCTCTTGGTCTCATCAACTCCTACGGTTCTGAACAGGTCAGTAAGATCGAGGTTGCCTGCAGTTAACTTTTCGCCTTTTGCGACAATTTCACCTTCCTTGACTATTATTTCTTCGACCGGATCCACCAAATATTCGGCGGCGTCCTCATCACGGTCCGTGGGGATAACAATGATCTTTCTTTCGTCACCGCTTTTGACTATGTTTACAACACCTGTAATATCCGACATTAAAGAAAGGAATTTAGGTGCTCTTGCCTCGACCAGTTCTTCAACTCTGGGCAAACCCTGGGTAATATCTTTTCCTGCAATACCTCCGGTGTGAAAGGTTCTCATGGAGAGCTGAGTGCCCGGCTCACCGATGGATTGAGCCGCTGCGACACCTACTGCAGTCCCCATGTTTACAAGTTTTCCCGTCATCAGATCTTTTCCGTAGCACTTACCGCAGATACCTCTTCTGGTTTCACAGTGCATGGGGGACCTGATAACAATGTTTTCGATGCCTGCAGCCTCTATTTTTGCCACGTCTTCGCGCGAAAGCAACGTACCTCTTTTTACCAGGGTCTTTCCTTTAACTTTCACGTCCGAAGCAAGATAGCGTCCTATCACTCTGTCTGCAAAAGTTTGAAGTAAGGTTCCTTCCCCTACTTTCATTGTCCTACCGTGCTCTGTACCACAATCTTCGACGCGAACGATAACATCCTGTGAAACATCCACAAGTCTTCTGGTCAAGTAGCCGGCGTCAGCTGTCTTCAAACCCTTGTCCACCAATCCTTTTCTCGCACCTTTAGCTCCGATGAAGTACTCCAAAGCCGATAATCCGTATTTATAGTTGCCAAGAATAGGAACTTCAACCGTCTTACCAGATGTATCAACGACCAAACCTTTCATACCCGCAACTTGTTTAACCTGATCCCTTGAAGCACGTGTTGAACCTGATTTGACCAAAACCTTAACCGGGTTATCGTCGGCCAACGCATCCCAAATTGCCGCGTCAAGGTCGGAAATCACTTTATTCCATGTATCTTCTTTAAGTCTTGAAGCCTCAGCCCTTGTAATCAAGCCCCTTTTGTAGTTAGACTCGATTTCGGCTACCGTTTCTTTTCCTTTAGTTATAATTGAAACTCTTGCCTGAGGAACCTGAATATCAGACAGGGAAACCGACTGACCGCTGATGGTTCCGTACTTTAGCCCGAGATCCTTAAGGTCATCAATGAATTTAACAACTACCTCGTTTGGTTCCGTTTCGAAAGTTCTCTGTAGGATTGAGTTAATCTGTTTCTTATCCATTGTATGATTGACATACCCAAACCTTTCCGGAACAACCCTGTTGAATATGAGTCTACCGTACGTAGTTTCTACAATCTCGCCGTTAATCCCTATTTTTATCTTTTGTCGTAAAGTTACTTCTCCGGTAGCATCGACCGCATGCATAAGTTCGTATTCGTCACTGAAAACTCTTTCGAACAACGGAAGTTTCTCATCAACGGATGTGATGTAGTAAACCCCAAACAACATTATTTTTGTGGGTATTGAAATTGGAGATCCGTTCGAAGGATTCAGCAAATTGTTGGTGGATATCATCACTGTTTTGGCCTCTTCTATAGCTTTTTCACCCAACGGAACATGAACTGCCATTTGGTCTCCGTCAAAGTCAGCGTTATAGCCTGAGCATACACACAGATGAAGTTTTATTGAGTTACCTTCTACCAACTTCGGATAGAATGCCTGAATACCCAGCCTCCAGAGAGTAGGTGCACGGTTCAGAAGAACCGGATGATCCTTGACTACTTCCTCAAGAATATCCCAAACCTCAGGCACGCGTGATTCAAGATAGTATTTCGCACTTTTTACATTAGGTGCATACCCTCTCCCAAGTATTTCCCTCAGAACCATGGGTTTGAATAGTTCAAGAGCCATGTCTTTAGGAAGTCCGCATTCGTTCAATTTTAAATTGGGACCGTTTATGATAACGCCTCTTCCTGAGTAATCGACCCTTTTTCCCAACAGGTTCAAACGGAATATGCCCTGCTTACCCTTTATCATATCGGCCAGGGACCTCAATTCCTTTTTACCTCTGGTAACTCTTGTTTTTTGTCTTTGTTTGGAAGCGTCAAAAAGTGCGTCAACTGATTCCTGCAGCATTCTTTTTTCGTTCCTTACAATGATTTCGGGGGCACCCAAATCCAGCAGCCTGCCCAAACGGTTATTTCTATTAATCAATCGTCTGTAAAGATCATTCAAGTCGGAACTTGCAAATCGTCCGCCCTCCAACTGAACCATAGGTCTAAGATCCGGGGGTATCACCGGAATTATTTCCATAATCATTCTATCGGGGGAGATGTTCGCCTTCCTGAACTGTTCTACAACTTTAAGTCTTTTGTTTATTCTTTGAGCCTTCTGTCCCTTGGAAGTAGTCAGATCCAATCTGAGTTTTTCCGAGAGATCGTTAAGATTCATGCTTTTTAATATATTCTGTAAAGCTTCTGCTCCGATTTCCAACTGAGCGAATATTTCGAGATAATTTACCAATTGTATATATTCGTTCTCGGATATGACCGAGTACTGTTCGACACTTTCAATTTTCTTTTGAACTATCTTGAAATGTTTTTCCTGCTCCTCTATCTTTTTTTCGTACTGTGTCCTTATTTGCTGAGTCTTTTCTCTAATCTTCCTTTCCTCTTCGGCGCGTTTTATTTCTTCGGGAATTTTTGCAATATTCTTCAGCTCAACTTCTACCTCCTGCACTTTTGCATCGGCCTCCTTATTTATCTGAGCTTTAACTTTTTCGAAATCTTTTGTGACCATATCTATCGCTTCAGCCTTTTTCTTGCCGTCCATGGCCGTAACTATGAATGACGCGAAATAGACCACCGATTCCACGTTCCTCGGTGTGAGATCAAGCAATAGAGCCATCTTTGACGGAATGCCTTTGAAGAACCAAACGTGAGCTACCGGAGAGGAAAGTTTTATATGTCCCATTCTTTCTCTTCTCACTCTGGAATGTGTTACCTCGACACCGCACTTATCACACAAAACACCTTTGTACCTTATTCCTTTGTACTTTCCGCAATAGCATTCGTAATTTTTGGAAGGACCGAAGATGCGCTCATCGAAAAGTCCTTCTCTTTCGGGTTTGAAAGTCCTGTAGTTTATGGTCTCGGGTTTTGTAACCTCTCCGTACGACCAGCTCAATAATTCCTGACTTGATGCCAGATATATTTTTATTGCGTCAAAATCTTTTAATTGACTAATGTCTTTCATATTTATATGCGGAAATTATTCTTCCGATTCCGCCTCCTGCTCGGAAATTTCTTCACTTGCTGCCTCTACGACCGCTTTCATGGAAGCATCCACAACTTCCTGTGCGCTTTCTTCAACTTCCTCGACCGGACCCGAATCTTCCTCAGAAGAGTAAGCTTCAAGACCCAGACCCAATCCGTTAAGTTTTCTGACCAGTAACTTAAATGTTTCCGGAACCGATGATTCGGGTATTTCTTTACCCTGGACCATTGCGCTATAAGCCTGAGTCCTTCCCAGCATGTCGTCCGATTTAATGGTCAATATTTCCTTAAGTATGTTTGCGGCACCGTAAGCCTCAAGAGCCCATACTTCCATTTCTCCGAACCTTTGTCCGCCGAACTGAGCTTTACCTCCGAGAGGCTGCTGTGTTATTAAGGAGTAAGGACCCGTCGACCTGGCGTGCATTTTCTCTTCCGACATGTGAATGAGTTTAAGAATATATGTGTCACCCACGACAATCTCATTCTGGAAATACTCTCCGTTCCTTCCATCGATAAGTTTTGTTTTTCCCGACACGGGAAGACCCGCTTTTTTCAATTCCGCTTCAATAAGTTCTTCAGGAATTTCCTGCAAAGAAGGAACTTCATAAGTCTTTCCCAGCGCTTTTCCTGCCATTCCGAGGGCAGCTTCAAGTAACTGACCCACGTTCATACGTTTCAGGACCGCTTCTGAAGAGAATATTATGTCGACCGTAGAACCGTCAGGGAGCATGGGCATGTCCACAACAGGAACTATTGCGGAGATAACACCTTTGTTACCGTGTCTTCCCGCTAATTTATCCCCGATGTCTATTTTCTTTTGCTGAGCAACGTACACGGTAATTCTCTCGATTGTTCCCGCGGGTAAAGACTCGTTGTCCTTTTTTGTAACCCTTTTTATGCCAATAACGACACCGTGCTCACCGTGGGGCATATACAAAGACGTGTCCCTGACATCCTTAGCTTTTTCACCGAAAATAGCTCTAAGAAGTCTTTCCTCCGATGTCAGATCCATTTCCCCTTTGGGAGCGACCTTACCTACAAGAATATCGCTGGATTTTACTTTGGAACCGACGGCTACTATTCCGTCTTCATCCAGATTTCTCAATGATTCCTCAGAAACGTTAGGTATGTCTCTTGTGATTTCCTCAGGCCCGAGCTTTGTTTCCTGTACCGAAGTCTGATAGTCGGAAACGTGAATTGAGGTTAATACATCTTCTTTTACCAATCTGTCCGAAATTACGATGCCGTCTTCAAATTCCAAGCCTTCGTAAATCATATAGGCAACTTTCATATTTGTTCCGATAGATAACTCACCATTGTTAACAGCGGGGCCTTCGACAAGTACGTCACCCTCTTTTACTTTCTGGCCGGTTTCGACTACGACATATTGATTAAAGCAGGTGTCGCTGTTGGTTTGTTCAAATTTAGCGGCTGTGTATTCTACTTTGGAACCTTTACCGCCGCGTCCGTATTTAACAATTACTTTTCTGGCGTCAGCGTACTCAACAACTCCGTCTTCATCTGCAAGAATAAGTGCGTTTGTATTTCGGGCGATTTCACCCTCGATACCTGTTCCGATAATAGGAGTCTCCGGCTTAACCAAAGGAACCGCCTGAGACATTTGCTGGGTTCCCATAAGTGCTCTTGCGATATCGTTATTTTGTAAGAAAGGAATAAGTCCTGCGGCCACACCGACGACCTGTCGGGGAACAACCTCAATATATTCTGCTAAAGCGACATCACCCAGGAAGAAATTGCCTCCTTTTCGAAGAGGAACCTGCTTGTCCGTGATGAAACCTTTTGCGTCCACAGCAACCGATTGGTCCGTAATATGAGCGTTCTCTTCGTCGTAGGCTGCCAGATAAACTATCTCGTCGGTAAGTCTAATCTCTCCCGAGGGTTTTTTCTCAAGTTTAATATAAGGAGTTTCCAAAAAACCATATTCGTTTACTTTAGCGTAAGAAGCCAGATAGTTGATCAGACCTATGTTCGGGCCTTCCGGAGTTCTGACAGGACAAACTCTTCCGAACGAAGAATAATGGACGTCTCTTACCGAGAAACTTGCCCTTTCCTTTGTAAGACCGCCCGGTCCTAAAACCGAAAGTCTTCTCAAATGATCCAGTGCGGTTAAAGGATTTTGCTGATCGTGAAGCTGAGACAGCTGACCTGTAGCGAAAAAGCTGTGAACAGCCGCTGCTATGGCTCTGGGTGATATCAATACCGACGGTTCAGGAAGGGTTTCGCGCGGGGATAAGGACATTCTTTCCTTGATGTTCTTTTCCATTCTTAAGAAGCCTATCCTCATCTGCCACTGAAGAAGTTCTCCCACACTTTTAACACGCCTGTTACCCAGAAAGTCCACATCGTCCGGCATACCGACACCATTATTCAGTTCGATTATTTTTGAAACTATCTTTATCAGATCCTCTAAAGTAAGGAGTCTGTGATCCGGATCGTTGGGTATGTTCAGACCGAGTGACTTGTTCAACTTAAATCTCCCGACATGGCCCATGCTAAATCTTCTTTTGTTGAAGAACATGGCTGCTACAAGAGCTTTGGCGTTCTCCAGCACCAAAGGTTCTCCCGGTCTCATTTTTCTATAGATCTCAATGCAGGATTCTTCAAAGCTGGAAGCCGGGTCTTTTGCTAATGTTTCATTTATGTAATTTATTTCGGGATTTGACTCGACATTTTCGAATACTTTTCTTATGTCATCGTCTTCCTCAAGTCCGAAGACTCTCAAGAGTGTGGTAACCGCTAGTTTTCTTTTCCTATCAATCCTTACGCTAAGGACACCGTTCCTCGAGGTTTCAAACTCAAGCCAGACACCGCTCTTGGGCAATATCTTAGCACCTGCCAGGAATTGTCCCGTAACGGGAGAGAGTTCTCCCGTAAAGAGAACTCCTTCTGCCCTGATTAATTGATTAACAATAGTTCTCTCAACACCGCTGATCACGAAGGTTCCCCTTTGAGTCATTAGAGGAAGATCGCCCATGTATATATTGGATACCTTCTTCTTTTTTGTTAAAGGGTCTTCTATTGTCGCCTTGACATACCAGGGAGCGTCGTAGGTTCTGCCCGTCCTTTTAGCTTCGGGTATGGAAATGTTCTCCTTCTCTATAGAAGGATCGGAGAGGGTAACAACCCAGCCTCTGCCAGAACTGTCCTCGACGGTCCCCAGCTCTTCAAGGATCTCCTTAAGACCCTCGTTCATGAGCCAGTTGTACGAATTTAATTGTATATCTGCTAAGTTTGGAAGATTTAAAGCTATTTTTCTTTTAGAAAAAGTTTCTCTCATTAAGTTTTCCCCTAAATTTGGCCGTAAAAAAAATTTTACTACAAAAAAGCGGTTTTATTAAATTTTTCCGTGTTTTTTAACGAAAATGCTGTATTTTCGCTGAAAACGCAGCTTTTCCCAACAGAAAACCGACCCCAAAGGTCTTTTTTCATAAAAATATTGGAAATGCTTTAGAACAGTGCGAAAACTACCATATCCCGAAAAGGTTGTCAATGTCTAATTTACGAATCCAGCCTTTCCCACCGGCCAAAAACGAAAAACCACCCTTCCCACGATATCCGAAGCCTTAACCATGCCGAAAACACGGGAATCCAGGGAATTACGCCTGTTATCCCCCATCACAACATAGTAACCGTCCTTTATTTCCACCGACCTGCCCTCCTGCAGAAACTCGTTTCCACCAATAGTACAACCATTGGAACCCAGATACTCCTCGTCCAGGGTAAATTGACTGCCATCTCGGTATATATAGATTTTACACTCAAATACCTTAATTATGTCACCCGGGAGTCCGACGACCCTTTTTATAAAGTGTTTTGAGTCCTCGGTAGGAGGCACGAGCACGACTACCTCGCCCCTTTCATAATCTCTGAAATTCCTGGTTATTTTATCCACAAGTATCCTTTCACCCGTTTCGAAGTTCGGTTCCATGCTCGCTCCCCAGACAACCTCGACCGATCCTATCGTGATGTACAGTACAAGAACAACGACGAGGGAAGTTAAAAAGGACTCTGCTATTTCGTAAAAATGTCTCTTTATATTCATGTCGGTTTTGTGGTATTTATATAATATCCAACTATGGACAATAAATCTCATAAAGAAATTACATCAATTAAGGATTTTTTTCAAATTATAAAAGACAACCGTGTCACATTCCTTTTGCTGTTCCTTTTAGTGATGATAGCCTACGGAAATCTTGCGAGAGGGGAGTTCCTGAACATGGATGATGAGAAAGGTATTTTGTATAACCCCGACATCGGAAATATGGGAAAAATGTTCAAAACAGGATTTCTCTACAACATGGAACTGGCTCTCATATACTCCGTTTTCGGGCTAGAACCGGGAGCTTACCACGTGTTCTCGGTGCTTTCCCACTATGTTAACGTCGTACTGTTATTCCTCTTTGCGTACGCGGTATTTGACAAACAAAAGGCCCTCATAGCGAGCCTTCTTTTTGCAGTACACCCTCTTGCCAGTGAGGCCGTAGGATGGATATCGGCGATGCATTATCTGCACATTGTTTTTTTCACATTAATTACCATGATATTCCACTACTTATTCCGGAAATCCGGGCAGAGAAGATATTACGTGGCAGAGATCGTCATTTTTATACTCTCGCTGGTATTATTAAGGAACGCCTGGGTACTCACACTACCTTTTTCTTTGCTGGTCTTTGATCAGCTAATTCTGAACAGGAAGTTCAATTTCAAATCGATGCTTTGGATACTTCCATATTTTATCTTCGCAGCCATTCATGCGTACATAAATCTGTTCGGAGGTTTTACGGCCAGGGTTACTGATCTTAAACAGGACTATTATTACAATCCCTACACCGCCACGCCGTTACTGAACCGGACACCTTATATAGTGTTTACTGTAATAAAACTGTTAATCTCTCCCCTGGCTCTGACCGTCTATCACGAGGGAATTTACATCAGCATGGTTTCTTACACAGCAATGATTGCGGTAACGCTCGCCATGGTAGTCGTTATCCTTAAACTTTACAAAAAAGCCAGCTACGTGGCCGGACTCATCTTACTTATTTTCATCTCTACACTGCCATCGTTCAGTCCGGTGGCTATAGCATGGTTTATTGCCGAAAGATACCTTTACCTTTCGACGATGGCCTTCAGCCTAATACTTGCATTCGTCATTCCTTATCTGGAAAAATACACAGGCATCAGGAAATTTACGATTTACGCGGTTGCCCTTTTGTTAGCTTTCTATACTATCAGGACCGCAATCAGGACGCAGGATCTCTTGAGCACAAGCAATCTCTGGCATGCGACCCAAAAAGTGTCCCCGTACAGTTTTAGGGTTTACAACAACCTCGGAGATGTATACGCAAGGGAGCAAAAATACGATCTGGCTGTTGCCAACTTCAAAAAATCCATCGAGCTCGACCCGACATACGCTGACGCAGTTCACAATCTGGGGTATGTTTACCTGCAAATGGGAGATTACGATAACGCATGGAAATATCTGGAACAATCGTACCAGATGAATCCGAGACTGTACGGGGCAACGTACAAAATGGGTGTAATTGCGTTCTACAAGAAAGATTACGAGACTGCAAAGATCTACTGGTTAAAAACACTGGAGCTCAATCCGGGAGACGCTAATGCTATTAATGCCCTTAACGTGCTCCGGCAGGCCGTCGCTGCAGAAGCGAAATAAAAAAGCCGTCAAAATAATTATCGGGTAAAATTCTCATCGTATTAGATATTCGCGGATCTGTCTCTTCGCCTTTATATTCCGTAAGTCCTTTAAGATATTTCAGATTCTTGACCCGGCTATTTATTTTCATCACATCAAGGTCCGGAAATTTTTTTAATGCCCAATTTATTACGGACTCGTTCTCTTCAAATGAATATGTGCAGGTTGAATAGACCATGTAACCGCCCGGCTTCAACATGCCGTATCCGGAGGCGAGGATCTTCTTTTGAAGCATTGATATTTTTTTCGGCAGTTTTGGATTCCAGAACTTAAGCGGATCGGGAGCTGAAAATCTCACATTACCCTCGTTGGAGCAGGGCACATCGACTAATACCCTGTCAAACGCTTCGCGGAACACGGGATATCTGTTGAGCAATCCGGCCGCGTTCGCTTTAACGGTAACAACATCGGGATAGCCCTGCATCGCCAGATTCTTTTTCATCGAATAAAAACGTCCGGAATTACTTTCTACGGCATAAATATTTTTAGGCACACCCGTCAGTGTGGCCATGAAAGAAGTTTTACTTCCTGGACTTGCGCAAAGGTCCATTACCTTATCGTCAGGTTTTGGATCCAATACAACTACACCCAACATGCTGCTCAATCCCTGAACATATAAAATCCCTTTTTTAAAAAGGTCGGTTTGAGAAATTTTTAAATCATTAATGGAAGACAAGTTAATGAAGGAACCGGGGACCGGACCTTCCTTAATTTCAAACCCGAGCATCCGCAACGTTTCCAACGCCTCGCCAACACCGGACTTGCGTAAATTTATCCTAAAGGTTTCGTAACGGGGGTGTAAAATACCCTCCAAAATTTTTTCTGCTCCGGAACCGAAAACATTTTTCACCTTGCTCACGAACAATTCGTGTTTAACCTGCTTACTTTCCATGACAGTGTTTGTATTTCTTCCCGCTGCCGCAGGGGCACGGATCGTTTCTTCCGACTTTAACTTTTCCCGATAATATTTGCTCGACCTTAAGAACCCTACCCATCTGGTCCACAACTCTCGGTGTCTTGTTGGCAGCCGCTTCTTCCGAAACTCCTGTTTCCAATTCACCGTGCTGATAGTTCAATCTTGATAAGAGAGCGTCTTCTGCCGCGGATGTCTTTACCACCGTAGCACTGCTCGCCTTACTTAATCTTTCCCCGACAAAAGAATAGATGCGCCCGAGTAATATTTCAAATCTCTCGTGGCCTTCTTTCTTATACTCCACCATCGGATCCCTTTGTGCGTAACCTCTTAGCCCGATACCCTCACGTACCTGGTCCATATCAACAAGGTGGTCCATCCAAAAATTATCAATAACCGGAAGGCTCCAATCTGAAACAATATCAAGCCATGTGTCCTCCCCAAATTCCTTTTCTTTTTCCGCCCAAAGTTCTTCGTTAAGTACGGACGAGGAGGCGAGTTTCTGCATCAGCCAGTCTTTATGTTCGGTGACACCCGATTCAAGCTCGAGTATTCTACGTCTGAGAGAATAGATAACTTCACGGTGAACATTTATAACATCGTCCATTTCGACAACTTGTTTTCTGCGATCGAAGTTGAACCCTTCTACTCTTTTTTGTGCGTTTTCAATCGACCTGGTAACTAAACCCGCTTCCAAAGGAATTGTTTCGTCGATACCGAACCTGTCCATCATTTTACTTACCTGCTCACCGCCGAAAATCCTCATCAGGTCGTCCTGAAGTGAAACGAAGAACCTGGTCTCGCCCGGATCTCCCTGCCTGCCTGAACGCCCTCTTAACTGATTATCAATTCTTCTCGAGTCATGTCTTTCTGTACCAATAACATAAAGCCCTCCCGCATCAATAACCTCTTTTTGTTCGTTTTCAACCGGAGGGTCGCCGCCCAAAACGATGTCGACACCTCTACCTGCCATATTAGTCGAAATGGTCACCCCGCCTTTTCTTCCCGCCTGGGCGATTATTAACGCTTCCCGTTCGTGATTTTTTGCATTTAATATTTCATGAGGAACTTTTCTTCTCGAAAGAAGTTCGTGCAACTGTTCACTTTTCTCAACCGAAGTAGTTCCCACCAGAACCGGCTGACCTTTAGAGTGCCTTTTTACAATGTCATCTGCTACGGCTTTAAATTTGGCGCTTTCCGTTTTATAAACAACATCGTTCTGATCTTTTCTGGTATTGGGTTTGTTGGTAGGAATGGCTACAACATCGAGCTTATATATTTTGTAAAATTCCTCGGCTTCGGTCGCGGCAGTTCCCGTCATACCGGCGAGCTTTTTGTACATTCTAAAATAATTTTGGTAGGAAATTTCCGCCAGGGTTTTTGACTCCTGCTGAATCTCTACTCCTTCTTTTGCCTCGATTGCCTGATGAAGCCCGTGAGAAAACCTGTTGCTGGGGAGTAATCTTCCGGTGAACTGATCAACAATTACAACCTTTCCGTCTTTAACAACATAATCACGGTCTTTCTCATATAAAGCGTGGGCAGTAAGAGCTTCTTCCATCAAATGAACCATCTCGAAATCCTGCTCATATAAATTGCTAACACCCAACAGTCTTTCTACCCGCCTTATACCGAGGTCGGTCAGTGTTACGTTTTTATACTTTTCTTCTACTTCGTAATCGGAATTTTTGGCTAAAGTTTTTACTATCCGATCGGCGTCAAAATATCTTGAGGAAGGTTTGGCATCCGCGGCTGATATTATCAACGGGGTTCTTGCGACATCAATCAAAATAGAATCGACTTCATCGACGATAGCAAAGTTGTGAACGCCGAACTCTCCGTTCGGATTCGTCTGAACCATGGAGCCTAACGAGCGCACCATGTTATCCCTAAGATAATCAAAACCGAACTCGTGGTTAGTTCCATACACAATTCCACATTTATAGGCTTCCTGCCGGGAAACTTCTCTCAGATGTACGGCGTAGATATCGTCGAATTCGGTTCCTTCGTGAGTACTGTCGTAAACAAAAGCCCTTTCCTGCATTATTACTCCTACGCTTATTCCCAGGTAAGTGTATATATCACCCATCCAACCTGCGCCGTGCCTGGAGAGGTAATCGTTGGGGGTGACCAAATGAGCCCCCCGTCCCGTCAGCGAATTTAAAAATAATGGAAGGGTCGCCGTAAGAGTTTTTCCTTCCCCGGTCTTTTGCTCGGAAATTTTACCTTCGTGCAAGACCACACCGGCCATGAGCTGGACGTCGAAATGACGCTTACCCGAGGTCCTAACGGAGGCTTCGCGGACAAATGCAAAAGCTTCGGGAAGTATTTTTTCCATAACTTTTTTTTGAGCGTCGTAGTCCAATCCCGACAATTCCTTCTTCCAGTCTTCCACTTTGGAAAGCATCTCCACCCGGGTCATCTTACTGACAGCGGGTTCCAGAGAGTTTATTGCAGCTACCAAAGGCTCTATTTTCTTCAGCTGTTTTTCGTTTGAATCAACAAATAACTTAAACATATCGAGAATGATTATATCACCGCTTAACCGGGCGGGTGTTACGCGATGTACAAAAAAATGAGAAAAATTGAAAGTACCACACGGTAAATAATAAATGACCTTAACCCGTGAGAATTTAGATACTTCATAAGAAAAGACACAGCCAGATATCCCGACAGCGCACTGGTAAGAAAACCTGAAATCAGAGTACCCGCACCGGCGCCCGAATACACCGCCAAAGCATCGGGAAGTTGAAAAGCACCCGCTGCAGCTATTATAGGTATAGAGAGAAGGAATGAAATTCTTGCCGCCTGAGTTCTGTTCAGTCCCGATATTAGTCCGCCGGAAATAGTTGACCCCGATCTGGAAACTCCGGGAAATAATGCCAGGCATTGAAAAAAACCCGCGACAATAACTTTGCCATAACTTATCGGGGGTGCGGGCTGCGATTTATCCCCGTTTTTCCCGAGCCTGTCTGCAAAAAACATCAGAACTGAACCCAGCAATAAAAATATTGAGACGCTTAACATGCTTCTGAAAGTACTTTCCAAATAGTCTCCAAATAAAAAAGCGGCTAATCCGGCAGGTACCGTAGCGATAAGTAACCAAACAACCAGTTTACTTTCCGGAGAATACCGGCTGAAATGATATGTCGATTTCCCTGCATCTCTTATTAGGGAAAGAACCATTCTTCTGAGGTCTTTATAAAAATAAACAAGAAGTGCGGCTAACGTACCTAAATGCAGGGTTGTATCAAAAGCCAAACCGCCCTGTTCCCAGCCGAACAGTTCCGGAAAAATTATTAGATGCCCGGAAGAGGAAACCGGTATAAACTCGGTAAGACCCTGAACTATTCCCATGATAATAGATTGAAAAAGAGTCATTAATAAAGGGTCAGACTTTTCCGTAGATTAATACGTTGTCTGAATTCGTGTAACCTGCAACAACCAAACATGTCACGTTCTGCAGAAAGTCTCCGAGGTACTCGATGAAGATATTCACGTCGTCCTGATGATAATCCAAATAGATTCTGTTAAAAATTAACAGTCCGCCCGGCCTTACCATTTTCTTTACCGAGGTAATGAAATTACCGGACTTTCCAAGATCCGGATATTTTTCTCCCTGGAATATATCGACGATGCACACGTTAAAAGACTCGGGTTTTAAATCGAACTCTTCCGGTTCAACAACAACTCTCAAAGCATCGTCGATGATTATCCTATGGTTCGGTACCGAATCAAGGTCGAAATATTTTTTTGCTATATCGACCATTACCGGATCTATCTCGACGCTTACAATCCTGGGAGCGTTGAATTTTTCCGAAATCAAATGAGCCATGGTACCTCCGCCCAGCCCCAGGATTAGGATATTTTTAAGGTCGGGGGCGTTTTCTTCAAGGACTTCTATAACTTTCCCCCAAACAAGACGGTTGGCTGAAGGAGATTTATGGGATATTGACTGATCTATCTTATCGACTTTAATCTTGCGGGTTTTCCCGACCTCCCAAACTTGCACTTTACCGTTATATTTTGAATCGGTTTCGTAAATAATCTTCGGCAACTGAATACCGTCAAAAATATTCATATTGACCCATACTATCAAATAATTTTCTGTTTGGGCAGAATTTTGTCGAAGCTTACGTACTTCTTTAAAACTTCGGGAACGGTAACACTCCCGTCAACATTCTGGTAATTTTCCAGAACTGCAGCTAAAAGCCTCGGGGTGGCGGCTACGGTGTTGTTGAGAGTATAAACGTATTTAAGTTCCCCGGAGAAGTCTCTATACCTGATGTTCAGCCTTCTGGATTGAAAATCCCTGAAATATGAGTCCGAGTGGGTCTCTCTGTAGTTTCCCTGCGACGGGAACCACGTCTCTAAGTCATACTTCTTAACCTGTCCCGCACCCATGTCCCCCGTGCACATTAAAAGTACCCTATAGGGAAGTTTCAGGCCTTTTAGTATGTTTTCGGCGTGACTCAGCATTTTTTCATGCCATTCTCTGGTTATCTCTTCGTTAGCAGTTGTGAGTACTACCTGCTCAACTTTGTTAAATTGATGCAGTCTGAAAATACCTTTGGTATCTTTGCCGTATGCTCCAATTTCTTTTCTAAAGCACGGACTCAATCCAAACAGCCTCATGGGAAGTTCTGATTCATTCAGAATTTCGCCCGAATAATAGGAGGTGAGAGATACTTCGGCCGTCCCGATCAACGCTTTATCATCTTCCAACCTGTAGTGGTCATCTTCTCCCCACGGGAAATACCCCGTTCCGGTAAAAAATTCGGGTTTCACTATCCATGGGACACTCAACATGGTGTAACCTTCGACCAGCATCATGTCACACGCATACCTTAAAATGGCTTGTTCAAGCTGGGCGCCCTCATTTTTTAAAAAATACCCTCTGAAACCCCCGATTTTTGCGCCTCTTTCCAGATCCAGGATATCGAGGGATACGCCCAAATCAACATGGTCTTTAGGCTTAAAAGCAGGCCCGTTAATACTTCCTTCCTCCCGCACCACTTTATTGCCGCTCTCGTCTATCCCTACAGGAACATCTTCGGCAGGAACACTTGGTACCCATAGCATTAACCGGTCAAAGACGATCTTCGTCTCAACAAGCTCGTGCTCGTATTTTGCCAACTCCCCTTTCACGGCGGTAGCTTCGTTTATGAGATCAGACCTATCCTGAGGTGCCACTTTTGAGATACTCTCGGAAAGCTTGTTTCTAAGCGCTCTGTGGATTTCCACTTTCTTCAAAAGGTCCAGATACCGATCGTGGGTCTCTATTAACTTGTCTATAGAAACGGTCTTACCGAGTTGTTTATTCTCGACAGCTTTTTTGGTCAGCTCCGAATTGTTCTTGATAAAATTTATGTCCAGCATTAAAAATCCCTTTTTTGTTGATTTTCACACATACAATGTGTAATATAAATTTCGCGGCTGGAAAAGTCAATAAAACCTCAATTTACAACCGGGAGATGCTAAAAACACTTCTTAGCAATACCAAAGAGGGTTATTGACCTGTGATAACGGTTCTGTTACAATCAAGCGCGTTTGCTGAGTCAGAAAGCTAAATGAGCACAAAAGAAGTAATTACAAAAGACGGAAAAATAACTGAGACCCATATGGGAGGAATGTTCAAGATAGAATTTGAAGACGAGACTAACGCTTTGGCTGTCATATCGGGAAAAATGAGGAAGGCCCATATTAGGGTTTTACCTGGGGACAAGGTTAGAATAGAGTTTTCCCCCCACGATCTGACGAGAGGCAGGATCATTTACAGGCTTAAGTAACTCGGCAGGAAGAATTTTTGAAATATGAAAGTCAGATCATCTGTAAAACCAATCTGTAAAGATTGCAAAATTATTATAAGGAACAGGACGGTTAGGGTTATTTGTAAAAGAAACCCGAAACACAAGCAAAGACAGGGTTAATTATGCCAAGGATAAAAGGTGTAGACATACCGGGAGAAAAAAGAATAGAAGCATCTTTAAGATACATCTACGGTATCGGTCCGACAATATCCAGGAAAGTACTTGAGAGATCGGGCATAAACCCCGACACCAGGGCCAAAGATCTTACCGACGAAGATGTTGCAAAGATAAACGCTTCCATAGCTGCCATGGAACTTCATGTCGAGGGAGAATTGAAAAGACTGGTTAACCAGAACATCAGACGTCTGCAGGAAGTAAAATCTTACAGAGGACTTAGACATTTGGCAGGACTTCCCGTGAGGGGACAGCGCACAAGGACTAATTCCCGCACGAGAAAAGGTAAACGAAAGACCGTGGGCGGACAGAAAAAGAAATTAGCAAAGAAGTAGTAAGCATTTTGAGGACAAAGCCTCAAAAAGTAGTAAGCATTTCGGGGGTTACCCCAAAAAGTAGTAGGCATTTTGAGGACAAAGCCTCAAAAAGTAGTAGGCATTTTGAGGACAAAGCCTCAAAAAGTAGTAGGCATTTTGGAGAGTACTCCAAAAAGTAACATATGGCTCAAACAACAAAAAAAAGCAAAAAGAAAGAAAAAATAATCACTCCCAGCGGAAGAGTTTATATCACCGCAGGGATGAACAATACTATTATCACGGTGACCGATTCTGAAGGTAACACTTTGTTCACTGCAAGCTCAGGCAGTGCCGGGTTCAAAGGATCAAGAAAATCCACTCCCTACGCATCTACAAAAGCAGCCGAGATTGCCGGCAATGCCGCTTCAAAAGCGGGTGTCAGAGATGTCTCAGTCTACCTAAAAGGCGCCGGTTTAGGGAGAATCTCCTCTATTAAAGCCCTTAAAACAGTGGGCCTTAATGTAGTATCAATTTCAGACCTTACCCCAATCCCTCACAACGGATGCAGGCCGGAGAAAAAAAGAAGGGTCTAACAATATGGCAAGATACACCGGAGCAAAATGCAGACTTTGCAGAAGAGAGGGCGTAAAACTCTACTTAAAGGGTTCCAGATGTGAATCCGACAAATGTGCTATCACAAAGAAAGCCCAGGCTCCCGGACAACACGGAACTAGAAGGAAATCGGTTTCTGAGTACGGAAAACAACTTAGAGAAAAACAAAAGGCCAAAAGAATCTACGGAATTCTGGAAAAACAGTTTAAGAACTACGTTAACAAAGCCCTGGCATCAAAAGGGGTCTCAGGAGAGGTTCTCATGCAGCTGCTGGAATCAAGGCTCGACAACATGGTGTACAGAAGCGGCTTTGCGGTTTCAAGAGCACAAGCCAGACAATTCATAAGAAGGGGCCTGTTTAATGTTAATTCGAAGGAAGTAAATATTCCGTCAAAAACACTTAAGATTGGAGATGTTGTAAAACCCATAAGTTTCGAAAAGATACAATTGAGAGAGGGCATTGTCCTACCGGAGTGGCTTGAGGCGAATATTAAAGAAAGGTATGTAAAATATTCGAGGCTTCCATTGCCGGAAGACACTCAGGAAAAAGTAGATGTGCAGGCGATTATAGAATTTTATTCCAGGTAATTTTTAAAGGAGGAAATGATGATAGTAAGTAAAGAAAATTTAAAAATAAACCCGATAAAGGAAAGCAACGAGATGAGCACATACTCTGTTGAGCCTCTTCCTACAGGGTTCGGGCATACGCTCGGAAATGCTTTGAGACGCGTGTTGTTAACAGAAATAGAAGGTGCAGCTGTAACACAGGTAAAAATTGCGGGGGCATCCCACCAATTTACAACAATCCCGGGTGTTAAAGAGGACGTGGTTCAGCTTACATTGAACGTAAAAAAGCTGAGATTTAAAATACATACGGACAACCCCGTCGTTGCGACCCTTAGGAAAAAGGGAGCAGGACCTGTAACCGCAAAGGATCTGGAAATACCCTCGGACCTCGAAATAATGAACAAAGACCTTCATATAGCCACCCTCGCGGATTCAAAGAGCGAGCTTAACATTGAACTTATTGTAGAGCCCGGAGTCGGGTACTCCCCCATGGAAGAAAGACAAACATCCAAGGTCGGAGTTATTGTGCTCGACGCACTGTTCTCACCTGTTCTGAACGTGACCTATGCTGTGGAACCCACAAGATTCGGAGATAAAACGGATTTGGACAAGTTGCTTATTACCGTGGAGACCGACGGAAGTGTCTCTCCTAAACAGGCGCTCGTTAAGGCTTCCGGAATCCTTAAAGGATACTACGAATCATTTGAGAAATGGGAACTTGAAACCGACAAAAGTATCGAACCGGAAGAGGAAAGCGCCGCTCTAATCGACGTAGAAGACGTAGCGGTAGACGAACTACCCCTTCAGACAAGAACCATCAATGCCCTGAAAAAACACGGGATAGACACGCTGAAGCAGTTGGCAAAAAAATCAGATGATGAGATAGCGGATATTAAGAACCTCGGAGAAAAATCACTGGAAGAAATAAAGAAACTTCTGAAGAAAGAAGGGCTTAGATAAGCGGAGGATCTTAAGATATGAGACACAGAGTAGCAAAGAAAAAAATGGGAAGACCTGCAGGACACAGAGTAGCGCTCGAAAAAAATCTTGCCGTCAGTCTCATAATTCACGAAAAGATCGAGACCACTTTGGAAAAAGCCAAATTTGTAAGACCTTTCGTAGAAAGAATTATCACAAGAGCCAAAAAAGGTTATCTGTCTAAAGACAGAATAGCTGTATTCAACACCATAAAGGAACTCAGAAAAGCTATCGGAAACGAAGAAGCAATAAAAAAACTTATGGATAGCGTAGCATCACGTTTTGAAAAGAGAATGGGCGGCTATACCAGGATTATAAAAACAGGGAACAGGGGTGGAGATAACGCTAATACTGCAAGGATTGAACTCTTACCTGCGGAGAAAAAAGAAGAGGCTCCTAAAGAAAAGAAAAAGGCTGTAGCTAAAAAAAGCCTAAAGAAGGAAAAGAAAAATGATAAATAAAACCACATCCGCTAAAAAAACACAGAACAGAAAGTGGTATTTTTACGACGCCACGAATAAAGTGTTGGGAATGCTGGCAGCCGATATAGCAAAAATCCTGATCGGTAAAAATAATCCCGAGTTCTCCCCTAACCAGAACACAGGCGGGATTGTTGTGGTTACCAATGCAGAAAAAATAGCGCTGACCGGTAACAAAATGAAAAAGAAAGTATACATGCATCATACCGGGTTTCCCAAAGGGCTTAGAGAAGAAAAGATAGAAAAAATATTGGAAAAAGACCCTGCACAAATACTGGTACGCGCTGTCAAAGGTATGCTTCCGAAAAATAAACTTGAAAGCGAAAGATTAACAAATTTACACGTATATGCAGGCCCCGAGCATCCTCACAAAGCTCAGGAGACCACAAAATAGAAACATGGCAAAAGAAAAAATACAGGAAAAAACAAAAATAGAACCTAAATTCTTCGCAGGAACCGGAAGAAGGAAAACAGCTGTGGCAAGAGTATTTATGTGGGATGAAAAAGGTGAATTTACGGTGAACGGTAAAGATATTAATGAATACTTCCCGTCGGAAAAAGAACAGATAGCCTGGACAAGACCGTTTCATATTCTCGGAGTCTCACACCCCAAGGCAAAATTTAAAGCCAGCATAAAAGTAGCGGGGTCGGGTAAGGCAGCTCAACTCGGGGCAGTAACACACGGAATTTCCGCGGCTCTTTCGGTAATGAACGAAGAATATTCCGTTGCACTTAGAAAACAGGGTCTTTTGACCAGAGATTCAAGAATGGTCGAGAGAAAGAAACCTTACCTGCACAAGGCAAGAAAAGCTCCTCAATATTCGAAGCGTTAATTCTCAGCCAAAACTTTTTCCAGGTTTTCCACGAAATTCTTAAGTGAAATTATTTGGTCGCGCAGCTTACATTTTTCAACCTTATTCATATAGAGGATGGGCGCGGAAAAAACTTCCGAGATTAAGTTAATTGTCCTTTCCGGAGGAACAGCGCGCCCGGTCTCATAAGCCGAAATCGTCTTACCCGAAACACCTATCTTTTTTCCAAATCTATACTGAGATAATTTAAACGAGTTCCTTATATCCTTTATCTTTGTGCTGATTTCGGACATAGATATTGTGGGTAGAATTTAGCATATTGAAATATACATTGCAATAACCTAGATTATATTGCATGAATATTCTTTCATTACCCCGGGAAGACCGGCCACGGGAAAAACTTTTAAATTCAGGGGCGGACACCATGTCAGACGCCGAGCTTATTGCTCTAATCCTCTCCAGCGGAGGAAAAGGACAATCCGTTCTTGAACTATCCCAAAGTCTAATAAAAGAAGCAGGAAAGCTGACAGAACTCTTAAACTCCCCTATCCAAAAGCTGGTCAAACACAAAAATCTGGGAGAAGCCAAAGCGATAAAACTCGCCGCGGTTAAAGAGCTGGCAAGAAGATACAATAACAAAAATAGAGCTATCATCAGAATATCGACTCCGGGAGATGCCTACGACTACATCAAACCGAGCCTTTTAGGAAAAGAAACCGAACATTTATATTTAATTACCCTGAATGCAAGAAATACTGTTATCAACAGGAGTCTGATATCGGTGGGTACGGTTAACGAAACTTTGATACACCCGCGGGAGATAATAAAAGTCGCGGTAACAAACAACGCTGTTTCAATAATTCTGGTTCACAACCATCCGTCAGGAGAACCGTACCCGAGTGCCGAGGATATAAAAGTGACGCAAAGGCTTGAAAACGCCTGCAGAATAGTGGGGGTCGGGTTTACCGATCACCTTATCGTATGCGACAACTCTTATTCCAGCATGAGAGCACAAAATTTATTGGGAGGGGGTGAGAAAAATTGAAAATAAGCAAAAATTTACCGGTTTACTTGGCAGGCCTGGGGATAATAATAAGTTTGGCCGCGGGAGTGACGTTTGCAGCGTTCACCGACAAAGCAAAGGTATTGGGTTCAACATTTTCCATAGGAAGTGCCGATCTTAGGTTTTTAAAGGATTTACCTAAGGGTACCGACCCTACAAATCTTGTCGATGAACTCCCCGGACCAACGTTCGGAAACATAGGACAAACATGGTCGGCCGATTACCCCCTCAAGCTCATTAACAACGGGACTTCGGGCATCACAATATCATCGCACGCCTACTACGAAACAACGAACGATCCCGCAGAACTGAGATCGGACATCAACGTAGAGATCTTCGAGTGGAATGACGCAAATAGCAACGGGGTGCTTGACAACGGAGAGGTAGGAATGAGTCTGGGTAAAAAAACGGTCGTAAAATGGAAAACCGAAGGTTTTGGCGTGGGTCAGATTTACCCCGGGCAGACGAGACCTTTGGTGCTTAGATTCTCCACGGAAAATTTAAGCAGCACAAAACAGGGAAAATCCGCCCTGTTTGATTTTGAGTTTGAATCCGCGCAGATGTAGCGGTCGCTACACGCGGATTCGGGGGCAACACTACGGACAGGTACTACTTAATTATATTAATATTTTTACTGGCGGGAACAGCAAAATTAGCCGGGGTTTCAATGTTTTACGTCGTAACAGGGTCCATGAGACCGGTCGCCGGTAAAGGAGATGTTGTCATAACTGTACCTGTCCGCAAAATAAAGAGCGGTGATATCGTCTCTTTCAGGCAGAACGGAGTTACTGTAACACACCGTGTCATAGGGATTCAAAAGTCCCTTTCGGGGGTACTCCTTATAACAAAAGGGGACAATAATGAGCACGAAGATCCCTTTCCGGTCTCGGAAAAAGAAATTCTAGGAAAAGTCGTTTTTATCATTCCTTCCGGTTACATATACAACGGGAAATACATTCCCGTACTGTACTGGCTTTTGGGATACACATTCGGTTTGCTCGTTCACAGAATCCGTGTACAAAAGGCGGGCCAAGTCTGATATTCTTATGTTATGAAGTCTCTGCCCAGACTACCCCACGAATTTATAATATGGTGGTTTGCAAAAGCTCCACGAAGTATTCTTAAAATATCTTCCCGAATCGTTGCGCTCACTAACAACCAGATCTCATTTACCACAAATCTCAGGCTCTTATTTGTACCCCTCTTCGGAGACTACTCGATAGTCGGAAGATTTATAGGTTTTTTTATAAGAGTTGTCTGGACAGTACTTGGTCTTGTGTTTTTCTTAATTCTCTTTCCGGCAAGTGCGCTTTTTCCGGTTGCGTGGTACCTGGCTCCGGCGTTCGTCTATAAGTTCTCGGGTCCTGCCTATGCCCTAGCTTACGTACTCACAATTTACCTTTTATATCTATTAGGAAACAGAGATACCCCCAGGATCAGAACAAACAAGAACACCAAAGAAAACTTTCAGGCAAGCTGTAGGAAAGATGTCCTGATCGGTCTGGAGAAACTGGATTCAGAGCAGAGTTCCGGTATGAAGTGGCTTTTCGACCTCAACAGTGTAAAAAAAATATTCAAACGCTCGGAAATCAACAAGGATCTGCTTTTCGATAAATTAAGATCGGCGCCCTCAATACAGATTCCGACACTCGGACAGGCTGCATTCGCAGACGCCCTGAGGTTTCGATCCAAGTACATTGAGACGGAACACCTGTTACTGGCGTTGCTTAACAACATACCGAAGATCGATATCATATTGTCTTCGCTCAACACCTCCATTAAATACGTTGAGGGAAGTATTGAATGGGAGAGCGACAAAAGGAACGGGAAAGACAGAATTTTCCTCTGGCAGGACGACTACGAACTTTTGTTCACGGGGGGTTTCGGAAAAGGAATGCTCGGGAGGGTCACACCCAACCTCGACGCGGTCTCGCGCGATTACACCAAAGAAGTAGCTCTGGGAAGATATAAAAAAATCCTCGGCCGGGAAGCTGATATAACAAAGGTGGCACAGATCCTGAGCGGCTCCAAAGAAAACATTCTCATTATAGGCGAACCGGGAAGCGGAAAAACTACGCTGGTGAAGGGAATTGCACAAAAGATCATGGAAAATAATGATTATAAGTCTCTCAGTAATCACAGGCTGGTTGGCTTGGACATAGGCGGTCTGATCTCAGGTGCTACATCACCCGGAATGATTGCCGAAAACCTTAAAAAGGTTATGGGTGAGGTGAAAGGTTCGGGCGACATTATTCTATTCATCGACGAGATACACAATTTGGTAGCGGGTGCCGGAGACACCGACGCTGAAACTTCAAAAATCTACACAATGCTCGAGCCCCATCTCACAAACGACAAAATAAAATTTATCGGCGCGACGACCGTTTCTAATTATAGAAAGTACATTGAACCGAATGGGGCTTTTGCCCGCCTTTTTCATATAGTCCGGATAGACGAACTGCCTAAAGACACAACAGTAAAGATACTCGAAGCCAAAGCAGATAAGTTAGAGAGCAAAAATAACATATTTATAACGTACCCCGCTCTGGTCAGAACCGTAGAACTATCGGAAAAACTTATGCATGAACGTGTCCTCCCCGATAAAGCGATTGACATTCTTAACAGAACTTCTACAAAAATAGAGGGTGGTTCGGGAATATTATCATCCTCCGACATTGCTGCCGAAATAGCGGAGATGACCAGTATCCCGGTCGAAACAGTTACTCAGGATGAAGCCCAAAAACTGCTTTCCATAGAAGAGACGATGAAAACGATGGTTATCGGACAGGATGAGGCTGTAAGGCAAATATCCACAGCCCTGAGACGCGCCCGGGCGGGAATACGCGATGAGAACAAGCCTATTGCCAGCTTTCTGTTCGTAGGAACGACCGGTATCGGAAAAACCCAAACAGCAAAGGCACTGGCCAAGCACTATTTCGGCAACGAAACCAACATGATCAGGTTGGACATGAGTGAATACCAACAGGTAGACAGTATGAACAGGCTTCTGGGAGATACGGACGGGAATAACAAGGGGTTGCTTACCGAAATGGTGCGCACAAAACCTTTCGCTTTAATACTGCTCGACGAGATTGAAAAGGCACATCCTAACATTTTGCTCACTTTTCTACAGGTGCTGGATGAAGGAAAACTTACGGATAACTCGGGAATGGAAATAGACTTCACGAACACAATAATAATTGCCACCAGCAATGTCGGAACTAAATCCATACAACAGGTCTTTACGGAACACGGAACTCTGGAAAAGATGAGAGAACGGGCATTAGCGGATGTTCGGGAGAAGTTTGCCCCCGAGTTCCTGAACAGATTTTCAGGGATAGTTGTTTTCAACCCCCTTACGGAGCAAAACATGCGAGAAATTACCCTGCTCATGTTGGATAAAGTGCAAAAGCTTACTGAAGAGAAAGGCATCCACGTTAAATTTAAACCGGAATTGGCCGCCATACTTTCAAAAAGAGGCTATTCCCCCGAATGGGGAGCCAGGCCGTTGGCACGACTTATCGAGGACACCGTAGAAACGTATATAGCCACGAAAATGCTCAGAAAAGAGATCAACCCGGGTGATCAGCTTCTGCTCGGAACGGAAGCAATGGATTGAACAAGCCCGGTGGTATAATCTCATAGTTATGCAGGAAATTCTTCGCGAAAGACTGGAACAACTTAAAAAAGGGCTGTTTATAGACGAAAAAAGAGCCAAGATCAAAACCCTCGAGGAAAGAGTCGCTGAAGAAGATACATGGAAAAACTGGGAAGAAGGCAATGCCGTTTCCAGAGATCTAGCATCATTAAAGAAAGACATCGAAGATTATGAGATGTTGGAACTTATGGCCGAGGAAGGTGACAACGAAAATTTTGAACGTGAACTTCACCGTTTGGAGCTCAACACTTTTTTTAAAGAAAAACACGATCAGAACGACGCAATTATTACTGTCCATTCAGGCCAGGGTGGGACTGAGGCCATGGACTGGGCCGCTACATTATTTAGAATGTACAAACGTTACGCCGAAAAGAACGGTTGGGAATGGCACGAAGTTCACACCGTAGCCGGGGAAGAAGCGGGAATAAAAACCGGCACCGTCGAAATATCCGGAAGATACGCGTATGGATTTCTAAAAAACGAATCCGGTGTTCACAGACTTGTACGACAATCTCCATTCAACGCCGATAATCTGAGACAGACCTCTTTTGCCCTTGTAGAGGTAATCCCGCTTATTAACGAAGATATAGACGACATTGAACTGAAAGAAGAAGATATCGAGTGGGATTTTTTTAGGTCGGGGGGAAGCGGCGGACAAAATGTTAACAAAGTATCGACCGCGGTGCGTTTAAAACACAAACCTTCCGGTATAATCATCGAATGTCAGGAAGAAAGATTTCAGGGAAAGAATAGAGAAAAAGCTCTGAAAATACTCAAATCCAAACTGTATAAGTTGGAGCTGGAAAAAATTGAAGCTGAAAAAAAGAAGGCAAAAGGCGATTACAAAATGCCCGGGTGGGGAAATCAGATCCGTAATTACGTACTCCACCCCTATAAACTCGTGAAAGATCTTAGAACGAATGTGGAATCAACGAACCCTGAGTACGTGCTGGATGGAGGTTTGGAAGAATTTATCGACGCGGAAATCAGACTTTAGGTCGGTCTCGCACTATAGCTATAAACTCCAGCCCGAGATCTTTATCCCGATTATAGTCATTATTGCAAACACCATAAATATAAGATTTTTTACCATATCTCTTTTTATCTCAGCTGTGGGAAGCTCGTGATATCCTATTTTGCCTATAGATTTTTCATCTCTTACTTCGGCGGACGCGGCGAGTACTCTCGGCCGGACATTTCCCTGACGGGCAGACTGCGCACGTGCAATCTCAGTCAAACGTCTTTCTTTTTTTCGCGACTTCGAAGTTTTTTTGTTTCCCATAATGGACTATTCTATCAAATTTTAAGATACCAGGTCATCCGGTTCTTCAGAATATGAAGGACCGCCGCCAATCAACAGTTCCCTTGCCCTGCTCCCGCCAGCTGCCGGACCGACAATTCCTTTCGCCTCCATCTCATCAATTATTCTCGCGGCCCGCGAAAATCCAATAGAAAGCTTTCTCTGCAAAAGGGAGGCGGAAGCTTTGCCCATCGAACTTACAATGTCTACGGCCTCATCAAACAACGGGTCCACATCATCGCCCCATGAGCTGGAACTTACCTTACCGTCCTTCTCCATGGACATGCTTAGCACTTCATCGGAGTAGTCGGGCTCGACTCCCTGATTCTTAAGATAGTTGACCAACCGATCTATTTCTTTCGCATCAATGTAGGCACCCTGTAACCGGATAGGTTTCTGAGCGTCGGGTGGAACAAAAAGCATGTCCCCTCTTGTCAGTAATTTCTCCGCTCCCGGCTGGTCGATAATAACCCTTGAATCTATCTGGCTCGAAACACTAAAGGCAACACGGGTGGGAATGTTTGCTTTTATTATGCCGGTAATAATATCAGTTGACGGGCGCTGGATAGCCAGGACAAGGTGAACACCGGTAGATCTTGCCATCTGAGCAAGTCTCACGACCGCTTTTTCCACTGAATTTTTGTCCTGCATCATCACCTCGGCAAATTCGTCCACGACAATTACAATGTAAGGCAGGGCTTGAAATCCCGAGTTTTCATTGTAGGCGTCGAGATTCCTAACTCTGGCCTGCTCAAATAATTTCAGGCGTCTTTCCATTTCCTGAACTGCCCATTTAAATACAGCGGGAGTTTTTTCCATGTCCACCACCACCGGAGTTATAAGATGTGGAATATCCTGATAGTGGATCAGTTCATTTCTCTTCGGATCCACCAAAATAAACTTCACTTCCTGGGGAGAAGCCCGGAACAAGATAGAAAAAAGGATGTTGTGAATGAAAATCGACTTTCCTGAATTTGTAGCACCGGCGATCAGCATGTGCGGCATTTTACCGATGTCGTAAACGTATGTTTTTCCCGCGACGTCCTTTCCCAGTCCCACGGCAAGTTTAGTTTTGAGATTTTTCATGGCATCGGATGTGATTATAGATTTAAAATTAACTACCGACCTTATGGCGTTCGGTACTTCTATTCCTATTTCAGACGTACCGGGAATAGGTGCTTCCACTCTCACCGAGCCGTTGGGTGACGCCAACGCAAGAGCAAGATTCTCATGAAGGGAAGCAATTTTGGATACTTTGGTTACTGATTTTGTTTTTAAAGCATACCGGGTAACGGACGGGCCTACCTTCGTGTTCGCCACTTCGACATCAATCCCGAAAGATTTCAGGGTATCAACAATCTTTTTTTCGTTAGCCTTAGACTCAGAAAAATCTCTTGATTCTGCAACCGGCTCAATCAGCAAATCAAGAGGGGGTTCGACCCATATTTTATTTGGCGGTGCAGACAAAAAATTCGTGGGCGAGATAGTGGCAATTGTAGAAGTTGCACCCTCAGGTATAATTACGGGAACTTTTTGGGGTTCGTACTGCGAAGGAATTATTTCGAACTCGGGGGTTTCTTCAAGTTCTTCTCTCACCGAAGCAACCAGCGCCGGAACCGGTTCATGGCCTTCTTCTCCGGCATCGATATTGTATTCGTCCTCCCCCATTTCTTCAAAATCCCCAGCTTCTTCTTCTTTCTTAAAAGGCCACATTCCTTTTAATGGGTTCTTTATCAAATCTTTTTTCTCCGAAACAAACCCCAGTACCTGATCTAATGAAACATCGAACAGTAAAATAGCCGAGATCAAAACAGCCAGGATAAGAAGAACTGCGGCGCCGTATATACTCACTCCGTTCGCCAGAACAGAACTGATCTTATATCCGACCATCCCTCCGCCCAGGCCGTTCTCGGCGGCTTCCAGTGCGGCGTCCTTGTTAACGAAAACATGAGAAAGACCCGACAGACCTAAAAGAGCCAGGAGTAATCCTGCCGCTATTCTCGGCTCTTTAAACTTTACTTTTAATTTTTGAATAAAAAGCGATCCGGATATTATAAGCAAAAATGGCAGTATGATGGCCGGTCTACCGAACAAACCCGACATGAAGCCCTTTATTTTCGCGTTTACCGAGTAAGATGGAGCGAAAAAAGCGATGAGGCTCAGGAGTCCTGCCGTCACAAGCACCAGGGCTATAACCGACCTTATAGTTTCGGGTTTTATGCTGAAGTTGAGCTTAAATTTCCTTTTTCTTCCTCTAGGCATTGGCTCAATTATATCATTACGACAACCAAAGTTACGCAACAAAAAGGTAAGTTCTAACGGCAGTTTTCAGCAAATACATCCTTAAACGTTCAGAGCGTGGACAATGACCAGCGGCGAACTTCTTGTTTCCTTAAAAAGAAAGTCCTGAATCTCACTCTCAAGCCTCTTCTTTTTCGCCGGCCATTCCAAAGGCTTGTCGGACATTTTCTCCAGCGTCTTGGTCACAAACTTTCTGGACCTGTCCATAAGTTCCTGAGAAGCTTTAACATAAATGAACCCGCGCGTCACGACTTCCACATTATCTTTTAGAAGATTACCGTCTTTGGACGGAATCACTACAACAAAAACACCGTCTGACGACAACTGATCTCTGTCCTTTATAACTACAGGGTTGATGGTACTACCCGATCCCGCCGTATCTATGTAAACAGGAACGGTTTGAAGTCTTCCTGATTTTCTGGCTCTACCCGAAGAAAATTCTACCGTGTCACCCTCCAGACATTCAAATACTCTGTCTTTGGATACACCGAGTTCACCGAGCATATTTGTATAGGCACGCATTCTGGTGATGGTACCTCCGATCGGTATAAAATATTTCGGTTTTACAACGGATGCAATTGTCATCAGGTCGCCTTTAGTTCCGTGACCGGAAACATGAAGGTTGTCCTGGATGCGGCTGTAAACAACTTCTGCTCCAAAAAGCGTGAAAGCGGACATTACTCTTTCAACGGCCACATCAACTCCGGGGGGATTCGGATCCGCCGAGAATATCACAATAGGATCTTTTTCCAGCACAATTTCTTTATGTTCGCCTCTGCTTAGTCTTCCCAGCGATGAACCGGGCTGTCCATAGCAACCGGCGATAATGTAAACAACATCACCCTGAGGAAATCTTCCCGCTTCTTTTTCTTCGATAAAAAGATCATCGTGAAATTTTATGACTCCCAGCGCTCTGGCGACCTTCACGCTTTGTTCAATCGAACGTCCGCTCAGAACGACTTTTCTCCCGTGTTTTAATGCGGAGGTCATAATCTGGCTCATTCTGGAAATATTTGACGAAATCGTAGTGATAAACATCTGCCTTCCGGGGTTGCTCTCAAAAAGATCGGTAAAAGTGTTTGATAGTGAACTTTCGCTTTTCGAGTAACCTTCCGTCAAAACATTTAAACAATCCGACAATAGACACAACACTCCCTGTTGGCCGTATTTTGCAATCGAATTTAGATCTATAGGTTTATCCAGGACCGGCGTCCAATCTATTTTGTAATCCGCCATATGCAAAACCGTTCCTTCCGGAGTTTCTATAGCAAAACCCATCGCGTTTGGTACGGAATGGTTTACACCAAATGCGGTTATTTTAAACACACCGGCCTGTATGGTACCGGTTCCCGGTTCTAACAGGGTGAAACGTGTTTTTTCTGCCAAATGTTTAAAGTTTTTGTCGCTGAGGCGCTCCTTTAAAAAGCCCTGCACCAACCTACTTGTGTAAATAGGCACGTCGAGCTGGTTTAAAAGGAAGGGTATTGCTCCCAAATGGTCCTCATGACCGTGCGTGACAAATAATCCCCTTATCCTGTGAGAATTCTCCAGAATATAGGTAAAATCAGGTATAACTACGTCGACGCCATAAAGGTCACTGTCGGGAAACCCGACGCCGCAGTCTACCAAAATAATATCTTCTCCGTACTCATAAACCGTAAGGTTTTTCGTGACCGATTCGGTTCCGCTCAAAGTTATAATCTTAAGCTTGTTCTTCACCGCTCCCCTTTCCTCCTGTGAAATTGAATTTACGTATTGTTGATCCATATGATAAGTTTACAAACCCAAAACAAGTTGTCCATCATCTGTTTGTTGGTCCGTTTGCGCGGGTATGTTTTTATCTCCTTTTTTAATTAAATCTAATATTTGCGGGATCCTCTTAAAATCTTCTATGAACCCACGCATCATCTCAGGATTCCTTAAAGCTGCTGCGGGATGGAAAACCGGATAAACATTAAAGTTTTTCGTACGCAATAACGTACCCCTGTCACGGGATATTCTTCCTTCCGGGTAAAAGTAATTCATAGCAAACCTTCCTAGTGGGACAACCAGCAACGGTGAAATTATCCTAAGCTGATAAGCCAGGAATTTTTCACACGCCGCAATTTCGTCGGGCAACGGATCGCGGTTCTCGGGAGGTCGGTGTTTCACAATGTTTCCGATCCACACGTCTTTTCTCGACAAGCCAATATCTCCGAGTGACTGCTCCAAAAGTTTTCCCGCCCTTCCTACAAACGGTCTTCCGGTTTCGTCTTCGGTGCGTCCGGGAGCTTCACCGATAAAAACAATCTCACTGGCTATATTTCCTTCTCCCGGAACGGCATTTAGTGCTCCGGCGTGTAAACGGCACTTTTTGCAGGCTTTGACAGCCGCGGCGACCTTTTCCATCATTTCTTCTTTGTTCATATTATTTGGGGAGATAGTGTTTTAAATTCTCGGCGTTTATAACAACTTTCTCTGCTTTGCCCTCAACAATTTCTTTAGCAACTTTTCTGCAAATTGCCTCCAATGTTCTGGTAAGACTTCGGATGCCCGAATCGTAACCGAACGGTCTTATTATTCCCGGCCAAAGGTTAGGATCTATTTCCAACTCTTCCGGTTTTAAACCTGAGTTTTCGATAACTTTAGGAAACACGTAGTCTCTCGCAATAACCATTTTTTCGGTGTCGGAATACGAAGGCATTTTTATAATTTCCATCCTATCCAAAAGTGCTGTCGACAATGGACCAAGATTATTTGCGGAACAAATAAACATTACGTCCGACAAATCCACCGGAAAATCAATGTAATGATCGCGGAATGCTATATTCTGAGCCGGGTCAAGTATCTCAAGCAGTACTGCCATA
The DNA here is from genome assembly GCA_000503835.1 of candidate division WWE3 bacterium RAAC2_WWE3_1. Taxonomy (GTDB): domain Bacteria; phylum Patescibacteriota; class WWE3; order UBA101185; family UBA10185; genus UBA8498. Next base: position 31,366 of record CP006914.1, on the reverse strand, counting down.
ATGTCTGACTGCAACCCCGACTCACCGCTTGATTTTTCTATCTCATCCAAAAGTATAACGGGATTTTTAACGCCCGAACTAATGAGTGCTTTTATCACCAAACCCGGTTCCGACTCCGGGAACGCTTTACTCCTGCCTCTTATCTCAAGAGTAGAACCGATTCCTCCCATGGCAATCCTTACAAACTTCCTCTGCATAGCCTCAGCTATTGAAATGGCGAGAGTCGTTTTACCGACACCCTGCAAACCGACCATTAAAAGGATGGGCGCCCTTCCCAGAGCATCTTTCTTCCTTTGCTTTAAAAGAATGAGTGAAGACATGTACTCAAGGATCCTCTCTTTAACATAATCGAGACCATAGTGACGACTGTCCAGGGTTTGTTTCGTAATAGCAAGGTCCAACCTGTCTTCGGTCTTTGCAGACCATGGAATAGACGTAACAATACCGATATACCTCGCAAGTGTGTCATATTCGGTCGCGTAATGCCCCAGGTTGGCCATTCTATCCAACCTTTGGATCATTTGACGCAGACGGTCGGCAAGTTCCTCGGGAATACCCTCAGTCTCGGTCACCTTCGTCGTTAACGTTTTCAGTTCTTCAAATAAAAAATCTTTTTTATCTGCTTTCTCATTCATATTTTAAAAACCCGTAGTAACTTCCGGACCCCATGTAATTAAGTACTAATGTTTTTAAAGTTTCCGGCATTGCACCCACATCAAATTTATTAACATATCCTACACCCGCGTCGGTAAAGACAAAAATCTTGGATCTTACGATTTCCGGGATTTTGTTCTTAATATTCACATATAAAGAATTTAAATTTAAACCTTTTTTCAATCCTTTTGAAACCCCGGCTATCTCATTTCTCATTTCACTTCTGTTAGTAACAATTACAAGCCCATCTAAGCTTGTTTCAGAGAACTCACCGGAAATATATTTTTTATACGAACCTTCCGGAACTGTGTTCCCCGGAAAAAATAATATGCCAATGCCGTTCTCTTCCTCAGCTTCATTTGTCGCGGGATCCACCATCACAACAAAGGGCGGACGATTTGAGTTCTTAAGAAAATCCAAATCAAAAGAATTTTCAACACCGAAAAAGTCTAAAGCGTCGGTAAAATCCGAAGGAGAATAGAACACAGCTGCAAAGTTCGTGTCAAAGGGAAGAAAACTTTCGACTTCTATGCCCTTTTCTGCAGGTGCCGGAACTGTTGCTTCGACCGGTGCCTGTAGTTCCTCCGATTGAACGACCGCGTTCGGAAAAGCTGTTTCCAACATAGTTTTACCGTTCGAAACTGCGCTACCCATCAAGTAAGAAGATAAAATTGCCGAGGCGGACAACAGTAGGAACACTCCCGCTCCTGCCAACAGACCCCAAAATGAAAAACTAGATGCTGTGATATTTTTCGCCGACAGTGCTACGTTATAAACTTGATAATAACGCTTATTCATTACTTCTGCGGAATTACCGACTACAGCACCGCATGAAGAACAGAAGTACACATCGGCTTTTGACAAATTTCTTCCGCACTGGGGGCAGTTTCTCGACATCAAATAAATTATAACAGCTTACGGCCTAAAGGTTATCAATTCTCTAAATCGTCAGATTTAGGTTCAAGTGCTTTATGCGACAAACTGATTTTCCCTTCAGGACCGAGTCCTATTACTTTAACTTTTACTTTATCTCCGGGTTTATACCAGTCCTCTACTTTTTTAACGTAAGAGTTGGTTATCTCACTGACATGCATGAGACCTACTCTTCCCGGTAGTATCTCGACAAGCGCACCGAAGTCCAAAAGATCTTTGACCGTTCCGTCAAATATCTCGCCTGTCCTGAGTTCTCTGGTAAGTCCGTCTACTATCTTTGCCGCTTTCTGAACATTTTCCATTTCAACAGCAGAGATTATTACGGTCCCGTCCTCTTCGATGAATATCTCAGATTGGGTAGTTTCCTGTATTTCCTTTATGACCTTTCCCCCGCTTCCGATGACCATACCGATCTTCTCGGGGTTAATCTTTAACATTGTGGTCTTAGGTGCGTACTTGGAAACCGTATCTTTAGGCGAACTGATAGTCTTTTCCATCTCATCCAAAACTTTCATTCTGGCTTCTTTGGATTGAGCGATAATATCCTTAAGGATCTCTACCGGTATCCCTTTTACTTTCATGTCAGCCTGTATGGCAGTAACGCCGTTCCTTGAACCGGTCATTTTAAAGTCAAGGAAACCGTAGGCATCTTCGAGATAAGCCAGATCGGTCATGATTTTGTAGTTACTGAAGTCGTCGGTCGTAATAATCCCAACACCCACACCGGCAATCATTTCTTTTATAGGAACACCGGCGTCCATCAGTGCCAGAGTCGAACCACAGGTAGCAGCCATCGAAGATGAACCGCTGGATGAAAGCACCTCAGAAACAAGAAGTACCGTGTAAGGAAATTCTGTTTGGCTTGGTATTACAGCTCTCAAAGCTTTTTCTGCCAACATCCCGTGACCCACTTCTCTGGATTTGGGAGCTCCCATTCTGCCCGTTTCTCCTGTCGAGAAAGGAGGGAAGTTGTAATAATGGATAAATCTTTTGTTAAATTCTCCGTACATATTTTGGACCAAAAGTTCCATCGACGGTGAACCCAGCGTACAAACAGTTAAAGCCTGGGTTACCCCCCTCGTGAAAAGGGCAGAACCGTGGGTTCTTGGTAAAAGACTGACCCTGGAACTAATATCCCTTATATCTTTTACACCCCTACCGTCAGGCCTTTTTCCTTCATCAAGGATCAGATGTTGGATTGATTTCTTTTCTAATTCTTCGAGGGCCATTACCATATCGACTTTCTTGTACTTACCCTCAAGCCCCGTCAGGACCTTGTCTTTCATTTCTTCCCTTTTATCTTTAAGCTCGGTTTTGTCGAATTCCATTCTTATAATCTTATCTATCGTTTCTTTTGCTATTGCAGAAACATCTGCAATTATTTCCGCGCTTAATGCTTTAGGTTCATATTTATAAACCGCATGCTCGGGATTCACTTCCATTGCAAACTCTTTTATAAGTTTGAACACCGGGTCTGCACCGTCGCGGGCAAAGTTAATAGCAGCGAAGATGTCGTCCTCAGGTAAAATATCTGCCTCGGCTTCGACGGCTAAGAATTTCTTCTGATCGCCGACAAAGGAGATCATCATATTCAACTTGGAACCTTCCTCTAAAACAGTGCTGCTCGGATTTAGAATGTAGTTTCCGTCAACTTTTCCGACTCTTAAACTGACCATAGGTCCGTCCCACGGAAGTTCGCTCGCTGATAGGGCTGCAGAAACAGCCGTCATCGCGGTAAATTCAGGATCGGCGTCAACATCAAGCGACAGGATGGTAGCAACTACCTGCACTTCGTCAGCGTATTCCTTAGGAAACAACGGCCTTACTGCGTGGTCTATCAATCTTTTGCTGATTATTGCCTCATCGGTAGCTTTACCGTCCCTTTTTACGAAGCGGGACGATTTTATAGTGCCGCTCGCATACAACTTTTCCTCATAATTTACTGTTAACGGGAAAAAGTCTATGTCGGGCATCGGGGCACTATGCACCACGGTAGCCAGGATAACCGTATCCCCATACGAAGCTTTCACAGCCATATCGGCCTGTATAGCAAGCTCACCTGTCTCAAGAACAAGGTTTCGCCCTGCGAAATTTATTTCTTTCTTTATGATTTTATTCATTTTTTTGTAAGCCGGGTGATAAATGTGGGGATTAAGACTTAAAATATTACGCACATACTGCCTGTGCCCAATACATTAACTCCTAATCCTGATCTAACGTCCGGTCTTAAAACTTAATTACTACGGTCTGACTCTAACTTACTTAGAAAGCTCCAACTTTTCAGAAACAGAAGTAAATCTTTCCTCATCCTTCTTCTTGAGGTAGGAAAGAAGCCTTCTTCTCTTATTGACCATCTGAAGCAACCCTCTTCTTGAGTGGTTGTCCTTTTTATGTGCCTTCAGATGCGCGGATAACTTCGTGATCTTCTCGTTCAAAAGCGCTATTTGAACTTCGGGGGATCCCGTATCGGCATCGTGAAGCCGGTTGGTCTTTATTATTGATGCTTTTTTGTCTTTATTTAAAGCCATAACCAAGATGAAATCGTATCAAAAAAAGGTTGGAAAATCAAGGTTTTTCTTTGCTATTTAGCGGGAAATGCCTGTGGTTAAGGCCTTAGCGGAACGTTGGTCTATGACCAAGTCCCATTTTGGTGCCTTGTTCAGAACAAGGAGAGATAAGCTCTTCATTGAGGCATCAACAAGGTATAAGGTGCCGAACCTAGTGTTAAGTGAGTTGTTGTCTATATTTAAAACTTTAGATTTCAATATTTCGGCCTGAAGATGGTCTCTCAGGGCACCCGTATCCTCAGGGCTTTGAACACCTATAGTAACGTAGAGGTCATAATCCGGTCCGGTAATCTCTGTTTTCACCTTGCTGAGATCAAAATCATGATCGATGGGGGTTAGATAAAAAGATAAAACGTCATTCTCTGTAGTGTAGTTAACTTTTGATGCCGTAGTTCCGGAATAATCGATGGAGACGACCAAACTTCGGTTGCCCATCGAGGTGCTTATATTTATACCCTCGGTTATGCCCTCAAGTCCCGCAGGTACAGTACCGGGATATAAAATGGACGCCTCCTTGCCCTTAGAAGACAGCATCCTGTACAGGCCAACGGCCGCGGCAAAAGAGTCGGCGCCGTCAACAACAGACGGTACAATAGCCACTTTGCGGGCGCTTATTAGCATTTCCTTGGTTTTTGTATCTATATCAAATTCAGCCATATAAATAATCACCTTTTTGGGATACCCCAAAATGCTTGATATATTGTTCGCGACAGGAGATTGTACAATAAATAACCTATATAGTCAAAAGGGGGTTATAGCTAAAAGTGGCTCATTCAGCGGACTTCGAGCCACATTCCTATCGCAACATCCTCGAAGTGAGGTTTTAACATGACCCCGCACTCTACATCCTTACCTATTATCTTTACTTCTTCCTGACCTTTGTGAAGAGATTTTATAGTACCGGTGTAAAGCGGGATGTCGTCGGAGGTAACATCAGAAGGATCTTTGTCGTAAATTGAAACCCGTACACCCGTTTTCAATGCACCGGCTAAAACTTTAGTACCGACGATAACATCTCCCGACGGAAGTTTAAATAGTTTGATAACCTGTCCTCTGCCTTTTATTTTGGATTCCGCATCGACGGCCGTACCTTCAAGTATGTTTTTGGCGTCATCTATTAGGTCGTAGATAGTTAAATATGTCTTGACCAGAACTTTATTGCTCTCTGCAACACTTGCAGCTGAAGAGGGAAGTCTTATGTTGAATCCCAATACAATTCCGCCTTTTGCGCTTTGCGCGAGTATGACATCGGACTCGGTTATGTCCCCCGTGCCGCTGTATAAAAATTTCAACGCATATGTTGCCCCGACCGATGAAGATATGAGGTCAGCTAAACTGCTCTTTACTGCCTCCAGAGTTCCCTGCGTATCCGCTTTTAAAACTACGGCAATGGTCTTTTTTGCGTCTTTACCGATAATTTCCGCCCGATCTTCCTGCACGGCAAGTTCCTCGAGGTCACTTCCTTCGTAAACAATCAGGTCTCCTACACGCGGGACATCTTTAAAACCCAGGATTTCAACCGGTGCCGAAGGCTCTGCGGTTTGTACGGTGTTTCCCTTATCGTCCGTCATAGATTTCACCTTACATTTAAACCCCCCGGAAACAATCTTGTCCCCGAAGCGTAAAGTGCCGTTCCGAACAATGCATGACACCACCACACCTTTTTTTCTATCCAGACGTGATTCTATTATTATCGCCTCCAACTCTCCTGCCGGATCTGCTTTCAGCTCATGCATTTCATTTACCAAAAGTATTGCGTCCAAGAGCTTATCTATGTTTTCACCGGACTTGGCTGATACTTCCACACTAAGAGATTCTCCTCCCCAATCCTCAACAAGAATGTTCTCCGAAGCTAATTCTTGCTTAACCTTCTGTGAATTGGCTCCTGCCTTATCCATCTTATTTATTGCCACTATTATCGGGACTTTGGCCGCAAGTGCGTGAGATATTGCTTCTTTGGTTTGAGGTTTGACACCTTCATCTGCGGCAACGACAAGTACAACTATATCTGCCGCCTTGCCCCCTCTTGCTCTCATCTGGGTAAAGGCTGCATGACCGGGAGTATCGATAAAAGTTATTTTTTTGTTTTTGTGTTGGATTTGGTAAGCACCGATGTGCTGAGTTATTCCGCCGTATTCCCTGGACTGTACGTTGCTGTGACGTATGACATCAAGAATGCTGGTTTTACCATGGTCAACGTGTCCCATAACGGTAACGATGGGCGCCCGTAGATTCTTTTCAGTTGTAGTTTTAATTTTTTCGCCAGGCATAACAGTTCCTTCATATTAATTTTGCTTTTGACAAAGGACAGCATTATTTTTCGACGGAAGTATTCTCTTCAGATTGTACATCCTTAGGTTCTTCGGTTCCAGAAACATCACCGCTTTCCTCCGGGATATTGGCGGCTTCTGCTGCAACCTCTTCCTCTTTGCGCACCCTGTCTTTCTCTATTTTTTCGTCTTCAGTCTTTTTTATTGCCTCGTCCCACACACCGACAACCTTTTTATCTGCCGTGGCACCGATCTTTATTGCTTCCCCCGAATCGGTAGAGAATATTCCGGCGGCCCCTTTAATATCAATCTTCCACTTTGTCAGTTTGTTTGCAAGACGGGCGTTCTGACCTTCTTTTCCGATTGCAAGACTTTGCTGTTCCTCAGGAACGGTCACGACCGCGCGTTTGTTTTCCTTGTCTAAGACCACCTCGGCTACTTTCGCGGGAGAAAGACTTGCCGCAATAAATTTCTCGGTAACGTTATAAAAAGGAATGATGTCAATTTTTTCACCGAAAATCTCCGTTATTATTGCCTGCACTCTTACGCCTTTTTGTCCGACACAACTGCCGACCGGATCAACTTTTTCGTCCTTTGACGAAACGGCCATCTTAGTCCTTGAACCTGCTTCTCTTGCTATGGCCTCAACCACAACAACGCCGGAAGCAATTTCAGGCACTTCCTGTTCAAAAAGTTTTACGACGAACTGGGGATCCGATCTGCTCACAACAACCTCAGTACCGCGGGGACTTTCCTTGATATCCTTGACCAATACTTTTAATCTTTGATTTATTCTATAATTTTCAAAAGGAACCTGTTCGCCCGAAGGCATTACACCCTGAGCGCGTGTTTTTCCCAAATCAAGTGTAACTAAGCCGTTATCTATTCTAAAGACCGTGCCCAGCATAATCTGACCTATCTTAGCTCTGAACTCGCTGGTTATAACTTCTTTCTCGGTTTCTCTGATCTTCTGTAATATAACCTGTTTTGCTGTCTGAGCCGCTATTCTGCCGAAACCCGACGGTGTAACATCTTTTTCATCTTTTAAAATCCTTACCTCACCGCTGTCTATATTCAAATCTACTCCAATCTCTTCAAGTTCTACCTCTTCCCCGGCTTCTTTTCTGTCTTTTTTGTACGCGGTGGCCAGAGCCGCTTTAACCGACTCAATAACACTATCCACGGTAATACCTCTTTCGGCAGCTACCTGGTTTAACGCAGCATTAAATTCCGATATAGCCATATTTTTCCTCTTAGTAATAAAAAAGTGGGTCACACCCACTTATCAACCAATTATTACGCTTATACCGCTTGATGATACATCAGCTCGGGCGGTGGGTCAACTTGTTACTCAAAGGGTTCCGAGCTCTTCAAGCAAATCTTTCTGCTTTTTACTCAGTTTTTTTGGTACCATCACTGTGACCTGTACCATCACATCACCCTGCCCGCGCCCGTGCAAGCGGGGCATTCCCCTTCCCCTGACTAGAAATCTGGAGCCATACTGTGTGCCGGCGGGTATCTTGAGTTTGGCCTTACCTAGGGCATCCTGAGAGTCCAGATCCACTACAGGGACCTCGACTACACCACCCAAGGCCGCGGTAACAATGTCTATCTCAGATACAAGGTAAAGATCGTCGCCGACCACCTTAAAACCCTTCGGAGAAGGTACTTTGAGCGTTATAAACAGGTCACCAGCGGGTGTTCCTGAAGGGCCAGGCATACCTTTTCCGGTAAATTTGAGCTCAAGTCCATCCCTGGCACCTGCGGGTATCTTTATTTTCACTCTACCGCTCTCCACAGCTACCTCTTTTTCAACTCCGAAAACTGCCTCTTTAAACTCGACGTTTAGCTGATAATAAAGACTTTTGCCGCGTCTGGGAGCTCGCTGCCCACCAAACCCCCTGAAACCGAACATGCTTTCAAAAATGTCAAAGGGGTCAAAATCGCCGTACTCTGCATTTCCGGCGTTCCCGCCGTTGGAAGTATAGGTATAAGTAAAGGGTCCCCACTGACCTCCACGTCCGGCCCCTGAAAAGCCCCCGAATCCCTGGTTAGGATCGGCAGTGCCGTAGGTATCGTACATCTTGCGTTTTTCGGCATCGCTTAACACTCTGTAAGCTTCATTTATTTCTTTAAATCTCTTCTCGGCAGCTTCTTTGTCCTTTTCTGAAACTACGTCCGGATGATGCTCTCTCGCCAGTTTTCTGTACGCCTTTTTTACATCCTCTTCCGAAGCGCTTTTATCTATTCCTAATACTTTGTAGTAGTCTTTTCCGTTTGCCATACTGGGATATTTTAGCACTTACGGGGTCTAATTGTTAAGAAAAAGAAAAGGCCCTGTGCTGAAATTAAAATTGCAATTTCAACAAAAGGGCCTTAGGTGGAACAGTAAACGAAATGGATTATTCCGGTTCGGAACCCATTAAGCTTTCCGCACGAATTTTTTTTCTTTTAACGAGAACAACCGGTGAGGTAGAGAAAGTCTCGATAATCCAAACGATCCACAAGAACGCCAGTGCGTAAACCAATGGTTTCTCTACAGAGTAACCCCCAAATATTGCCAGAGCCAACGATACTAAAGCCGTAACCGTAAAGAGTATGCCGACCATCAGGGTCGTAACAAACCTGTTGGGACTCAGTTTGTATGAAAGCATTTTTCCTACGGCCAATACGGTGATTCCTCCAACGGTTCCCCAGAAAAACATAAGCGCAAGATCCATTTCATTTTCTCCTTTTCCACGTAAACGATTGGGTCTTATTCGAATTTTGAATTGCGTACATTGTACAGTTAATACCCTATAGTGTCAAATGAGACGGAACAAAAAGAAACAGCCCCCTATTACGGAGGCTGTCTCGAAGCGTAACTAAAGTTTACTCAAAAGAGTTACTTTACCGCGTCTTTCAAACCTTTACCGGCTTTGAAAGCGGGAGTTTTGCTTGCCGGGATGTGAAGAGGAGCTCCAGTCTGGGGATTTCTTCCCATTCTGGGTTTTCTGGGTCTGACTTCAAAGGTTCCGAAGCCTGTCCAGGTTACCTTTTCACCTTTCTTCAATGCTGCTGTTACAGATTCGGCGACTGCGTCAACTGCCTTAGCGGCGTCAACTTTGGTCATACCTGCTCTGTCGGCAACTTTAGCTTGTAATTCCTGTTTTGTCATTTAATAAGACACCCCCTTTCAGGTTGTCTGCCTTTTCGGCGAACTAAATTAACTTATCTAACCTTATTGTTTCTTTTTTATCTGTATCGAACAGCACACTCCTGAAAGCTTTCCTGCCATGTTCTTCCCAATCGAACCTTTGATTTCTTGCTGTCTTAAACATGTTTATAATTATCTCGGTTTTAACACCCAGCACCGAGTCGACCGATCCTGACATGCCGACGTCGGTTACATACAGAGAACCTTTCGGGAGTACCATGTTGTCACAGGTCGGAACGTGGGTGTGTGAACCTACGAAAACATCTACTCTTCCGTCGAGGTAATGTGCTAATGCATATTTTTCACTTGTAGCTTCGGCGTGGAAATCTACGATAATTGCCGCCAATTCTTTGTCCTTATATAATTCCAGGATTTTGTCGGCGGTCTCAAAAGGATCTTCTAAATAAGCGTGCAATGTTGAAAAGGATGTTCTTCCCATGAGATTTATAATAAGTATTTCGCCCTTGCCGCCGAGGTCTATAAGTTTATGGCCGACGCCCGGTGTCCCTGCAGGATAATTTGCTGGTCTTATAATAGGCAATGTGTCGATAACGTCTTCCGATTCTTTTTGCCAGAAGATGTGGTCACCGCCGGTAAAGAAATCTACACCGGCTTTTTGCATATCCTGAATTTTTTCCTCGGTAAAACCTCTTCCTGAAACAAGATTTTCGCAATTAGAGAATACAAAATCTACATGGTGTTTTTTGATAATTTCGGGTAACGCGGCTTGCACCGCTTTTCGACCCGGGCCGGCAACTATTTCGCCTACACAAAGAATTTTCATAAAAAGTTTTTTTCGAGTTTGGTAATACGAAAGTTATCAATTCTGTAAATACCAAACACCTCAATAGGCTCTACCGTTGATTTATACAACAAAAATATTGTAATGACAATAAGAAATAGGCCTACGGCTAAGAAACACCCCTTGACAACAGAGCTCAAAATCCTTGCAGCTACAACAAAAACGACCAATATTAGTAATGTCAGAACTACATAGTACATTTGTCAATAAAAGGTAAAGCTCGCATCAAATTAACCAAAAAGGCCGCAAAAATATAAATTTATTTTGCAGTTTCCGAAACTCTTGTCTCTCTTATCACGGTTACTTTTACTACTCCGGGATAAGATTGCTCGAGTTCTATTTTCTTTGCGATCTCTCTTGCAAGAAAAGCTGTAGAGTAATCGTCAACTTTTTCCGGAGACACAAATACTCTTACCTCGCGTCCTGCTGAAATTGCGTAAGCTTTTTCAACTCCGTCAAAAGACATCGAAGCATTCTCAAGTTCTTTTAGTCTCGTTGCATAAGATTGATAGTCTTCACTTCGTGCTCCCGGTCTTGCGCCGCTAACGTGGTCTGCGAGATTAACAACTGCGGATTCAATGGAGCTGAAAGGTTTGTCTTCGTGGTGTTCGGCGACACAGTTTATTACTTCTTCCGGTATCTTATATTTTCTTAGAAGATCGACGCCGAGCTGAATGTGGGTTCCCTCGTCTTCAGTAACAACTTTTCCTATATCGTGAAACAAGCATCCGAGACGGACTACGTCCACTTTGATTCCGAGCTCGTGTGCTAAAGCAATACCAATCTTGCTTTCTTCCATGGTGTGCTCAATCATATTTTGTCCGTAAGAAAATCTATATTTAAACCTTCCGAGAATCTGAATTAGTTCTTTGGGAATATTGTAAGCCCCGATCTTATGACAGAGATCGTCTCCGGCTTTGTACATAAGATGTTCTGTATCCTGTTGTGTTTTCTGAACTATCTCTTCTATTTTTGCCGGCTGTATTCTACCGTCGGCCAAAAGTTTTTCCAGTGCAATTTTTGCTATCTCGCGTCTTACCGGATCGAAGCAGGAAATTAGTATCTCTCCCGGAGACGAGTCCAGATCAAGATCCACGCCCGTCAGTTCCTCGAATGTTCTGATGTTTCTTCCCTCTTTACCGATTATTCGTCCCTTTACGTCTTCGTCCGGCAGTTTAACTTTTGAGGTAGTGTGTTCGACAACAGTGTCGGTCGCACCGAAACGCATCGCACTAACCAACATCTCCTGTGAAATTTTATCGGAATTGTGTTTAATTTCCTCTTCGGTTTCTCTAATCCTTTTTCCTTTCTCCTGAGCAAGTTCTTTGTCCAGTGATTGGAGGAGAAGGTTCTTGGCCTCGTCCTTGCTCATAGAAGAAACGCGCTGTAATTCTTCCTGAGCTTTTTTGTGGAGTTCTTCAATCTCTTCCTGCTTTTTCTCTATTTTCTCTTTTACTTCTTTTAGAGTCCTAACCTTCTGTTCGATATCTTTTTCTTTGGTCTCAACTTCGGCCTTCTTTATTGCCAGAGATTTTTCTATTTCTATTGAGCCTTCTCTTATTCTTCTTGCTTCGTCGAGAGAATTTTCTTTGGTCTTTCTGGCGTCATCCTCAGCCTGTGATCTTATTTTTAACGCCTCATCTTTGGCTTCTATCACTATCTCCTTGGCTTGTGATCTCGCCTCTACAACAACTGCCTCATTTTCCAGATCCCTGCCCTGCACGGATAGAGGAGTTTTTTCTTCCTGGGCTTCCTTCTTTGGTTTGCCTGAATTAGTTAAAACGCGCGAAGCTACCACACCGGCTACCCCGGCCACCAATATTAATAAAACCGTTACTGGATCCATATTTAATTACCTCCATAAATTGTTCAACCATATGTTTTAGATTCGATGGAATTGCCTTTATTAGGAACGTCTGTACAACTTAAGATCGGGGAAAAGAGTGACTTTTCAGCGTGTTTTTAAGTAATATGACGGCAAATTCCATGGCTTGATTTTATTTTAATGACGCGATTTTGTCAACCTCCGTCCTGACGCGGTCCGGATTAAATCCTTTAGCTATAAGGTATCTGATTAGTTTGCTCCGCACCGCCGGATCCCTCAGGCTTTTTATTGATCTTGCCTTCTTTTCTACGAGAACGCTCAAAGACTTCTCCTCCAGTTCCCCGCCCAGCCGATCGAGATACTTACCATAAATGCTCTCAGGAATCCCTTTTTTGTACAGGAACATTGACGCTTCCCTGGAACTTTTCGTTTTTGGTGAAAGTAAAAGGCCCTCAATATATCTGCGGGCGTAGTCATCATCATCGATACCCCTGGAAACCTTGAGCCTGTTTATTATTTCGTCCACTACCCTGGAAACATCCACGCCGGAAGGAAAAGTAATTTTCCGAAGATAATGATAGGCCTTGCCTCTCACTTCTTTCTCCGTGCGGAAAGTGTAAGAAACAAAATCCGATATTTTCGAATATAACTTGTCTACCGACTCTCTGATCTCAGTCATTTCTTTTATTCAGCTTCTTCGGGCAAAGCTTCGTCCGTAACGACGCCTAATTCTAAAGGAATCTCCTTGCTTTGCTTTACCGTTTCTTTTATTTTATCCGAAAGTTCATCCCGGAGTTTCGTGTTGGCTTTAAGAAAAATCCTAGATGCTTCCTTGCCCTGTCCGAGTTTTTCTCCGTTGTACTCGTACCAGGCTCCGGATTTTTTGATAACGTTAAGGTCGACACCGACATCGAGTATATTCGCCTCTTTACTTATACCTTCGGCAAACATTATGTCGAACTCCGCTTTTCTGAAAGGAGGCGCTACTTTATTTTTAACGACTTTCGCGACAACACGGATACCGTTCACGTCCTGTCCGACTTTTAGAGATTCTATTTTCCTTATCTCTATTCTGACCGATGCGTAATATTTCAGTGCTTTTCCTCCGGGCGTTATTTCAGGATTTCCGAACATAACACCTATTTTCATTCGTAACTGGTTGGTAAAAATTATGGTGCAGTTTGACCTGCTTATTGCTCCCGTAAGTCTCCTTAAAGCCTGGCTCATAAGACGCGCCTGAGTAGCGACAAAACTGTCGCCGATATCGCCTTCGATTTCCGCTCTGGGAACTAAAGCCGCAACTGAGTCTATTGCCACAACATCGACCGCGTTAGATCTGATCAAAGTTTCGGCAATTTCCAAAGCCTGCTCTCCTGTGTCGGGCTGAGAGACGAGGAGATTCTCCACGTCAACTCCTGTTTTTTCAGCGTAGGTAGGATCAAACGCATGCTCCGCGTCTATCAGAGCTGCGGTTCCTCCCGCTCTCTGTGCTTCGGCAATTATATGTTGGACTAATGTAGTTTTACCCGATGATTCGGGTCCATATATCTCGACCACTCTTCCGCGCGGGACACCCCCGACTCCTAACGCAATATCAAGAGCAATTGAACCTGTAGGAATTACTGCGATAGTGCGTTCGCTATTATTTCCACCGAGCCTCATTATTGACCCCTTTCCGTAATTTTTTTCAATTTGATCTATGGCAGTTTGAAGGGCAATATTTTTTTGACTCGTCGCCGCATTTTTCTTCGCTGTTTCTACTTGCTTGCTGTCTTTAATTTCTTTTACCACAATTAACCTCCAAAAAATGTATACGGGGTACTCGCTGCTCTCTGCGTTCATTCTAACAACGAACTCTACTAATTCAAGATAAACTTTCTATGTTAATTAGATTTTTAGGGCAGAATCAAGCCTTTTCAATACGGCTTCCTTGCCGAGAATGCCCAGAATATCCAATATCTGAGGAGTAGCCGTTTCACCTGTTAACGCAATTCTTAAGGTCATGAATGCTTCTTTAGGTTTGTATTCTTTGACCGCAATAAATTCGTGAGCCACAGTATCAAGTTTCTGAACTTCCCAATCGCCGGCCTCAGAAAATATATTTTTAAAACCTTCGAGAATTTCTTTTCCTCTTGTTTCATCCGAAACAAATGAAAATAATTCTTCCTTTTCAATTTCAGGAGTTTCGAAGAAGTAATGAACTAAACTGTTGTACTCACTCAATAACTTCATACGATCTTTAACAAGGTCTAAAGCCGCAAAAACAATTTTTTCCTCGGTGTCCTTTCCATATAAAAATACATCGAATCTTTTTGCCCATGATTTAAGTTCATCCCATAATTCGGCAGACGGTAAATTTCTGATATATAAACCGTTGAGCCATAATAATTTTTGCCTGTCGAACGCAACAAGATCGGTTTTTTGAATGTGTTCGATTGAAAAATCTTTTATAAATTCTTCCATCGAATAAACTTCTTTTTCGGTACCGGGATTCCATCCTAAAAACATTAAAAAGTTATTCAGGGCTCTGGGTAAATATCCTTCAGTTAAAAACTCTATGACGGACACCGAGCCGTATCTTTTCGACAGCTTTCTTGTTCCTTCCACTTCTTTTAGGTTGGGCAGGTGCACAAATTTAGGAAGTTCCCAGCCGAAAAACCTGTAGAGCAAAACGTGCTTAGGCGTGGAAGGAACCCAATCTGTTCCCCTCATAATATGGGAGATTTTCATTAGATGGTCGTCGACAACAACCGCCATATGATAAGTGGGGAATCCGTCGGTCTTTATTAAAACCTGGTCGTCTATCGACTGAGTATTTATTGTAATTTTTCCGAGAATTAGATCGTCAAATGAAATATCTTCGTTGTCGGGCACTTTCATTCTTATTACATGCGGGACACCTGCTTTGAGTTTTTCTTCAATTTCTTCCCTTGTGAGTTTTAAACAAAGTCTGTCGTATTTTGAAAACGCGGTACCCGAAGCTTTCTGCTCTTCACGCAGTTTTTCTAAACGCTCTTCGGTGCAAAAACAGTAGTATGCGTGACCTTTTTCTACCAGTTCGAGAGCATGCTTTTTATACAGGTCGAGTCTCTCGGACTGAGTGTAGGGAGAATAAGGACCTCCGGCGCCCGGACCTTCATCCCACTCAAACCCCATCATTTTGATTACATCCTGAATTCTTTCGACGGCACCCGGAACATACCTCTCACGGTCGGTGTCCTCTATTCTTAAAATGAATTTTCCCTTGTTCTGACGGGCAAAAGCATAGTTATACATTAAAGTTCTGATGTGTCCGACATGATATTCCCCGGTAGGACTTGGGGCCATTCTGGTTCTTACTTCCATGATTGGGATTTTATCACACAAAATATTGTTATAATATATTAGAGATGAACTTAACAAAAACTGCCGTCATGTTTAAGCGTTGGACCAAAATCGCTTTTTTGGTTTTGGGTTTATATTATGGCTGGATGTTTTTCGGAGGCCCGGGCGTAAGATCCCTAATCAAACTTTTCTACGTCACCAAAGAACCCGCTAATCCTATTTACGGCAACCTCGATCCTCTTGAATTCACCAACAAAGAGGTAACCGGCGACCAGATTTACAAACTGAACACAGCTAACGGAAGACTTCCCGGCAAAATCCCTTATAAAATGGACGTGTATAAGTTCAAACCCAGGGCTTTTTCTTATCTGGCAGGTGACACCGCTATAAAGGACGCCCGAACCATGGGATACGGCGAAGAAGACCTCATTACAGACCTAAAGGGTACCGTCTACCGCTGGAGAAAAACCGATACAAACAGTTTTCTTGAGATTGATATAAATAGCAAACGGTTTTACGCGGACTCCGATATGGTCAAAAATTCCGCAAGAATGCAAAAAGGCAGATTAAACGAAGAGTATGCCAAAGGTAGTGCTCTTACCTTTTTTACTAAACTGGATCGAATAGATAATTTGTACGAGGAAGGTGTTCAAAAAGTTACGTATGGCTACATCGGGGGCACAAGACTCTTTGAAACCACCGCGGCGAGGGACACGGTATTTGCACGTGTGGACCTTTACAGAAAGAAGGGTGATTTTATAATCTTCGGAACGGACCCGAAGGTGGGACTCTTGAACGTCTTCGTGGCCGTGCCCAAAGATGAGAAAGATTTTGTTATAAATTATCCAAAAGCCGGCGCATATTATAAAGAGATCGAGGAAAAAACCCAGGCATCGTATCCCATAATTGATATATCAACCGCCTGGGATGCAGTGAAAAACGGAAAGGGAGTCATAACAAGCGTTACGCCTACAGGTACTTCAATCTTCGACAAACAGACCACACCCATTGTCAGTGAAATATTGGTAGATAACATCTATCTCGCATATTACGAAAATACCAAAGACCAAACCTACCTCCAGCCTATTTATGTGTTTGAAGCAAAATACAAAAGCCTGGGGTCTCAGGGGGGAGAGATGGTGGTTTACTTACCGGCCGTGAGCGGAGAGTATGTTAAACCAATTCCGGCCTCGGCATCCGCTCCGCCAGCCGCACAATAATCCTACTCGTTCTTCCACGCGTAATTATCAAGCGACCAGTTCAATAAGTTTCTTGTGTCGGTAAACCTGTCACGGCTGCCCATAACTACGAGCACTAATTCCCTGTCCCTGTCCTGCCAGCTGTAGATCAGAACCTCTCCGGCCCCTACGGTTGTACCGGTTTTAATTCCGGTAGTACCCGCTATCTCCCATAAAAACCTATTGGTATTTGTAACTTGATAGGTAAAGTCGGACGTGAGGGACCTTACTTTAAACTCTTTTGTCTTTACCGCGTCCTGAACTGTTTCATTTGATAAGGATGCCAGAGCCAACAGGTAAAGATCCGAAACCGTAGAGTAATGAACACCTTTAAACCCGTCCAGTCCTATGGGATTTACGAAATTTGTATTTTTCATACCAAGCACAGACGCCTTTTGGTTCATCTTATCGACAAATTCCGAGTAGGATACCTTGGATGTAGCCAGCGCACAGGCAGCATCTCCCGCGGAACCCACCAGCATGGTATAAATCAAATCCCGGGCGGTAAATTCTTCCTCGGCCGGAAGCCATGCCTTAGTTGATTCTATGTTTGTACAAAAATAAGGAACTACCACTCTTTCTTCCGGCGAATAAAGTTCCAACGCCACCAAAGCCGTCATCAATTTCGTTGTAGATGCGGGAGCCAATTTTTCTTCGGGCAGGCGACTGAAAAGCATCTTCCCCGATCCGCGATCGAACACTCCTGCAGAGATAGCAGATACGGCGGGCGGCAGTTGAACCCCGGATTTCAAAGGATAGCTTCTTTCAAGCGAAATTTCTCCAGGCGGTGTGTATCCGGACGATAAAATAATGCCGTTTATTACACCCCCGAGATCGGCGTTTCGTATACCGATAAATAAAACTGAATAAATAACGATTAAAAAATAGAAAACCGGCCTTAAACCGGTACCTAAATCAGCCACCCACAAAATATAGGTCAAAGATCTGATAACGTGGGCTAAAAATCTGCGCGTAATCGAAGTGGTCATCTTGTCTTAAGGAGTCAATCTTTTTACATCCCTGGGAAGGAATGTGGCTTCTTTTACTGTAGGAAGCTCGAGCATCCTCATGATTATTCTCGCGGGACCGATACCGGCTCCGCCGTGAGGAGGGCACCCATATCTGAAAAAGTTCATGTAGTCCTTGAGAGTTGCAACATCCATTCCTTTTTCAACGGCCTGTTTTTCAAGCACACCTAATCTGTGTTCTCTTTGGGCACCCGTAGTAACTTCTACACCTTTATATATAAGATCGAAGCTTTTGGTTAATCCGGGTTCATTTTCATGTCTCATGTGATAAAAAGGCCTGGCCTCAATCGGGTAGTCGGTAACAAAGACAAAATCCGAATTTTCCTTTTCCTTTATTATTTCAGACAGGGTTCTTTCTTCTTCAGGGGACAGATCGTGTACTTTTTCACTCCTCACGCCTTTTTCTGCTAACAACTTTTTGGCTTCTTTCAAAGTAATTTTTGGAAAGGGTTTGGACGGCACTTCTATATCAAGTCCAATCTTTTCTTTAACACTCTTGAAACCGGAAATAAGCATATCTTCTTCCATAGACATAACATCGAAGTGGTCATTTATATACGAGGCTTCAAAGTCCCATCCTGTAAATTCTGTAAGGTGGCGGGTTGTAAACGAAGGCTCGGCTCTGAATACAGGACCCACCATAAACACTCTTTCTATTCCCGCTGACATCGCCATTTGTTTATAGAACTGAGGCGACTGCGCAAGATAAGCTTTTCTTTCGAAGTATTTTACTTCGAATACGTCTGAGCCTGTTTCACTCGCCGTGTTCATCAAAGATGGAGAATAAATCTGGGTAAAACCGTTTTTCAAAAAATATTCGCGGAAACCATCTTCAAGTGCTGTCCACACAGGAAAAATATTCGATTTGGACGGTTTTCTAAGATCGAGCCATCTCCAGTCAAGACGTTTAGTCATTTCTGTTTCTTCCCCACCCTTCTCTTCAACAACCGGAATGGGTAGCTCAGGCTCGGCGGCCGATAAAACTATCATCTCCATTGCCTGAACTTCAAATCCTCCGGGTGCTTGTTTTTCTTCTTTTGCCAAACCGTGAATTTCCAAAACAGATTCCAAAGACAGGTCTTTAACGGCATCAAACACTTCTTTTTCAGACTTTAAGATAACAATCTGCACAATTCCTGAACCGTCCCTTAACTGTAAAAATTTTATTCCGCCCTGGTCTCTGATGGCGTGAATAAAACCGCAAATTTTAACCTGACTGCCTATACTATTTTTTAAATCTTTTATAAGTGTTCTGTCCATATTAATTTTTTCTTATATCCTTAATAAATAAATCCACGAAAGTATTTCCATTGTACTCATTCTTCTTCAGAGTATAAACAATGTCGGCTTTATCTCCAAATTTGAGATTTGCAGCCTCTTTATCCGAAGCATTAAAGAAAATTCCCTTGTGATATTTTCCTGATTCATAAAATTTGAAGAGAAGGTGCTGGGCGTCGCGGCCGACTCTGCTCACATCGGTAATCCCAACCTTTTCCGACATAAATACAGGCTCTTCGTTACCCAACCCGAACGGTTTTAATGTATCAAGACGGTTTAAGAGCTCAAGATCTACCACATCGATTGGTATTTTTATATCAACGTTCATTGAGGGTACCAAAAGCTCGTCGGGAATGGAAGCAACTGCCAATTTTTCGGCCTTTTCTTTAAGCTCGGGAATAAGTTCTTTTTTTATTGTGAAGCCTGCCGCCATCGGATGACCCCCCAGACTTTCGAACATATCGTCAAAGTTTCTTAAGAATGAAATTATGTCTACCCCGGGGACCGATCTCACAGAACCTTTTCCATAACCGTCGGATAAACTTATCACTACCGCCGGACGGAAATATTTTTGTGAAAGGCGTGCGGCGACCAATCCGATAATTCCTTCGTGGTAATCCGCATGAGAAGACAGAATTATTTTCGGGAGATTTTTTTCATCAATTCCCGCGGCAAGATCATACATCTCAACAGTCTTGTCCTGCCTTTGAACATTTATGCTGTTTAGTTCGACGGCAAGTGCTTCAGCTTTTTTTTCATCTTCTTCCAGGAGTAAATTTAACGAGCTGGAGGCGTCTAATATTCTTCCTGACGAGTTTAAACGCGGGCCAATAATCCATCCGAGTTCATAGGTCGTGATTTCAGTTACATTTTTGCCCGCTACCTGCAAAAGTTTTTTAATTCCAACCGGAGGATCGGTGTTTAGTATTTCCAACCCGCGTTTTACCAAGGACCTGTTGAACCCGAGCAAAGGTTGCAAGTCAGTAACGGTGGCTAAAGATGCCAAAGCAACCATGTGCGGATCCTTTGACCCCAGCGCCTTTGCCAACAACAACGACAGCGAGGCCCCCACAATTTTGTCGTACCAGACAAAAACGTCGGCAGGGGGCAATACTTCGCCTTTTTGATGATGGTCCGTAATTATTACCGAATGCCCGTGCTCTTTTAAAAGTTTTATTTCACCGACCGCAGTAATTCCGCAGTCTACGGTTATAACCAAAATCTTTTCGTCACTGTTTAAGGACAACCCGACTTTTTCAAAAAATGCCAGGATGGATCTTTCGGAAAGTCCGTAACCGTGATCAAACCTGTTGGGAATGAAATGAAATGTGTTTTCATAACCTTTCTCTTTTGAGAGTGCGTTAAATAAAATTGAGGTCGCACAAATTCCATCGGAATCGTAATCCCCGTGAATAAGAATTTTTCTTTTGTCTTTTATGAACTGCTCCACGAGGTCCACTGCCTTATGCAAACTATCTTTCAATTCCCGGGGCAGCGCTTTAAAAGCTTCGGATAAAGGAGGAGGATTCAAAAAGGTACCGTCCGTCGGTATTCCGCGGATTTTTAATATGGATGCGATTACATCGTCACCTTCGGTGTATTCAGAACGTATGTTCCAGTTCATTTATTTTTCTTGGCGGCGTATTTTTCCCAGAGAACGAGTACCGGCGCGGCATTAAATATTGAAGAATATGTTCCCGAAATAATACCCACCAGCATTGCCAGCACAAACATTTTTATGGTGTCCCCGCCTAAAACATAAAGTGCCGAAAGAGTAAAAATAACGGTGAGAGATGTCGCCACGGACCTGCTCAAAGTCTCGGCAACAGAGTAATTTGTAACATCCTCAATATCCATAACCTTAGGAAGTTTGCCCAGATTCTCTCTTATCCTGTCGAAAACAACGATAGTGTCGTGAACTGAAAATCCTAATACCGTTAGAACGGCCGTAATAAAAAGACCGTCGACCTCAACATTTTTGAAATGTCCAAGTATTGCGAAAAGTCCGACCAATACAAGTGCGTCGTGGAGCATGGCGACAACAGCACTTACTCCGAAGCGGAAGCTTGAGTAAGGTTTCGGAACGTTTCTAAAAGCAAAAGCTATGTAAACCATGATACCTACAACCGCCCAACTTAATGCAACAAATGCGCTTCTTGTAGTTTCTGCGCCTATTGAAGGACCCACAGTTTCGAACGAAAGTTGTTTAGAATTAGGAAAAACCGCAGAAACCCCCTCTTTGATTTCATTATTTCTCTGAGGTTCTACCGGTTTTGTGCGCACACTGTATTTATTTCCGCTTTCAGGAACGACGGCTTCTACTTCTATACTTTTTTCTAAATAAACTTTTCTAAGATCTTCGGGATTAATGCCCGATTCAAATTCGTATCTGAAAACCGACCCTCCTGTAAAATCTACCGACATATTCAATCCCCAAACTAACAGGGCAACGATGCCGGGAAGAATTACGACCGCAGAAAAAACCAGATACCAGATTTTATATTTCATTAAATTACGCATTTTTCTTTCCTCCGCGAACATTGGCAAACTCTATGAAAGTTCTCACGACAAAAATTGAGCTAAACAACGAGACTACAATTCCTATAGCCAAGGTAAGTGCAAAACCCTTAACCGGGCCGGACCCAAACTGGAACAATATAAAGGAAGTGATGAGGGATGAGACGTTGGAGTCCTTAATAGAATTCCATGCACGGTCAAATCCTAAGTGTATCGCAAGGTTTTTCGGTTTTCCCCAGAATATTTCTTCCTTTACTCTTTCAAAGACAAGTACGTTCGCGTCGGTTGCCATTCCTATTGAGAGGATAAATCCCGCAATGCCGGGGAGAGTTAGAACGACGGGGAACAGTTTAAATATTGCGAGGGTAAGTACTGAATATATAAAAAGGGCGATTCCCGCGAGTATTCCTAATCTTCCGTATCTGAATATAAGGAAAAGGACGACGAGCAATAAACCTACACCGGCGGCAAAAAAGCTTTTCTGAACTGACTCGGCACCCAAAGTTGCACCGATAGTTTCCTGCTCCAAAACTTTTACGGGAACCGGTAGAGCTCCTGCTCTAATCTGGATGCTCAGACTTTTAGCTGTTTCGAAAGTAAAGTCTCCGCTTATTACCGGGTCATCAGTTAAACCCTGAGCAAGATCTGCACTTACAACCGGCATAGAGAGAGGCACGCCGGTTTCATCCAAATATAACGCGATAGGTTTATTTACATTTTTCTTTGCGAGTTCCGAAAATTTTTCGCGCCCTTCGTTTGAAAATCTTAGTTTAATCTGTGGTTTGCCCTGATTTTGAATGTCTGCCTGATCTGCAACGACTACGTCCGCACCTTTTAGATCCGCTCCTGTAATGCCCGTATTTTCCCAGGAATCCGGAGTAGTGTAATACTCAAACATCTTGTCCTCGCTCCATTCGTTCTCGGGTTTTAATTGTTTAAAAGTGAGCTGAGCTGTCTGTCCGATAAGGTTTACGGCTTCAGTAACGTTGTCCAACCCGGGGATTTCTACAAGAATTCTGTGCTGATCGCCGCTTTTTGTTGTTGCAACATAAGGCTCGGTAACACCCAACAGGTCTACTCTTTTTGAAATTACATCTTTCGCCGACTCCAAAGCGTTGTCTCTTTCTGCGGCGTCAATTTTTGAAACGTCGGCTTCCAGAACAATTCTGATTCCGCCTTTTAAATCCAAGCCTTTCTTGAAATCTCTGAGGTCTTTTTTAAATTTTCCGCCGAAAAGCTCGAGGTTGTATCCGCCGATGGTCGCGTCCAAACCGATAAAACTATTATTCATTTTTATCGGGGTTCTGGGAAGGACAATAAGCAATGCAAGGGTAGTGAGGGCAGATATTAAACCTAACCGTACGTATATATTTTTAAACATACTCAGAGATTATATATTTTATGACTGGTGGGTGGCAATCACTGAAACAAATTCTTCTTCGTCTCCGATGAGCATTGCTCTGCTTTGAGATAATATCTTCATGATGAATTGGTCGTAGGTTCTTTTTCTGTAATTGAACTCTTCTTCATCCATCACGGAATAGTTTATTTCCCTTCCTGTGAGAGTTTCATTTTCTTTAATAACCTTGTCAAGTTCCGGTTGATCAACCGTCCCTACAATAAAAAGATCTACATCTAAAGCCGTGGACTGGCGGCCGCGTAGATATGAGCGGGAAAGAATAGCATAAGTGATGTTTCCGAGCTTTTTCTGTCTCTTAATAATTTCTGCACCTACACCATCGTCCTTGGCCAATATCGACACAAGATCGGGAAAAAGCGGGTGCATAACATCAACCGTATAAAATATTTTGTTGGAGCTCTGTCTCTTTGAAAAAAGACCTATGGAAATTAAATTATCCAGCTCCCTTCGTACCGCGTTGATTTCCGCCTTAACTGCACGGACTATGGCACGCACGTGAAACGACTTAGTGGGATTAAGCAACAACAGTTTCAGGATTTTGACCCTGACTTCGGACACAAATAAATTTTTTAACATATTTTGACCTTTTTCCGGGCAGCACTTCTCCGGGCTTTCACCCCCGAAAATAAATTACCCTTCATCCGCGGACATCATGGGCCTTACGGCCTACTTATAGACAACCTGGTCAACATTGCGGTCAGGAACAATGCCGATCCAGAAATTTCCACGGTTGAATTCCACTTCGTTACCGGCAGTATCGTAAAATATTGTTCTCTCATCGCGTCCGGCTTTAGACCAGGTTGCATCAACAACTTTTCCGTCGATAAATACTAAAGCTTTTCCGCTTCCGAGAAGTTCGTATTCAAGCCTGCTCTTGTCATCTCCGGCAATTGAAGATTCAACTGCAAACTGGATTATCAGATTTTTAACGGCTACCTGCTCTTTCGTTTCCTGATCCAGTTGAGGGATAGGCTGATCGTTGGCGTCTATACCTGTGTACCTTAAATACGTGTTGGTCGTAGGATCAAACTTGAAAGCTCCTGTGTAATCTCCGTGATACCAATAATCTATTGTTATATCGGTAGCTGAAGAGGAGGCGGCGTATTTGTCCGAGCTATCTTTGAAAAGCCAGGGTCTTACAGTAGTCTGGCCTTCCCATCCCAATGAGTCGCCCAGTTCCCTGAGTTTCACTCCGTTTGTGTACTCGGTGTGTTCGTAGGCCACATCCCTCGGGTTGTCTCTCCAAACGCAACCGTCACAAATGGAGGGCAAGGTTGCACCTCCTCTAAAAAGACTTCTTACCGGCCAGTTTTCTATAGCAAAAAGTGCCTGGGGAGAGTAACCGTCATGCATAATCATGGCATCGCCCAGTTCTTTGACTAACACAAGGTAATACTCGCGGGTGCTTCTCACCGGACCGATCTTTTCAGGAGTATTGGAGTAGAAGAAAGTTAAAAATCTTGTGATACCGCCCTCTGCTACTACTTCATAAACAATATCAGCGTAAATTAAACCTGACTGGGGACGGGCATCTACGTGGTTGTTCATCATCACACCGAACGGTCTGTCCTCAAACCAATTAGCTGCGGTCTCGGGAAACATTTTTCCCGTTAAGGGATTCATGATTTCCGTGACTTTAGTTGTAGGTTCGTTTGAATTTGGATTTGGTATTACGGGATTTTGCGCACTCTCCTGGCTTTTTATATACCAGTAACCGCCGCCTAACAGCGCGGTCACAATAAAGCCGAGGATTACAGACATTAAGAAACCTGTTTTTTTCTTTTTTACGGGTTTCATAGAATTAGTTAAATCTAAGGGAGGCGTATTATTATTGCTCAAACCGGGATCTTGTGTTGGTTGGGGTGCCTTAGGCATTCTTATGGGGCGACCCTGAACCGGTGTGGGTTCCACAGGACCTTGACCGTTTTGAGATAGGGGTGTCTCAAAATCAGATAATTGCATGCTTAGATTATATATTGAGTACATTTTTTGTCTAGATGGTTATGGGTTAGAGTTTGGAAAAAATAAGGAGTAACTTTGCATTGGATTTTTATTCCGCAGCATTGTTACTCCTTTTAAAGCTACCTCTCGTCTACCGACACTTTAATCTCGGCACCGCAGCCGCATTGTTCCGCGTGAAGCTGAATGAAACGTTTTTTTGTTTCTTCAACGTCAGACTCTGAAACACCCGATTCAAATTCGTACCAATCTGGGTTGTTTGGGCAGCCGGTGGAAAGACAGAAAAACTTGGCCGACAAATCTTCCTCGTCAGGACACCTGCAGTAATTCTTGTCGAATCCGCAATTGGGGCAGGTTTCTCCGTAAAGGTCGGGTTCCTCTTCGTAATAGCTTTCCTCATCGAAAAGAAAAGAAGAACCAAGACCTTCGCTGCTTGCGCCAAGTTCGGCTGCCTGAAGGTCACTTTGCAACAGCCGTTGTTCTTCGGGGGACATCCTTTTATGGTTAATGACCGAAGCGGTCATAAAATCACCCTGTTCCGGCGCCCGGCCTTCACTTGCTGCGATGTCTACCGCGTCATCAATAATTTGTTGATGAACATCTTTGTTGCACACATCAAACCTCCTAATCATTTGTGGTGGTCGTGGATTACAATGGCGGTATTATAACAAAACTTCTGAATTTAGTCAAACACTATAGGGTGAGATGAGGAGCTTAATTAGGTAACATCTCTGCAACAACCACAAGACGCTTGAAGGTCGTCCCTGCCGGCCAGCACGTCATTAAGGTAACTTTAGCGGTTTCAGACTCCGATTCCATATAGGAAATCTCGTCTGCGGACACAATTTTCGTTTCTGTTACGGTATATTCGAACTTGCGGCGGTTAAAAATAAGGTAGATCTTGTCGCCCTTTTCCATTTTATTGAGAAGGTAAAAGACGGCATTATATCTGTTCGCGTTCAAAAAATTGTCAGAAGAGTGGGCAAATAAAAATACATTTCCGATCTGTCCCGGCAACGCTGTACCTCTTGCATGCGCAACACCTTCGGTTAAAGCTTTCTGATACTCCCTGCTATCCAAAGGATTCACATCTTTGATTATTTTGGCATTAGCACCGATTTTTGGGATGACAATACTTAAGTAAGGGTCGGCCGCCACTATATATTCTTTACCACCATTTTGTGTGTCGGAGGGGGTCAATTTTACCTCGGCATCAGCCTTGGGAGGGCTAAGACGATACTTTAACTCATTGGATATACTTGGATAGAAGATAGCCAACAATGCTAGCAGAGACAGCCCTACAAAGCCGATGCCCAGCCTGTAAAGGACTGGGCGCGGTTGGGCTTGGGTTAACCTCTTAATTAATTTATTCGTTCCTTTTTCTAAGTCCATTTATCGTTAATCCGCCAAGGAGTATTACCAGCACTACCCATGTCCATGGACTTGAAAGTAGTTTTCCGAAGAAGCTTTTTTTCTGTCCTCCCTGTTCCTGAGCTTGTTCTCCTAAGACGCTTCCTTCTTCACCTCCGCCGATTTCTTCTTCTGTGGGTACTACTTCGGCGTTTTCGTTACCTTCTCCGGGTCCGATTGAGGATCCACCGGTTGAGGCTATTGAAGCTTCGTAAATCACCTCTTCTTTGTTTATTGTTACGGTATTAACATCTACCAATTCTTCAGCTTCCACATCGGAACCGTTGCCTGAGGAGTCGAATGCCCGTATGGCAAAATACTGTCTGTGAGCACATTTTTCTCCACCGACCTCTTCAGTAAATGTTTTCTTTTCGTCCGGTCCCATGTCGAAGGTTCTTATTCTGCTTCCCGGACCTGCGGTGAATTCTTTTTCATCAGACATGTAGACTTCGACGTAATCGGTCTGGCTATCGTTTGCTGTTTTGAGTGTTATTTCGTATTTGCAGTCGGATTTTCTGTCGACTTCTATGTATTTTGGTTTGTCGGGACCGTCGTTGTCGTAGGTGGTTGTAACTTCGTTTGAATATACAGTTTCATCAACAGAATCTTCCCATTCTGCAATTACCTTAACCCTAAATTTATAGCTACCGGTACCGTTAAGAACGCCGCTTGTAACATCGCACACCCCTGTATTTCCGCCCATTGAGAGTTCCGTCGAATCGTACTCAACCCAACCTGGATCATTTGGCCCGTCTTTTTCACAATAAGCCGTGAGGTCTCCGTCTCCAAGCAAATCCATGGCCACGAATGTGATCTTGAAAGGCTCGTTAAACGATGTTTCGGGATCTTCGATAAGGACGGTTAAATTTGGGGTCTCGGCATATACTTTTCCTGCTCCTAAAACAAATGTGAAGAACATTGCGACCACTATCGGCATAAATCGCTTTTTCCTAGATATGGCTGTCATTAATATTCCTAAGATCATAATTAAGAGAGCAGAAATTAATATTACTGTGTCAGAACCGGTAGCGGGAAGTCTTATTGTCGAAGTACCGAGTACCTCTTCAGTGATTTCCTCTTCATCTACCTCAGCTTCGGCTTCCGGGTCAGGATTCGGAGTCACAACCTCCACGGCTGTACCAACGAATGCCGTATTTACCACACCGGGTTCAACAGCCTGCCCCAACACGTTACCTTCCCAAAAGTCGGTGCCTTTTACCCACGCAAGATCTTTATATGTACCTGCGTCCACATCGCTTTGGATATCCGCTATATATGTGAGAGTGTAGGTATCGCCTTCCTTCATATCCCCTAAAAACCACTTACCTGGAGAGGCATATGTAGGTTCGAGCGTTGCAACAGGACCGTCGAAATCTGAAACAACTTCCCAAGAGCCCGATCTATACTTGAAGCCGTCCGAGAGCAAATCAGTCACTATCACATCATCTACATTGGAACCCAGCACGTTCACTACTATTATGAACCCGACAGAATCCCCGGGGCTTTGAGGAGAATTACTATTGTTGGTCTTAGATATTGTCAGTTCCGGTAATACTGGTTGATTATAGAAGTCGTAAGATTCTCGGAGAGAATTTATATCTATGTTATCGTATTCACCGCTTGCAGGGGATATCACGTTAAAGTAACTCCTCTGCTCTTCTGAAATTTTGTAGGTTCCGGGACCTAGCCCGGTAAACTCGTATCTCCCATTTTCGTCAGTACTAGTTGTTTCTACAATTAAGCAAGATTCGTCTATATAAGCTTCCAATAGTTCATCTTCGCTAACTAAAGGGTCGTACCTGCATAATGTTATTTCCCATCCTTCTATAGGGTCGTCCCCTTCGTCGCGGCTCCCATTCCCATCCAGATCCGAGAATTTGTATCCTGTAATTGTTTTGTTATCGAAGTTCCCGAATTGAATACCTTCCAGATTTTGACCCAGGGAAAGCTCTATTTCATGACAGTAACTTTGCAAAGTCTGAGAAAGAAACCCTGTGTCAGCATTTGGTTCTGTCTGTGTCCACAAAGAATTTTGCACTTCACAAACATAATACTCTCCGACTGAGAGCCCTATAAATTTGAATTGTCCTTTTTCTACAGGACCTGCAGGAGTTGAACCATTCCCGGTAACCATTGATTTGAGTAAAGTCCATTCGTCATCATAAAGATTAATGGTCCAACCATCTAGTCTGTTATCATCATTTACTTCGTTTTCATCGAAATTTCCGTTTCCGTTGATATCGTTGTATTTTCCACCTTGTACGGAAGCGGGTTGATCGTCGTTTGTAATGGTACAGGTCTTTGTTTCACCTAAAGCTACGGTGACACCTGCATTAACATCGCAGTCTCCACCCCAGGTTCCTTGTGTATATCCAGGAAGATTGGTTTCACCGGCAGTGTGTGCACCCGGATTAACTGCATAGGCAACTCCGTCCAATACGAGATTACCATCAACTGTAAGATCAAAGTCGTCAGCTACTGCTGAACCACCGTTGTTGTTTGTTACCGTTTTATCAACGATGATGTAGGCTTGTTGATCGTCGTTTGTAATGGTACAGGTCTTTGTTTCACCTAAAGCTACGGTGACACCTGCATTAACATCGCAGTCTCCACCCCAGGTTCCTTGTGTATATCCAGGAAGATTGGTTTCACCGGCAGTGTGTGCACCCGGATTAACTGCATAGGCAACTCCGTCCAATACGAGATTACCATCAACTGTAAGATCAAAGTCGTCAGCTACTGCTGAACCACCGTTGTTGTTTGTTACCGTTTTATCAACGATGATGTAGGCTTGTTGATCGTCGTTTGTAATGGTACAGGTTGCAGTACCACCGGCGGGAACGTTTACATCAACACAGTTATTGTAAGTTGTGGTGTAGCCAGTAACTGAAGGTTCAGTGATGGTATATGCCCCAGCACTAACTGAAAGATCATTTTGACCATCTGCTTCGAAACTGGCCGAGGCACCGCCATTAACTAAGAAGCTGAAATCCGCGGCAACCTTTACTCCTCCACTGTCATTGATAACCACCTTCTTAACAATCAAATTACCAACCGTCTGTGAATTAGTAATGGTACAAACAACATCAGCATTGTTTGCTACGCTAACTGTTAAGGGACCGGAGGTAGTTGATGAGGCAACAATTGATCCCGCCCCGTTGTTATTTTTGCAAACAATCTCCGAAGTATAGTTAGCGAGGTTCGTTCCCGAGCCAGCAATTTCTCCAACAGTATGATTCTCTGCATCAACGATCTTTTCCCCCGTAGTACCTGCATTACCGACATTAGTAGCATAGGTTGTCCCATCAATCTGTAAATTAAAAAGTCCGCTATCGGTTGACGGAACTAAAATTTTCCTCACCTCTAACAATCCTGTTTGGTTTGCAGTAGAAGCTACGATACAATCTGAAGGATCTGAACCCGGTTCCTGAGAAGGAAATGAGCACACGTCTAGAAGTTTTGAGGACGTGCCACCAACTTCAGATAACTGAACACCACAATGGGCAACGGTATCGTTTGGGTATGAATCACCGGCCACAAACGGATCTGATGATTCCACACTAGCTGTACAAGACGAGCTAATTGGCGATATTGAAGTCGCTCCCGCACACCTATCTGATCTTGTATCATTACAGGAATAAAGCGCTTTTGCCTGATACTCGGCTGGGCTGTTATACACTGTGACACAAAGAGCAAAATTTGCTAATCCGTCAGCATCTGTGTCGAATAAACTACAAGCATCGCCCGTATTACCACCCGGCCACGCAGTGTCGTCCCAATCCCATAAAATATTCAAAGGATTTGTGGAGGCCGTATCTAGGCACATTTTTGTCAAATCTTTTTGCCCCGGTTCATCGTTAACACCCTGCTCATCATTTTGACAAGCCCAATTTTCGTTCGGGGGTGCTAAGTAGTAGATAGTGAAGTGGTCTATGTCGCTAACCTCAACAACGTCGTCACCCTGCACTAATTTATCTTTTTCGATCTTCTTGACGTCATCGTTTCCAACCTCTTCTACAGCCTCTTCGACACTCTTCTCTATATAAAAAATTTCTGCCTCAACCCCCTCCGGCTTCGGCAAAGTCAAATCATATTCAAACTCCCCATTAACCATATCGGTCGTAATATCGTAAGCGAACTCGGCGTCAGTTTTAAATTCTTCAGGCAAATTCAAATCGGAAACTCTAACTTCCTGAATTCTCAAAACCGATCTGTCGTCTACATTTTTAGGTAAACAAGAAAAGGTAACGGATACTCCTTCTTCCTCGGGGAAAATATATTTAACCCCCAGCTTCACCGGTTCTTTAGTTTCTGCGTAGCCTTTTTCAGAATCAACAGTCCAACCCGCGGTAGTGCTGTCTGTTATTTCAACACCGTCCGCTAAACATTCTTTTTCTGTAACAGTTCCTTCAATCTGTTCTATAACCGGATCTATAACGTCGGTTATGTCTGTAATGATTTCGGCGGCCGGTGCAGAGTCAACAACTACCGATTCCTCCACAACTTCCGGTCTGTAGTCACTCACCCCATCAGGTAAGATGTCTCCTTGTTGAGTTTCGTCGGCGGGAAGTTCTGCCGGGACCGTCTCTTGGCTCGGCGAGTCACTCGGAGTTTCAGTTGTAGCTTGGTCTTCTGTTGAGGTTCCTAACACTTCTTCTGTTACCGGAGGTTCTTCGGCCGGAGTTTCCTCCACCGCTATCTCTTCGAGAGCGGTTGAACTTTCGCTCGGTGCCGATTCTTCACTTGCACTTTCATCAGCAGGTGCCGGTTCTTCACTCGGCTCCTCATTCGCCACACTCTCCTCTACGGTCGCACCTACCTCTTGTGCGTACGCAGTGTACTGAAGAGCGACCAGAAATGGGCTGGAAGTGTTTACAACAAGCGACAGAATGCCTATGTACGAATAAATCGTCCTCAGAGTAGCCTGTTTGATTTTTAGTTTCAT